>NZ_CP114905.1:4827000-5489000 GCF_027497195.1 Streptomyces sp. WMMC500
CGCCTCCGGCGGCACCGTCAACGCCGTCTTCAGGCTGGGCGACGAGCTGGCCGTGCGGATGCCCCTGACCGCCGCCGGCGCCAAGGACGTGGATCTGGAGTACGCCCATCTGCCCCGGCTCGCCCCCCGCCTGCCGCTGCCCGTGCCCGAGCCGGTCGCCATGGGGGAGCCGGGCGAGGGCTACCCCTGGCCCTGGACCGTCTGCCGCTGGCTCCCCGGCACGATCCTGCCGCCCGACGCCGGCGTCGCCGCCCCCGGACCGCTCGCCGGCCAACTCGCCGGCTTCGTCACCGCCATGCGCGCCACCGACCCGGCCGGCGGCCCGCCCTCGTACCGCAGCGAGACCCTCGCCGACCGCGACGCCGGCACCCGCGCCGCCCTCGCGCAGCTCCGCGCCGACGACGGCGTGGACGTGCCCGCCGTGACCGCCGCCTGGGAGGCCGCCCTGCGCGCGCCCGCGTACACCGGGCCGCCGGTGTGGCTGCACGGCGACCTGTCCCCCGGGAACATCCTGCTCAACGGCGACGGCCGCCTCGGCGGCGTCATCGACTTCGGCTGCATGGGCCTCGGCGAACCCGCCGTCGACCTGATCGCCGCTTGGAACCTCTTCACCGGCCCCGCGCGCGAGGCGTTCCGGGCCGCCGTGGCGGACGGGCGCGGCGGCGCCGACGAGGAGGCGGCGTGGGCGCGCGGGCGCGGCTGGGCGCTGTCGATCTCGCTGATCCAGTTGCCGTACTACCGGCACACCAACCCGGTCATGGTGGCCAGCTCGAAGTTCGTCATCGACGAGGTGCTGGCGGATGGGTAGGGTGGCCGGCATGACCCGTCGACATTGATGCGTGCGTGCCGGCCGTCCCGAGCGGCGGCTGGCGGCCTGCTTCTACGCGTACTCCTTCCTGGACGACTTCGTCCTGCTCTACCCCGTGTACGCGCTGCTCTTCGCCGACCATGGGCTGTCGCTGTGGCAGGTCTCCTCCCTCTTCGTCGTCTGGTCGCTGTCGTCCGTCCTCCTCGAAGTCCCCTCCGGGGCCTGGGCCGACGCGTTCTCCCGCAAGGTGCTGCTGTGCGCCGGCCCGCTGCTGACGGCCGCCGGGTTCGCGCTGTGGGTGCTGGCGCCGTCGTACGGGGCGTTCGCGGCGGGGTTCGTGCTGTGGGGCGCGAAGGGCGCGTTCACGTCGGGGGCGCTGGAGGCGCTGGTCTACGAGGAGTTGGGCCGGGCGGGCGCGGCGGACCGGTACGCGCGCACGCTGGGGCGGGCGCGGGCGGCGGGCACGGTGGGCGTGATGGCGTCGATGGCGGCGGCGGCACCGGTGTTCGCGGCGGGCGGGTACGCGGCGGTGGGGGCGGCGAGCGTGGCGGCGTGCCTGCTGGGGGCGGCGGTGGCGACGCGGTTTCCGGAGCACCGGGGGGCGGGCGGGGGCGGGGGTGCCGGCGACGCTGATGCCGGTGATCCGACCGGGTCGGGTCATCCCGCCGAGTCCGCCGAGTCCGCCGAGTCCGCCGAGTCCGCCGGGTCCGTGGAGTCCGTGGAGTCCGTGGAGTCCGTTGATCCTGCCGAGGCCGACGGGCTCGGCTGGGCCGGCACCCTCCGGGCCGGGCTCGCCGAACTCCGCGCCGATCCCTCCGTCCGCGGCGCCGTCCTCCTCGTCCCCGCCGTCTTCGCCGTCTGGGGCTCCCTCGACGAGTACACCCCCTACCTCGTCCGCGAGTCCGGCGTCGCCGACCCCGCCGTCCCGCTGTACCTGCTGCTCGTCTGGGCCGGCGCCGCCGCCGGCGGGCTGCTGGCCGGGCGGGTCGAGGAGCGGGGGCGGGCCGGGCGGACGCCGGCCGGGGTGCTCGCCGCTCTGCTCGCCGGGGCGGCGGTGGCGCTGGCCGCGGGCGGGCTGCTGGGGACGGTCGCGGGGATCGCGCTGGTGGGCGTCGCGTTCGGCGGGTTCCAGGTGGCGACCGTGCTCGCGGAGGCCCGGCTCCAGGAGCGGATCACCGGCCCCGCCCGGGCGACCCTGACCTCGCTGGCCGGCGTCGGTACGGACCTGGGGACGATCGCGGTCTACGGCGCGTACGGCCTGCTCGGCTCGGCGGCCGGGCTCGGGCACGGCGTCGCGTTCGCGGTGTGCGCGCTGCCGTACCTGGTGGTCGCACCGTTGCTGCTGCGCGGCCGGCGGCGCAGCGGAACGTAGTGCCGGTGCACAGGCGCGGCGGAGGTCGGGGGGCGAGTCGCCCTGCCTGGTGGGTGAGTTGGGCCCGGGGCCGGCGCGCGGGGCGCGTCAGCGGGCGGCCGGCTCCTCCGTGCCCGTCGCCGTGCCGGGCAGTGCCTCCGCCAGCACCTCGCGGTGCGTCGGCCTGGCGTCCTCGTACAGCCGCCGGCCCTTCTCCGTCAGGAGTACGAAGACTCCCCGCCGGTCCACGTCGCACATCGCCCGCTGCACCAGCCCCGCGCGCTCCAGCCGGGCCGTCAGCCGCGACGTCGCGCTCTGGCTCAGGTGCGCCGCTTCGGCCAGCTCGGCGGCGCGGCACTTCTCGTGGTCGCAGGTCGCCAGGCCCTCCAGCGCCTCGAACTCGCTGACGCCGATGCCGTGCCTGCTCTGCAGCTCGCGCTCCAGCGCGCCCCACACCGCCGCGTGACAGGCCAGGAGGCCGTGCCAGCGGTCCACCAGGGCGCGTTCGGCGCCGACGTCGCTCACGCTCACGTAGGCCAAAGTAACATGCGCGTGAACCTAATGCTACTTCATTAAATGCGTTGGCATTAGATGTCTCTGCATGTAGTGTCGTCCCCCATGAGCTCTTCCGCACCACATCTGTCCACGACCTCGACCAAGTGGGACGCCCGCCTCTGGGGCATCCTGCTGACGGTCTCCCTCGTGGTCGGCCTCGACGCTCTCGACGTGTCGATGGTGGGGGTCGCCCTCCCCTCCATCCAGGCCGACCTCGGGCTGTCCACGAGCACCCTCCAGTGGGTCGTCAGCGGGTACGTCCTCACCTACGGCGGTCTGCTCCTCCTCGGCGGCCGCACCGCCGACCTCCTCGGCCGCCGGCGGGTGTTCCTCGTCGCCGTCGCGGTGTTCGCCGTCACCTCGCTCCTCGGCGGGCTGGTCGACGACGGCGGGCTGCTGATCGCGACCCGGCTGCTGAAGGGCGCCGCCGCGGCGTTCACGGCACCCGCGGCCCTCTCCATCATCACCACGACCTTCGCCGAGGGCCCGGCCCGCAACAAGGCGCTCGGGATCTTCGCCGTCTTCGGCGCCAGCGGCTACAGCGCGGGCCTCGTCTTCTCCGGCCTGCTGACCGAGGTCGGCTGGCGCTGGACGTTCTTCCTGCCGTTCCCCGTCGCCCTGATCGCGCTCGTCGCGGCCTTCCGCGTGCTGCCGAAGGAGGGCCGGCCGGAGCGTACCGGCGGCTACGACTTCCCCGGCGCGGTGACCGGCGTCGGCGCGATGCTGCTGCTCGTCTACACCGTCGTCGAGGCGCCCGAGGTGGGCTGGGGCGCGTCCCGTACGCTCCTGCAGTTCGCCGCGGCCGCCGTGCTGCTGGCCGCGTTCCTCGTCATCGAGCGCCGCAGCAGCCACCCGCTGATCCGGCTGGGCATCCTGCGCTCCGGCCCGCTGGCCCGCGCGAACCTCGGCGCCGCGGTGTTCTTCGGCGGCTATCTGGGCTTCCAGTTCCTGGTCATGCAGTACCTGCAGTCCGTGCTGGGCTGGTCCGCGATGGAGACGGCGCTCGGCTTCCTGCCGGCGGCGCTGATCGTCGCGTTCGGCTCGCCGCGGATGGAGCCGCTGATCGAGCGGTTCGGCACCACGGTCACCATCGCGGCCGGCGTGGTGGCGCACCTGCTGGCGTACGTGCTGTTCCTCGCCCTCGACCGGGACGCGCCGTACCTGGTCGGCACGCTGCCGAGCATGGTGCTGCTGGGCCTCGGCTTCATGCTGGCCTTCGCGTCCTTCAACATCCAGGCCACGGCGGGCATCCCGGACCACGAGCAGGGGCTCGCGGGCGGCCTGCTGAACACCTCGCTGCAGGTCGGCGGGGCGATCGGGCTGGCCGTCGTGACGGCGGTGCTCACCGCCAACGCGGAGGGCGAGACCGGCTCGCGGGCGCTGCTCAACGGCTTCGACCCGGCGCTGTACGTGGTCGCGGGCATGGCGCTGCTCGGCCTCGTCATCGCCCTCGCGGGCATCCGCGGCCGGCGCCCCGCGGCGCCGGAGCCGAAGCCGGTGGCGGACCGCGAGTTCGTCTACGCGGCGGACTGACCTCTCGGACCCACACACCACGGGGAACCGGGGGACGAGCGGACCCGGGCCGGCCAGGCCCGGGTCCGCTCGTGTGCCGGAACTGCTGGCGCGGGCTCACATGTCGTCGGGGAAGAGCCGGTACGCCCCATGCGCCGTCAGCGGGCGGAGCGTGCGGAAGTGCTTGCGGTCGAGAGTGAGCAGCACGTCGGTGCGGAACTCGGCGGCCAGCGCGGCGTTCATCGCGTCGGTGAGGCCGATGTCCGGGTATCTGCGCATGACCGCGCGGGCCGCGGCCAGGTGCGGCTCCGTCTCCGGGATCTCGAAGCGCCGTACGGCGACCTTCTCCAGGACGTAGTCCAGCGCCCGCTGGGCGGGGTCGGCCCCCAGGGCGGTGGTCAGCATGTAGTCCAGCTCGGCGAGGACCATGGGGGAGACGACCGCGTGGCTGACGACGGCCATGGCGGCCCGGCAGCCTGCGTGTTCGGGCTCCTTGCGGTCGAAGAACGCCAGCAGCGCCGACGTGTCGACGACGGCGACCGGCGCCGCGGTGGGGATCCCGGTCACCGGCCGAACCCCTCCATGTACTCGTCCGTACGCGCAACCAGGTCGCCCGGGCCGTCGAAGACGGGCGCCGTCGGGTCCTCGCCCATCGCGTCCAGTGGGTACGCGGGCAGCGGGTCCTGGTCGGCCGGGATGACGGTCGCGACGTGCCGCCCGTTCTTGAAGACTCTTATGGTCCTGCCGCTTTCGGCCGCCGCAAGGATATGTGAGGACCGCTGGTTGAACTCGCGCGCCGTGGTGGTATCCATGGCCGTCATGTTACTACATGTACTACACCGTCCGGGTCCACCCCCAGGCTGTGGAGGAACGCCGCCGCCGCGGGTGACGGGCGGGTGCGGGGCCAGATGAGGCGTTCCTCGCGGGTCGGGCCGTGCGCGATGCGGACCGTGGCCAGGCCCGGGAGGCGGGGGGCGAAGGTGCCGGGGAGGAGGGCCACGCCCAGGCCCGCGCGGACCAGATCCGCCATGAAGTCCATCGACGACACCTCGAAGCCCACCGTCCGCCGCAGCCCCGCCGCCGCGAACGCCTCCTCCGACTGCGCCCGCGCCGCCGTGCCCGCCGCGAAGTCGACGAACGTCTCCTCCGCCAGCCGCGCCAGGTCCGTCTCCCCCGCGTCCGCCAGTGGGTGGTCCGGCGGGACGACGGCCAGGTGCCGGTCCCGTACGAGGATCCGCTCGCGGACCCTCGCGGTCCGGAAGCCCGCCGGCACGCCGAGCAGCGCCAGGTCGTACGTGCCCTCCGCCACCGCCCGCACCAGGTCCTCGCTCGCGCCGACCGCCAGCCTGATCCGCACCTGCGGGTACGCGGCGTGGAACTCCCGCAGCGCCGCGGGCAGGTCCACCGCCGCCACCGTCGGGATCGTCCCGATCGCGAGCCGCCCGCGCACCTCCCCCGTCGCCGCCGCGACCTCCGCGCGGGCCCGCTCCGCCGCCGCGAGGGTCGCGCGGGCGGCGGGCAGGAACGCCTCGCCCGCGCGGGTGAGGCGCACCTTCCGGCTCGTACGGTCGAACAGCCGGGCGCCCAGCTCCCGTTCGAGCTTGCCGATCTGATGGCTCAGCGCCGACTGGACGACGTGGCAGCGCTCGGCGGCCCGGGTGAACCCGCCGGTGTCCGCGACGGCGACGACGTAGCGCAGTTGCTGCAGCTCCATGCGATCCATCGTGATACGAGATGGATCAGATGACAACTATGTGTTGGACTCATCGATGGCGCTGGGCGGAGTCTGGGTGCATGACAACGGACTCGGTACCCCGGCAGGAGCCCGCCGCCCTCGGCCGCGGACTGCTGCTGCTCATGGCGACCGCCACCGGTCTGTCCGTGGCGGGCAACTACTTCGCCCAGCCCCTCCTCGACCTCATCGGCCGCGACCTGCACGTGGGCAGCACCCTGGCCGCGCTCGTCGTCACCGCCGCGCAGACCGGGTACGCGCTGGGCCTCATCCTCCTCGTCCCCCTCGGCGACGTGACCGACCGGCGGCGGCTGTCGGTGGCGCTGTTCGTCGCCACCGCCGCGTTCCTCGCGCTCACCGCCGCGGCCCCCAACGGGCCGGTGCTGCTCGCCGGTACGGTCCTCACCGCGCTGGCGTCCGTCGGCGCGCAGGTCGTCGTGCCGTACGCGGCCGGGCTCGCGGCGCCGGAGGAGCGCGGGCGGGTCGTCGGCGTCGTGATGTCCGGCATCCTGCTCGGCGGGCTGCTGGCCCGTACGGCCTCAGGGGCGCTGTCGGAACTCGGCGGCTGGCGCACGATCTACTGGGTCAACGCCCTGCTCATGGCCGGCATGGCGGTTCTCCTCCACCGCCACCTGCCGCGCCTGCCGGCGGCCCCGGGCACGGGCATGTCGTACCCGGCGCTGCTGCGCTCCACGGTGGCGCTGCTGCGCGAGGAGCCGGTGCTGCGGCGGCGGTCGGTGCTCGGGGCGCTGTCGCTGGCCTCGTACAGCGTGCAGTTGACGGCGCTGACGTTCCTGCTGGCCCGGCCGCCGTACGGCTGGTCGGAGTCGGCGATCGGGCTGTTCGGGCTGCTGGGGGCGGTGGGCGTGGTGACGATGACGTTCGCGGGCCGGCTCAACGACCGCGGTCACGTGCAGGCGGTGACCGGCGCGGGCGTGGTGCTGCTGACCGGCTCGTGGGTGGTGCTCGGCGTGGCGGGCGGGTCGCTGCCGTGGCTCGTCGTGGGGATCGTCGGGCTGAACGCCGCGCAGCAGGCGGTGCTGATCAGCAACCAGGCCGTCGTGTACGCCCTCCGCCCCGAGGCCCGCAACCGCATCAACTCCGCCTTCATGACCAGCTTCTTCGCGGGCGGGGCGGTCGGCTCGGCGCTGACGTCCGTGGTGTGGGCGCGGGGCGGGTGGCCGGCGGTGTCGGCGCTGGGCGCGGTGCTGGCGGGCGGGACGGTGGTGCTGTGGCTGGCGGAGCTGGTGGGGGCGGCGCGTCGGGCCCGGGGCTCCGGGCAGGGGACCGCCCCGGGCGCGCCGCGGTCGGATCACGGCCCTGCGCCCTTGTCGGCCCCAGCCCCGGACCAGGACCCGGACCCGGACCCTGCGTCGCCGGCCGCCGCGCAGCGTGCGCCGTACGGTGCCGGCACGACTGCCTCCCCTCCCGCACGGCAGGGGAGCGCCGCCTGATGCGTATGCGTGTCACCGTCTTCGGCGCCACCGGCCAGATCGGCAGCCGCATCGCCGCCGAGGCCCGCGCCCGCGGCCACGAGGTCACCGCCGTCGTACGCACCCCCCGGCGGCCCGGCGCCCTGCCCCCCGGCGTCAGCGTCCGCACCGGCGACGCGGCCGACGCGGCCGCCGTCGCGGCGCTCGGCGCCGGGCAGGACCTGATCGTCGGCGCCACCCGCCCGGCGCCCGGCGCCGAGGACCAACTGCCCGCGATGGCGCGGGGCCTGCTCGCCGGGGCGGCGGCGTCGGGGGTGCGCCTGATGCTGGTCGGCGGGTCCGCCACGCTCACGCTGCCGGGCAGCGGCGGCGTCGCGGTGATGGACGGCCCGGACTTCCCGGCGGAGTGGCTGCCCATCGCCCGCGCCTGCGCCGTCCAGTTGGCGGTCTGCCGGGCGGCGGGGCCGGACGCGGACTGGACGTACGCCAGCCCGCCGCACCTGATCCTGCCGGGCGAGCGCACCGGCCGGTACCGGCTGGGCGCGGACGAACTGGTCGTCGACGACGCGGGCGAGTCGTCGATCTCCATGGAGGACTTCGCGGTGGCGCTCCTGGACGAGGCGGAGCAGCCGAAGCACCACCGCACGCGCTTCACGGTGGGCTACTGAGAAGATCGGCATGCCCGACCCACGAAGCAGGAGCGTGCGTGCCCATGAGACTCGACGACCACCGCGTGGTCATCACCGCCGCCGGCCGTGACTTCGGCCGTACCCTCGCCCTCCGGCTCGCGGACCTCGGCGCCGAGGTCTTCCTCTCCGCCCGGGACCTGGCCGCCGCCGAGCGGGTCCGCGACGAGATCCGCGAGCGGGGGCAGCGGCACGTGCACGCCTTCTCCTGCGACTTGACGGACCCCGCCGCGATCCGGGAGTTCGCCGCCGGCGTCGGCCGTCACACCGACCGTGTCGACGTGCTGATCAACAACGGCTCCCGCTACCTCGAAGGACCGGACCTCGTCTCCGCCTCCGACGCCGACATCGTCGACACCGTCGCGTCCGGCGCCACCGGCACCCTCCTGACCGTGAAGAACTTCCTCCCCCTGCTGCTCAACTCGGCAAGGCCGGACGTGGTGACCATGGTCTCCGCCTGCGGCACGGCCGGGCACCACCGCTCGGACGCGCACGACGCCTTCTACGCGGCCAAGAGCGCCCAGGCGGGGTTCGCCGAGATCCTCTCCAAGCGCCTGCGGCCCCGGGGAGTCCGGGTGATCTCCCTCTACCCGCCGGACTTCGACAACCCCGATCCGCTCGCGGAGGAATGGGAGACCACACCGCGCGGGGCGCAGGACGCACTGACCGCGCAGTCACTCGTGGAGTGCGTCCTCTTTGCGGTCTCCCAGCCCAGGGACTGCTTCATCAAGGCGTTCCACTTCGAGCAGGTATGACGGGCGCCTAAGCGCCCCCGCCCTGCTGAAGCGGCGCCAGCGCCGCGGCGATGTGCGCCTCCGTCGCCGCGCGGTCGACGCCGAGCCGGGACAGCACGCCGTCGCCGTTCTCCTGCTCCAGCAGCGCCAGCAGGATGTGCTCCGTACCGATGTAGTTGTGGCCCAGCCGCAGCGCCTCGCGGAACGTCAGCTCCAGCGCCTTCTTCCCCTCCGCGTTGTACGGGATCAGGTCCGGGACCGTGCCCTCCGCCGGCGACGGCAGCGCCGCCGCGGCCTCCTGCCGCACGGTGTCGAGCAGGATGTCCTGCGCGGTGATCGCCGCCGCGCCGACGGCGGTCGGCTCGGCGAGCAGCCCGAGGACGAGGTGGGCGGGGCCGATCTCGGTGTTGCCCGCGGCGTGGGCCTCGCTCTGGGAGGCCATC
Source organism: Streptomyces sp. WMMC500 (assembly GCF_027497195.1). Taxonomy (NCBI): domain Bacteria; kingdom Bacillati; phylum Actinomycetota; class Actinomycetes; order Kitasatosporales; family Streptomycetaceae; genus Streptomyces; species Streptomyces sp. WMMC500. The sequence continues at coordinate 4,836,255 of NZ_CP114905.1, forward strand.
ACCACGTTCTTGGCGCGGGGGGTGAAGCGGGCGAAGCCCTCGCTCGGGTCGAGGGTGAGACCGCCCTCCGAGCCCTTGGTCACGAACCGCTTCTGGGCCGCCTGGCGGGTGACGCCCATGCTCTTGCCGATGTCCGTCCAGGAGGCGCCGGAGCGGCGCGCCTGGTCGACGAAGTGGCCGATGAGGTGGTCGGCCACCTCGCCGAGGTGGTCCGCGGCGACGACGGCGTCGGTGAGCTGGTCGAGGACGTCGGTGTGGACCTTCTTGATCGCCTCGATCAGGTCGTCGAGGCGTACGGGATTCGTCGTGCGTTCCGGTTCCGTCATGCTGACAACCGTAGGTTGACACTCGACCTTGCGTCAACCTTCGGTTGACATCACCCGGTAGTGGGTGGTCAGCCGGTGGTCCTCGTCCAGCACGTGGAACGCCAGGGCCGGCGGCTGGTCGAGATGGACGTGGTGGTCGGCGTGCGCGCGCCGCTCCCAGGGCAGCCGGACGGTGTTGACGACCCCGGGCGCGACGAGCAGCGGTCGCCCGGCGAAGGTGGTGGCCGCGGCGGTGTGCGCGTGCCCGGCGAGGAAGGCGGTGATCCGGGGATGCCGCCCGGCAAGCTCCGCGAGCCGCGCCTCGTCGAACTGCCGGATCCCGTCGACGTACGGCACGTGCAGCGCCACCGGCGGATGATGGAACGCGACGAGCACCGCATCCCCCTCCGGCGCCCGCCCCGCCTCCTCCTCCAGCCACGCCAGCGTCCCGTCCCCGAGCCACCCCTCCGGCTTCCCGGGCACCGACGAGTCACACGCGAGCACCGTGAACCCGGCCCCCCGGTACACCTGGTCGACGGGGTCCGCGGAATCCGCCTCCCCGAGCAGCCCGCGCCGGAAGGCGGCACGGTCGTCGTGGTTGCCGGGGCAGACCAGGACCGGATGCCGCAGGTCGAGCAGCCGCCGCGCGGCGGCGTACTCCTCGTCCGTCCCGTGGTCGGCGACGTCACCGGTGACGAGGACGAGGTCCAGGTCGTACGGCAGGCCCTCCAGGTAGTCGGCCACCGCGCGGGTGCGGCGGACGCTGCGGTCGTCGTCGATGTGGATGTCGCTGACATGCGCGATCACGGCCATTGCGTATCCCCTCCGCCGCAGACGCTACGGTCCGGCCGGCGCGGCGGTGAACGGCCAGTTCGGCCCCGGTGGCCTCGGCGTGGTGTTACTTGCTTCGCCAAGCAAATAGACTCCGCCGCGTGAGCCACGTGATGCCCGAGCCCCGAAGTCCCCGAGAGCCGCGTCCCGCCGACGATGCGCAGGACGACCGGTGGTGCATGGCCGTCCGGCTGCTCGGGCGGGTGGAAAAGGAGTTGGACAGGGCCCTGCAGCACGAGCACGGCCTGCCGCTGTCGGAGTACCGGGCCCTGTGCGCGCTGAGCCGCACGGACGGCGGTTCCGCCCTGCGGATGGGGGAGTTGGCCGATCGGATCGGGCTCAAGGACAGCACGGTGACCCGGCTGGTCGGCCGGCTGGAGGACCGCGGGCTCGTGGCGCGGTCGTCCGGGGCCGGCGACGGGCGGACGGTCACCACGGGCATCACGCCGGCGGGCGCGCGGCGCTACGCGGCGGCGACGCCGACCTACCGGGCCGCCCTCGGGGACGCCCTGGAGGGCGCCCGGGCGAACGTGTACCTCCGCGACCTCGCCGCCTGGGTGCTCACGGGCGAGTCGGCCGTACGCGACGGGGACGCGCCCTCCCCCACCTGATCGATCCGTTCCACGAAAGGACCCGCATGGCCACCGCTGCCGACCACTACGACAGCCTCCTCGCCGAGCACTACACCTGGATGCTCGGCGGCGACGTCGGGGAAGCGGCGGCGGCGCAGGCCGACCTCTTCCGCGAGCTGGGGCTGGCGGCTCCGGCGCAGGAGGAAGCCGCCGTGGACCTCGGCTGCGGCCCGGGCCCGCAGACGCTCGCCCTGGCCTCGCTCGGGTTCGCCTCCGTGACCGCGGTGGACACCAGCGCCCGCCTCCTGGAGGAGCTGACGGAGCTGGCCGGGCGCTCCGGTCACGGCCGGGCCGTCCGCACCGTGCACCGGGACATCCGCGGGGCCCTGCCCCGGCTCGCCTCCCCCGGCTCCCTCGCCGTCGTCGCGTGCATGGGCGACACGCTCCCGCACCTGCCCGCCCGGCGGGACGTGCGGGAGCTGATCGCGGACGCCGCCGAGGCGCTGCGCCCCGGCGGGAGCTTCGTGGCCACCTACCGGGACCTCACCCGCGAACTCCACGGTCCGGAGCGGTTCATCCCGGTCCGCGCCACCGGCGACCGGATCCTCACCTGCTTCCTCGACTACCGGGACGAGGACACCGTCCTGGTCCACGACCTGGTCCACACCCGCCGCGCCGACGGCTGGGAACTGAACACCGGCAGCTACCCCAAGCTGCGCCTGTCCCCCCGGTGGCTCACCGACCAGTGCCGCGCGGCCGGCCTCGACGTACGGCACCACGCGGTCCACGCCCGCGGCCTGCACCTCCTGCACGCCGCCAAGCCGTGACCCGGTCCGACCCGGGTCCCCGGGGCCCGGGCCGTTTCCCGAAGGCCGCCGCCTGCTCCGGCGGAGAAGAGGGGCCGTAACTCGCGGTAACCCGCCCGCCGAACCGGGGCAATTCGCCCACCGGGGTCGAGTTTCGCCCCGCGGCGTGCACGTGCCGGACAGGCGGTGGCGACAGGCTGAGGGCGGCCTATAGTAGGGCTATGGCTACGACGACGATTCAGGTCCCCCGGGAGGTCCGCGATCACTTGGCGGAGCTCGCCAAGGAGCGGGGGGTGAGCCTGGGGCAGCTTGTCGAAGCCCTCGCCGCTGAGCAGCCGACGGCGGCACAGCGGGCTGAGCGCCTGGCAGCCGATCGCGAGGTCGCCCGCCGTCTGATCGGCATCGACCTGAGCGACGAGGAGTTCGACGAGGCACCCGACGTCCTCGGCAACATCTACAAGATGGCCGCCGAGAAGGCCCGAGCCGCGCGGGGCGCCGCCGCTTGATCATCCTCGACACCGGCGCGGTGCCCTCTCGTCGACCCGCTCGACACCATGGCCGCCGCCTCGGTCGGCACGATGATCCGCGACGGCTACGGCGCCTCCGACACCTGCCACGCGCTGTACTGCGCCCTGCCCCGCGCCGAGTTCACCGGCATGTCGATCCTGCTGACCGCGGGCGAGGGTCACTACCCGCCGGGCGTGGTCACCGTCGACATCGACTCGCCCGGCATGCTCGGCTTCCCCTGACGGGCGGCCCGGGGGAGTGAAGGCCGGGCCCGCCGTGGGTCAGCGGTTCGCCAGCTCGTCCAACGCCAGGTTCAGTTCCAGGACGTTGACCCGTTCGTTGCCCAGGAAGCCCAGGTCGCGGCCCTCCTTGTGGGCGTTCACCAAGTCCTCGACCTGGGGCTCGGACAGGCCGTTCTCCTTCGCCACCCGGTCGATCTGGAGCTCCGCGTACGCCGGGGAGATGTGCGGGTCGATCGCCGAGCCCGAGCCGGTCACCGCGTCCTTCGGGACGTCCCCGACCGGCACGTCGTTGAAGGCCGCGACCTGCTGCCGTGCCTCCTTCACGGACTTCAGCAGGGTCGGGTCGGAGGCGCCGAGCTGGGAGGAGCCGGTGGTCAGCGGGTCGTAGGCGCTGTTGGAGGGGCGGGGCTGGAACCAGTGGGGGTCCGGTTTGTCCGTGCCCTCCAGGTTCCAGCTCTGGCCGATGAGCTTCGAGCCGACCGTACGGCCCTCGTGCTCGGCCTTCGAGCCGTTGGCCTTGTCGGAGAACGCGCCCTGCGCGATCCCCGTGACCACCAGCGGGTAGATCACGCCGGTGACCACGGTGAGGACGAGCAGCGCGCGCAGCGCGCTGACGAGCAGGCGGGCGGTGGAGCGTGCGGAAGTGTTCATGTGTTCTCGGCCTCCGTCAGCCGATACCGGGGATGAGCGAGACGACGAGGTCGATCAGTTTGATGCCGGCGAACGGGGCCACCAGGCCGCCGAAGCCGTAGACCCCGATGTTGCGGCGGAGCATCCGGTCGGTGCTGACCGGCCGGTACCGCACGCCCCGCAGGGCCAGCGGCACCAGCGCGACGATGACCAGCGCGTTGAAGACGACCGCGGAGAGGATCGCGGACTCCGGCGAGGACAACTGCATGATGTTGAGCCTGTCCAGGCTCGGGTAGGCGGCGGCGAACATCGCGGGGATGATCGCGAAGTACTTCGCCACGTCGTTGGCGATGGAGAAGGTGGTCAGCGCGCCGCGGGTGATGAGGAGCTGCTTGCCGATCTCCACGATCTCGATGAGCTTCGTGGGGTCGGAGTCGAGGTCGACCATGTTCCCGGCCTCCTTCGCGGCGGAGGTGCCGGTGTTCATGGCGACGCCGACGTCGGCCTGGGCGAGCGCCGGGGCGTCGTTGGTGCCGTCGCCGGTCATGGCGACGAGCTTGCCGCCGGCCTGCTCGCGCTTGATGAGGGCCATCTTGTCCTCGGGCGTGGCCTCGGCGAGGTAGTCGTCCACGCCGGCCTCGGCGGCGATGGCCTTGGCCGTCTTGGCGTTGTCGCCGGTGATCATGACGGTTCTGATGCCCATCCGGCGCAGCTCGGCGAAGCGTTCGCGCATGCCTTCCTTGACGACGTCCTTGAGGTGGATGACGCCGAGGACGCGCGCGGGGCCGTCGGCGGCGCGTTCGGCGACGACCAGCGGCGTGCCGCCGGACTCGGCGATGGCGTCGACGACTTCGTCCACCTCGGGGTCCACCCGGCCGCCGTGTTCGCGGACCCAGGCGGTGACCGCGCCGGCGGCGCCCTTGCGGACCTGCCGCCCGTCGACGTCGACGCCGGACATGCGGGTCTGGGCGGTGAACGGCACCCAGGTGGCGTGGGCGAGTTCGCCCCGCGGGCGTTCGCGGAGCCGGTACTTGTCCTTGGCGAGGACGACGATGGAGCGGCCTTCCGGTGTCTCGTCCGCGAGGGACGAGAGTTGTGCGGCGTCGGCGAGGTCGGCGACCTCGGTGGTGCCGACGGGCCAGAACTCGGCGGCTTGGCGGTTGCCGAGGGTGATGGTGCCCGTCTTGTCCAGCAGAAGGGTGTTGACGTCGCCGGCGGCTTCGACGGCGCGGCCGGACATGGCGAGTACGTTGCGCTGCACGAGCCGGTCCATGCCCGCGATGCCGATCGCGGAGAGCAGCGCGCCGATGGTGGTGGGGATCAGGCAGACGAGCAGCGCGGCGAGCACGACGAGGGACTGCTCGGCGCCCGCGTAGACCGCGAACGGCTGGAGCGTGACGACGGCCAGGAGGAAGACGACCGTCAGCGACGCGAGCAGGATGTTCAGCGCGATCTCGTTCGGGGTCTTCTGCCGGGCCGCGCCCTCGACCAGGGCGATCATGCGGTCGATGAACGTCTCGCCGGGCTTGGCGGTGATCCGGACGACGATGCGGTCGGAGAGCACCTTGGTGCCGCCGGTGACCGCGGAGCGGTCGCCGCCCGACTCCCGGATCACGGGCGCCGATTCGCCGGTGATGGCGGACTCGTCGACGGAGGCGACGCCCTCGACCACGTCGCCGTCGCCGGGGATGACGTCGCCCGCCTCGCAGACGACGTGGTCGCCGACGCGCAGGCCGGTGCCGGGGACCCGTTCCTCGCCGTGGGCCGTACGGCGGCGGGCGACCGTGTCGGTCTTCGCCTTGCGCAGGGTGTCGGCCTGCGCCTTGCCGCGGCCCTCGGCGACCGCCTCCGCCAGGTTGGCGAAGATCACGGTGAGCCAGAGCCAGGCGGCGATGACCCAGCCGAACCAGTCGCCGGGGTCGGTGACCGCGAGGACCGTGGTCAGCACCGAGCCGATCTCGACCACGAACATGACCGGCGACTTCACCAGCGTCCGCGGGTCGAGCTTGCGCAGCGCGTCGGGTACGGACCGGAGCAACTGCGCGGGGTCGAACAGCCCGCCGGCGACCCGGGGTGCGGGCGCGTGCCGTACGGGATCCGGGCCGGCGGTGTGCGGCGCGGAAGGGGGTGTCTGTGTCTGGAGGGTCATGCGGCCAGTCCTTCGGCGAGCGGCCCGAGCGCGAGCGCCGGGAAGAAGGTGAGTCCGGCGACGATGGCGATGCACGCCACCAGCACGCCGGTGAACAGCGGCTTGTCGGTACGCAGCGTCCCGGCCGACGCCGGTACGGGCCGCTGCGCGGCGAGCGAGCCGGCCAGCGCCAGCACGAACACCATCGGCAGGAACCGGCCGAGGAGCATGCACAGGCCGAGCGCGGTGTTGTGGAACCCGGTGTTCGCCGCGAAGCCCGCGAAGGCGCTGCCGTTGTTGTTGGAGGCGGAGGTGTAGGCGTAGAGGACCTCGGAGAAGCCGTGCGGGCCGGTGTTCGTCATCGACGACTCGCCGTTGCCGGTGCCCATCGCCAGCGCCGTGCCGGTCAGCACCAGCGCGGGGGTGACGAGGATGAAGCAGGCCGCGAGCTTCATCTCGCGCGGCCCGAGCTTCTTGCCCAGGTACTCGGGCGTGCGGCCCACCATCAGCCCGGCGAGGAACACCGCGACGACGGCCATGACCAGCATTCCGTACAGTCCGGAGCCGACCCCGCCGGGCGCGATCTCGCCGATCATCATGCCGAACAGCAGCACGCCGCCCGACAGTCCGCCGAAGGAGTCGTGGAAGGAGTTGACCGAGCCGGTCGACGTCATCGTCGTGGAGACCGCGAAGAGCGACGACGAGCCCTCGCCGAACCGCTGTTCCTTGCCCTCCATCGCGCCGCCCGCCAACTGCGCGGCGGTGCCCGGGTGCGCGGCCTCCAGCCAGGTCACGGCGACCACGCCGGCCAGCCAGATGCCGGCCATGGCGGCCACGATCGCGTAGCCCTGCCGGACGCTGCCGACCATCTTGCCGAAGGTGCGCGGCAGGGCGAACGGGATGACGAGCAGGAGGAAGATCTCCAGCAGGTTGGAGATCCCGTTCGGGTTCTCGAAGGGGTGGGAGGAGTTCGCGTTGTAGTAGCCCCCGCCGTTGGTGCCCAGGTCCTTGATGGCCTCCTGGGAGGCGACGGCGCCGCCGGTGAGGTGCTGCGTCCCGCCGGTCACGGTCGTCACGGACTGCGTGCCGGAGAAGTTCTGGATCGCGCCGCACGCGACCAGCAGCACGGCCGCGACGGCGGCGAGCGGCAGCAGGATGCGCAGCGTGCCGCGCACCAGGTCCGCCCAGAAGTTGCCGAGTTCGCCGGTGCGGGAGCGGGCGAAGCCGCGGATCAGCGCCACCGCGACGGCCATGCCGACGGCGGCCGAGACGAAGTTCTGCACCGCCAGGCCGCCGGTCTGGGTGAGCTGGCCCATCGCCGACTCGCCCGAGTACGACTGCCAGTTGGTGTTCGAGACGAACGACGCGGCGGTGTTGAACGCCTGGTCGGGGCTGATCGCCGCGAAGCCGAGGGAGAGCGGCAGCTTGTCCTGGAACCGCTGGAGGAGATAGAGGAAGACCACGCCGGCCAGGGAGAACGCGAGCACGGCGCGCAGGTACGCGGGCCAGCGCATCTCGGCGTCGGGGTCGGCGCCGACAGCGCGGTAGATCCAGCGCTCGACGCGGCTGTGCTTCTTGCCGGCGTAGACCCGGGCCATGTAGTCGCCGAGGGGACGGTGGACGAGCGCGAGGGCGACGACCAGCGCCGACACCTGGAGCACGTCAGCGAGTATCGGGCTCATCGCGGAACCTCAGAACCTCTCGGGGAAGACGAGGGCGAGGATGAGGTAGCCCAGCAGGGCGACGGCCACGATGAGGCCCACCAGGTTCTCGGCGGTCACAGCTTGGCCACCCCTCGGGCGATGAGTGCCACCAGCGCGAAGATCGCGATCGTGGTGACGACGAAGGCCACGTCGGCCATCGGGTGCTCCTAGACGGTGTCGGTGTCAGGTCGGATCTGACGGACACGTCCAGGGAAACCCCGCCCAGGTGCGGGTGTGACACGCGTTGACGGTGTCCTGACGAGGCGAGGGGCGGCGTTGACGGGATCCATACGCAGGTGAGGGGCGTGCGAGGCGGCACGGGCGGGGCGGGGGTGCGGCGGTAGCCTGGGAGGGCGGTGACGGCCCCCGGTTAGCCCGGCGGGCCGCCGCCGACGGCGGTGGGGCCCGCCGTACCCGAACCGCGGCGCCGGACGCCGCCAACGGTCCCTGCTTGCGACGGAAGGCGCGCGCTGCCGCGCGCCGCGGCGAGTGGGTGAGGTGCGCAGATGACGAAGGCCCCGCGGCCCGGCGAGCACGCAGGGCCGGTTCACCCGGCAGCACCGATCGACCCCGACGTGGAGGTGACGCGGCCCGCGCCGCCGCCCGGGGACCGGTGGCGCGGCCAGGGCGCGCCGGTGGCGGCGGTCGCGCTGGGCGGCGGCCTGGGGTCCGCGGCCCGCTACGGCGCGGGGCTCCTGTGGCCCACGGAGCCGGCGGGCTTCCCGTGGACGACGCTGGCGGTGAACGTCTGCGGGTGCGCGGCGATCGGCGTGCTGATGGTCGTGATCACGGAGGCGCGGACGGCGCACCGGCTGGTGCGGCCGTTCCTGGGCGCCGGGGTGCTCGGGGGGTTCACGACGTTCTCGACGTACGCGGTGGACGTGCGGCGGCTCGTGGTGGAGGAGGGCCGGGCGGGGGCGGGGGTCGCGTACCTGGCGCTGACGCTCGCCGCGGCGCTGGCGGCGGTGTGGGCGGCGCAGGCCGTGACGCGGCGGGCGGTGCGGCGGTGGTCGCCGGGCGGGGACGACCCAGGGGAGGGGGGCGCGTGAACTGGCTGCTCGTGATCGCCGGGGGGATGGTCGGGGCGCCGCTGCGGTACGTCACCGACCGGGCGGTGCAGGTGCGCCACGGCTCGCCGTTCCCCTGGGGCACGCTGGCCGTCAACGTCGCCGGCTGCCTGGTCCTCGGCACCCTCGCGGGCGCGACGCTCGCCGGCGCCGCCTCGGAGTCGGTGCGGCTGCTGCTCGGCACGGGGCTGTGCGGGGCGCTGACGACGTACTCGACGTTCTCGTACGAGACGCTGCGGCTGGCGGAGGAGGGGCGGGGGCGGTACGCGGCGGCGTACGCGGGCGCGAGCCTCGCGGTGGGGTCGGGCGCGGCCTTCCTGGGCGCGGCGGTGGGGGAGGCGGCGTGGGGCTGAGTACGTGGGGGGCGCGGGCCGGTGGGCGGCAAGCCGGTGCGTCGGGCGCGGGCGGGCCGCGGCCCGGAGTCCGCACGGGTCGTGCGGGGGTCGTGCGCGGGCCGTAGGCCGGTCGTACGCGGCTCGTAGGCGGATCGTGCGCGCGTCGTATCAGGGTCGTATGCGGGTCGTACGGGCGGTGCGTACGGAAAACCGGTGTGCCCCCCGCGCCACCCCTCCGGTAGCGTGCGCGTCATGTCGAGCCCCGAGTCGGACAGGGCGGGGGCTTTCGGTGACGCCGTCAGCCCCCTGAACCACTGAGTCCGCGAACCCGCCGCCCCGCCGCCTAGCGCGGCCGGCCCGGCGCGCGCCCAGGGGCGCCGACCGCGGTGACCGAGACGCCTTGCCCCCTTCTTCTCCCTCTCCTCGTCTCGGAGCCCCCCGATGCCCCTGCCGCTCTATCTGCTTGCCCTGGCCGTGTTCGCCATGGGCACCTCGGAGTTCATGCTCGCCGGCCTGCTGCCGGACATCGCCGCCGACCTCGACGTCTCCGTCGGTACGGCAGGCACCCTCACCTCGGCGTTCGCGATCGGGATGGTCGTGGGCGCCCCGCTCGTGGCCGCGCTCGCCCGTAACCTGCCCGCGCGGAGCACGCTCCTCGCGTTCGTCCTGGTGTTCTCGGCGGCGCACGCCGTCGGCGCCCTCACCGACGGCTTCGCCGTGCTCTTCGCCACCCGGGTCGTCGCCGCGCTCGCGAACGCGGGCTTCCTCGCCGTCGCGCTGACCACCGCCGCCGGCCTCGTACCGCCCGACCGGAAGGGGCGTGCGCTCGCCGTCCTGCTCTCCGGCACGACGGCGGCGACGATCGCCGGGGTGCCCGGGGGATCGCTGCTGGGCGCGGCGTTCGGCTGGAGGGCGACGTTCTGGGCGGTCGCCGCCCTGTGCCTGCCCGCGGCGCTCGGCATCCTCGCGGGGATCCCCGGGCGGCGGGGTCGGCAGGGCGCAGCCGGCGGGTCCGCGCTGCGCGCGGAGATCGCGCGGCTCAGGAGCCCGCGGCTGATCCTCGTCATGCTGCTCGGCGCGCTGGTGAACGCGGCCACGTTCGGCAGCTTCACCTTCCTGGCGCCCCTGGTGACCGACACCGCGGGGCTGGCGGAGGCGTGGATCCCGGTGGTGCTGGTGCTCTTCGGGGCCGGTTCGTTCGCGGGCGTCACCCTCGCCGGGCGGCTCGCGGACCGGCGCCCGGGTGCGGTCGTCGCGGCCGGCGGGCCGCTGCTGCTCGTGGGCTGGCCGGTGCTGGCGCTGCTGGCCGGGTACCCGGTCGCGCTGCTCGGGCTGGTGTGCGTGCTGGGGGCACTGTCGTTCGCGGTGGGCGGCACGCTGATCGCCCGGGTCCTGTACGAGGCCGCCGGCGCCCCGACGATGGCCGGGGCGTACGCGACGGCGGCGCTCAACGTCGGCGCCGTGGCCGGGCCGCTGGTCGCCGCGGGGACGATCGGCGCCGCCGGGGACCGCGGCCCGCTGTGGGCGAGCGGGGGTCTGGTCCTGGCGGCGCTGCTCGTCGCGTTGCCGTTCCGCGGGGTGTTCGCGGGTGTGCGGGCCGGCGAGGGGTGAAGCGCGGGTGCCTGCTAGAGGATCGGGAGGAGGGGGATGTCGATGTCGATGCCGCCGCCGTCGTCGTCGTTCGAGGAGCCGCCGCCGTCGCCGGAGCCGCCCGAACCGCCGTTGCCACCGCCGCCGTTGCCGCCGCCGCCTTCGTTGCTCGGCGTGGGCGTCGGCGTCGGCGTGCCGGTGGACGGGGACGACGACTCCGGGTCCGCCGTGTCCGGGTCCGTGACCCGGCCCTCCGCCGGGGTGGTGGTCGACGGCGCCGGGCGGTCCGTGGTGGGCGCCGGGCTCTTCGTCGGCCGGTCCGCGTCGCGGGCCGCCTTCGACGGCGGGGTCCGCGGGTCGGCGGACTCCGCGTCGCCGGGCCGCGCGGCGCCCGAGGGGCGGTCGCCGTCAGGGGTGGGGCTGCCGTCGCCGTCGGGCTCCTCGGACGGCAGCGGCTGCACCGGTGTGTCCGGCCGCGCCACGGCGTTGTCCGTACGGGCCCCTCCGCCGCCGCCCATGGCGTTCGCGGCGAGCAGCCCGCCGGACAGCACGGTCATGCCGGCCGCCGCCAGCCCGGCCAGCCGCCGCTTGCGCGGCTTGGCGCGGCGGTGCCGCGCGGCCGGCGGTACGAAGACGAGTTCCGCCCCTGTGCCGCGGTCGCCGGTGTCCGCGGCTTCCTCCGCCGCGGGTGCCGCGGGCGCCGCCGCGGCCGCCCTCGGCCGGCTGCCGTCCGCGAACAGCTCCAGGTCCTCGGGCGCGGGTCCGCCCGACGCCCCCGCGGGCAGTTGCAACACCGGCGAGCCCAGGGTCCCGTAGATCTCCGGGACCGCGGGAACGTCCCGCGGCGGCGCGCACCAGGGCGCTCCCGCCGCGTCGTGCCGGCTGTCGCAACGCGGGCAGTAGATCGTCGTCACAGTCCTGCCGTCCCTTCGGTCGCGTAGGGGGAGGGGTGCTCGACGCCGGAACAATGTGCCAGCGCCGGAATCCCGCGGAGCACGAAGAATCCCCATAAGGAGTGCGGCGGTGTGACCCATCTCACACAACCCCGGGCGGCGCAGACCCTCCCGCGTCCGGACATGGGCACCCACCGCGTCCCCGCCCGCGTCGCCCGCCCCGACGCGTACCGAAAGAGGGTCAGGCGGCCTACGCCGAGTTGTCGGCAGGGTGTTCCGCGTACGCCGAGGGCGCATTCCGGGGCGCACGGAGGCACGCGGCGCAATCCTCTGGACGCCCGGCCCGCCCGCCTCCGGAGCCGTAGTGTGCTGCCCCTGTCACCGCCGGCCGGTGACATGCCGTCGCGCTGAGGCGGCCTCCGACGGGGGCGACCGGGTGGGGGGAAGCGCCCGTGACGGCCCGACGACCTGGAGGGTGCGGGGGGAAGGCGTGACGGCGTTCGACGCGCTGGAGGGGGGAGATCCGCGGCGGGTGGGCCCCTACCGGCTCCTCGCCCGCCTGGGGGCCGGCGGCATGGGGCGGGTGTACCTGGGCTGTTCGCCGGGCGGCCGGGCGGTCGCCGTGAAGGTGGTGCGCACGGAGCTGGCCGGGAACGCGGACTTCCGGCGCCGGTTCGTCCGGGAGGTCACGGCCGCGCGGCGCGTCAACGGCTTCTTCACCGCCGGCGTCGTCGACGCCGACCCCGAGGGCGAACCGGCGTGGCTGGCCACCGCGTACGTGCCGGGGATGTCCCTGGCCGAGGCCGTGGACGCGCACGGACCCTGGCGGGTGCCCGCCGTACTCGCCCTGGGCGCGGGGCTGGCGGAGGCGCTGGGCGCCATCCACCAGGCCGGCGTGGTCCACCGGGATCTCAAGCCGGCGAACGTGCTGCTGGCCGTGGACGGGCCGCGGGTCATCGACTTCGGCATCTCGGCCGCGGGCGAGGCGGGTGCCCTGACCCGCCCCGGCACGGTAGTGGGCACGCCGGGGTTCATGTGCCCCGAGCAGGTGAGAGGGGTGTCGACGGGGCCGGCGGGCGACGTCTTCTCCCTGGGCGCGGTGCTGGTCTTCACCGCCACCGGCGTCAGCCCCTTCGGGACGGGCATGGCGCACGCCGTGAACTACCGCGTCGTGTACGAGGAACCCGTACTGGACTGGCTGGAGCCGGGGCTGCGCGCCGTCGTGGCGCGGTGCCTGGCGAAGGAGCCGGCGCGGCGGCCCACCGTGCCGGCGCTGGTGGCGGACCTGGCGGCGGCCACGGGGAGCGAGCGGTCGGCCGCGCAGGTGCTCGCCCACACCGGATGGCTTCCGCCGGCCGTCGCGAGCGCCCTCCACGCGCGTACCCACGCCGCGCCCGCCCGGGTCTCGCCCGCCCGCCCTGATCCACCGATCGGGCCGTTCTCGGGGCTGCCCGAGGGGCCGTACGGGGCGATGCCGGCGGGCCCGGTCGCGGCCTCCGCGCTCAACCGGCCCTGCGGCACCGGCTCCGGCTCCGGCTCGGGCTCGGGGGAGGGGGCGCACCCCACGCTGCCCGTGCACGACCACGGCCCGGCGGACACCGCGCACCTGTCCGGCCCGCCCGGACCCGCCGCCGCCTCCCCGCCGCCCGCGCCCGTACCGCCTCCGGCTCCCCGACTCCCGGCCGACGAGCGGCTGTTATGGGCCTTCGCCACCCGCGACGGCGTGCACTCGTCGCCCACGGTGGCGGACGCCGTGGTCTACTTCGGCAGCCTGGACGGCAACCTCTACGCGGTGGACGCCGCCACCGGCAAGTCGCGCTGGGCCTTCGCCACCGGCCGGGGCGTCGACTCCTCCCCGACCGTCGCCGGGGGCGTCGCCTACGTCGGCAGCCTCGACGGCATGCTGTACGCGGTGGACACCGCAACCGGCCAGCAACGCTGGGCGTTCAGCGCCCGCGCCGGCATCAGCTCGTCGCCGGCGCTCGCCGACGGGGTCGTCTACGTCGGCAGCCTGGACGGCGGCCTGTACGCCGTCGACGCCCGGACGGGGACGGTGCGGTGGACGTTCGCCACCGGGGCCGGCGTCGAGTCGTCTCCGGCGGTCGCCGGCGGCGCGGTCTACGTCGGCAGCCTGGACGGCAACCTCTACGCGGTCGACGCGGCCACGGGCCGGGTCCGCTGGCGGTTCCCCACCCGCGACGGCGTGTACTCCTCCCCGACCGTGGCGGAGGGCGTCGTGCACATCGCGAGCCTGGACGGCGGTGTGTACGCCGTGGACGCCGAAACCGGCCTCGGCCGGTGGGACTTCGACACCCGGGCCGTCGTCTCGTCGTCCCCGACCGTGGCCGACGGCGTTGTCTACGTCGGAGGCTGGGACCGCCATCTGTACGCGGTGGACGCCGCCACAGGCGTGGCGCGCTGGCGCTGCCTCACCGGCGGTGCCGTCTACTCCTCGCCGGCGGTCGCAGGCGGTGCGGTCTACGTCGGGAGCCTGGACAAGCACCTGTACGCGGTGGACGCCGCCACGGGCCGGCGGCGGTGGGCGTTCCGTACCGGCGGGGCCGTCGAGTCGTCGCCGTTCGTCGCCGGCGGGGCGGGCTACGTCGGCAGCAGAGACGGGCGGATGTACGCGGTGGAGATTCGGTAGAACCGGTGGGCCCGTCCGTACACCCCGGGGGGCCGTACTGCCCTGTTCGTCCCGGAAGTTCCGGTCGCCGCGGGTACCCCCGGTACGCCGATGGCCGACCCGCGCGGGATGCTGATCGGGACCGTTTGCTGTCGACTTCGTAAGGAACCGACATGAGCAACCTCGAAGAGCTCCGCTCCGCCGTCCGCGGCCGGGTGCTCCTGCCCGGCGACGACGGTTTCGAGCCGGCCACCCAGCCGTGGAACCTCGCGGTGCGGCAGCCCTCCGCCGCCGGCGTCGTGGAGGCGGCCGACGCCGAGGACGTCGCGGCGCTGGTCCGCTACGCGCGGCGGGCCGGTGTCGCCGTGGCCGCGCAGCCCGGGGGGCACGGCGCCTCGGGGGCGGTGGAGGGCGCCGTGCTGCTGCGTACCCGCCTCCTGGACGAGGTCCGGATCGACCCTGCGGCGCGCACCGCGCGGGTCGGTGCCGGGGTGCAGTGGGGACGCGTACAGGAAGAGGCGTCGCGGCACGGGCTGACCGGGCTGCCCGGCAGCTCCCCCGTCGTCTCCGTGACGGGCTACACGCTGGGCGGCGGCCTCAGTTGGTTCAGCCGCGCCCACGGCTGGGCGGCGGACTCCGTCACCGCCTTCGAGGTCGTCGACGCCGACGGCGCGTCCGCCCGGGTGACCGCCGAGTCCGACCCCGAGCTGTTCTGGGCGCTCAGGGGCGGCGGCGGCGACTACGCGCTCGTGACCGCGACGGAGTTCCGCCTCCACCCGGCGCCCGCCCTCTACGGCGGCCAGATGCTGTGGCCGGCCGCGCGGAGCCGGGAGGTGCTGGACGCCTACCGCACGGTGACCGCCGCCGCGCCGGACGAGCTGACCGTCTGGGCGGGGCTGCTGAACTTCCCCGGGGCAGAGCCGGTGGTCGCCGTCCACGCCACGTACCTCGGCGAGGGCGCCGGGGACGCCGGGGCCGAGTCGCTGCGCCCCTTCGACGCGATCGAGGGCCGGATGGACGACAACCGCGCCGTGCTGCCCCTCAGCGAGCTGGGCACCATCATCGACGAGCCCACCGACCCCAGCCCCGGCTCGGGCCGCGCCGAGCTGCTCACCGCCGTCGACGACACGGTGATCGACGCGCTGCTGGCCGAGCCGATCGCCCCGCTGATCGGCGTCCAGTTCCGGCAACTGGGCGGCGCGCTGAGCCGGCCCTCGGACTCGCCGCACGGCGCGCTGGCCGAGCCCTACCTTCTCTACCTCTTCGGCGTGCCGTTCTCGCCCGAGGTCGCCGCCGCCATCCCCGCCCGCCGGGACGCGCTGGTGAAGGCCCTCGGCCCGTACGTCACGGGCCGCAAGCCGTTCACGTACCTCGGCGCGGGCGAGAGCCCGGCGGCCGCCTTCGGCGCCGAGAGCCTGGCCCGCCTGCGGGCCGTCAAGCGCGACCGCGACCCGCAGGGGGTGTTCCGCAGCAACTTCCCCGTGGGCGAGGACACCGGTCAGGGCTGAGCGTCATCACTCCACCACCGCGGTGAACTCCGCGGTGCGCACGGCGTCCTCGTGCTTGAAGTCGAGGAACAGCCGGTACGTCCCCGGGCCCGGCACCTGCGCGTGGAACGCCACGACGGGGCCGGGCTCGGTCGCGCCGTCGCCGGGGGAGCCGTCGGGGTGGACGTGGACGTACGCGAGGTCCTCGCGGCGCAGCGCCACGAGGTGACCGTACGCGGCGAGGTAGGGCTGCAGGTCGGTGACCGGCTCGCCGTCGCGCGCGAACGTGAACTCCAGCCGCCGCCCCTCGCCCGCGGCCGGCTCGCCGGTCAGCGTCACCTCGCGGCCGTCGACGGTGAAGGAGCGGGCGGGCGGGGGGAGTTCGCGCGCCGGGCCGGTGCCGTCGCCGGCCCGGAGGTCCGCGCCGAGGGTGAGGGTGCCGCCGTGCGCGGCGGGGGCGAAGTCGGCGAAGACGCGGTAGGCCCCGGCCTCGGGGAGGCGTACGCGGACGGACCAGGTGCCGTCGTCGCCCTCGGCGGGGTGGACGTGGACGTAGCGGGTGAGGTCGCGGCGTACGACGATCAGGTGGACCAACTTGTCGTGGAGGGGCGTGAGGTCGGCGACGGGGCGGCCGTCGGAGCCGAGGAGGCGGAAGCGCAGCTCGGTCGCGGTGCCCGCCGGGAGGACGGTGGTCTCCAGCGCCAGCGTGTAGCCGTCCGCGGAACTGTCCAGGCCGGCGGGGCCGGCGGGTGCGTGGTGGGCGTGGGCGTCGTGGTGACCGTGGGCGGCGTCGTGGTGGTGCGTGGTGTTCATGGTGGGTGTCCTGCCCTTCTGGTCCGGTGCGGGCCGTGTGATGATCAGCGTAGCAGACATACCCCCGGGGGGTATCTGGCCCGGTGGCGCGCGTCACGCGGGGCGGCCTACGCGGCGGTGGTCGTACGGTCCCGGGTGAGCCGCGCGCCGCCTGCCGGCCGGTACGCCCCGGGCGCCGCGCCGGCCGTACGCCCCGCGCCCGCCGGCCGCCACAGCAGCACCGCCGCCACCGCCGCCGCGAGCCCGACGGCCGCCAGCACGCCCGCCGCCGCGGCCGTCCCCGCCCGCGCCGCCAGATAGCCGGCCAGCGGGTACGTCAGCAGCCACGCGACGTGCGACAGCGAGAACTGCGCCGCGAACGCCGCCGGCAGGTCCGCGCGCGCCGGCACCGAGCGGCGGATCAGCCGCCCCGTCGGCGTCACCATCGCCGAGGTCGCCGCCCCGAGCACGGCCCACGCGGCGAGCAGCGCCGGCCAGGCCCGTACGCCGCCCGCCAGGCCCGCCCCGACGACCGCCAGCACCGGCGCCGGCACGAACGCGGCCGGCAGCATCACCGCGCGGTCGCCGACCCGCTCCAGCACCCGGGGGAGCGCCAGCGCGACGGCCATCGACCCGGCGCCGAAGGCGCCGAGCGCGAGCGACACCTCGCCGACCGAGCGGGCGAAGTGGTCGCGGACCAGGACGACGGTGTTCACGACCACCATCGCGCCGGCCGCCGCCACCGCGAGGTTGAGCGCGAGGAGTGCGCGCAGCCGCGGCGCGGAGCCGAAGAGCCTCATGCCGTACGCGGCCCTGGCGAACGCCCCGCCGCGGGCGCCGCCGGGCTCGCGGGGGGTCGGCTTCGGCAGCGTCACGGAGACGACCAGCGCGGCGGAGGCGGCGAACCCTGCGGCGGTGCCGAGGAAGAGCCGGTCGTAGGTGAGGAGCGTCAGCAGCCCGGCGGCGAGCACGGGGCTGAACAGGCTCTCCATGTCGTACGCCAGCCGCGACAGCGACAGCGCGCGGGTGTAGTCGCGCTCGGCGGGGAGCACCTCAGGGATGGTGGCCTGGAAGGTCGGGGTGAACGCCGCGGAGGCGGACTGGAGCAGGAAGATGAGCACGTAGACCTGCCAGACCTCGGTCACGAAGGGCAGCGCGAGCGCGACGACGCCGCGCGCCAGGTCGGCGGCGACCAGCAGGGCGCGGCGCGGGACGCGGTCGGCGAGGGCGCCGACGACGGGGGCGATGCCGACGTAGGCGGCCATCTTGACGGCCATGGCGGTGCCGAGCACCGCGGAGGCGTCGCCGCCGGCGAGGTCGTAGGCGAGGAGGCCGAGCGCGACGGTGGCGAGGCCGGTGCCGAGGAGGGCGAGGGCCTGGGCGGCGAAGAGGTGCCGGTAGGTGCGGTTGCGGAGTACGGAGAACATGACCCTGGCCTCTTCCCTTGCTCGTGTGCGCATATACGCACACGTTGAACAGAGGGGGGTGCGGGCGGTATTCCCCGGGGTGGATGCGGGTCAGGAGTGCCAGGGCTCGCCGGTCATGAGGTGATCGGCGTGGTTGAGCGCCTCGACGACCAGGCCGCGCAGGTGGCCGTCGCGCAGCGAGTACACGACGCGGCGGCCCTCCTTCCTGGCGTGCACCAGGTTCGCGAGGCGCAGCTTGGCCAGGTGCTGGCTGACCGCCGGCCGGGCGGCGCCGCTGGCGGTGGCCAGCTCGGTGACGTCGGCCTCGCCCTCGGCGAGGAGCCACAGCAGGTGCAGCCGCGTGGCGTCGGAGAGCAGCGCGAACACCGTGCTGGCCGCTTCGAGCTGCTCCCGGTCGGGCGTGAACTCGTGGCGGTGGACGGCGGGGGTGGGCGAGGGGGCGGTGTCGCGCTCCGGCATGCGCCCATCGTATGGCCGTACGAGCCCCCGGCCCGGTCACGCGGCGGGCGTGCGACCGCACCGGATCACTTCCCGGCCTCGGGGCCGTACCACTGCAGCGCCTGCCCGGTCGCGGCGGCGACGCAGTCGAAGTCCCGGTCGCGGTGCAGCAGGGTCAGCCCCTGCAACTCCGCGGTGGCCGCCACGACGAGATCGACGGGACCCGCGCCGCGGTGCTGCCCGCGCCTGGTGAGTGCCTCCTGCACCTGCCAGGCGCGGTCGTACGCCCGATCGTCGACCGGCACCCATCCGAAGATCATCCGAAGGTCTTCCACGCCCCGCGCCCGGTCGTCGGCGGAGCGGGCGCTGTAGAGGAACTCCAGCTCGGTGATCGGGCAGACGGCGACGAGCCCGGCCGCCGCCGCGCGGTCCCACCCGAACTGCTCGGCGTCGCCGCGCATCATCCGGGCGAGCGCGCTGGTGTCGATCAGGTACTGTGCCGCGTTCACCCGCGGTAGTTCCTCTTGTCGTCAAGGAGGTCGAGTTCGAACGCGCCCTCCTCGGCCGCCGCCCGCAGCCGCGTGAGCGCCAGCGCTCTCCGCCGGCTCTCCAGCACCTCGCGAAGGGCGGTGTTGACCGTCTCCTTCTTGGTGCTCGTGCCGAGAGCCTGGGCGACGTCGGCGAGCAGGCCGTCGTCCAGATCGATGACGGTGCGACTCATCATGCACCTCCCTTGATATCGAACGAGCTATCCTTGATATCAACGGTAGCACCTGCTCCCTCTCCCCAGGACCCCGCCGTGACACCCTCCGCCCCCTCCGCCGGACAGCCGTTGCCCCGTGACGTCGTGGCCCGCGTGCTCGACGACGTCGCCGCCGTCGGGCCGTTCTTCGCCCTCGCCGTCGGCGGGCCCGACGACGGCTGGCACCCCGTCGGCGACACCTACGCCCGCGGCGCCGCCGACCTCGTCGCCGCCACCGCCGGTCGCTACGGCACCGCCGAACTCCGTGTCGGCGCCTCCCTCGTCCAGTTCGGCCACGCCTCCCGGCTCTGGTCCCCCGTGCTCGCCTGCGTCCTCCTCCACGGCGTCGTACCGGACCTGACCCGGCTCCAGCGCGCCGACGACGGCCCCGCGCTGCGGCTGCCCGTGCCCGCCGGGCGGGCGGCGCCCGCGGCGGGGCGGCTGCCGGAGGTGCTGTACGACGCGGTGGTGACCCGGCACCTGGAGCCGCTCGCCGCCGGCCTGCGCGTCAAGGTCGCCGCCGGTCTGCTCTACGGCAACGCCGCCTCCGCGCTCGTCGGCGCCGCCGCCGCGCTCCGCGCCGCCCGCCCGGCGCTCGGCGACCCGCTGACCCGGCTCACCGAGGCGCTGCTGGCCACCGGCAGGCTGGCCGGCACCGGGGTGCTCACCGGCCCGGGCCCGGCCTTCCGGCGCCGTAGCTGCTGCCTGTACTACCGGGTGCCCGGCGGCGGCTTGTGCGGCGACTGCTCCCTGCGGGTGTGACCGTCACGCCACCCGGGCCCCCTCGTCGCCCCTCTCATCTCTTTCCCCGCGCCCGCAGGAACCTGTCCGCCCCCTCCTCCAGCCCCACCACCCGCTCCGGATAATCCAGCCCCTCCCGCTCCCCCGCCGGCAGCGTCCACGGCCGGTGGACCGCCGCCCCCGCCACCCCCGCCAGCTCCGGCACCCACCGCCGCACGTACGCCCCCTGCGGGTCGTAACGCCGCGCCTGCGCCAGCGGGTTGAGCACCCGGTTCGGCCGCGTGTCGGTGCCCGTGCCCGCCACCCACTGCCAGTTGAGCTGGTTGTTCGCGACGTCGCCGTCGACCAGCAGGTCCAGGAAGTGCGCGGCGCCCACCCGCCAGTCCACGTACAGCGTCTTCGTCAGGAAGCTCGCCGCCAGCAGCCGCCCGCGGTTGTGCATCCAGCCCTCGTGCGCGAGCTGCCGCATCGCCGCGTCGACGATCGGGTACCCGGTGCGCCCCGCCCGCCACGCCGCGGTCCCGGCCCGGTCCCGGCGCCAGCGGTCGCCGTGCGGGCGGTAGTCGGCGTGCGCCGCGTCGGGGCGCGCGGCGAGCACCTGGTGGTGGAAGTCCCGCCAGGCGAGCTGCCGGACGAAGGCGTCCGCGCCCGCGCCGCCCACCGCGCGGGCGCGGTGCACCAGTTCGGCGGCGGACACCGTGCCGAAGTGCAGGTGCGGGGAGAGCCGCGAGGTGGCGTCGCCCGCGAGGTCGTCGTGGCGGTCCGCGTACGCGGTCACGCCGCCGCGCAGCCAGGCCGTGACGCGCCGCCGGCCCTCCTTCTCGCCGCCGCGGGCGAGGCCGGGGGAGACGCCGGGGACCGCCGCCCGGGCCGGCGGCGCGTCGGAGCGGAGGCCGGGCGGCACCGGGACGCGGCGCGGCGCGGGCAGCGGCGTGCGCGGGGAAGCGGCGTGCCAGCGGCGGAAGTACGGGGTGAACACCGCGAAGTGGTCCCGGCCCCGCGGCGTGACCGCGCCCGGCGCGAGCGCGGTGACGGATGCGTCGTGCACGGTGAGCCGCCGCCCGTCCGCCGCCAGCGCCTCCCGCAGCCGGGTCTCGCGGCGCCCCGCGTACGCGCTGACGCCCGCGGCGACGTGGACCTCGTCCGCCCCCGCGTACGCCGCCACCCGTACCGCCTCGCGGACCGCGTCCCCGGCGCGGACGACGAGCCCGCCGCCGCGCGCCCGCAGCCCCTCGTCGAGGCCGGTCAGGCAGTCCGCCAGGAACGCCCGTCTGTTGGGCGCCGCGAACCCCGTCCGGGCGAGGGCGTCGTCCGACACGAACAGCGGCACGACCTCGTCGGCGGCGCGCACGGCGGCGTGCAGCGCGGGGTTGTCGTGCAGCCGCAGGTCGGACGTGAAGAGGCAGACCGCGACGCTCATGGCGGCATTCTCACGCCGCCGGGGCGCCGCGCCGCGCCGCCATGCCGATGGCGTACGAGCGGACCCGCCGCCGTGACGTGCGGCGTCGAAGGCCCCTACCGGAGCGGCGTTTATCGATTCGTGACCCGGCAAGACGCCGTCCATGTCGAACAGAAGCAGACCCAGTGCGGCGGCGGTGGTCGCCGCGATCGCGGATCTGGCCGCGATCCTCATCGGACTGTGGATACTCCTGTACATCCTCGACGCGAACCGCTCGAACGACTTCGTCGACTTCGTGCACGACGTCGCGAGCTGGCTCGCGGGCTGGTCCCGCGACATGTTCACCGTCGATCCGGACTGGTGGCAGGTCATGCTCAACTACGGGCTCGCCGCCGTCGTGTATCTCGCGGTCGGGCACGCGGCGTCCCGGGCGGTCAGGCGGTGGTGAACCGGCGGTGACCTGAGCCGCGCACCGCCGCCCCGAGTGAGGGAGGGCCGATGAACGCGCCCCGACTGACGTTGCTCGTGCTCAGCTCCAGCGCGGAGTGCACGGTGATCCGCGTCGGCGGCGAGCTCGACCACGGGGGCGAGCGGCTCTTCCTCGACACCGTCGGGTCGTGCGTGGACTCCGGGCACCGCTACGTCGTCCTCGACCTGACCACGCTGACCTTCTGCGACTCCCGCGGCCTCAACTGCCTCTTCGCGGTGCGCTGGCTGCTGCGCCGGCAGGGCGGCGAGCTGATGCTCGCCGCCGTCGGCCGGCGGGTGGCGTACCTGCTGGAGCAGACGGGCACCACCGACGTGATCACCACGTACGGCAGTGTGCGGGAGGCGCTGGACCGCGTGCCGGCGCCGCTGCGGGCGAGGTGGCCCCCGGGCGCCGTCCCGGGGGCCACCCGCCGCCCTTCGCCCTAGCAGTTCCGGCGTGCTGCAAATGGCCCACGGACAGGAGGAAATACGAGCTGGAAGGGGGGTCGTCGGGTCACGTTGGTTACGGGAGCAAAGTAACGGTCAGGTATAGCCGCCGTGATGACGGGTAGCCGCACACAACGCCTGTCGAGCAGAAGTCCACATCAGGGGGACACCATGACGACATTCGTGACGAGCGACCGCGAGTCCCGGAGCGGCACCGCCACGTGCCCCGGCGCGGGACCGGCCGCCGACCCTGGCGCCGACCCGCTCGCCGGCCTCGACCTGCCGCCGCTGCCCGAGCTGCGCGAGGCGAGCACCGCCGACGCGCGGGCCCTGTCCCGCGTCCTCTTCGCCCGGCTGGCGGAGCTGGAGGAGGGCACGCACGCGTACTCGTACGTCCGCAACACCCTCGTCGAGCTGAACCTCGCGCTCGTCCGCTACGCCGTCGGCCGCTTCCGGCTGCGCAGCGAGTCCCGCGAGGACGTCGTGCAGGTCGGCACCGTCGGCCTCATCAAGGCGATCAACCGCTACGACCTCGGCGAGGGCACCGAGTTCCCCACGTTCGCGCTGCCGACGATCGTGGGTGAGATCAAGCGCCACTTCCGCGACACCTCCTGGGCGGTGCGGGTGCCGCGCCGGATGCAGGAGCGCCGGCTGACGCTGGCGAAGGCCAGCGCGCGGCTGGAGCAGACGCTCGGCCGCGGCCCGAGCGTCACGGAGCTGGCCGAACAGACCGGCCTGGACGAGGACGAGGTCGTCGAGGGGCTGGTCGCCGCCAACGCGTACAAGACGTCCTCGCTCGACTACCACGCCGCCGACGAGGAGGGCGAGTCGTTCCTCGCGCGGCGCACCGGGGCACCGGACCCCGACCTGGAGAAGGTCGAGAACCTGGTGTCGCTCAAGCCGCTGGTCGAGGCACTGCCGGAGCGCGACCGGAAGGTGCTGGACCTGCGGTTCGGCGCCGAGATGACGCAGAGCGAGATCGGCGCCGAGCTGGGCATCTCGCAGATGCACGTGTCCCGGCTGCTGTCCTCGATCCTCCGTCGGCTGCGCGACGGGCTGACCGAGCCGGCGTGAGCGCGGGCGCGCGCGTGCGGCGGGCCGGGCAGGGCGGGTTGACCGGGTTGACCGGGTTCACCGCGGGCTCCGGGCGTACCGGAGGCTCCGCGAGCGGCGTGAGCAGTGCGCTCTCCGGGCTCGTACGCCGCCGGAAGGCGACCGGGACCGCCGGGGCCCTGCGCGGGGCCCGGGCCGCCGCCGAAGCCGCCGCCGGGGGCCTCGCCGCCGCCGGACGGGCCGGCGGGCCCGGGGCGCGGCGGACGGCGCGCGTGCTGCGCGCCGCGGGGCACGGGGTGTACGAGGACGTCGTCGCCGCCGGGAGCGGCAGCCGCCGGACGGTGGGCCGGCGGCTGCGCCGGGCGGACCACGTGCTCTTCGCCCGGGTCGCCGCGACGCGCTGGCCCGGCGCGGAGCCGGTGCTGCCGCGGCTGAGCCGCGGCGCCGACCACGGCCTCCTCTGGTTCGGCGCCGCCGCGACGATCGCCGCGCTCGGCGGCTCGCGCGGCCGGCGCGCCGCGCTGCGCGGCGTCGGGTCGCTGGCGCTGGCCTCCGCGACGGTGAACACGGCCGGCAAGGGCGCGTTCCGCCGCGCCCGGCCCGTGCTCGACGCGGTGCCCGTCATACGGCACCTCGCGCGCCAGCCGATAACGTCCTCCTTCCCCTCCGGCCACTCCGCCTCCGCCGCCGCCTTCGTGTGCGGGGTGGCGTTCGAGTCGCCGCGGTGGGCCGCGGTCCTGGCGCCGGTCGCCTGGTCGGTCGCCTTCTCCCGGGTCTACACCGGCGTGCACTACCCCAGCGACGTGCTCGCCGGCTCGGCGCTGGGCCTCGGCGCGGCGCTCGTCGTACGCCGCCTGGTGCCGCCGCGCCCCCGCCCGCCGCACCCCGCGCCGCCGCCCGCGGCGGCGCCCGCGCTGCCGGACGGGACGGGGCTGTACGTCGTGATAAACCCCGCCTCGGGCGTGCAGCCGCAGCTCCTCGACCCCGTACGGCAGCTCGCGGCCGTGCTGCCGGAAGCCGACGTGGCCGTCGTCGGCGACGACAACGGCCCGCTGCCCGACCTGCTCGACACCGCCGCGAAGGAGGCGGCGCGGCACGGCGGCGCCCTGGGCGTGTGCGGCGGCGACGGCTCGGTGGCCGCGGCGGCGGTGGCGGCCATGCGGTACGGGGTGCCGCTGGCGGTGCTGCCGGGCGGCACGTTCAACCACTTCGCCACCGACCTCGGCGTCGAGAGCATCCCCGAGGCGTGCCGGGCGGTGGCGCGCGGCAGCGCCGTCGCCGTCGACGTCGGCCGGCTCCTGCCGCGGGCGCCGGGCGACGGTCCCGTCTACTTCCTGAACACCCTGAGCCTCGGCATCTACCCCGAGCTGGTCCGGTGGCGCGAGCGCTTCTCGCCGATGCTCGGCGGGCCGCTGGGGTCGGTCGCGGCGACGCTGCGCGTCATACGTACGGCGGAGCCGGTCGGCGCGCGGATCAACGGCCGGTGGCGGAACCTCTGGCTGCTGTTCGCCGGCTCGGGCGCGTACCACAGCGTGGGCGTCGCGCCGGTGCGCCGCGACAACCTCGCCGACGGGGTGCTGGACGTGCGCACCGCCCACGCCGGGCGCCTCGGCCGCGCCCGGCTGCTGGCCACCGCGCTGGCCGGCGGTCTGGCCAGGACCCGGCTGTACGCCGCGGGGCGGTTGCGCCGGGTCGCCGTCGCGGGGCTGCCGGAGGGCACCCGCATGGCGTACGACGGCGAGGTCGTCGCCGCGCCGACCGCGTTCGTGCTGGATAAGCTCGAAAGAGCGCTGACCGTCTACCGGCCGGCCAAGGACTGACGCATCCCCCGGGAGGCACGGTGTTCGAGGCACACGACATCCGCGAGTGGCGCGGCCACCCCGTCCGCGGCGCGGACGGCGGCAAGATCGGAGAGATGGAGGCCGTGTACGTCGACACGCGTACCGACGTGCCGTCCTTCGCCACCGTCAAGGCCGGCGTGCCGGGCCGGCGGCGGCTGGTGTTCGTACCGCTGGACGGCGCCTCCGTCAGCCCCGGGTACGTGACGGTCGCGTACGACAAGAGCCAGGTCAAGGGCGCGCCGTCGATCGACACGGACGGCGAGCTGGCGTTCGAGCAGGAGCCTGCGGTCTACAGCCACTACGAGCTGGAGTACGAAGCGGGCGCCGCGGGCGAACGCAGGCTGGCCCGGCGCTGACCCCGCCGGCCGCCGCGCCCCGCCACCGCCCGTACGGCCGTCGCGGCGCCCCCTCACCGCGGTACGGCCGGCACCGCCGGGCGCCGCGGGCGGCGGGCCGTCTCCGGCGGGGCCGCCGCGCGGGCCAGCAGCGCGTTGAACTGCGCGCCGGCCAGGAGCGCCAGGTTCGAGAACCACAGCCAGATCAGGAAGACGACGACCCCCGCCAGCGACCCGTACAGCCTGCTGTACGTCCACGCCGCGTACGACGCGTAGAACGCGAAGCCCGCCGACGCCAGCAGCCACAGCGCGCCCGCCAGCAGCCCGCCCGGAATCGCGTGCATGACCGTCCGCGACTCGGGCGGTCCCGAGCGGAAGAGCAGCAGCACCAGCAGCGCCGCCACGAAGACCAGGAACGGCCAGCGCAGGAACTCCCACGCCGCGGCCGACTGCTCGCCCAGCCCGAACGGCCGCCCCAGCGCCCGCGCGACCGGCGCGGTGACCACCAGCGTGAGCGCGCCGGACACCAGCAGCGTCAGCAGCAGCAGCGCCATCGCCAGGATCGCCGGCGCGCGGCGCAGCACGGGCCGGCTGTCGGGGGTGCCGTACATCGCGTGCAGGGCGCGGCGGAAGACGGACAGGAAGCTGCACGCGGACCAGACGGCGCTGGCCACGCCCACGACGGTGAGGATCCAGGCGGTGGAGTCCCCGCGGGTGACGTCGTGGAGCGCGTCGTTGAGCGCGGTGCCGGAGCCGGCGGGGGCCAGCCCGGTGACGTAGGCGATGAGGGCTTCGGTGCCCGAGGGGTCGGCGAGGCCGATGACGGTGAGGGTGACGAAGAGCGTGGGCAGGACGGTGAGTATGGCGTAGTACGTGAGGGCGGCGGCGTAGTCGCTGATGTCGTCGTTCCAGAGGGCCACGGGGGTACGGCGCAGGGCGGCGCGGTAGCGCGCCCACTCCGTACCCTCGTCCCGCGCGTGCGCCCCACGCTTCATCGGCTCCGACTCCGATCGTCGTTCACTTCGCCACCGCCCGAACGCCCGCCCGGCATACCGCCGCGGACCCCTCCTGTCTACCGTGTGCGGGCCCCGGGTTCTTCAACCGGCGGGGCGCGGCCCGCGGAAGAGCCGCTGCCACCAGCGTCGGCGCGGTGGGTGCACGGCGCGGCCGAGCCGGCGGCCGAGGAACAGATAGCCGAGGAATGCCCCGGTGGTGTTCAGGATGACGTCATCGATGTCGAACGCCCGGCCGGTGAGGAACGTGCCCTGGACCACCTCGACCGCCGTCATCACCAGGGCGGTGCACAGCCCCACCCGCAGCAGGCCGCGGGCGCGCGGCACGAGCACGGGTAGCAGCAGCCCGAAGGGGACGCCGAGCAGGATGTTGCCGCCGAGCTGCCGGAGGGTGTCGACGAACGCCGGCTGGGTGACGTAGTCGCGGATGGAGTCGCCGGGGCGCAGGTTCGTGTGCGTCATCGGCTCGGAGGCGGCGGACTTCTCCAGCGTCAGCCGCGCCAGCACCACGGCGAACGCCACCATCAGGGCGAACGCCACCAGCATCGCCAGCCAGCGCACCCACCGCGCCACGGGCGCCGCGTCGGCGGGCTTCGCCTCCCGTTCCGGGGGCGGTTCCGCCGCGGTGGCGGTGGCTGTGTCTGTGGCGGCGGAGGTGGTCGTGGTCGGGTCCCGGCGCCTGCGGGAGGTCCCCATCACGACCCCCCGAGGCCGAAGAACCGGGCGTGGTCGTCGGGGAGCCTGTCGAGGATCCGGCGCAGCAGTTCGGGCTCGACGGCGTCGGCGAGGGCGCCGAGTACGGCGTCGGTGTCGCGGGCGGCGGCGGCCTTGCCGGTGTGCTCGCGGTCGGCGACCGCCTCGATGAAGCCGTCGGGGGTGCGCGCGTGGTCGGCCGGCGCGGTCCCGGCGAGCAGCGGACCGCAGGCGGGCGGCAGCACCCTGGCCAGCTCGGTCCTGTCGTCCCCGAGCAGCCGGGTGCCGAGCACTTCGACGACGGTGGTGACGGCCTGCGCGGCGTCGCGCAGGTCCGCGTACCGCCCCCGGCGCTGTACGTCGCGCAGCAGTCCGTCCGGCGTCAGCCGCGGGGAGCCGTCGGCGGTGCCGCCGGCGCTCCGCGACTCGTCGGCGGACGGGGGCATGGAAGACATGAACCCTCCCTTCCGGGGCCGGGCGGAGTGCCCGGCGCGGTGTGAGCGGGCGGTTACCCGGCCGTCCGGCCGGTATGCACGGGGCCGTGACCGCTGGGCCGCCCGCGGCCCGGTGGGGCACGCGGGAGACGTGAGCCGCGCACCGGGGCGGTCACCCGGATCCGTCCCCCGCCCCGGGCCGTGCCCCGGGGCACCCCGCCCGCCGTCGGCTACGCCGCGGCGCGGGCCGGCCCCGTGTCCGGCCCGTGCCGCGGCAGTCCCGGTGCGGCGGCGGTGTACGCGGTGTAGGTGACGTACGCGAGCGGCCCGGCGTCCGTTCACGCGCCCGCGTCTTACGCGCCCCGCGTCTCACGCGCCCGCGTCGAGGACCTCCCGCAGCTTCGCGCCGAACGCCTCCGGCTGCCCCGCGTAGCCGAACTCCGCGTCGAGGAAGCCGCCGTGGTGGCTCGGGAAGACCGTCGCCTCCTGCCCCAGCAGCGCGGCCGTGCCGCGTGCCGTACGGGCCGTGAACGTGTCGCCGGACTCCTCGCCCACCGCGATGACCACGCGCGTCGGCGCGGCGGCGAGCGCGGCCGGGTCCGGGCGGTAGTCGGTGACGGCGTAGGAGCGGTCCGAGAGCAGCGGGTCGTCGCGGTTGCCGTCGTCGCCGGCCGGCATGCCGAAGGCCGCCGGGTCGGGCGCGGGCTGCGCGAAGTAGGCGTCGGTGAACTCGCCCCGCCACGCGCCCAGCGCCATGAACGCCGCCATGCCCGTGCCCCAGCCCTTGGCGTGGTAGGCGTCCGTGACCCCCTGCCGCGCCCGCTCCGCGGCCCCGGCGTCCGGGAGCGCCGGGATGACCGGCGGCTCGTGCGCGACGAGCGTGGTCACGTCCCCGGGGTACGCGGCCACCAGCGCCAGCGCCGTCACCGCGCCGCCGCTGCTGCCGAACAGCTCGACCGGGCCCGCGCCCAGCGCCGCGATGACGGCGTGCACGTCCTCGGCCTGCGTCCGCGGCGAGTGGTCGACCCGGCCGTCCTTGCGGGTGCTGCGGCCGAGGCCGCGGGGGTCGTACGTGACGACCGTCCGGTCCGGGAACTGCGCCGCCAGCGCGCGGAAGCCGGAGGCGTCCATGGGCTGGCCGATGAGCAGCAGGGGCGGGCGGCCGCCGGCGGGGGGCAGCGGGCCGCGCACGTCGTAGACGAGGTCGGCTTCGGGGGTCTCCAGTGTGTGGGTGTCCATGTGCGTGCAGACGGTCCGGCCTGCGGGAACTCATCGGTGCCGGACACGCCGCCGCTTTACTGCAACTCAAGGGTTGCAGTAAAGGTCACCCATGTGCAATGCTGAGGTTGCAGATCGACACACGAGGAGGAACCGTGAACGACACCGCGTACACCGAGGAAGAGCTGGCGGAGCTGGACCGGATCGCCCGGCAGATCGACATCGACGCCCCCGCCGAGCGGGTCTGGGACCTGGTCGTACGGCCCGGCTGGTACATCAACGAGGGCGAGGTCCTGGACGAGCCGGACGTGCGCTACGAGGGCGACGTCGCCGTCGTCCGCGACGCGAACCTGGGCGAGTTCCGCTTCCGCACCGTGGAACTCGACAAGCCGCGCTACGCGGCCTTCCGCTGGCTCGGCACCCCGCACCGGAACGAGTCGAAGAACTCGACGCTCGTGGAGTTCTGGATCGACGAGCGCCCCGGCGGCGGCGTGACGCTGCGCGTCGTGGAGAGCGGGTTCTCCGACCTCTTCGACGAGCCGGCGGCGTGGCTGAAGGAGCGCGCGGGCAACGACAAGGGCTGGCTGGAGGAGCTGGCGGCAGGCAAGGCGTACGTCGAGAAGGCCGCCGCCGCGGCGCCCCGGCCGTGACCGCGCCCGCCGGCCCCGCCGTCGTGTGCGCCGCGCTCGGCGAGCCGACGCGCTGGGCGATCCTCACCCGCCTCGGCGAGGGCCCGATGTCGGCGTCTGCGCTGGCCAAGGTCATGCCGGTCAGCCGGCAGGCCATCGGCAAGCACCTCGACGTGCTGCGCGAGGTCGGTCTCGTGGAGTCGGAGCAGCGCGGCCGGGAGATCGTCTACGTCGCCGTGGGCGCCCGGCTGGGCGCACTCGCCCGGGAGCTGGAGCGCATCGGAAGGACCTGGGAGACCCGCCTGCTGCGCATCAAGGAACTCGCCGAACGCCCGGACTCCGACCCGCCCCCGCACCGCTGACCCCGGCGGGGCTCCTCCCCGGCCGCGCGGCGCCGCCCTCCCCGGCGGCGCCGCGCCCGGCGGCCTACCTGCCGCCCCGGCTGCGTACCAGCAGGTACATGAAGTACGGCGTGCCGATGACCGCCGTCATCAGGCCCGCGCCGAGCTGCGCCGGGGCGATGACCGACCGGCCGATCACGTCCGCCGTGCACACCAGCACCGCGCCCAGCAGCACCGCCACCGGGAGCACCCGGGTGTGCTGCCGGCCCACCAGCGCCCGGGCGGCGTGCGGCGCCACCAGGCCGACGAAGCCGATCGTGCCCGCCGCGGAGACCGCCGTGCCGGCCAGCACGACGCTCAGGATCAGCAGCCACAGCCGGCTGCGGCCCAGGTCCAGGCCCAGCAGCCGCGGCGTGTCCTCGTCCAGCGAGACGAGGTCCAGCTCCCGGCGCCGTACCGCCGCGATCGCCAGCCCGGCGGCCAGGACGACGGCCAGCGGCACGACGTCCGGCAGCGTCCGCCCGTACGTGGAGCCGGACAGCCAGGTCAACGCCATCGTCGCGTTGAACGGGTCGGTCAGCACGATCAGCAGGCTGATCAGCGCCGTCGAGGCGGTGGCGAAGCCCATGCCGACGAGCACCAGCCGGTTCTGCTGGAATCCGCCGCGGGCGGCGAGGCCGAAGACCCCGACGGAGGTGACTGCCGCGCCGGCCAGCGCCGCGGCGGACAGCCCCCACGAGGTGGGGATGTCCACCGTCGTCACCAGCAGCACCGCGCCGAGCGCCGCGCCGTTGGTGACGCCGAGCACGCCCGGCTCGGCCAGCGGGTTGCGGGTCACGGCCTGCACCAGCGTGCCGGACAGCGCGAGCGCGGCGCCGGCCAGCAGCGCCGCGAGCACCCGCGGGACGCGGGTGTCGAGGACCACGTCGGTGGTCGGACCCGCCCGGCCCTGCAGCCAGTTGGCGACGTCGCCGAGCAGCAGCTTGGTGTCGCCGAGCAGCAGGGCGGTCACGGTGACGGCCACCAGCGCGGCCACCAGCACCGCCGTGGTGACCACGAACGTCCGGTGGCTGCGGATGCGCAGCTTGTCGGTGTCGGCCGCGCCCGCGCTGTCCCGCAGCCGGGCGGCCATCACCACGAGGAACACCGCGCCGACGAGGCTGGTGACCACGCCCGTCGGCACGGAGACCGCCGTGTCCGCCGGCACCAGGGCCCGCAGCAGCACGTCCGCGCCGAGCACCAGCGCCATGCCCAGCAGGGCCGCCAGCGGAATGCCCGCCCGCGACTTCCCGTACGTACGGAACCTGCGGGCCACCGCCCGTACCAGCGCCGGCGCACACAGGCCGACGAACCCGATCGGCCCGGCGAGCGTCACCGACGCCGCGGAGAGCAGCACCGCGAGCAGCACCGCCGTGACGCGGGTGGCGCGCACCGGCACGCCGAGCCCGCGGGCGGCGTCGTCGCCCAGCGCCAGGGCGTCGATGCGCCGGGCGAGCAGCAGCAGGCCGGCGAGCCCGGCGACGGCGAGCGGCAGCATCTGCAGCACGCCGTCCCAGCCACTCTGGGAGATGCTGCCCTGCTGCCAGTCGTAGAGGCCCTCCGTCTCCTCGGGGAAGAGCAGCAGCATCGCCTCGGTGACCGCGAACAGCCCGAGCGTCAGCGCGGTGCCCGCGAGCACCAGCCGCACCGTGCCCGTGCCCAGGCCCGAGAGCCCCAGCACCACCGCCGCGGCGGCGAGCCCGCCCACGAACGCGACGCCCGAGGAGGCGAGCAGCGGCAGCGACACCCCGGTGGCGGCGGCCAGCCCCAGCGCGGCGTACGAACCGGCGTTGACGGCGAGGGTGTCCGGCGAGGCCAGCACGTTGCGGCTGACCGCCTGCAGGGCGGTGCCGGCGATCGCCAGCGCCGCGCCGACCACCAGGCCCGCGACCATCCGGGGCAGCCGCGAGGCGAGGACGACGGAGGAGTCGCCGGAGTCCGCCTGCCCGGTGAGCGCCTTGACGACCTCGGCGGCGCCGACGTCGGAGGTGCCCTGGGTGAGGTCGACGACCGCGAGGGCCGCGACCAGCAGCGCGAGCCCGGCGGCCACCGCCGCCGCGCCCGTCCGGGACCGTACGGTCGGCGGCGGGGCGGGCGCGGCCTTGGGCGTGGCCGGGGCGGTGACCGCCATCGGCTACTTGCTCAGCACGCCGACGAGGCCGTCGACGTACTGGTTCATGGACTCGGTGCCGCCGAACATCCAGATGCCGTCGTCCAGCCGGTGGACGTCGCCCGCCTTCACGAACGGCAGCGACTTCCAGACCGAGTCGCCCGCCAGCTCGCCGCCCTCGGTGAACGGGGTGCTGGAGTCGTCGTCCTTGTTGGCGATGTAGACGAACTGCGTGTCGTCGGGGAGCTTCGTCAGGCCCTCGACGTCGGTGGAGCCGAGGCCGTAGTCCTTGTCGCCCTCGACGTCCCAGGCGTTCTTCAGACCCAGCCGCTCGTTGACCGCGCCGAGCAGCGAGCCGCTGGTGAACGGGCGGACGGAGACCTGGTTGGAGACGACGTAGCCGTCGGCGAAGGCGACGTTCCCGCCGCCCAGACCGGCGTCGTCGAGCGCCTTCTTGCCGTCCGCGAGCTTGGCGTCGAACTCCTTCTTCAGCTCCTCGGCCCGGTCGGTGGTGCCGGTGGCCTCGGCGATGAGGTCGAGGTTCTCGGTCATCTGGCCGATGGGGTCGGCGGCGTCGGCGGAGCGCAGGGTGAGCACGGGGGTGCGCTCGCCGAGCTGCTTGACGGCCGACTGCGGCAGGTCGCTGGTGGCGACGATGAGGTCGGGGTTGAGCGCGGCGATGGTGTCGATGCTGGGCTCGCCGCGGACGCCGATGTCCTTGGGCTCGTTGGTGAGCGGGACGGCGGAGTCCCAGGTGTTGTAGCCCTTGACGTCGGCCACGCCGACGGGGTCGACGCCGAGGGACACGAGGTGCTCGACCACGTTCCACTCGGTGCCGACGACCTTCGTGGCGGGGCCGTCTTCGAGCGTGACCTTCTTGCCGGTGGCGTCGGTCAGGGTGATCGGCTGCGCGGCGCCCTTGCCGGCGCCGCCCTTGTCGTCGTCGTCCGCGGCGTCTTCGGTGGTGCCGCAGGCGGCCAGGGTGAGCGTCGCGGCGGTGGCGACCGCCGCGGTCAGCAGGAGGCGTCTCATGAGGAAGTGCTGAGCCTTTCGCTTCGCTTGTGGTGTCGGCCGATGGCGCGGGTGCGCAGCCGGCCCGTCAGGGGGTCGTCGTCGACGTCGATGCGGATCCCGTACGCCTTGCTGAGCAGTTCGGGCCGCAGGACGTCCTCGGGGCGGCCGTCGCCGACGACGCGGCCGTCGTCGAGCAGCACCATGCGGTCGGCCACGGCCGCCGCCTGGTCGAGGTCGTGCAGGACGGCGCCCACCGCGATGCGGTGGTCGTCGGCCAGATCGCGTACGAGGTCGAGGAGTTCGACCTGGTAGCGCAGGTCGAGGTGGTTGGTCGGCTCGTCGAGCAGCAGCACGCCGGTGTCCTGCGCGAGGCAGCCGGCCAGCCAGACGCGCTGCAACTGCCCGCCGGACAGGTGCTCGGCGCCGCGCTCGGCGAGGTCGGTGACGCCGGTCATCGCCAGCGCCCGGTCGACGGCGGCCCGCCCGCCGGGGTCGGAGGCGCCCCAGCGGCCGCGGTACGGGTACCGCCCGAACTCCACGACGTCGCGGACGGTCAGCCCGCTGGGCGTGGGCCGGCCCTGGGTGAGCAGCGCGACGTGGCGGGCGAAGTGCCGGGTGGACAGAGCGAACCCGTCGGTGTCCTCGTCGATGACGAGGTGCGCCCTGCGGGGCCGTTGCAGCCGGGCGAGGGTGCGCAGCAGGGTCGACTTCCCGCTGCCGTTGGGCCCGACGAGGGCCGTCACCTCGCCGGGGCGCAGCCGCAGCGAGGCGTCGTGGACGACGTCGACGCCGTCGTACGCCACGGTGACGTCGGCGGCGGACAGGGCGTGCCCGCGGGGTCCCGCGGCGGTGGGCGTGCTCTCTCCGGCTCTCACGGGAGCTTAGGTTAACCTAACCTCACCCCGCCTCGGCAGTCGGTGCACGAGGGAACCGTGCGCGCCGTCGCCGAGGGCCCCGGCCCACCGGCGCAGGCGGCCCGCCTTACGCTCTCTCCACGCGCCCCCGCGCCCTTCCGACTCCCCGAGGAGACCGGCCCGATGAGCTGGTGGAAGAAGCTCCGTACGACCCTGGCAGGCGGCGAGAAGGACACCGGCCCCTGGTGCGACGCCTGCCGCAGACGGGTGCCGGGTCCGGTGACGAAGGCCCCGCCGCCCGGGGTCCTCTACACGTTCTACGTGGGCGCGCCCGGCCGCGTCGAGGTGACCAGCGTCCGGGAGGCGTGCGACGACTGCTGGCGGCGGCACCGCGAACTCACCGCGGAGGGCGAGGCGGACTACCGCAGGGAGCACCCCGTGGAGAAGTACGTCGCGGCGCTGCGGGACCCCGACGTGTCCGTCCGCGAGGACGCGTCGCGCGTGCTGACGACGCTGCGCGACCCGCGCGCGGTCGGCCCGCTGATCGCGGCGATCCGCGCGGAGATGCTCCACCCGCGGGCGGACCGGGCGTACCTCACGGGCAACCTGATGTTCGCGCTGGCCGACACCGGTGGCGACGAGGCCCGGGACTACCTGGTGAAGCTGCTGCGCGCGCCGGCCTCCTGGCGGGACGTCCCCCGCCCGGACTTCTACCCCCTGACCCCCGCCACGGACTGGGTCGTCCCGGCGCTCGCCGTCTTCGGCGACACCGTGATGCTGCGCCCCCTGCTGGACCTCCTGGCGGCGGACCGGCCCGTGCCGCTGCGCCGTGGCGCGGCGCGGCATCTGGACCGCATCACGGAGGGGACCGGGACCCAGTGGTGGCTGGGCGGTCCGGTGGCGTGCGCGGTGACGGCGGAGGGCCGGGCGATGGCCGCCGGGGCGCTGCGCGCGGCGGCGGACGACGCGGACGAGGAGGTACGCGGTCACGTCCGGCGGGCGCTGGCGCGGGTCGGGGGTTGGTAGCGGGGCGGGGGCGCTCGGGGTGTGCGGCGGGCGGGCCGTGCGTGCCGCCCGGCTTCGGCCCGGCGGCGGACGGGGGGTGGCCTCTGCGCGTAGAGGACGATCTCCGGAGCGGGCCCCGGGCGCCTCGCCGGCGGGCCCCCGCGGGGACCGAGTCGAACGTCACTGGCGCGCGACGGGGGTCGCGGGGCGAGAATACGGGTGGGCGGCGTGCGGATGCCGGACCCGCTCGGCGTGCCGCGGCACCCGCGGCGCCCGACGACGCGTACATCCAGGAGGCTCCGTGACCGCCGCACCACCGCGTACGACAGCCGCCCCCGCCCGCGGCGGGGAGGGGCCGCCGGCCGCCGTGCCGTGGGCCTCCGCCGTGCGGGCGAGGGCGCCGTGGCTGGAGTCGCTGAGCCGCCGGGCGTGGTTCGCACCCGCGCTGGCCGCGGTGGCCGGGGTGCTGCTCGCGCTGGCCTTCCCGCCGTACGGGCTGTGGCCGCTGGCCGCCGTCGCGCCCGCGGCGCTGTTCGTGCTGCTGCGCGGCGCCCGCCGCAAGCGGGACGCGTTCTGGGTCGGCACGGCCTTCGGCGTCGCGTTCTTCGTCCCCCTGCTGTGGTGGCTGTCCAACCTCGGCATCCTGCCGTGGCTGCTGCTCAGCGTCATCCAGGCGCTGATGCTCGGCGGCCTGTGCCTCGCCGTGCCGCCGCTGGTCCGGCTGCCCGCCTGGTGGCTGTGGGCGGCGGCCTGGTGGGTGGCGGTCGAGGCGGTGCGCTCGCGGGTGCCGCTGGGCGGCTTCCCCTGGGGCCGGCTGGCCTTCAGCCAGCCCGACGCCCCGACGCTCGGCTGGGCGTCGGTCGGCGGCGCCCCCGTCGTCAGTGCCGTCGTCGCCCTCGCCGCCGGCGCGCTGGCGGCGCTGGTCACCGCGCGGGCCGCGCACCGGGTGGTGCCGGCGGTCGCGCTGGCCGCGGCGGTCGCGCTGGGGGCGTGCGGGACGCTGCTGCTGCCGAGCGCCGGCGACGCGGGCGACGAGCGGGCGACCGTGGCCGTGGTGCAGGGCAACGTGCCGCGGGCCCGCAGCCTGGAGGAGCAGGCCCGGGTCGAGATGGTCGCCGAGAACCACATCGCCGCGACCGACGAGCTGATCGAGGACGTCGAGGCGGGCCGGGTGGAGCGGCCCGACCTGGTGCTGTGGCCGGAGAACGCCACCGACCGCGACCCGCGCAACGACGCCTACCTCAACGCAGAGATCTCCCGGGTCGTGGACGACCTCGGCGCCCCGATCGTCGTCGGCGCCATCCTCGACGCCCCCGGCGACCGCATCCGCAACGCGGGCCTCCTCTGGCTCCCGGGCAGCGGCCCCGGCACGTACTACGCGAAGCGGCAGCTCGTGCCGTTCGGCGAGTACATCCCGATGCGCTCGCTCCTCGGCGGCTTCGGCGACCTGCAGCTCATCCCGCGCGACTTCGAGCCCGGCGAGGAGGCCGTGCGCCTGGACGCCGGGAACGTCCGGCTGGCGGAGTCCATCTGCTACGAGGTCGCGTACGACGGCCAGGTCCGCGACCAGGTGCGTACCGGGGCGAACCTGCTGGCCGTACCGACCAACAACGCCACGTACATGCGGGACAACAACCTGGGCGAGCCCGAGCAGCAGCTCGCGATGTCCCGGCTGCGGGCGGTCGAGCACGACCGCTCGACGCTGGTCGCGTCCACGACGGGCATCAGCGCGATCGTCACGCCGGACGGCGAGACGGTCGACGAGACGGGCCCGTGGCGCCGGGAGGTGCTGACCGCGGAGGTGCCGCTGCGCACGGACGAGACGCTGGCGACCCGGGTGGGCGCGGCGCCGGAGTGGGCGATCACGGCGCTCGCGGCGGGGGCGCTGGGCGCGGCGCTGTACCTGCGGCGGCGGGACGGGGGCGTAGGTGGAACGGAGTCCGGGGCGGGCGAGGCTGCGGGCGAGACCGCGGAGGGCAGCGAGGCCGGAGAGGGCAGCGAGGCCGGAGAGGTCGGTGCGGCTTCGGAGACGGGCGCGGCTTCCGGGGCCGGTGCGGTGGCCGAGGCCCGCGAGACCTCCGCGGCCGGCGGGGCCCGTACGGCGACGACGGAGGGCTGAGCGGGCACGGTGACCAGGCTGGGGGCGGACTTCCGGCGGCTGTGGTTATCCGCCGCGGTCTCCAACCTGGGCGACGGCGTACGCCTGACCGCCCTGCCCCTGCTCGCCGCCGCCGTGACCCGCGACCCGGTGGCCGTCGCCGTCGTGTCCGTCGCGGCCGAACTCCCCTGGCTGCTGGTCAGCCTCCCCGCCGGCGCCCTGGCCGACCGGGTCGACCGCCGCCGGCTCATGGTCGCCGTCCAGCTCGCCCGGATGTGCCTGGCCGTGCTGCTGACGGCGACCGTCCTGGCCGACCGCTCGTCGATCGCGATCCTGTGCGCCTTCGTGTTCCTGCTGGGCATCGGGGAGGTCGTCTTCGACGCCGCGGCGCCCACGATCCTGCCGCGCATCGTGCCCCGGGATCAGCTCACCCGGGGCAACGCCCGGCTGTTCGGGGTGGAGTTGGGCGCCAACGAGTTCGCGGGACCGCCGCTCGGGGGTGTCCTCTTCCGGCTGGGGCAGGCGGTGCCGTTCGTGCTCGACGCGGTGAGCTTCGCGGCGAGCGCCGCCCTGCTGGGCAGGCTGCGCGGGAAGTTCCGGCCGGAGCGCGCGCCGGACGCCGACTCCTCAACCGCCGGGCTGCTGCGTGAGATAGGCGAGGGCTTCCGCTGGCTCTGGCGGCATCCCGTGATCCGCACCCTGTCGGTCGTCGTCACGTTCATGAACCTCGCCCGCGCGATGACCATGGCCGTCTTCGTCCTCTACGCCCTGGAGACGCTGCGCCTGTCGGCGGTCGGCTTCGGCGTGCTCTCCAGCGCCGTCGCGGTCGGCGCGGTCGCCGCGTCCTGGGCTGCCGAGCGCATCCGCCCCGCGGCGGCCGGCCCGTGCCTGGTGGCCGCCGTCCTTGGGCACGGGCTGACGACGGTCGCGATGGGGGCGACCTCCGACCCGTGGGTGGCGGGGGCGAGCAGCGCGGCGTTCGGCTTCGCGACGATGACGTGGAGCGTGCTGACCGCGGCGGTGCGCCAGACCGTCGTACCGGATCGGCTGCTGGGCCGGATCAGCAGCGTTCATCGGTTCCTGAGCTGGGGCAGCCTGCCGCTGGGGTCGCTGCTGGGCGGGGTACTGGCGGCGGCGTACGGGCTGCCCGTGCCGTTCGTCGCGGGCGGGGCCGCGGTCGTGCTGGCGGCGCTGGTCGCGGCCCGCACGCTGCTGCGGGTCTCGGCGCTGCTCGACGGAACCGGGCCGGCCGCGCGGGCGACTTGACGTCGTTCGCCGAGGAGGCCGCCGTCGGCTTCCGCGCCGCCTTGTCCAGTGGGCGCCGGCCCGATGCCGTTGCCATGCACGGCGGTTGCGGGACGGTTGCGCCGGTCGGGGACGTACACCGACTTCATGAAGCTGTCAGGAACATGACTTCCCCAGGCCATTCTACGCGCATAGCCTGAGCGCCGGCACGGCCGACTGCCTGCACTTCCAGGGCAGTTGGCGCACCCCCAGGCCGTGCGCCGCGACCCGGCGCACCTACCCGAGGAGTCCTCATGCGCCCCACCGCAACGAAGGGTCTGGTCGCCGCCGGCGTCACCGCGGCGGCCCTCCTGGCAACGGTCGCCCCCGCCGAGGCCGCCCCCGCCGACAAGCCCCAGGTGCTCGCGAGCTTCACGCAGACCAGCGCGTCGAGCTACAACACCTGGGCGGCGGCCGAGGCGAACCGCGGCGCCTGGTCGGCGTACGGGTTCAACTGGTCGACCGACTACTGCAGCAGTTCCCCGGACAACCCCTTCGGCTTCCCCTTCCAGAAGTCCTGCCAGCGCCACGACTTCGGCTACCGCAACTACAAGGAACTGGGCACCTTCGACGCCAACAAGTCCCGCCTCGACAGCGCCTTCTACGAGGACCTCAAGCGCGTCTGCACCCGCTACTCGGGCGCCACCAAGACCTCGTGCGACAGCACGGCCTGGGTCTACTACCAGGCCGTACGCGCCTTCGGCTGATCCCCGTCCCCACCCCACCCGGCCCCGGCGGCGCCCCCACGCCGCCGGGGCCGGAAGCCGTGGTGGGCGGTACGCGCGTCCGCACGCCCGTCCGCACGCCACCAACCCGGCGTCCGGGGGGTGGCGTCGGGGTTTGCCGGCGTCGCATGGGCACCCCCCGAGGCACACCACCTGACACAGACGCGCCGACCGCCCCGGGCGAACGAAAACGACACGAACTCGGGGTAACGCCCTCCGGGAACCGGGGCAAATCGCCCTCGCGGGACGACTTTCGCCGATCCACGTGCATCCGGCACCGTGCTCGCCGGCCGAAGTCGCCTGACGCGCATATTCCGTTGACCCCGGCCCGCCCCGGCGCAAGAGTGTGGTCCGGCAGGGGGCGGCGGCGTGCCTGGGGCGGTGTGGTGGCTGGTTCGGAGATGGCCCGTGAGCTGCGAGCCAGGGATCCGGCTTCCCATTCGCCCCTGTGGACGGCGGACTTCCGGCTCTTCTTCACCGCCCGCACCACCTCCCTGCTCGGCGACGCCATGCTCCCCGTCGCCATCACCGCCGCCGTCCTGGGCGCCGGATACGGCGCGAGCGGCGTGGGCTACGCCCTGGCCGCGCTCGTCGCGCCGTTCGCGGCCCTGATCATCTTCGGCGGCGTCCTGTCCGACCGCTTCGGCGCCCGCCGGCTGATGGTCGTCTCGGACGCCGCGCGGCTGGTCTTCCAGATGGCGCTGGCGCTGCTCTTCCTCGCGGGTACGCCCCGGCTGTGGCAGATCCTCGTGCTGCTGGCCCTCGTCGGCGCCGGCAGCGCGCTCTTCCAGCCCGGCGTCGCCAGCGTCACGCCGCGTGTCGCCCGGGACGTACAGAAGGCCAACGCCACCCTGCGCATCGCCGAGTCCGTCACCCTCGTGCTCGGCCCGTCGCTCGCCGGGCTGTTGCTGGCCGTCTCCTCGCCCGCCGCCGTCGTCGCCCTCGACGCCCTGACGTACGCGGTCAGCGGCGCCTGCCTCTTCGCGCTCCGCGCGGTCCCCATGGGCCCCGGCACGAAACGGGACGGCGCGCCGTCGTTCCGGGCCGATCTGGTCGAGGGCTGGCGGGAGTTCACGGCCCGCACCTGGCTGTGGAGCGTCATCGTCGTCTTCATGCTCTGGCAGCTCGCCGGCGCGGGACCCACCACCACCCTCGGCAACAGCACGCTCGTCACCGACTACGGCGCCTCGACCTTCGGCCTGGTCATGTCGTCCCTCGGCGCCGGCAGCGTGCTGGGCGGGCTCGTCGCGATCAGACTCCGCCCGCGGCACCCGCTGCGCGCGGGCGCGCTGTCGATGACCCTGTGGGCGCTGATGCCGCTGGCCGTCGGCCTCGGGCTCGCCGCGCCGCTGGTGGCGGTGTGTTACGGGATCAGCGGAATAGGGGCGGCGTTCTGGATCGTCATGTTCCACACGAGCGTGCAGACGCACGTGCCGCAGGACGTCCTCGGCCGGGTGCACGCGTACGACGCGGCCGGCTCGCTGGTGATGAAGCCGGTCGGCCAGGCGGCGGCCGGTCCGATGGCGGGGGTGGTGGGGACGGTGCCGCTGCTGTTCGTGTCCGCGACGATGGCGGTGGTGACGTGCGTGCTGCTGCTGGCGATCCCGGCGGTACGGGGCCTGCGGCGGGTCGGGGGCTAGCGAGGGCGGGCGGGTAGCGAACGCGCGCGCCCGCCCTGGGCGTACTGCGGGACGCCCCGCTGTACAGACACGACGGCCACCGGCGAGACGCGCACCACCCGGCTCGGATCGATCAACCCGCCTAGCAGTTGCAGTCGCAGCAACCGCAGTCGCAGTCACAGTCGCAGCAACCGCCGCCGTCGTCTCCGTCGTCCCCGCCGCAACACTGGCAGCAGTTGCACAGGTCACCGCAGCCGCCGCAGTCGCACCAGCCGCTTCTCCTGTGCTCCTCCGCCGGCCCGCTGTCCTGCCCCAGCGGTACGCCGAACTCCGGCGGCGGGGGGCCGAAGCCGCCGCCGGCGTGCGCGAAGGTCCGGCGTACGGCGCGCTCCAGCTCGCCGACCAGCAGCGCGCGGACCAGGCGGTCGTCGGTGAACTCCGCGTCCGCCAGGGCGAGGGCGACGCCGCGTGTCGCGTCGTCGCACAACTGCCGCACCCGGGCGGGCTCCGTGGCTGTTGCGGCGATCGGGTTCCACGCGCCCGTACGGCGGTCCTCCTCCGTGTCCTGCACCGCGTCCAGCAGGTGGGCGACCCGGCCGAAGAGGCGCCCGGCCTCGGCCAGGGCCTCGGCGTTCCCGGGCCGGCCCGCCAGCTTCGCGGTGTGGGCGAACGCCGCCGCCGTCGCCAGCTCCGTCGCCTCGGTCACCGCCAGCACCGACGTCCCCGGCCCGGCCAGCGCCTCCGCCTCCCGCTGCCGCTCCACCGCCTCGATCAGCACCGCGGTGTCGAACCCCAGCCCCGCGCCGCCCCGCGCCCCGGCGGCCTCCCAGCCCCCGGCCACCCGCCGCGCCGGGGCCGCCAGCACCGGCCGCGCGAGCGCCCCGTCGCCGTCGGCGACGTGGTCGCGTATCTTCGCCGACGCCAGCAGCAGCGAGACCACCGCCGCCAGCCGTGCCCCGTCCCCGTACGCCACCTCCGCGCGCCGCATCCGGCGCAGCGGGCACGGTCCCGCCTTGCGCCAGCCGCCGCCGCTCCTGCCTTCGGCCGGCGCGGCCTGCGCGTCGTACAGCACCGATATCAGCAGGCCGTCGTGGTTGGTGGCCGCCCGCGCGACCTGCCCGCCCTGGCCGCGTAGCGCCAGGCACAGCCCGCACAGGTGCCCCAGCCACTCCTGGGCCAGCCCCTTGGGCAGCCGGCAGCGGCACGGCCGGATGATGCCGAACATGCGTGTTCCTTCCCCACGGTCCCCTGTCGGGTGGAAGACGAGGCTACGCGGGGCACGGTTCGCCGGTGGCGGCAGTCGGTGAAGCCGGGGCGGTTGCCGGCCACGTGGCGGAGGGCGCGGGGAGCACGGGCGGTCGGGCGGCGGCTCCGCATCGGACCGGTGGTCACCGGCGTCGGCCCCTCAGCGATCGGCCGGTCAGCGAGCGGCCCCTCAGCGGCTGGCCGGCTCCTCCCACCAGGTGAGATGGGCGGCGGCCCGGGCCACCGGCTCGATGATCTCCCAGCCCTCCGCGATCAGCCCGTCCTCGACGCGCCAGATGTCGACCACCGCGATCTCCGGCCCGCCCCCGGGAAGCCACCGCCGGGAGTGCATGACGACGTGGTCGCCGTCGGCCAGCAGGTGGCCGATCTCCACCCGCATGCCGGCGAGCGGGGTGAGCGCCGCCTCGACGGCGGCGAGCCACTCCGCCTTGGACGACGTGGTCGCGTCGGGCCGGTGATGGACGAAGTCGTCGCTCAGCAGCGGCGCGAGGCCGTCGACGCCGCCCGTCTCGATCAGTCCGGCGAGTGCCCGCTGGACGAGGGTCTTGTTGTCTGCGCTCATGCGGGCGAGTCTCGCCGCGGTCGCGGCGGCTGTCGATGACATGGCGTTTCATGGCGTACGACGCCCACGGTGGGTGCCCCCGGCGAACGTGCGGCGTTCGCCGCACGGCCGGCGCCCCACCGCCGCCCGTGCGGCTCGTGCCGCTCACGTGCCCGTCGTCAGAGCTTCTCCATATGGTCGTACGGCGCGGTGACCCGGACCCGGCGGGAGCCGAAGTCGACGAGCATCGCGACGCCGTCCTCGGCGGAGACGATCGTGCCCAGGCCGTACCGGTCGTGTGTGACCCGGTCGCCGGGGGCGAAGGTCTTGGCCGCGGGAGCGACGGGTGCCTTGAAGGGACTGGTGGGCAGATGGCGCCGGGGCGCGGATGCTTTTTTCATCGGAAACCCAGTATGGGCCGCCGGGGCGGCCGGCGTGCCTGTCGTACCCGATCGAAACCGATCCGTCAGCCTTCAGAGGCCCCCGTGCCCGCCCGCACGGCGCCCTCGCCCTCCCGGGGAATACATGACCAGTCATGTTGTTGAGGGGGTGTACGCGCCCGGAAGGACGGGCCGAGCGAAGAGGAGCGGATCATGCAGTTCGGGATCTTCAGCGTCGGCGACATCGCCCCCGACCCGGTGACCGGCCGGACCTACAGCGAGGCCGAGCGCATCGACAACATCGTCCGGGTCGCGAAGCGGGCCGACGAGGTGGGGCTCGACGTGTTCGCGCTGGGGGAGCACCACAATCCCCCGTTCATCCCCTCGTCGCCGCCGACCCTCCTGGCCTACGTCGCGGCGCAGACCGAGCGCATCATGCTCAGCACCTCGGTCACCCTGATGACCACGAACGACCCGGTGAAGATCGCCGAGGACTACGCCATGCTCCAGCACGTCGCCAAGGGGCGGCTGGACCTCATGGTCGGGCGCGGCAACACCGTGCCGGTCTACCCGTGGTTCGGCAAGGACATCCGCGAGGGCGTCGCGCTGGCGCTGGAGAACTACAACCTGCTGCACCGGCTGTGGCGCGAGGACGTCGTCGACTGGGAGGGCAGGTTCCGTACGCCGCTGCAGGGGTTCACCGCCACGCCGCGCCCGCTGGACGACGTGCCGCCGTTCGTCTGGCACGGCTCCATCCGCTCGCCGGAGATCGCCGAGCAGGCCGCGTACTACGGGAACGGGTTCTTCGCCAACCACATCCTGGCGCCGAACTTCCACTTCAAGCGGCTCGTCGACCTCTACCGGCAGCGCTACGCGCACTACGAGCACGGCACCCCCGAGCAGGCCATCGTCGGCCTCGGCGGGATGTCGTTCGTCGCCGGGCGGTCGCAGGACGCGGTGGAGCGCTTCCGCCCGTACTTCGAGAACTACCCGATGTTCCGCGGGTCCCGGCTCGAAGACCACATGGAGGCGACGCCGCTGACCGTGGGCAGCCCGCAGCAGGTCATCGACAAGGTCCTCACCTTCCAGGAGGGCTTCGGCGACTACCAGCGGCAGTTGTTCGCGGTCGACGGGCTGGCGCTGCCGGTCGACATGGCCCTGGAGCAGGTCGAACTGCTCGGCACCGAGGTCGTGCCGGTCCTGCGCAGGGAACTGGAGTCGCGCCGGGCGGACGGCGTGCCGGACGCGCCGACGCACGGGTCGCTCGTCAGCGCCAAGTACGGGGACGCGGAGCCGCGCCAGCCGCGGCCGAACCCCAACCGCGGCGACAACCTGTCCGGCACCATGCCGTACCAGGACAGCGACCCCGCCGTCCAGGCGAAGTTCCCCGTGGTGATCTGATGGCGGCCACCACGACGCAGATCGCGCTCGCGGCCTGGGAGTCGTTGCTACGGGCCCAGGCCACGATCGCCCGCGAGTTCGAGTACACGGGCGACTGGGGGGACGTGCTGCCGCGCGAGTACGCCGTCCTGCACGCCCTGTCCGCCTCGGACGACGGCCGCCGGATCACCGACCTCATGCAGGACGCGCTGCTGACGCAGGCCGGTGTCTCGCGCCTCGTGGCCCGGCTGGAGAAGCGGGGGTACGTCGAGCGCCGCGACGACCCCGCGGACGCCCGCGCCTGCCGCGTCGCGCTCAGCGCGGCGGGGCGCGAGACGTACCGCAGGCTGGGGCAGGCCCACGCGCGGCAGGTGCGGGAGGTGATGACGCGGGCCCTGGGCACGCAGGAACTCGAAACGCTGCGGGAGCTGACCGAGGCCCTCATCGCCGCCGACCCCGGCTCCCCCGCCCCCTCCAGCCCCTCTTCCCCCTCTTCCCCGTCCACCCGAGCGCAGCGAAGGAGGTCCGCGTGACCACCGAACGGAAGATCGTCGTCATCAACGCCGGTGTCAGCGAGGAGTCGTCGACCCGCAGGCTCGCCGGCCGGATCGCGCAGCAGAGCATCGACACCCTCGCCGCGGCCGGGATCCCGGCCACCGTGAGCATGCTCGACCTCGGGCCGCTGGCCACCGACATCGCGCGTTCGCTCGTCTCCGGCTTCCCCACCGCGCCGGTGAGCGACGC
This sequence comes from Streptomyces sp. WMMC500, assembly GCF_027497195.1. Lineage (NCBI taxonomy): Bacteria > Bacillati > Actinomycetota > Actinomycetes > Kitasatosporales > Streptomycetaceae > Streptomyces > Streptomyces sp. WMMC500. The sequence continues at coordinate 4,881,047 of NZ_CP114905.1, forward strand.
GATCGCCGGGCTGGCGGGCGCGGACGCGGTGATCGCGGCGACGCCGGTGTACAAGGCGGGGATCAGCGGCCTGTTCAAGTCGTTCGCCGACCTGATCGACAACGACCTGCTCATCGCCGTGCCGGTGATCCTCGCGGCCACCGGCGGCACCGCCCGCCACGCGATGGTCACCGACGACCAGCTCCGCCCGCTCTTCGCCTTCCTCCGTGCCCTGCCGGTGCCCACGTCGCTGTACGCGGCGCCGGAGGACTGGGGCTCCCTCGAGCTGGGGAAGCGGATCGCCCGGGCGGCCGGCGAACTGGCCGTCCTGCTGCGTACCGACGCGCCGCGGCAGATCGCCGACGACAACTGGACGGGTTACCAGCACACGTTCGCCGGCCAGGCCACCCGCGCGGACCAGAGCGCGACGGACGTCGACTTCAGCACGGACCTGATGCGCCTGGCCGCCGGCGGCGAGGCGACCTGACCCGCCCGGTCGGGCCCCCGCGCCCTCCCGGCCCGTGCGCCGTACCGGCCGGCGGGTGGCGGAGGGGCGTGGACGGCGGTCGGGTCAGGTGAAGGACTCGGGTCCGAAGCGGCCCACCGCCACGAAGAGGGCCAGGGCCAGGTACGTCAGGTCCAGCACCACCACCTTCTCGCGGCGGCGCACGCGGGTCGCGACCGCGCCGGTCATCAGCAGCGCCGCGCCGGTGGCGGCCAGCGGCACCAGGACCGGTGCGATGTCGAGGGCGGCGGGCAGGATCAGGCCCACCGCGGCGAGGGCCTCGACGCCGCCGATGGCCTGGACGGTGCGGGCGTCGAAGTCCTCGACCCACCTCCCGCTCGGGTGGGCGGCCAGTTTCTCCTTGGGCAGGAACAGCTTGCTGACGGAGCCGACCGCGTAGACCACGGCCAGTAAGCCCGCGGCGATCCACAGAGCGACGTTCATGACCATTCCCCTCGCAAGACGGTCGGGCATCCGGGGCCCGGAGACCCACGCCTTGTGAGACTGCCCTCCTGCGACGGCCGGGACAACGGTGCACCGAGCCGTTCCCGCCGCCGCCGGGGGAGGCCGCGGTGACACGGCGGCCTCGCCCCGGGCGGCGTGCGCGAGGGCCTCAGCCGTCGCGGGCGTCCTCCTGCCTGGTCCGGTGCTCCTGCTCCACGATTCCCTTGATCCGCGCCATGTTGATCTCGGACATCTCGTTGAGGTGGTCGGTCATCTGGTCGTTGTCGTACGGGGCGCCGTCCCGCATGTCGAACTCCTGCACCCAGCGCATCTCGGTGCCCTCGCGGGTCACGCGGTAGGTCCAGTGCAGCTTCATGTAGACGAAGGGGCCGGTTTCGATCCGGTGTGCCCGGACCGAGAGGGAGTCCCGGTCGGGGCTGCGGTGGGAAACCCACTCCCACACCCGCCCGTTCGCGTCCGGGCGCGTCTTGATCCGGAAGTCGATGCCGTCGTCCGTGTGCCGGAGGATCTCCGTCTCGGCGTAGCCGGCGAACATGTCGGGCCAGGACTCGACGTCGTTGGTCATGGTCCACACGAGGTCGACCGGGGCCTCGATGAGGACGGCGTGTTCGGTGCGCGCCCCCATGTCAGGCCCCCGCCCCGGAGACCCGGTCGTTGATCATCCGGAGCGTGCCCCCGGGGGTCCGCATGTCGGACTCCGGGATGTCGACGCCGAGGGTCTGCTTGATCCGGGCGGACAGCTCCAGCAGGGCGAGCGAGTCGTAGCCGAGTTCGTCGAAGGCGATGTCGGCGATGTCGCCGTTCAGATCGGTCACGTCGGACTCTCCTGCACAGTCTCTGATGAGGGATACGAGGTGGGAAAGGGTGATCTCGGGCACGGGTGACCTCCGATGGCAGAGCGCGTCGTCGCGCGGTGGTGGTGGGATGGCGTGCGTGGGGTGTGCGGGACGCTCGACGTCCCGCGGTCAGCCGTGGCGGCTGAGGACCATCGCCGAGTTGAAGCCGCCGGCGCCGCGCGCGACGACCAGCGCATTGCGCACCGGCCGCTCGCGGGGCCCGTCGAGCACCAGGTCGATGCCGAGGCCGGGAGCGGGGGAACGGGTGCCGGCGGTCGGCGGGATGACCGAGTCCCGTATCGAGAGCAGGGCGGTCGCCACGTCCAGGGCGGCGCCGCCCGCGTACAGCCGGCCGGTCAGCGTCTTGGGGGCGGTGACGGGCACGGCCGAGGGGCCGAAGACCTGCGCCAGGGCCTCGGCCTCCGCCCGGTCCCGGGCCGGTACGCCGAGGGCGTCGGCGAAGACCACGTCGATGTCCGCCGGGTCCGTCCGCGCCTCGCGCAGGGCCCCTCTGATCGCGCCCGCCAGGGCGGGGGGTCTGCCGGAGCCGGGACGGGGGTCGAAGGTGGCGGCGTGTCCCGCGATGCGCCCGTAGATCCCGGGGGCGTTCCGGAGCAGCGCGGCGTCCTCCCGTTCGACCACCAGGAGCGCACCGCCCTCGCCGGCGACGTAGCCCGTCGCGTCGGTGTCGAAGGGCAGGTAGGCGCGGCCGGGATCGGGGGACGTGCTCAGCAGCCCCATGGGGAGCTGGACGGTCAGTCCCCAGGGGCACAGCGGTGCGTCGAAGCCGCCGGTCAGCGCGGCGCCGAGCGTGCCCGCGCGCAGCAGGCGCGCCGTGTGGGCGGCCGCGTCGAGGGCGCCGGCCTGTTCGGAGACGAAGACCGAGCTGTGTCCGCGCAGGCCGTGGCGGATGGAGACCTGGCCGGTGTTGACCGCGTAGAACCAGGCGAACGACTGGTAGGTGCTGACCCGTTCCGGGCCTGTCCCCCAGAGCTTCTGCAACTCCCGCTGGCCGAACTCGAAACCGCCGCACGCGCCGGCCGTCAGCACGCCCAGGTCGTACGTGTCGAGGTCGCCCGGATCGAGTCCGGCGTCCGCCAGCGCCCAGTCGGCGGCGGCCAGGGCGTAGCGCGTCATGCGGTCGGTCTGCGGCAGCAGGCGCTGGGAGAGGAGGGCGTCGGCGTCGAAGTCGAGCACCTCGCCGCCGACGCACACGGGGTAGGCGCGCGGGTCGAAGCGCTGGATGACGTCGATGCCGCTCTTGCCGGCGAGGGTCGCCGCCCAGAACTCGGCGGTGCCGGTGCCGTTGGGCGCGACGACCCCGAGACCGGTGACGACGGCGCCGGTCGTCCCGGAACGGGCCGCTCCGGCAGGGGTTCCGGCGGGGGCTCCGGCAGGGGCTCCGGCAGGGGCGGCTCCGGCACCGGCCGCCGCGGTGCCGGGCCCGGTGCCGGCCGCGACGGTCACGGCGCCGCCGCCTTCGCCGGGGGGCGGCCGAGGACCGCCGCGCTCTGGAATCCGCCGAAGCCGCTGCCGACGCTGAGCACGGTGTCCACCCGCCGCTCCCGCGCCACGTTGGGCACGTAGTCCAAGTCGCACTCCGGGTCGGGCTCGTCGTAGTTCGCGGTGGGCGGGATCACGCCGTGCTCGATGACCAGCGCGCTGGCGGCCAGCTCCAGCGAGCCGATCGCGCCGAGCGAGTGCCCGATCATCGACTTGATGGAGCTGACCGGCACCTCGTAGGCGCGGCTGCCCAGGCTCCGCTTGAACGCGGCCGTCTCGTGCCGGTCGTTCTGCCGGGTGCCGGAGCCGTGGGCGTTGATGTAGCCGAGGTCGTCGCCGGTGCGGCGCGCCTGCCGCATCGCCGCCCGGATGGCCTCGGCCATCTCCCGGCCGTCCCGCGTCAGCCCCGTCATGTGGTACGCGTTCGACCTCGTCGCGAAGCCGCGGACCTCTGCGTACAGGTGCGCCCGGCGGCGGCGCGCCGCCGCCAGCTCCTCCATGACGAACACCGCCGCGCCCTCGCCCAGGACGAAGCCGTCGCGGTTCCGGTCGAAGGGCCGGGACGCGCGCCCCGGATCGTCGTTGTTCACCGAGGTCGCCTTGATCGCGTCGAAGCAGGCCACGGTGATGGGGGAGATGGGGGCGTCGGTCGCGCCGCAGAAGACCACGTCCGCGCGCCCGGTGCGGATGAGGTCGGCCCCGTACCCCACGGCGTCGAGGCCCGAGGTGCAGCCCGTGGAGATCACGGTGACCGGGCCCTCCGCGCCCGTCTCCCAGGCGACGTCGCGGCCGATGGAGGAGGGGACGAAGTAGTCGAAGATCCGCTCGGCCGTGACGGTGTGGTCGACCAGCCAGCGGGTGCCGTCGTGGCTGACCCGCCGGTAGTCCAGGTCGAGGCTGGTGGTGCAGCCGACGGCGGTGCCGATGCTGACGGCGGTACGCGCGGGGTCCCGCCGGGCCGGGTCGAGCCCGCTGCTCAGGACCGCCTCGCGGGTCGCGGCGATCGCCAACTGCGTCGCCCTGTCGTACGTCTCGGCCTCCGCGAGGGTCAGCCCTTCGGCGGCCGGGTCGAAGTCGATCTCCGCGGCGACGCGGGACCGGAACGGCGCGGGGTCGATCAGGGTCATCGTCCTCGTCGCGGTGCGCCCGGAGACCAGCAGCCGCCAGAACGCGTCCGTCCCCACCCCGCCCGGGGCCCGTACCCCGATGCCCGTGATCACCGCTCGCTTCTCCGCGTGAGCGCCCACGTCAGCCGCCCACGCGCGGTGGTACGCACCCGGGGTCGGGGACGGGCTCGGTGTCGACGTGGCCGAGTTCGGGCCGGGGCGCGAGCGGGGCGACGTGGAACACGGCCCTCATGACGCCGCTTCCGCGGTTCTCGATGCGATTGCGCTGTCCGCGGGTGATGAGGAGCGCCTCGTCCGAATGCAGGGGGACTTCTTCGCCGTTGACGCGGATGACGGCAGAACCCTCGATCAGATACAGGTACTTGTCGGAGAACGGGTGATAGTGCTCCGTGACGACTTCCCCGGGGGCCAATTCGAGATGCCCCAGGAAACCGGAGGTCGCACCGACGGAAGCGGGCGTCAGCAACGCCCGTGTGCTTCCGCCCTGCCGGCGGCTCGGCGCCACGTCCACCAGGGCGACTCTGGCGGCCAATGCCTCAGTCTCTGCCATGACTTGTCCTGTCTGTCCTGACCGGTGCGGGTCGGATCCGGTCGTCCGGGGGAATGCGGATGTCACGGGGTGCCGGCCTTTCGGGCCGGCGGGACGGTAACTCCGGGAATTTCCTGGGGAGGTGCACGTGGAACGACGAAAGGCCGGGTGCGATCTCGGGGAAAAGCCGGGCTCCGCCCGGCTGTTATCGGAGAGGAACGGGTAGTCCGCTACGCCTGGTGATTTCTCCACCGTGTCCGGGCGAAAACGAGGACGCGCATTGCGCCACTCAAGTGGGTGTAGTTTTACGATCAGTCCGATCAGCGGCGGGTCGGAGGGGTCGGAGGGGGCGAAGCCGGCGGTGTCCGCCCCTCGCAGCCGAAAGATTTCGGTGATCTTCGCGAATCTTGCGGAACCCCTTGACGCCGTTCGCCGGCTCCCTATCATCCCAGTTGCTCGATACTTCGACTCACGTTCGGCATTTCGAACCGCGAGAAGAGATGTCATGATCTCGTCAATCCCGGGCTGACGGGACCCGTCCACTCGATCCCCAAGAGGTCCCCATGCGCAAAGGAACCCTCAGCCGCAGGAAACTGTCGGTGGTGCTCACCACCACGGTGGCGGCCCTGACCACACTGGCGGCGACGGCCGTCGCCGACCCCGCAGAGCCCGGCTCGTCGGCCACGCAGGCGTGCCCCCTTCCGTCGACGTACCGGTGGTCCTCGACGGGCGTGCTGGCACAGCCGAAGAACGGGTGGGTCTCGCTCAAGGACTTCACCAGCGTGGTGCACAACGGCCGGAACCTGGTCTACGGGACGAAGGTCCAGGGGTCGTCGTACGGCTCGATGGCGTTCAGCCCCTTCACCAACTGGTCGGACATGGCCGCGGCCGGCCAGAACGGGATGAACCAGTCCACGGTGGCGCCCACGCTGTTCTACTTCGCGCCCAAGAACGTCTGGGTGCTGGCGTACCAGTGGGGTCAGTGGCCCTTCATCTACCGCACGTCGAGCGACCCCACCAACCCCAACGGCTGGTCCGCGCCGCAGCCGCTCTTCACCGGCAGCATCTCCGACTCCGGCACCGGCCCGATCGACCAGACCCTGATCGCCGACGGCCAGAACATGTACCTGTTCTTCGCCGGTGACAACGGCAGGATCTACCGGGCGAGCATGCCGATCGGGAACTTCCCGGGCAACTTCGGCTCGTCGTACGCCACGATCATGACCGACTCCAGGAACAACCTGTTCGAAGGGGTGCAGGTCTACAAGGTCGACGGTCAGAACCAGTACCTCATGATCGTCGAGGCGATCGGCGCGAACGGGCGCTACTTCCGCTCGTTCACGTCCTCCAGCCTCGGCGGTTCGTGGACCCCGCAGGCCACGAGCGAGGGCAACCCCTTCGCGGGCAGGGCCAACAGCGGCGCCACCTGGACCAACGACATCAGCCACGGTGACCTGGTCCGCACCAACCCCGACCAGACCATGACCATCGACCCCTGCAACCTGCAGTTCCTCTACCAGGGCAAGGACCCCGCCGCGGGCGGCCCGTACGACCAACTGCCCTGGCGCCCCGGTGTCCTGACCCTCCAGCGCTGAGGACTGAACCAGCCCGCAGCCCCAGCCGCAGCCCCTGCCGCGGCCGCGCCCGGCGGACGAAGGGCTCCCGCGCGCACGTCGCGCGGGAGCCCTTCGCTGTGCCGCCTGCCGGTGACGGGTGGAAGACGATCACGGGCAGGACGCGGGGTGTGCCCGCCGTCAGGGGGCGAGCAGCAGGTTGTTGCCGTTCTCCTTGGCGGCGGCGTAGCGCCTGGCCACGTCCTGCCAGTTGACGACCTGCCACATGGCGTCGATGAAGTCGACCTTCTGGTTCTTGTACTGCAGGTAGAAGGCGTGCTCCCAGGCGTCGAAGACCAGGATCGGGGTCGAGCCCTGGCCGACGTTGCCCTGGTGGTCGTAGATCTGCTCGACGATGAGCCGGCCGCTGACCGGCTCGTACGCCAGGACGCCCCAGCCGGAGCCCTGGGTGGTCGCGGCTGCCTTGGTGAGCTGGCCCTTGAAGTTCCTGAACGAGCCGAAGGACTCGGCGATGGCGTCGGCCAGGTCGCCCACGCCGTCCTTGTCCAGGGGCTCGCCGCCGCCCTCGCCGGTCATGTTGTGCCAGTAGATGCTGTGCAGGATGTGCCCGGAGAGGTGGAAGGCCAGGGACTTCTCCAGGCCGTTGATCGAGCCCCACTGCTCCTTGTCCCGCACCTCGGCGAGCTGGTCCAGGGTGTCGTTCGCCCCCTTCACGTAGGCCGCGTGGTGCTTGTCGTGGTGCAGCTCGATGATCTCCGGGCTGATCACGGGGGCGAGTGCCGAGTAGTCGTACGGAAGCTCCGGGAGCGTGTACAGCGCCATGTCCACCATCCTCCGGCGTAATTGCAAACTTTGCGCAATTGCACGCTACCAGCAAGAGGACCCGGGGCCCGATCAGACATCGGTCCTAGGACCGATGTCGTGTCGCGGCCCGCCCGGCGCCGCCGTCGACCCACGTGTTCCCGCCCGGCTAGGCAGAGCCAGGAGCTTATTGCAAACTATATGCAACAGCTATGGGGATGCGGGAGTGAGGAGCGGGCGTGGGATCTCCGGTCGTGCTGGGCATCGAGTCGTCCTGTGACGAGACCGGCGCGGGCCTGGTGCGGGACGGGCGGCTGCTGGGGGAGGCGGTGGCGTCGAGCATGGAGGCGCACGCCCGCTTCGGCGGGGTGGTGCCGGAGATCGCCGCCCGCGCGCACGTGCACGCGCTGCGCCCGGTCGTCCGGCGGGCGCTGGACGGGGCCGGGCTGCGGCTGTCCGACGTCGGGGCGGTGGCGGTGACCACGGGGCCCGGGCTTTCGGGTGCGTTGCAGGTGGGGCTGGCGGGGGCCAAGGGCATCGCGTACGGGCTGGGGGTGCCGCTGTACGGGGTGCACCATCTCGCCGGGCACGTGGCCGCGGACACCCTGGAGCACGGGCCGCTGCCGGATCCGTGCGTGGTGCTGATCGTCTCCGGCGGGCACACCTCCCTGGTGCTGGTACGGGACCTGGCCCGGGATCCGCTCGTCCACCTCGGCGACACCCTGGACGACGCGGCGGGAGAGTGCTTCGACAAGGTCGCGCGGGCCTTCGGACTGCCGTATCCCGGCGGTCCGGCCGTCGACAGGGCGGCGCGCGGGGGCGATCCGCGAGCGGTCGCCTTCCCCCGGCCGCTGCCCGGCTCGTACGACTTCTCCTTCTCCGGGCTGAAGACCGCCGCGGCCCGCTGGGCGGAGAGCCACGCCGGTCGCGAACTCCCGGTGGCGGACGGCGCCGCCTCGCTGCAGGAGGCCGTCGCCGACGTGCTGACCCGCAAGGCGGTCGCGGCCTGTACGGAGTACGGGGTGGGAACGCTGGTCGTGGTCGGCGGCGTCGCCGCCAACTCCCGGGTGCGGGCGCTGGCCGGGGAGCGCTGCCGGGCGGCGGGCGTCCGGCTGCGGGTGCCGCCGCCGCGGCTGTGCACGGACAACGGCGCGATGATCGCGGCCGTGGGCGACCTCCTCGTACGCGCGGGAGCCGCCCCCGCGCCACCGGACATGTCCATCGACCCGTCGGCGCCGCTGGAGTACGCCGTCCTCCACCCCGGTCTGGCGGTGGCGGCCTGATGCGTACCGGCATCCGCGTCCTCGACGGCGCCGCACTCCTCGCCCACACCGACGCCCTGCGCTCCGTCTATGCCGACGCCTTCTGCGCCCCGCCCTGGAACGAGGACGAGAGCAAGGCGGAGGAGTTCGCGGCCGCCCTCCCGGCACACGCCCGCCGGCCCGGCTTCACCGCCGCGACCGCCGTACGGGACGACTGCCTCGTCGGCTTCACCACCGCCTGGCCCACCCTGGCGCCCTTCCCCACCGACCGCTGCTACCCCCAGGCCGCCGCCGGCCTCGGCCCCGAGCGCACCGCGCAATGGCTGTGCGGCGCCCTGGAGATCGACGAACTTGCCGTCACCCCCGCCGCCCACGGCACCGGCACGGCCGCCGGACTCCTGGACGCGGTCACCGCCGACGCCCCCGACGGCCGCGCCTGGCTGCTGACCTCCGTGCAGGCACCGCGCGCCATGGCCTTCTACCGGCGCCACGGCTGGACCCAGGCCACCCACCCCTCCACCGAGGGCAAGGGCATCGTCGTCTTCCTCGGCCCCCGCCACCCCGCGCGGTCGTCGGCCGCCCTCCCCCTCTAGACCCACCGGAGCGCACGAGACCTCTTGCCACCGTGTCCGGGCTGCTCACCCGCTATGACATGACATAGCAAGTAATTGTGCGATCAAGTCGGCCGACTGCCCCATGAGCCGGGCTGTATAGGGGCACGATCGATGTATGACTATTACCGCGCACATCGACTCCAGCCGCCCGGTCGCCACGCTGATCAACGTCTTCACCGTCGCCCCGGAGCGCCAGACCGAACTCGTGACGCACCTCGCCCGCGCCACCGAGGAGACGATGAAGCACCAACCGGGCTTCATCTGCGCCAACTTCCACGCCTCCCAGGACGGCCGGCGGGTCGTCAACTACGCCCAGTGGGAAACCGAGGAGCACTACTGGAAGATGCGCGCCAACCCCGAGGCCCAGGTGCACATGGACCAGGCCGCGGAGATCGCCACGGAGGTCTGGCCCAGCCTCTTCGACGTCCGGTCCACCCACGCGAGGGCGTAACCGGTGCCGTGCCCGCGCCTCCGGCGGGGGTGCGGGCACGTTCCGGCCCGCCGGGGATGCGGGGTGGCTGTCAGGGCTTGCGTCCGACGCCCGCGCAGATCCACTGGCGTTCGGCCCCGGGCGGGACGGGCGTACCCGCGTCGGTGTGCCACGGCGAGGCGGGTGCCGGGTCGGGGCGCCAGAGCGACACGGGGGTCAGGCCCGGGTCGAGCAGGTCGAAGCCGTCGAACAGCCGCCTGATCTCCGCGTAGCTGCGAAGTGTGAGGGGGGAGTGGGCCTTCTGGTAGACGTCGGCGGCCCGCTGGACCCGGCCGTCGGTGTCGAACTCGGAGGTCGAGTGGGAGACGACCAGATGGCTGCCCGGCGCCATCGCGGCGCGCAGCCGCGCCACGATCCCGGGCGGGTCCGCCTCGTCGCCGATGAAGTGCAGCATCGCCAGCATGATCACGGCCACCGGCTCGTTCAGGTCGATGACGTCGCGCAGCTCGGGATCGGCCAGGATGTCCCCGGGCTGCCGGGCGTCGCCCTGGACGACGGCCACCAGGGGCGGTTTGCCGAGCAGCGCCCGTCCGTGGCTGACCACGACCGGATCGATGTCGACGTACGCCACGCGCGAGTCCGGGGCGACGTGCTGGGCGATCTCGTGCAGGTTCTCGTGGCCGCCGCCCTCGACCGGCATCCCCGAGCCGATGTCGATGAACTGCCGTATGCCGGCGCCGGTCAGGAACCGCACCGCGCGCCGCAGGAACGCGCGGTTCTCCCGCGCCATGAGCGGCGCGTCCGGAACGTGCCGCCGGACTTCCTCCATGATCTCGCGGTCGCGGGCGAAGTTGTCCTTGCCGCCGAGGAAGTAGTCGTAGATGCGGGGGACGGTCGGGGGCTGGAAGTGGAGGTAGTCCTCTTCCCCGCGTCCTTTCCCGTCCGCCGAGGGCTCGTTCATCCCGATCTCCCGCCATGCCCCTGCCGCGCTGCACAATCCGTGGAACCATGCGAGCGTATCCACCGGCCGCCGAAGTCGCCCCGGCCACAACCGGATTCGGCTGACAACGTTGCCGGGACGTGACCCGAGGAGGGAGTGCCATGCCGGAAGCCGGCATCGACCAGATCCCCGGCCCGCCCGCGGGCGGCGACGGCCTCAAGGCGATCGCGGCGGCGGGAGGGCTGCACAACTACCAGCTCAGGCTGCACGCCGAGTTCGGGCCGGTGGTCCGCTTCCCCCTGCCGGGTGCGGACGTGGCGGTGTCGGTCGCCGATCCGGTGCTGCTGGAGGCCACCGCGCAGATCAACAAGCGGCCGGAGAAGCTGTTCGCGTTCCTGGAACCCCTCCAGGAGTCGGGCAACGTGCAGACGCTCCCGGCCGACGAGCACGTGCCGTGGCGCCGGGTGATGCTGAACGTGCTGGCCGGACGGCCCTCGCACGAGGCGCACTTCGCGCAGTTCACCGCGCTGACGGCGGCGATGGCCGACCGGTGGGCGGAGAACGCCGCGCGGGGCCCCGTCGAGCTGCAGAAGGATCTCAGCGAGCTGTCGCTGCGGATGGTCTGCGAGTACGCGCTGGGCAGCGGCCTGGGGTCCGAGGAGGCCGCGGGGCGGGTCGTGTCGGCGTTCGAGGACGTACTCACCGACTACCTGGCGAAGCTGTACCAGGTGGACGTGGGCGGCACGGAGGAGGAGCGCCGCACCCGCTCCGAGGAGGCCCTGACCTATCTGCGCGCGACCGTCGACGAGGTGCTCGCCGCCCACCGCGCGCGCGGCGCCACCGAGCAGGCCGACCGGAGCGACCTGATCGCGGCCCTGGTCAGGGCCGGCGAATCGCCGGCGCGGATACGCGACACGGTGCTGATGACCATGATGGCGGCCCACCACACCACCGGTGTCGCCATCTCCTGGACGCTCTACCTGCTGTCCCGGCACCCGGAGGTGGCCGCACGGGCCACCGAGGAGCTCGACCGGGTGCTCGGCGACCGCGACGCCCCCGACTACGGCGACCTCAGGCCGCTGGCGTACCTGGACATGGCGCTCCGCGAGGCCATGCGGCTGTACCCGCCGGGGCCGTACGGCGCCCGGGAGGCCACGGAGGACGTCGAGCTCGGCGCGTACCGCGTTCCCGCGGGGACGACCATCTTCTATCCCTTCTGGGCCGTGCACATGAACCCCGACCACTGGCCGGATCCGGAGGTGTTCGACCCGGACCGCTTCACCCCGGAGGCGTCCGCCGGGCGGCACCGGTTCGCGTACATCCCGTTCGGGCTCGGGCCCCGGAGCTGCGAGGGCTCCACTCTGGCGATGGTCGAGGCGAAACTCGTCCTGGCGATGCTGCTGAAGCGGTTCCGGTTCGCGATGGCGCCCGGCCAGACGGTCACGCCCGTCGAACGCTTCGTCCTGTGGGCCGCCGAGGACATCCGCATGGACCTCACCCCCCGGTGACCCGCGCGGGGCCCCAGGTCCCCGCAGATCCGCGAGACCCCGGGCCCCGACCGCCGTCCCCACCGGCGGCGGGCCGATCCCCAGACCAGAACTGCGACCAAGGGGCCCGCCGCTGGCTCAACTGACGGGAGGTGCTCTCCAGCTGCTACTTTCTCCCCGGCGTCCACTTCATACCGAGTCGATACGCGCGGGAGATCATGTCCTGCACGCCCCGTCCCTCCTGCGGGGTGAACCACCTCACCTCGCGTCCCACGACGAGTTCGTTGCCCTGGCGCTTGATCAGGGCGATCGCGCACGCGTGCGCGCCCGGCGGGCATTCGTCCAGATGTATCTCGAAGCGGTCGCCGCGGTCAGAGACGAGGGTCACCACCGCGTCCAGGCCGCGGAAGTCCCGGGGACCGTCATAGATGTAGACGAAGAGCAACAGCTTCGAGAACTCCTCCTGGTGGTCCAGGTTGATCACGAGGTTTTCGCCGGCAGCCCGCGCACCGGTCCGGTCGTCCGCGTCCAGTGCGACGTAGGGGAACTGATCCACCGCGCCGAAGGCGTTGCCGAGCGCCTGCACCACCGTCTTGCTGCCGTCACGACACCTGATCATGCAGCCGAGATCGAGGTCCACGTCCGCCGTCGTGGCTGCACGGATTGCGGCCCGCGCCCTGCGGAAGCGGCCACGTGCCTCCCGGGCGGCCTGCTCCGCGGCCAGCCGGGGTGCGACCCAGTTCAGGCCGACTCGGATCAGTCCCGTGGTGACGCCGTGCTTGTCCAGGGAGATGGTGGGAGATGTCTTGGTCAGGACCACTGTCATATCTATGGCGCCTCTCTGAATGAACGGAGGCCGACACGTGGGGTTTGCCGACTCGGCCAGGGGCACTCGACCGCATGCTGCGCACCGATGCCCGCTTGCTCCCGACGTGCTAGAGAGTGGCACGAGCTTCGTTCGCGAGGCGTTGGCTCTTGGGTCGCTCGCCGGGGACGTTCGGCCTCTTGCAAGAGGACGGTCGGCAGGGTGGCCCACGGTCTGGGAGGTCAGTCGGAGGCCAGACGCCGATCAGTCGGCCCTGGAGCCCGGCGTAGCCCGGCCGCGTCCGCGTCGCCCACTTTGCGTACATCCGGCGTCGCTAGCAGATCCGGCTACCAACGTGATCACCGCGGTGGCGCGGGGCGAATGAGCCAGCCGGGACAGCCGCCGCACGTCGTGAGCTCTCTCCCGGCGTCCCCATCACGGGTCCATGGCCTGCATCGGTCATGGGCGTGACTCCTCTACGCAACGGGAGAGTCGGCGGCGGGGGGCCGGAAGGCGGCTGGGGGTGGTGGCGCGGCGTAGACTTGACGGCCGATATCGGCTTCGTCACTCCGTGGGGATTCTGGAGGTGGAGGGATGCGGGAGTTCCAGCGGGGGGCGGTGCGGCTGCACATCCTCCACCACGCGGCCGAGGAGGAGATCCACGGCGCGTGGATGACCCAGGAACTGGCCTCCCACGGCTACCAGATCAGCCCCGGCACCCTCTATCCGACGCTCCACCGCCTGGAGGCGGACGGGCTGCTGGTCTCCGAGCAGCGGGTGGTCGACGGTCGCACCCGGCGGGTGTACCGGGCCACGGAGGCGGGCAGGCAGGCGCTGGCCGAGGACCGCAGGGCCCTGGCGGAGCTGGCCCGCGAAGTCCTCGGCGACGACCCCGCCTGACGGGCGGCGCTCCCTCAGCCGAGCTGCCCGTGCGGACCGATCACGGCGTGGGGACACGGCGGGCGGGGGGCGTCGGCCCGGCGTCGTCGGAGGGCGGCGTCTGTCCCCGGTCATCCCCTCCGCCGGGGGGCCGCCGTGCCCCCGTCCCGCGCCGGACCGCGTAGAGCGCGGCGCCGGCGGCCAGCACCGCCGCCCCCCAGACCACCGAGGTCAGCGGCAGGGCGAAGGCCAGGGTCAGGCAGCCGGCCAGGCCGACGACCGGGATCACCCGGGGCGGACGGCCCTCGGCCCGTGTCAGCGACCAGGCCGAGGCGTTCGCGACGGCGTAGTAGACGAGCACGCCGAAGGACGAGAAGCCGATCGCGCCGCGTACGTCCAGGGTCGCGGCGAGCACCGCCACCACCGCACCCACCGCCAGTTCCGCGCGGTGCGGCACCTGGAAGCGGGGGTGGACGGCGGCCAGTGCGTGCGGCAGGTGCCGGTCACGGGCCATGGCCAGCGTCGTACGGGAGACACCGAGGATCAGCGCCAGCAGCGAGCCCAGCGCGGCGACGGCCGCACCGGCCCATACCACCGGCGCCAGCCCGTCGACGCCCGCGGCCCGTACCGCATCCGACAGCGGCGCGGAGGCGTCCGCCAGGTGCTGCGCGCCCAGCACGGTCAGGACGCCGACGGCCACGAGGGCGTAGACGACGAGCGTGATGCCGAGCGCGATCGGGATCGCCCGCGGAATGGTGCGGGCCGGGTCGCGTACCTCCTCGCCGAGGGTGGCGATGCGCGCGTACCCGGCGAAGGCGAAGAACAGCAGCCCCGCCGCCTGCAGCACCCCGCCGAAGGACGCGTCGGCGCCGACGTCCAGCCGGGCCGTGTCCGTGTCTCCCGAGGTCAGGAGGGTCACCATCACGGCGGCGAGGACGGCCAGCACCGTCGCCACGATGGCGCGCGTCAGCCACGCGGACTTCTGCACGCCCACGTAGTTGACGGCGGTCAGTGCCACGACGGCGGCCACCGCCACGGCGTTCCGGTGATCCGGCCAGGCGTACGCGCCGACGGTGAGCGCCATGGCCGCGCAGGAAGCGGTCTTGCCGACCACGAAGGCCCACCCCGCGAGGTATCCCCAGAACTCGCCGAGCCGTTCGCGACCGTAGACGTAGGTGCCGCCCGAAGCGGGATAGCGCGCGGCCAGCCGGGCCGAGGACGTGGCGTTGCAGTACGCCACGACCGCCGCCACGGCGAGCCCCAGCAGCAGCCCCGAACCCGCCGCGTCCGCCGCGGGGGCGAGGGAGGCGAAGATGCCCGCGCCGATCATCGCCCCCAGGCCGATCACCACGGAGTCCAGGACGCCCAGCCGGCGTTGCAGTTCGCCCCGGTCCGGGGCGGTGCCCGGCGTCGTGTCCATCGGCCCTCCTTCAGCGAATCGTAACGCTGTCCGATATCGGAGAACGATACATGAAGGAGCGGTGGCGGGGGTGAGGCGATCTCGCTGCTGAAGGATCGTGCCTGACGGTCGGGTCGGGTGGACCGCGACGACGCCGCGGAGCGTGGATACCGGTGCGCTCAGCCGGTCTTGGTCGGGGCGATGCCGGCGATGAGGTCCTCGACGCGGGTGCGGATCTCGTCGCGGATGGGACGTACGGCGGCGACGCCCTGGCCGGCGGGGTCGGCGAGCGTCCAGTCGAGGTAGGTCTTGCCGGGGAAGACGGGGCAGGCGTCGCCGCAGCCCATGGTAATGACGACGTCGGACGCCTGCACGGCGTCGACGGTGAGGACCTTGGGCTGCTCGTGGGCGATGTCGACGCCGACCTCGCGCATGGCCTCCACGACGGCGGGGTTGACGGTGTCGGCGGGGGCGGAGCCGGCGGAGCGGACGTCGACGCGGTCGCCGGCGAGGTGGGTGAGCCAGGCGGCGGCCATCTGGGAGCGGCCGGCGTTGTGGACGCAGACGAACAGGACGGAGGGCTTGTCGGACATCGCGGGCTCGTCTCTCTTGTCTGGCGGCGACAGGGTGGGGTGGCATCAGTTCCGCCTGATGTGACAATATCAGCCCATGCTGACGTCAGTCGATACTGAAGTGATCCGCGCTCTGGCGGATCCGCTGCGGTTGCGGATCGTGGAGTTGCTGGCCGAGGAGACGCTGTGCACCACGCACCTGGTGGAGGAGACCGGCGCCCGGCAGACGAACCTGTCCAACCACCTGCGGGTGCTGCGCGAGGCCGGGGTGGTGGAGACCGAGCCGTGCGGGCGCTTCACGTACTACAAGTTGCGCCCGGCCGTCCTGGAGGCACTGGCGGGCTCGTTCACCGAACTGGCCGCGACCGCCCGCGCCACCGTCGAGTCCGACCGCAAGCGAGCCTGCTGAGATGGCAGCCCCCACCATCGGCCCCAAACCCAGTGCAGAGGCGTCCGTGGTCGGGAAGCTGTCGACGCTCGACCGCTTCCTGGCCGTGTGGATCCTGCTGGCCATGGCCGCCGGGCTCGGACTGGGCCGGGCGGTGCCCGGGCTGGACGACGCGCTGGCGAAGGTCGAGACCGGCGGCATCTCGCTGCCCATCGCCCTCGGGCTGCTGATCATGATGTACCCGGTCCTGGCCAAGGTCCGCTACGACCGCCTGGACGCCGTCACCGGCGACCGGCGGCTGATGGCCGCGTCCCTGGCGGTCAACTGGCTCGTCGGACCGGCGGTGATGTTCGCCCTCGCCTGGATCTTCCTGCCCGACCTGCCCGAGTACCGCACCGGCCTGATCATCGTCGGACTCGCCCGCTGTATCGCCATGGTCATCATCTGGAACGACCTCGCCTGCGGCGACCGCGAGGCCGCCGCCGTCCTGGTCGCGCTCAACTCCGTCTTCCAGGTCCTGGCCTTCGGCCTCCTCGGCTGGTTCTACCTCGACCTCCTCCCCGGCTGGCTCGGCCTCGGCGAGGACGAGCACCTGGACATCTCCGCCTGGAAGATCGCCGCCAACGTCGCCGTCTTCCTCGGCGTCCCGCTGCTCGCCGGCTTCCTCACCCGCCGCCTCGGCGAACGCCGGCTCGGCCGGGCGGACTACGAGGCGCGGTTCCTGCCCCGTATCGGCCCGTGGGCGCTGTACGGGCTGCTCTTCACGATCGTGCTCCTCTTCGCCCTCCAGGGCGAGACGATCACCTCGCAGCCGCTGGACGTCGCCCGGATCGCCCTGCCGCTGCTGGTGTACTTCGCGCTCATGTGGTTCGGCACCTTCGCCCTCGGCAAGGCCCTCGGCCTGGCCTACGACCGCACCGCCACCCTGGCCTTCACGGCCGCCGGGAACAACTTCGAACTCGCCATCGCGGTCGCCATCGCCACCTTCGGCGTCACCTCCGGACAGGCCCTCGCCGGCGTCGTCGGCCCCCTCATCGAAGTCCCGGTCCTCGTCGCGCTCGTGTACGTCTCCCTGGCCTGGCGCCGGAAGTTCACCCCCGCGGCGGCCGTCGGGCGCTCCGCACCGACGTGACTCGCAGGCGGGGTGGGTTCGTTCGCGCCCGGGGCCGGAGGCGGGCGGGTCAGGAGCCGGAGGGGTGCAGGGTCTGGCCCATGGCGGCGACGACCGACGGCTCGACGCGGTAGAAGACCCACGTGCCGCGGCGCTCGGAGGTGAGCAGCCCCGCCTCCTTCAGCTTCTTCAGGTGGTGGCTCACGGTGGGCTGCGAGACGCCGACGTCGGAGATGTCGCACACGCACGCCTCGCCGCCCTCGTGCGAGGCGACCAGGGAGAACAGCCGCAGGCGCACCGGGTCGGACAGCGCCTTGAACATGGCGGCGGTCCGCACCGCTTCCTCGGCCGTCAGGGGCCGCTCGGTCAGCGGCGGACAGCACGGGGCCACCGCCGCGGGGGCGTCGGGCTCCAGCACCGGCAGCGCGGTCTTGGTGTTCGACATACGTCTATGTTCACACAGGTCGAATCATGTGAGCCCGACCGCGGCCGGGGCCCCGCCGGCGTAGGCGGCCAGCGGGCCCGTGACGTGCGCGGCGTCGCTGCCGACGCCGCGCAGGGTGTTGGAGGCGAAGGAGCGCTGGAACTCCAGCCCCAGGTACACGAGGCCGGGGTGGGTGAGTGACAGCCCACCGGAGTGCAGCGGGAGTCCCTGCTCGTCGAGGGCGCCCAGGCCGGCCAGGAAGCCGACGTTCGGCAGGTAGCCGGTCGCCAGCAGCACCGCGTCCACCGGCTCGCGGCCGCCGTCGGGCCAGACGACGTCCGTGCCGTCCAGCGCGGTGAACATCGGCCGGCGCACCAGCCGGCCGGTGTCCAGAGCCCGGCGGTAGTCGCCCG
Source organism: Streptomyces sp. WMMC500 (assembly GCF_027497195.1). Classification (NCBI taxonomy): domain Bacteria; kingdom Bacillati; phylum Actinomycetota; class Actinomycetes; order Kitasatosporales; family Streptomycetaceae; genus Streptomyces; species Streptomyces sp. WMMC500. The sequence goes on from NZ_CP114905.1 coordinate 4,899,090, forward strand.
CGTCGTTGACCAGCCGGCCGGGCACCACGGCCGCCAGCCAGGCAGGCGGCAGCAGGTCGAAGCCGCTGGTCACCGACCAGTGGTGGACGTCCCGGCCGCGGGAGCGGCGCGGCAGGAACGCCACCGGCGCGCGCGTGGCGAGGGTGACCGCGGCGGCGGTGCCGGTCAGCTCGTATCCGATCTGCACGGCCGAGTTCCCGCCGCCGACGACGACCACCCGCTTGTCCGCGTACGGATCGGGGTTGCGGTAGTCGGCCACGTGCAGCAGCTCGCCCCCGAAGCCGTCCGCGCCGGGCAGGACGGGAAGCGCCGGGCGGGAGCCCGCGGCCACCACCAGACCGGCGGCGCTCAACTCGGCGCCCGCCCCGGTGCGTACGACGAAGCCGGGCCCGTCGGCGGCCACCGCCTCGACCCGGGTGCGGGTGCGGATGTCGGCGTCCAGGCCGACGGCGTAGCGCTCAAGGTAGGCGACGACCTCGTCGCGGTGCGGGTAGCGCTCCGGGTCCCCGGGGAAGTCAAGACCGGGCAGCGCGCTGTGGCGGGCGGGCGAGAAGAGCGTGAGGCTGTCGTAGTAGCCCGGCCAGGATCCGGCCGGGCGGTCGGAGGCTTCCAGCACCACCGGCGTCAGCCCGCGCCGGCGCAGTTCGTACGCGGCGGCCAGCCCGGACTGGCCCGCTCCGATCACCACGACGTCGCACTTCTCCACGATGACCCCTACTGATTCGACGTATGCCTATGTTGACGCTCATCGAATCAGATGCCATGCTGGCCCCGCAAGCATCGATGAGGATCGAAACAGGCCGCCGCACAGGAACCGAGGACGTACCGACATGAACCACGCACCGGATCCGCCCGTAGCCGTCATCGGCGCTGGCCCGATCGGCCTGGCCGCCGCCGCGCACCTCCTCGACCGAGGCATCGAACCGCTGGTGCTGGAAGCCGGGCCGCGGGCCGGTACCGCGGTGCGCGCGTGGGGGCACGTGCGGCTCTTCTCCACCTGGGCCGAGCTGACCGACCCGGCCGCGGAGAAGCTCCTCGCCCCCACCGGCTGGACCAGGCCCGCCGCGACCGCGTACCCCACCGGCCGCGACTGGGCGGAGCGGTACCTGCAGCCGCTCGCCGACGCCCTCGGCGCCCGCGTGCGCTACGACGCGCGGGTCACCGGCGTCGCCCGCGCCGGGCGCGACCGCATCGTCGACGCCGACCGCGCGGCGCAGCCCTTCGCGGTCCACGTCGTACGAGCCGACGGCGCCGAGGAGCGCCTCCTCGTACGCGCCGTCATCGACGCCTCCGGCACCTGGTCCACCCCCGGCCCGCTGGGCGCGACCGGCCTGCCCGCCCTCGGCGAGCGCGCCGCCGCCGACCGCATCGCCTACCGCATCCCCGACCTGACCGACCCGGCCGTACGCGCCCGCTACGCGGGCCGGACGACCGCCGTCGTCGGCTCCGGCGCCTCCGCCTTCACCGCCCTGGCGGCCCTCGCCGGCCTCACCGACGACGCGCCCGGCACCCACAGCCTGTGGATCCTGCGCCGCGGCATCGGCACGCACACCTACGGCGGCGGCGAGGCCGACCAACTCCCCGCCCGCGGCGCCCTCGGCCTCGCCGCCAAAGCCGCCGTCGACGACGGCAGGGCCACCGCCGTCACCGGCTTCCGCACCGCCGCCGTCGAACGCACCGCCGCCGTCGAACGCGACGCCGACCGGCCCGACCGCCTCGTCCTCGTCGCCGAGGACGGCCGCCGCAGCGAGCCCGTGGACGAGGTCATCGCCCTGACCGGGCTGCGCCCCGACCTCACGTTCCTCGGCGAACTCCGCCTGCGCCTGGACGAACGCCTCCAGGCCCCCGTCGCGCTGGCCCCGCTCATCGACCCCAACGTCCACTCCTGCGGCACCGTCTACCCCCACGGCGCCGCCGAACTGGCCCACCCCGAGACCGGCGTCCACCTCGCCGGCATGAAGTCCTACGGCCGCGCCCCGACCTTCCTCGCGCTGACCGGCTTCGAACAGGTCCGCTCCCTCGCCGCGGCCCTCGCCGGCGACCACGAAGCCGCCGCCCGCGTCGAGTTGACCCTCCCCGAGACCGGCGTCTGCGGCGGCACCGGCCTGGCCGACGCGGAAGGCACCGCACCGGCAGACGGAGGCTGCTGCGCCGCCCCCACCGCGGGACTCCTCCAGATCGGCACCGCCGCCGGAGGCTGCTGACCTCGTTTCCGATACGATGCCGCTCCCTCGCTCGGGGCATCGGCACCGCATATCGGCGGCATATCCAAATCCGCATACGCGCCCGCAACACCACCCCGCCTTGACTCAAGGCGTGACCCACAGCGAACCAGCCTCCTCCTACCTCTACCTCTCCGGCCTCGCGCCCGCCCCCCGGCTCCCGCGCCGCGCGGGCCTGATCCCGCTCAGCCTCCGCGAGATCGCCGCGGTCGTCGGCGGGACGGTCGAGGGCGACGGCGACGTGACGGTGACCGCTCCGGCCGTGCTCGACGGCCGGCAGGCCGAGCCGGGCGGCCTCTTCGTCGCCGTCCCCGGCGAGCGCGTCGACGGCCACGACTACGCGGGGCAGGCCGGCCGGGCCGGCGTGGTGGCCGTGCTCGGGTCCCGGGCCACGCCGCTGCCCACCGTCGTCGTCGCGGACGTCCAGGCGGCGCTGCAGACGCTTGCCGCCCACGTCGTGGCCCGGCTGCGCCGCGGGCTGACCGTCGTCGGACTGACCGGGTCCCAGGGCAAGACCGGCACCAAGGACCTGCTGGCGGCCGTGCTGGCGAGCGCCGCGCCGACGACCGCCACGAACGGCTCGTTCAACAACGAACTCGGGGTGCCGCTGACCATGCTCCGCGCCGGCCTGGGCACCCGGTTCCTCGTCCTGGAGATGGGCGCCCGCCGCGTCGGCGACATCGCCGCGCTCACCGGCCTGGTCGCGCCCGACATCGCCGTCGTCCTCAACGTCGGCCAGGCCCACCTCGGCGAGTTCGGCTCGCGCGCGGCCATCGCCGAGGCCAAGGGCGAGCTCGTACGAGGACTGGCGCCCGGCGGCACCGCCGTCCTCAACGCCGACGATCCGCGCGTCATGGCGATGCGCTCGCTCACCGACGGCCCGGTGCTGACCTTCGGCCGGGCGGAGCACGCCGACGTACGGGTCCTCGACCCGGCCCTCGACCGGCTCGGCCGGCCCTCCTTCACCCTGCGGACCGCCGACGCCTCCGCCCACGTCGCGCTGCCGCTCGTCGGCGCCCACCAGGCGCTGAACGCCTCCGCCGCCGCGGCGGCGGCACTGGCGGCCGGCCTTCCCCTCGACGTCGCCGCATCGGCGCTGCCCACCGCGTCGTTGTCGAAGTGGCGCATGGAACTGCGCGACCTCGCCGGCGGCGCGACGCTGCTCAACGACTCGTACAACGCCAACCCCGACTCCACGCGCGCCGCCCTGGACGCGCTGGCCGCGATCGAGGGCGGGCGGCGCATCGCCGTCCTCGGCGAGATGCTCGAACTGGGCGAGGAGAGCGAGGCAGAACACCGCGCCGTCGGCGCGTACGCCGCCGCCCGTACCGACCTGGTGCTCGCCGTCGGCGAGGCCGCCCGGCCGATCGCCGACGGCTCGGGCGAGCGGGCCGTGGCGCTGGCCGACAACGCCGCCGCCGTCGACTGGCTGCGCGGCAACCTCGTCGCCGGCGACGTGGTGCTCGTCAAGGCGTCCCGCGGGGCGTGCCTCGACGAGGTCGCCGCCGCGCTCACGTAGCGGGCGTGCCGTGTGTCAGTGCTCTTCCGGCAGTCGGCCCGGGTGGTCGTCGGCACGGGGCAGGTCTCGCAGGAAGCGGGACGACTCTCCGGCCTGGCCGGCGTATCCGCGGCTGCGGTAGAACTCGTGCGCGGCGCGCCGCCGATCCCCGCTGGTGACCTCCATGCGGAGGCATCCGCGCGTGACGGCGAAGGACTCCGCCGCCGCGACGAGGTGGGATCCGACGCCGCAGCCGCGTGCCCGGTCGGACACCACCAGGGCCACGATCCGGCCCCAGGAGCCGTCACGTTCGAAGAACGGGCAGACGTGGACGGCGATGACACCCAGCAAGTCGTCGCCGGCTTCGGCCACATAGACCGCGCCGGACGGGTCCGCGGCCCAGGTCCGGATGCGGCGTGCCGTCGCCGCCCGGCCGTCCTGCGGATAACCCAGTTGGCCGAGCAGCTCGTTGACGGCCGAGGCGTCGGAGCCGCGTGCCGCGCGGATCCTCATCACCATCACGCCCTCCGCCACGGCTTGGTTCGCGCCGGTGACCGGCCCGGCGGACGGGCGCCACGCCCCGGCTCGCTGTACGACATGCGGCCAGTCAAGGCAGCGCGGTGTTGCTTCCACGTATGCGGTTTCCGATACATGGACCATATGCACCGGCTCGTAGCGTGAGTGATATGCGCGCTTTCGGGTTCGGCGCCGCCGTGCCGGCGCCGTCGACGGCGGCCACGCGGCACCCGGCACCGGACGTGGGGGGAGAAGACCGTGGACAGGCGGCGGCCCGGTTTGAGCGTTCGCGTCAAACTCACCCTCAGCTACGCCGGATTCCTCACGCTCGCGGGCGCCCTGCTGCTCTCCGCCATCGGCCTTTTTCTCCTGCGGGAGGGCTGGTTGCGTACGAACGAGGAGGGGGCGTGGCGAGCGACTCCGGGCACCGACTTCGTGCGCGGCTTCACCCCCGTGGCGGCCGCGGTGATGGTGTTCCTCCTGGTGTTCGGCCTCCTGGGGGGATGGATCCTCGCCGGCCGCATGCTCGCTCCGCTGTCCCGCATCACCGACGCCACCCGCGCGGCCACGCACGGATCGCTCTCCCACCGGATCCGGCTGCCGGGTCGCAGAGACGAGTTCCGCGAACTCGCCGACGCCTTCGACACGATGCTCGCCCGGCTCGAAGCGCACGTCGCCGAACAGCGGAGATTCGCGGCCAACGCCTCACACGAACTGCGCACGCCGCTGGCGATCTCGAAGTCGCTCCTGGACGTGGCCCACCACGACCCGACACGCGAGCCCGGCGAACTGGTCGACCGTCTCCGCACCGTCAACACGCGCGCGATCGACCTCACCGAGGCGCTGCTCGTGCTGAGCCGTGCCGAACAGGGGTCCTTCACCCGCGAACACGTCGACCTGTCCCTGCTCGCGGAAGAGGCGACCGAGACCCTGCTGCCGCTCGCCGAGGAGCGCGGGGTCACCGTCGAGACCTCCGGCGAGGTGGCGCCGGCTTTCGGGTCGCAGGCGCTCCTGCTGCAGTTGACCACGAACCTCGTCCACAACGCGATCGTCCACAATCTGCCGGAAGAGGGCACGGTCTGGGTGCGGACCGCCGCCCGCCCCAACGGTGTGACGCTGACCGTCGAGAACACCGGCGAAGAAATCCCCCCGCAGCTCGCCGCGACCCTGACCGAACCCTTCCAGCGCGGCACGGAACGCGTCCACACCGACCACGCGGGCGTCGGCCTCGGCCTGGCCATCGTCAACACCATCACCCAAGCCCACGGCGGAACCCTCACCCTCACCCCCCGCCCCACAGGCGGCCTCCACACCACAGTCCACCTACCCCCACCAACCGCACCCGCCCCCAGATGACGAACCCGGCCACGCCGCGGCGGACGCCCGGTGCGTACCGGCGATCGGGGCGTCCCGGTCTACCTCTCGGGGAGGACCGCGGGGCGGTACCGCGGTACCGGTCGCGGCCGCCGCATTCGCCACCGTGGGCCCAAGAGACCGAGGTGAGGCGTGCCTAGCGTGGACCGCGGGTCGGATCCCGGCCCCTGTCCCGTCCTCTGCGCGCCCCCGGGGGTTCTCCGTGGCCACGTTCCTCTACCGGCTCGGCCGGTTCTCCTTCCGGCGGCGAAGGCTCGTCCTCATGCTGTGGATAGCCGTGCTGGCCGCCGTCGGCATCGCCGCCACGGGGGTGACGAGCAAGACGACGGACACCTTCAGCATCCCCGGCACCCAGTCCCAGAAGGCTCTCGACCTGCTGTCGGAGGAGTTCCCGCAGGCGGCCGCCGACGGGGCCACGGCCCGCGTGGTCTTCGAGGCGCCGGACGGGCAGCGGCTGACGTCCGGCGCCCACAAGGCCGAGGTCGAGGCACTGGTCGCCGACCTCGGTCAGGCACACCAGGTGAAGACGGTGGCCGACCCGTACGCCGCCGGCACCGTCAGCAAGGACGGCACGATCGGCTACGCGCAGGTGACGTACGAGGTCGCGGACGCCGACGTCAGCGACCGGGCCCGCGCGGACCTGGAGGACGTCGCCGCCCAGGGCGAGCAGGCCGGCCTCCACGTCAGCATGGGCGGCACGGCGGTGGCCGAGGAACCCCACCAGAGCACGACCGAGCTGATCGGGATCCTGATCGCCGCCGTCGTCCTGGTCATCACCTTCGGCTCGCTGGTCGCGGCCGGGCTGCCCCTGCTGACCGCGCTCTTCGGGGTCGGCCTGGCGATCCTCTCGATCACCCTCGCCAGCTCGTTCATCGACCTCAGCTCGAACACGAGCACCCTCGCCCTGATGCTGGGCCTGGCGGTGGCCATCGACTACGCCCTGTTCATCGTCTCCCGCTACCGGGAGGAGCTGAAGGGCGGGCACCCGCCCGAGGAGGCCGTGGGGCGGGCGGTCGGTACGGCCGGGTCCGCGGTGGTGTTCGCGGGGCTCACCGTGATCATCGCGCTGGCCGGGCTCAGCGTCATCGGCATCAGGGTGCTCACCGACATCGGGCTCGGCGCGGCGTTCGCGGTGATCGTCGCCGTCGTGATCGCGCTCACCCTCCTGCCCGCGATGCTCGGCTTCGCCGGCGGACGGATCACGACCGGGAAGCTCAGGACCCGCCGGATGCGTTCCGTCGAGCGCGGCGAGCGCGCGCCCATGGGCGTGCGCTGGTCGACGTTCGTGCTGCGCCACCCGGTCAGGGTCCTCGTCACCTCGGTCGCCGGTCTGCTGCTGCTCGCCACGCCCGCCCTGTCGCTGGAGCTCGGCATGCCGAGCGACGAGTCGGCCGCCCCCGGCAGCACCCAGCGCGTCGCGTACGACACCATCACCGACGGCTTCGGCCCCGGCTACAACGGCCCGCTGTCGGTCGTGGTCGACGCCCGCGGCAGCGACGACCCCCGGGCCGCCGCCGAGGAGGCGCGCGCCCTGCTCGACTCGCTGCCCGACGTCGCCTCGGTGAGCCCCGCGACCTTCAACCCGGGCGGTGACGTCGCCCTGATCAGCGCCACCCCGGGCTCTTCGCCCAGCAGCGGGGAGACGGTCGACCTCGTCTCCGACATCCGCGACCGGAGCGCGGACCTGCGGGACGACACCGGCGCCGAGGTGATGGTCACCGGAACCACCGCCCTCAACATCGACATCTCCGGCAAGCTGACCGACGCCCTGGTCCCGTACCTGTGCGTGGTCGTGGGCCTGGCGCTGATCCTGCTGATGCTGGTGTTCCGCTCGATCCTGGTCCCGCTCAAGGCCGCCGCCGGCTTCCTGCTGAGCGTGCTGGCGACCCTCGGTGTCGTCGTCGCCGTCTTCCAGTGGGGCTGGCTCGCGGACGTCTTCGGCGTCGACCAGACCGGCCCGGTCGTGAGCATCCTGCCGATCTTCATGATCGGGGTGGTGTTCGGACTCGCCATGGACTACCAGGTCTTCCTGGTGACCCGCATGCGGGAGGAGTACGTGCACGGGGCCGAGCCGGACGAGGCGGTCGTCGCGGGGTTCCGGCACGGGGCCCGGGTGGTCACGGCCGCGGCGGTCATCATGATCGGCGTGTTCTCCGGGTTCGTCTTCAGCGACGAGTCGATCATCAAGTCGATGGGTCTCGGCCTGGCCGCCGCCGTCTTCTTCGACGCCTTCGTGGTACGGATGACCATCGTTCCCGCGATCATGGCGCTGCTCGGCCGCCGCGCCTGGTGGCTGCCCCGCCGGCTGGACCGCCTGCTGCCGAACGTGGACGTGGAGGGCGAGAAGCTGCGGTCTCACCTCGCCGCGGCGCCCGAGAGCACGCCGGAGCCCGAGCGCGTGCCCACCGGAAGGGGCTGAGCTTCCGGACGTACGATCCGAGGCAGAGAGGCAGAAGGGCCCGGCCGGCCCGCCCGTGACCGACGACCGCCCGCCGGCCGGCCCACTCCCCCGGGGAACCGGCGGGCGGTCCCCGCACCGAGAGGGCATACGACCGTGACCACACCGACCGCGGCGCGCGGCTCCGGCGGGGAGCAGTCCGGTTCCTCGGTCGAGCCCGAGGTACTGCTGGGCGAGGCGGAGCGGCCCTCGGACGCGCTGGTCATGCGCAAGCTCAGGCGGTTCATCGAGGCGGACCAGGGTCACCCGTGGGTCAGGCGCTGGGGGGTACCGCTCCTCTGCGCGCTGTTCGGCATCCCGGCCCTGCAGAACGCGGACCACGAACCCGGTCCCGGCGTACCCGTACTCCTGGCCCTGATGGCCGCCTTCTGCGTCCCGCTGCTGTGGCGGCAGCAGAAGCCCATCCTGATCTTCGCCGTCACCTCGGCCGTGGCCGCCGGGGCGCTCGCCTGGGACGCCAACACGGGGTCCGAGGCCGCGCGGGTGGTGGCGCTGCTCAACGTGGGCCGCGCCGTGCGGCCCGTGTCGCTCGCGGTCTGTGTGGCGATCGCCGCCGCGCAGACGGCCCTCGCCACCGCCGTACGCGGCGACGGACAGGACATCGGCCTGCAGACCTGGGTGGTCGCGCTCATCCAGGCGGCCCTCGTGGTGGCCGTCGCCGCGGCGGGGCTGGTGGCCCGGGTCGTGAACGCGTACATCAGGGCCCTGCACGAGCGCGCCGTCCGGCTGGAGGTCGAGCGCGACCAGCGGGCCCGGCTCGCCGCCGCCGCGGAACGCGCGCGCGTCGCCCGGGAGATGCACGACATCCTCGGCCACACCCTCGCCGTCATCGTCGGCCTCGCGAACGGCGCCGCCGGACTGACCGAGGCGAAGCCGAAGCGGGGCGCCGAGACCCTGCGCATCATCGCCGACAGCGGGCGCGACGCCCTGGCCGAACTGCGCCGCCTGCTCGCCGTCATCGGCGACGACGACCGGACCGCCACGGAGGGCACCCCGCTCGCGCCCCAGCCGGGTTTCAGCGATCTGAGGCCGCTGCTGGCGCGGGTACGCGCCGCGGGCCCCGCCGTCACCCTGCACACCGAAGGTGCCCGGGCCGACCTGCCGCCCGGCCTCCAACTCGCCGTCTACCGCGTCGTCCAGGAGGCTCTGACGAACACCCTGAAGCACGCGGCGGCCGACACGGCGGTCCAGGTGACGATCACCGCCGACGACACCGTCGTGGACGTCACCGTCGAGGACACCGGCCCGGCGCTCACCCCGCGGTCCAACGACGACGCCCGCGGCCTTGTCGGCATGCGCGAGCGGGCCGCCCTCTACGGCGGGAGCGTGACTGCGGGGCCCAACGACCGCGGGGGCTGGACCGTCCACGCCCGCTTCGTGATCGCGACCACCTCGGCACCCGGCGCGCGGCGTCCGTCATGACCACCTCGGCAGCAAGGGAGAGGCGTCCCGTATGACCACCGTCCTCATCGTCGACGACCAGACGCTGCAGCGGCTCGGCTTCAGCATGCTGATGGAACAGCACCCCGATCTGACGGTGGTCGGCGAGGCGACGCACGGCGCCGAAGCGGTGCGCAAGGCCGCCGAACTCCGCCCCGACGTCGTCCTGATGGACGTGCGCATGCCCGGCATGGACGGCATCGAGGCCACCCGCCGCATCGTGCAGTCCGGCGGCCGCTCCCGGGTCCTGGTCCTGACCACCTTCGACCTGGACGAGTACGCGTACGCGGCGCTGCGCGCCGGTGCCAGCGGCTTCCTCCTGAAGGACGCCCTGCCGGACGAGTTCATCGCCGGCGTACGGGCGGTGGCCGCCGGAGACGCCGTCATCGCCCCGGGGCTGACCCGAAGGCTCCTCGACGCCTTCGCCGACCGTATGCCGGGCTCGACGACCACCGAACAGGAGCGCCTGCTCGCCGCGTTGACCGACCGCGAACGCGAGGTCCTCGTGGCCATGGCCACCGGCTGGAGCAACGCCGAGATCGCGGAGCGGTTCTCCCTCGCCGAGTCGACGGTCAAGTCGCACGTGAGCCGGGTGCTGGCGAAGATCGGGGCGCGGGACCGCGTGCACGCGGTGATCTTCGCCTTCGACGCGGGGCTGGTGAGACCCGCGTAACCCCGCGGGCGGGTCCCGCGCCGAACGGCGTTGGCCGGCAGCACTCCCGACGGGGCCGGAAGTGTGTCGCGATATAGCGCTAGCCTGGTGGTCGCGCCGCTGCCCGCGTCGCGCGCCCACGTATGACAGGACCGGGACGGAAGCATGTCGGGAGAGATCTCGCCCCTCGGGAAGGGCTCCGGCCCCGCCCCGTCGCCCGAACTGCGTGCCTCGCACGCCGACCGCGACCGGGTGGTGGACGTGCTGCGGATCGCGGCGGGGGACGGTCTGCTGACCGCGGACGAGTTGGACCAGCGCGTGGAGGTCGCCCTGTCGGCGCGGACCCGCGGCGAACTGGCAGCGCTCACCGCTGATCTGCCGCCCCTGCCGGCCGCCCCCGGTGCGGCCGGGGTGGAGGTGAAGGACCTGGTCCGGATCGAACAGATCCACAGCGGCGCGATCGAGCGCGTCGGGCACTGGGTGGTACCGCGCAGACTGGAACTAGCGGTGACCTTCTGCGAGGTGACGCTCGACTTCACCGAGGCGGTGATCACGCAGGACACCCTGCGGATTGACGTGGCCATGGTGGGGAAGCGCCTGACGCTGGTCACCGGACCGGGCATCGTGGTCGACAGCGACGGCCTGCAGTTGGTGCACTGCAAGGTCGTCTCCCGGCAGCCGCCGGCGGATCCGGGTGCACCGGTCAGGCTGCGGGTGGAACTGGTCGGGCAGAAGGCCCACGGCCGCGTCGTGGTGCGGCCCCGGCGGCGGACGTTCGGACAGTGGCTGCTGCGCAGGTCTCAGGGCCCGGGGCGGTAGCAGGAGCCGTCGATGCCGTGGACTCGGTTCCTTCGGCCGGCCGTTCGCCGGGCCGCCCTCACGGTGCGCCTGCAGAGGGACTCTCAGCCATGAGGCGTTTCTGGCTGTCCCTGTCGGTCGGCCCTTAGGCGCCGCGCCCCGGGTCGGGGTCAGGGGGTGGGGGTCCGGCGGGCGCGGAAGGCGGCGGCTTTGACGCGGCTCTGGCAGGCGGTGGAGCAGAACTGGCGGGCGGCGTTGCGGGAGTTGTCGACGTAGACGCGGTCGCAGCGCGGGGCCCGGCAGACGCCGAGGCGGCCGGCGAGGTCGCTGCCGAGGGCGAGGGCGAGGGCGGTGGCGCAGCCGGCGCTCCAGCCGACGGCGAGGGTGTCGTCGCTGCCGTGGAAGTGGACCTGCCAGGGCTCGCCCGGTACGCGGTCGAGCTGGGGGCGGGCTCCGGTGCTGCGCAGGAGGGAGTTGAGCAGGTCGGCGGCGGCGTCGAGGTGCTGGTCCTCGACGGCTTCGAAGACGGCGCGTAGCTGCTCGGCGGTGCGGGCCAGGTACGCCGCAGCCGCGGGTGCGGCCCCGGCTTCGCCGGGGAGGGCGGCGGCGACGGCCGCCGGCAGGTCGGCGTCGCGGGGGGCGGTGTAGGGGCGACCGCGGGCGGTGCCGTCGGTGAGGGTGTTCACCAGGGCGGCGGACACGTCCAGCAGCGTCGCTACGTGACTGTCGAACATCACTTGACCGGTCACCCCTCGGGTCCTAGTTTCGTCACTGACATTATCTGATTCGCCGGTGACGGGGTGGTGGGGCGTGGGCCGTCTGCCGGCGGGGCAACGGTTGCCGCGGAGCGTCTGGGTGCTCGTCGCCGCCCGCACCGTCAACCGCCTCGGGGCGTTCTCCCTGCCCTTTCTCGCCGTGCTGATCACGAGGCGGTACGACGCCCCACCCGCGACCGCGGGGCTGGTGGTCGCCCTCTTCGGGCTCGCCACGATTCCCTCGCGGCTCGCCGGCGGCCGGCTGGCCGACCGGTACGGGCGGCGGCGCACCATGCTCGTCGGACTGGTGGGCTGCGCCGTGGCGCAGGCGGGGGTCGCCGCCGCACCGAACCTGGCCGTCGTCGTGGGGTTCGCCGTGCTGCTCGGGCTGGTCTTCGAGCTGTACGAGCCGCCGAGCCAGGCGATGATCGCCGACGCCGTGGGGGACGCCGCGCGGGTGCGCGCGTACAGCCTGCTCAACGCCGCGCTCGCGGTGGCGGGTCTGGCCGCCGGAGTGCTCGCCGCAGGGCTCGGCCGGTGGGATCTGCGCTGGCTGTTCGTCGCCGACGCCGTCACATGCCTGCTGTGCGCGCTCGTCGTACGCATCGCCCTGCCCGCCGACGGGCCGGGAGCGGACCGGCGCGGGGACGGCCGTACCGCGGTCGCGCCGTGGCGTGACCGCACGCTCCTCGCGATGCTGGGCACAGGCACGCTCTTCGCCCTGGTCTACCTGCAGATCACCGTCATGCTCCCGCTCGCGCTGGACCGCCGCGGACTGCAGCCCGCCGACGCCGGTCTGCTGCTCGCCGTCTCCGCGCTGGTCATCGTCGCCGGCCAGCCGCTGCTGCGCCTGAACCCGCTGTCCGCCCGGTCCGCGCCCGGCGCCTTCGCGACCGGCGGCGTGCTCCTTGCGGCCGGGCTCGCCGGGTACGCGGTGGCCGACGGCTTCGGTGCCCATGTCGCCGCCACCGTCGTGTGGAGTCTGGGCGACCTGCTGCTGGTCGGGCGGGCGCTCGCGGTCGTGGCCGGGCTCGCGCCGCCCGGCGGCACCGGCCGCTACCTCGCCGTCTACGGCACCGGCTGGGGCATCGCCGCGGTGGTCGCGCCGCTGCTCGGCACCCAGCTCCTCGACCGGGCCGGGGTCGCCGGCATGTGGTCCGTCATGGCCGGGCTCTGCGCGGTCCTGGCGGTCGTGCAGCCCGCTGTCGTACGGGCGGCCGCGGGCCGGCGGCGTACGTGCACCTGCGTATCGTGAGCAGTTGATAGGTGCTTGCGTGCGCGCATGTGCACATAATGGAACTGTCTCTCCCCGCGCCGAGAGGACGGAGCCACATGAGCGAGCAGCACCGGCACGACCACGACCACGGGCACGAGCAGGACGGCCGGCTGTCCCGATGGCGGCACCGCTTGTCCCACGTCCTCGTACCCCACTCCCACGACGCGGCCGACAAGACCGACCACGCCCTGGAGTCCTCCGCCCGCGGCATGCGTGCGCTGTGGGTCTCGCTGGCCGTGCTGGGCGTCACCGCCCTCGCCCAGGCGGTCGTCGTGGTCGTCTCGGGCTCGGTCGCGCTGCTCGGCGACACCGCCCACAACGCCGCCGACGCGCTGACCGCCGTACCCCTCGGCCTCGCCTTCCTCCTGGGCCGCCGCGCCGCCACCCGGCGCTTCACCTACGGCTACGGCCGCGCCGAGGACCTCGCGGGCCTCGTCATCGTGCTGACCATCGCCGCCTCGGCCGCCTTCGCCGCCTGGACGGCGATCGACCGGCTGCTGAACCCGCGCGACGTCGCGTACCTGCCCGCGGTCGCGACCGCCGCGGTCGTCGGCTTCCTGGGCAACGAGTGGGTGGCCCGCTACCGCATCCGCGTCGGCCGGCAGATCGGCTCCGCCGCGCTGGTCGCCGACGGCCTGCACGCCCGCACGGACGGGTTCACCTCCCTCGCCGTGCTCTTCGGCGCGGGCGGTGCGGCGCTCGGGTGGCAGGCGGCCGACCCCGTCGTGGGCCTGCTGATCACCGCGGCGATCCTGTTCGTCCTGCGCGACGCGGGCCGCGAGGTGTTCCGCCGGATCATGGACGCCGTCGACCCCGCGCTGGTCGACGCCGCGGAGGGCGCGCTGCGGGAGGTCCCGGGGGTACGGGCCGTGGGCGAGCTGCGGCTGCGCTGGATCGGGCACCGGCTCCGCGCGGAGGTCGCGGTCGAGGTGGACGGCGAGCTCAGCGTGCGCGAGGCGCACGAGGTGGCGGTGGCGGCCGAGCACGCCCTGCTGCACGCGGTGCCGAAGCTCACCGCGGTGCTGGTGCACGCCGACCCCGCGCCGGCCCCCGGCCTGGCGGACCCGCACGCGGCGCTGGCCCACCACGCCGCCCGGGACGGCGCTTCACGGCACGCGGTGGAGGCATCGGCCGGGTAGACCCGCGAGCCCGGCTCCCCGGCGGCTACGCCTGATTCAGGAAGGCGCCGACGGCCGAGGCGTCCAGCAGCCGGCCGCTGCACCAGTCGGCCAGCACCAGATCGAACTCGCGCATCGCCTGTTCGAGGCCGGCCGCCGACTCCGTCGCGGCATCGAGCAGGGGCGCGAGGCACAGCACCGTGACCCGGTCACCGAGTGCCTGTCCGTACACGACGAGCGGATCGGCGGCGATCACGAACGAGTCGACCACGCGGCCCGGATCATCACCGATGCGGACGCCCGCGTACGGCCTGCCGCCGACGGGCAGCAGTTCTGACAGCCGCCGCAGCGAAACCTCCGTGGAGAGGGGATCGATCGGGGTCCGGCGCACGTGAATCCTGTCGAAGACGCGCATCGACGACGCACCCTCGCCGACCACCCGCGAAGACTGCCGGAAGACCTCATGGATCGCGCGCATCTCCGCCTCGACCTGACCCGCGAGCTGACGGGACACCAACTCGGCCTGCCGCCAGTCGTCCTCGTGGATCACGAAGTGCTCCCCCGAACCGGTGGAGTCCTCGGTCGGCGGCAGCGGGTCGAAGATCGTCGGCAGGGAGTACGCCATCTCCTGCGGGTCCACCGTCTGAATCCGTCTCAGGGTCAGCACCAGGCTGCCGCTCCGAAGGAACTGCGCGGCGCTCGGCGGGTCGGCCCGGACAACGGCCCATGACTCTCCCCCGAGATCGAGACGCGTCTCGTACTCGAACGAGTCGGGGAGCTGTCCGGGAGCGAGCTCGGTCCGTGCGAACTCCTCCTCCGTCTCGGCGTCTACGAACACGACCCGCACCGACTCCGCGTGCGCCATGCCGTCACCCCTCACCGATCGCAGTCCCTGTCCCGCCGCCCGCATCCGCCGGACCCGTGGACGGTACCGGTGCGGTCCCGGTGCCGGCCATCGCGGGATCGACGGAGGGTTCCTTCACCTTCGCGACGCCGCGAGGTAACCGGCGCATCCGCAAGGAGAGGGAACGCGCCGGTTACCTGGGCGCACAATCGCGCCACCTCATCCTGGAAGGGACCGGTGTGTCACACGACCACTCCCACAGACGTCCGCACCCCCACAGCCACAACCAGGACATCGACGAAGCAACCCGAGCCGCCGCGGACACCTCCGCCTCCGACTCCGACCTCACTCCCAAAGAGCTCTCGCGGCGGCGCATGCTGAAGGCCGCCGGGGTCACCGGGGCTCTCACCGCCGGCATGTCCGGCATGCTCGGCGTCACTCCGGCGATGGCGGAAGACGCCGCCCGCGGCAAGGACGACGAGGACAGGGACGACGAGGACAGGGGCAGCGGCCGAGGGCGCGGCGACGGCGTCCGCCACTGGCTGGCGGGCGACCACCACATCCACACCCAGCACTCCTCCGACGCCATGTACACCGTCCTCGACCAGGCGCAGCACGGCGCGGCGTTCGGGCTGGACTGGATGGTCATCACCGACCACGGGGGCGCTACCCACGCCCGCATAGGCGTCGACCTGGTCAACCCCGACATCAGGGCGGCCCGCGCCGAACTGAAGGACACCCTGATCTTCCAGGGCCTGGAGTGGAACATCCCGGCCGCCGAGCACGGCACCGTCTTCGTGGTTCCCGGGAAGCACGAGGTCGAGGTCCTCAAGCAGTTCGAGAACGACTACGACGGCTCGGTCAACAACGCCTCCGGCAACACCCCGGAGAACGAGGCCCTCGCCGTGGCCGGAATCCAGTGGCTGGGCAAGCAGAAGGACCGGCGCCGCGTCGAGGACGCCCTCTTCCTGGCCAACCACCCGGCGCGCAACGGCATCGACAGCCCGCACGAGATCCGGGCCTGGCGTGACGCCGACCCGCGGATCGCGGTCGGATGGGAGGGCGCCCCCGGCCACCAGGCGGCCGGCCTGCCCGCGGGGTACGGTCCGGGCTCGGCGCGCGGCTTCTACGGCAACTCCCCGAGCGACAACTCGTTCCCCGGCTACCCGCCGGAGAGCTACCGCTCCTGGGGCGGCTTCGACTTCTACACCGCCACCGTCGGCGGGCTGTGGGACTCGCTGCTCGCCGAGGGCAAGCCGTGGTCGATCTCCGCCAACTCCGACTCCCACGTCAACTGGGGCGACACCTCCCGCCGCCCCGACGGTTCGGACTCCGCGCAGTTCAACCGGGACGGCCGCTACGGCGACCCGGTGTACGCCGGTGAGGTCAACCTCGCCGCCGGTGACTTCTGGCCCGGCATGTACAGCCGTACCCACGTCGGCGCCGCCGATCGCAGCTACTCCGCGGTGATGCGGGGCATCCGGGACGGCCGTATCTGGGTGGACCACGGCCGGCTGCTGAAGAACCTCGACGTCCGGGTCGTCGCCTCGGGCCGGGGCTGGGACCGCGGCCGCGGCGAGGAGACCCTCGGCGGCACCCTGACCGCCCGCAGGGGCAGCCGGATCGAGCTGGTCGTCACCGTGACCGCCCAGGATGTCCCCAACTGGGGTGCGTTCCTGCCCCGGTTGAACCGGGTCGACCTGATCCGCGGCGCGGTGGACGTGTCCCACGCGAGCTCCGACCGCGACAAGCTGAGGGCTCCGGACACCCGGGTCGTGCGACAGACCGACACCTCGGGACGCACCGGCACGTACACCCTGCGACACGACCTGGGCACGCTGGACGAGCCGTTCTACGTCCGGCTGCGCGGCACCGACGGCAACCGGCAGCAGCCGGGCTACCACGGCGCGGAGGTCGACCCGGCCGGTCCGGCCATCGACGTGGTCGGCGACGCGGACCCCTGGCGGGACCTGTGGTTCTACACGAACCCGATCTGGGTGCTGCCGAGCCGATGAGCTCAGAACCGACCCCTGGAGCGGAGGTGTCCACGGCCGTCCACACGGTGGCCGTGGACGCCGCCGCCTCCGGGCTCGCCGCCGCCGAGCATCTGGTGCACCGGATGGACGACGCGCTGACGGGTCTGCTGCGGGAGGACGGCCCCGAGGGCTACGTCGTCAGCACCCATGTCGCCCGTGCGCCGGTCACCCGCTCCGCGGCCGTGGTGAGCTGGCGCGGCGGCCCGGAGCCGGCGCGGGTCACGGCCCGGCTGCTGGCCGCCATGCCGGAGCTGACCGCCGTCGACGGGGCCCTGGTCACCGACGCGGCGCTGGCCCCAGGGGCGCTTGCCGCGGGCGGGGAGGCCCGGCAGCGGGCGGCGGGCCGGCTGGCCCGCTACCCCGGCCGGGCCGGCGTCGAGCGGCGTACGACACCCGCCGACGCGGTGTCCGGGAGCTGCCTCGACGCCGTGGAAGGGCTGGCCGGAGTCACCGTCACCCCGGACGCCGTCCTGGACGCGACCGGCTTCGCCCGCCCAACCTGGCGGGACGGCCGCTGCACGCTGCTGGTGCAGCGGGGCACGGCCGGCGTTCTGGTGCCGTTCGAGGTCCGCCACCAGATCGCGTGCTGCGCGGACCACTGAGGCGACGGAAGGCGCCCCCGGGCCGAGGCGACGCCGTGAAGGCGCACAAGGGACGTACGCGATCTTCGTCGGCTGTTCACGCGGCCGTTCCGGCGGCACCTGTCCGTGAGTGCGACGATCCGGCGCGGCAGCGGACGTACCGGAGGAAACGATGTCCCAGAAGAGAACGCGCGCCGCGCTCGCAGCCCTGGTCGTGGCCGCCGCCCTGCCGGGTGCCGGGGTGGCGAGCGCGGATCACGGACCGCAGCGGCCGGCGCGGTCGGCGGTCTTCGAACGCACCGCCACCTACCCGGTCTTCCAGAACCGGCCGGCCGGCGAGGACCCGGCGACCGAGACCGTCGCCGAGATCTCGGCGGTCAGCGAGGACGGTCGCACCCTCGTCCACACCGACGCGGCGGCCCGGCGGATCGGCTTTCTCGACATCGGGAACCCGCACCGCCCGCGCGGGCTCGGCACCCTGTCGCTGGCGCGGCTCGGCGACGCCGAGGACGAACCCACCTCGGTGTCCGTGGTGGGTTCGTACGTCCTCGTCGTGGTGAACACCGGCGCGAGCCACGCCGATCCCTCCGGCCGGCTCGACGTCGTCTCCCTGCGCGATCGCGAGCGCGTCGCGAGCTTCGACCTCGGCGGCCAGCCCGACTCCGTGTCGATCAGCAAGGACAAGCGCTACGCCGCCATCGCGATCGAGAACGAGCGCGACGAGGAGGCCGTGCCGCCCGGAGGGGAGGCGGGGGATCTGCCGCAGGCTCCGGCCGGGTTCGTGCAGATCGTCGACCTCGGCGCCGGCTCGCCGCCGTCGAGGTGGCGTACCCGGCCCGTTCCGCTGACCCGCGACGACGGCACGCCGCTGCCCGCCCTGGCCGCCGCCGGGATCGCCGCACCCACCGACCCGGAGCCGGAGTACGTCTCCGTCAACAGCCGCAACCAACTCGCCGTGACGCTCCAGGAGAACAACGGCGTCGTCGTCATCGACCTGCCGACCGGCGACATCACCCGGGCTTTCAGCGCGGGTACGGCGACCGTGGACGGCATCGACACCGCCGAGGACGGCACGATCGACCTGACCGCCTCGCTCACCGACGCGCCGCGCGAACCCGACGCGCTGGGCTGGATCGACGACCGCTACCTGGCGACCGCCAACGAGGGCGACTGGCGCGGCGGCACCCGCGGCTGGTCCGTCTTCGACAGCCGCACCGGCGAGGTGGTCTGGGACGCGGGCAACAGCTTCGAGCGGCTCGCCGCGCGCCACGGGCTGCACGACGACGACCGGTCCGGGAACAAGGGCACCGAGCCGGAGGGTCTGGCGATCGCCGCGTACGGCGGCGTGCGCTACGCCTTCGTCGCCTCGGAGCGCAGCAACTTCGTCGCCGTCTACGACATCAGCCGCCCGACCCGGCCCGTCTTCCGCCAGATGCTGCCCACCACCAACGGCCCCGAGGGCGTGCTGCCGATCCCGTCGCGCGGCCTGCTCGCGGTCTCCAGCGAGGTCGACGACGCCGGGGCGGGCGTGCGCTCCGCGGTGAACCTGTTCCGCCTGGGCAGGGGCGCCCCCGGGTTCCCGGACGTCGTCTCGGCCGCGGACCCCGCCGGCGCTCCGCTCGGCTGGGGCGCCCTGGGCGCGCTCTCCGCCGCACCCGGCAAGGCGCACCAGCTCTCCACCGTCACCGACGCCGCGTACGCCCCGACCAGGATCCTCACCGTCGACGCGGCACGCCGGCCCGCAGTCCTCACCCGGGCCCTGACCGTCAGGGACACCGAAGGACAGCCCGTCGGCTACGACGCGGAGGGCATCTTCGCCCGGCCGCAGGGCGGTTACTGGCTGGCCGTGGAGGGCGAGACCGGGGCGGGCAACCGACTGGTGCGGCTCGACCGCGACGGGGTGACCCGGCAGCTCGTCCCGCTGCCGGCGGACGTCGCCGCGGGCCTCGGCAAGCAGGGCTTCGAGGGAGTCACCGCCACCACCGGCCGGCACGGCCGCGAAATCGTCTGGGCCGCGCTGCAGCGCGAGGTCACGACGGACCCGGCGGGAGTCGTGCGGCTCGGCCGGTACGACGTCGGGGCCGGCACCTGGAGCTGGTTCGGCTACCGGCTCGGCTCCACCACCACGCCGGGCGACTGGATCGGCCTCTCCGAGATCACCGCGGTCGGCGACAGGCTCGCCGTCATCGAGCGCGACAAGCTGAACGGCCCGGCAGCCAGGGTCAAGCGGATCTACACGGTCGACATGCCCACGTCGGCGGCGCCCTCGGGCACTCTGCCGGTGCTGCGCAAGAAGCTCGCGTACGACGTCCTGCCGGACCTCCGGGCGACGCACGGCTGGACGCAGGAGAAGCTCGAAGGGCTGACCGTGGCAGGGGACGGCGAGGTCTACGCCGTCACCGACAACGACGCCCTCCAGGACGCCACCGGTGAAACAGTCTTCCTGAACCTCGGCTCCCACAAGAGGGTCTTCGGCACACGCGACTGAACGACCACGACGCACCTCCACAAGGGTTGGCCGTGCCCGCCGAGGATCACCCCGGGGGCGGCGGAGGAGGGCCGTCCCGCTCCCGGTCCCGGTCCTGGTCCTGCCGGGGCCGGCTGGGGGCGCCCGCGATGGCGTTCTGGAAGCGGGTGCGCAGGCCGCTCCAGTGGGCGTCGTGACGGGCCGCGCGGCGGGTGGCGCGGGCGAGCTTGTGCGGGCGGTGGGCGTAGAAGCGGTGTGCCCAGGGTGATGCGGGACGGGCCAGGCGGATCGCCCCGACCGCTCCGACCAGGGGGATGACGACGCCGAGCACGCCCATGCGGAACTTGCCCTTGGCGAAGGAGACCACGGCGATGAGCGTGCCGACGATGAGGTTGACCGCCCACAGGAGCACCCCCTGCTGCTGCGGCCCTCCTTCGTCGTCCACGTCGAAGGGGGACGAGCCGATCAGCACCATGCCGACGACCACGGCCGTCAGCACGGTGACCTCGACCGACGTGCGGCCCTGCTCGCTCCAGTAGACGTCGTGCAGGTGGACGATCAGGGCGAACTCGTCGAGCACCAGACCCGTGCCCATGCCGAACACGACGGCGACCACGGACTCGGCGACCACGCCCCCGTCCACGAAGACCGCGCCGAAGCCCCCGATCACCATGAGGACGACCCCCGGCACCACGTGGTGGATGTGCATCCCGCCGGGGTCGATGTTCCGGAACGGTCCCCTGCCGGCGCGGATCATGCGGGTGATGCCGCGGGTGACGAGGAAGGTGACGACCAGGGCCGCCAGGGCCAGCAGTGGGGGTACCCGCGCGGTGTCGACCATGGTGAGGGTGAGCCGGCCGTCGACCATGCCGCGTCTGCACCTTTCGCCTGGACTCGGATGTCTTCCGGCTTATTGTCGCGAAGCGGGCAGCGGAGCGATCACCGCCGCGCCGCGGCCGGCGGTGTCGACCACCCAGGATGCTCGATCGATGACGCTTGGTCGCTCATCAGGTGCGCTTCCGATGCCGGGTGCAGTATGGAAGTACAGCCGATCGGGAGGTGCATGATCATGGCCGAGTTCATGGACGTTCACCACGGAATGAAGGGGCTGACGGGCGAGCAACTGCAGGAAGCCCACCGCGCGGACCGGGCCATCGAGGCCGAGGAGGGGGTGCGCTTCAAGCAAGCCTGGGCGGACCCGCGGTCCGGTGAGGTCTTCTGCCTGTCGGAGGCGCCGTCGGCGGAGGCGGTGATGCGCGTTCACGAGCGCGCCGGCCACCCGGCCGACGAGATCCATCCGGTGCCGCTCACGGCCTGACACGGGGCCCCGGCGCGGAGACCGTCGCAGCGCTCGGCAGCCGGTGGCGGCCGTCCCGGCATGAGAACCCGGTGACAGCCTCGTGTCCCACCGCCCGTCGGTAGGTTGGCGTTGTCGCCGCCGGGCGGGGTGGGGCCGGGCGGGGCTCAGGAGGGCGGGCGGGATGCGCGGGACGGTACTGGACGGGCGGTACACGCTGGTGGAGCGGGTCGGCTCGGGCGGCATGGGCGTGGTGTGGCGGGCTCACGACGCGCGGCTCGAACGGCACGTCGCCGTCAAGCTGCTGAGGCTGCCGGCCGACACCCCGGCCGCCGCGCGGTCCCGCGCGGCGGCGATGTTCGTACGGGAGTCGCGCGCCGCCGCGGCGCTGGAGAGCGCGTACATCGTGCCGGTCTTCGACTACGGCAGCGAGGGCGACGACCCGTACCTGGTCATGCCCCTGCTCTCCGGCCGCACCGTGCGCGACCTGCTCGCCGACGGCCGGCCGTTATCCCTCGACCTGACCGCTCGGGTCGCCGCGCAGACGTGCCGGGCGCTGGAAGTGGCGCACAGGGCCGGCATCGTGCACCGCGACATCAAGCCCGCCAACGTCATGGTGACGGGCGAGGGCGTCGTGCAGGTCCTCGACTTCGGCATCGCCAAGTTCCTGGACGCCACGACCGCGTGGAAGCAGGTGACGACCGAGACCGGCACTCCCGCGGGGACGTTGCGGTACATGGCCCCCGAGCGACTGCTGGGTGAGTCGGTGGACGGGCGCACCGACGTGTACTCGTGCGGCGTGATGCTCTACGAGATGCTCGTCGGCCGCCCGCCGTTCGCCACCGACGCCGCGCCCGCGCTCATCCACAGCCATGTGTACGAGCCGGCTCCACCGGTGGCCGCCGCACGCCCCGACCTGCCGCCCGGCTGGGGCGCGCTGGTCGCCGAGATGCTGGCCAAGGGCCCGGACGACAGGCCGGCGGCGGGGGAGGTCGTGCACCGGCTGGCGGCGCTGCAGGCCGTCCGGGGGAACGGAGAGGCGGCGGTCCCAGCGCCAGCCCCGCCTGCGTTGGACGCCGGGGCGCCGCCGGAGCCGGCAGGGCCGGCGTCGAGCCCTCCGCCCGACACGCCCCCCGCCCCGCCCGCCGCGCCCGACCCCACCGCCGCGCCCCAGCCCACCGCCGCACCCGCACCCGCCCCCGCCCCCGAGCCCGCCCCCGCGCCGGACACGGCCCCCGACCCGCCCGCCGCCAAAGCGCCCTCCCGCCGCCGCGCCGCCATGTGGGTCACCCTGACCCTCGTCTCAGCCCTCGTCGCGGTGCTCGTCGTCGCCGACCCGTTCGGCGGCGACAGCAGCGAGGGCGACGCCCGTGGATCGCGCCCCACCCCCGCCACCCCCGTGTCCCGTACCGAGACGCTCACGATCGGCACAGCACAGGACTCCAAGGGCCCGGCGGCCGCCGTGAAGGGTGCGAGCGAAGGCGGCACGCTCACCGTCGCCGAGACCGCGAGCGTCTACGGCCTCGACCCCGCCAACGTCGGCAACGAGGCCGAACGGGCCCTCGCCCCCCTGGTCTTCCGCACCCTGACCACCGTCAAGACGCTCCCCGACGGCTCCACCAAGCTGGTCGGCGACCTCGCCACCGACCCGGGCAGGATGTCGGACGGCGGCCGGACGTGGTCGTTCACGCTGAAGGCGGGCGTGACGTACGAAGACGGCTCCCCGATCACGTCGCGGGACATCGCGCACGGCATCGAGCGCAGCCTCGACACGGACGTGTCCGACACCACCTCGCTGCTGCTGCCCTGGCTCCTCGGCGAGGGCTACGCCCTGCACCGCTCCGACTCCCCGTCCCTCCCCGGCGACTCCGTCGAGACGCCCTCCTCCGACGAGATCGTCTTCCATCTCCCGGAGCCCCGCACCGACTTCAACCTGGCCCTGACCGACCCGGCCGCGGCGCCCGTACCCCTGACGGAGGACGCCGGCGCGGACTACGGGGAGCGACCCGTCGCGAGCGGCCCGTACAAGCTCGCCGACGTCATCTCACCGTCGAACATCCTGCTGGTCCGGAACCCCGGCTGGTCCGCATCGACCGACCCGGTGCGCCACGCCTACCCGGACCGGTTCCGGATCGAGACCGGGCTGGCGGAGGGCGACATCCTGGAGAAGATGACGAACGCCGAGCCCGGTCGCCCCGTCATCACGCTCACCACGGCGGCCACCGCCGACATCCGCGACCAGGTCGGCACGAACCGGATCGGCACCCTGGAGGCCCGGCCCCTGACCACCGAGGGGTACGTTGTCGACACCAAGCGGCTGCCGGACGTACGGGTGCGCCGGGCCCTCGTCACGGCGTTCCCGCCCTCGGCGGCGGACCCCGACGGACCCTCCGGCTCCGCCCCTGCCACCCATCTGATCCCCCCGGGCCTGCGCGGCTCCCGGGACTTCGACCTCTACCAACCGGGCCCCGACGGCGACCCGGCCGCGGCCCGCGCCCTGCTGGAGGAGGCGGACGCGGTCGGCACCCCCATCACCGTCGGCAGCACGACGGACGTGACGGCCGCCCGCGACATCGCCACGGCCCTCGACGAGGCCGGCTTCGAGGCGACGGTGAAGGAGATCGGCTACGGCGACGTCCACGGCGCGATCGACCCGGCCGAGAAGGGCGACGCGGACCTGTACCCCCTGGCCCTGACCGCCACCTGGCCCACCTCCAGCGCCCTCTTCACCCCCCACCTCGACGCCACCTCCCCGTACGCCACGCTCCTCGCCCGCCTGGACGACCAGGCCGTCCGCGCCCAACTGCAGAAGGCGAAAGCCACGGAGGGCTTCGCGGCGGCGGCGAAGGAGTGGGCCGAACTCGACCGGATGCTCATGGAACGCGCCGTGATGGCCCCGACCCACGTGCCGACTCACACCTACCTGCACACCAAGGACGCGGCCGGCCTCACAGTCGGGCCGAACGGGGTCTCCGCTCTCACGGCTTACGTAGTCGGCGAGGAGAAGGAAGCACCAGACGAAGGCTGATAAACCGCAACGCAACGGACGCGGCGCACCCCGAGCGCTCCACGGCGGAGGAGACGAGATTCGACCAAGGCTCGTGTACGGATGTGGACAAGCCTGAATGAGGTGGTCGGTGTTCACGTGGGCGTGGAGGTGGCCTCTAAGGCCGCCCGATCCTATTGAGGCGCTGGACCACGGTTTCCATGTGGTGGGACGTTGCCCACGCCAGCCATTGGGAAGGGCCGCCGGCCCTGCCCGAGCCCCGGGTCCGGCGGGCGCAGGAGAGTAGCTCCTCGTCGCCCCAGGAGGTGCGTGCTCCTGCGGTCGGCCAGTCGGGGGACTGCGTGAGTTCGGAGCACAGCGTCATGAAGTCGTCGTTGCCCGGAAGGCGTCGGTCGTAGATGCGTACCTGCCATTGCTCGCCGACGGTGTAGGCGAGGAACGGGTCGGGGGCGCTGGACGGAGCGGCGGGCGGTCGATGCGGGTGGACCACACCGTAGTCGGAGAAGTCGAGCCTGGAATCGGGGAGCTCTGAGGTCACTCGCCGCCAGAGCGACGCGTCGTAGCGGAGATATGGATGTGGTTGGCGGCGCGGCAGTTCCGCCAGCTCTACCGGGTGTGGGAAGGCGCCTGAGGAGACGGCGAGTAGCTGCCAGTCGGTCTCGGAGAGCGCTTGGACGGCCTTGACGACGAGCGTGGTGTGCGTGGTCAGGGTTGTCTCGCCCGACACTGCGCCGACATCGATTATCAACCGTACGTTGTGCGGCCGTTGCCCAGCCCGTTCCAGGAGGTCCCGCACGTGATCGACGGTGTGATGGGGATTGGCTTCCATCTGGTGGAGGGCAACGCGGACGCAGATTCCACGGCGGTGCTGGGCAGCGGCATGTCGTGCCGCAGCCACTGTGGGTGCCGGGGAGTCGGGCCGCAGGACGGGGATCACACGTGGCATGTCACCAGCGAGACAGCGTTGGGATATGTGAAAGAGCGGTGTATGCACGAGGTCGCGTAGCTGATGCGTGAGCGGTGCGTGGCATTCCACCGCGATGTCCAGAGCCGATCCTGGTTCCAGGGGCTGGTGATCCAGGTGTTTCAGAAAGGTGGGCACGACTGACCGTGATTGATCATGGATGAGGTGGAAGAGCGGGAGTATTCTGTGCTCTGTGGCGGGGTATAAATGCGCGAGTGCCGAAAATTCCCAGCGCAATCCTTTGAGGATCGGGATGTACAGTGTCAACAGTCGCACCCCCGGAAAGCGAGTCCCCGCTCCGTGACCTGGTACTTCCTCAGAGTCCGGCGGTGAAATGGCCCGGGCAAGTGCATATTCGGTCAATGCGGTCCAGTTTCGGAAGTCTCATGTGTCACTTCCATGCGCAATAGGCGCCCCTTTACTGTCTTCGGCGGGCCTGGATGCTTGAGGGTGCAGGGCGTAGATGTGTATGAGGCGGCGGGTTGGCACCGGTGGTTG
Source organism: Streptomyces sp. WMMC500 (assembly GCF_027497195.1). Lineage (NCBI taxonomy): Bacteria > Bacillati > Actinomycetota > Actinomycetes > Kitasatosporales > Streptomycetaceae > Streptomyces > Streptomyces sp. WMMC500. The sequence continues at coordinate 4,924,891 of NZ_CP114905.1, forward strand.
CGGGAGGAGGACTTTGGTGAGGTTGGTGAGGGGCTGTCGGTTGTGGCGGGAGGCGATCTCGTCGTGCGGATACTCGAGGAGGTGCCTATCCGAGCCAGACGACTCTCACGATGGAGATCGCGCGCATCCGTTCCGGTGCGAGATACATGAAGTAGCCGCGGCCACCGAAGATGTCCAGGGTCCGGAGGCCACCGCCGTGGGCAGGGCCGCGGCCGGCGGTTGCGGCGTCGTAGCCGAGGATCGCGAGCTGCTCTGCGAGTCGTTCGACCTCTGTGATGACCTCGACCGGAAGGCCGTCGGTGACGTGCGCGGTGTCAGGGTTGTAGTGCCAGGTCCAGTCGTCGCTCACCCGGCGACCTCGCGCTGGGCTGCGGCCAAGAGCTGCTGGATCTCCGCCACTAGTGGGTTGACCTCTTCAGGGGTGCTGGCTGCTTCGACGGCCGCTTCCAGTTGTCGCAAGCGGGCGGCCTGCTCCGGGCGGCGCTGTATTGCCACGAACTCGCCCCAGTACTGGAGGAATGCGCGGAGAGGGGCGATCGTGCTCTGTGCTGCCGCCTGCTCGGCCGCTCGGTCGAGGTGGTCGGCGAAGGCGGGCAGCTGGGCCGGAGCGATCTGGGCGATGGCGGTGCGCAGCGCGGCCGGGGTGAGTGCGGGCATAGCGATCAAGGGTCCGCTGGAGGTGAAGTGCTGCTCGGTCATCGCTGCTCCCCTGGGCAGCCGGCTGACCGGCCACCTGACACTGTCGCCGTCCTGGCGTCACCATCGTATCTAGCGGGACGAGCGCGGGAGCGGGAACGGACGGGGACCGGGTTGTCGGACTCGCAGGGCACAGAGCGCGTGCATCCCAAAGGCCCGTTTCACTTCTTCGTGGGGCTCATGGGCGAGCCTGGAAGTGAGGCCAGGGCATGCGTGAGCCCCGCAGCGGCGTGCCGGTGCGGGGCTCGTTTCGCCTGGTCAGGCGGGGTGCGGAGGATACGAGATTCGAACTCGTGAGGGTGTGAACCCAACACGCTTTCCCATTCGCCGTGTTGCTGTCCGGGCCGGGACGGCTCCGTTCTGACCTGCGGGTTCGAACCTGCTGGCGACTGCAGTGAACGTCGATGTACGAGGATGAACGAGACCAGAATTGAGACCAAGAACGTACCCCAGAGCACCGCCGGGGCACTGCGCTCATCGCAGGATCGCCGAAGGAGCAGCGCATCATCCGGCCCCCGGAACCCGCACCCTGTTCCAGCTCCACTGCCTGAGCTTTACGGTGCGTCGAACTGTCCATGACGGGCGAGCCCAGTTCCCCGGTGGCTATGCCGGATTCAGATATCGACGCCAGCAACACGAAGCGTGGTCGAGGCTAACGTGGCGGCCATCGAAGGGGGACGGCGCTGCCGCGGCTCTTCGCGACGGGCGTGCTGGTGAGGTCCACCACGGTCTCCAGGAAGAGGTGACGGACGTAGGCGTGGTGTACGTCGGACTCAGCGGCATCGCCACGGAGCACTCCGCGCAGTAGCCACCCGGGTCCATGGCAGCCGAGGAATCTCACTCGGGCAAGCCGCCCGGATCCATCGCGTACGGGAAGCATGCAGTCCAGTTCCTTCCCCAGTGCGCCCACCTTCTCCTCAGCCTGCCCCCCGGCCGTAAGTACTTGTGAGCTCAACCGGCCGCGCACGTCATCCCAGGTGCCGCCTTCGGCAGCATGAAACAGCTGTAGCTGCAGAGCCGTCTTCTCGAAGATGAAAGTGACGGCCTCGACATCCTGCCCACGCTGCTCGGGACGGAGGGTGACCTGATTGATGTCGGGCACCCGGAGAGCGCCGAGCGCCAGCCGTCTGACCTGGGGATCGAACGGTTCGGTCGCATCCCACGGCCCATGGGCGCCGTCCCGGACGAGTGGTCGCATCAGCTCGGCCGAGTCGACGACTTCGCGGCAAGCTGCTTCCGCGTCGCTCAGAAGTGCGTCGACTTCGTCCTCACGGAGGCCGTCCCGCCGCACCGCGGACCACAGGAGTGCGGTTGTCGCCTCAAGTCCTCCGACACTGTCGCTCTCCGCCTCCATGCCGAAGGAAGCCTCGCCCAGCAGCACCATGGTGAGCGTGACTGCATCCTCCGCAGACAAGGGAAGGTCGGCACTCAGGAGATCAGCCACAACCTCCCCGACGCTAGCCGGTGCCGGCTTGGCACCGGAGAGGTGCTGGGTCACCCACAGCGCATACGCACAGCTGATGACCAGTGCCGGTGACGATTCACTGATTGCGCCGAACTTCGCTTGTGCCACGGTCTCGGGTGATAGGCGGCCATTAGTGGCGTATTCATCCAGAAGGGAACGCGCATCTGTCATCGACTACCTGCTCCTCGCATCCGCTCTCGCGCCATCTTATTGAGACGCGAGACTGCTGATCCGACGAACATCCCCGTGTTGACGAGGGAGCTGACCGGATCGACCACAGCAAGCCCATGGGCCGGAGTCACGTCGACGACAGCCTGGGCCACATCTGCAGAGGCTTCTCCACCATCCTCCATCGTTGACTTTCTCGTCTGTTTTCTCTCGGCGCTCCGCTCAAGTTCGTCGTCGCCGGATTGACTACCCCGCCCGGAAGCAGGCCGAATGTCATCAAAGGCAGGGCCGATGTCAGGTAGGTCAGCGGGATCACAGTTGTGGACGAGAGTGTCCGTCATGCCCACGGCGACGTGGTATGTGTGGGCGTCGTCCACCGTGAGGTTGTGGACCGTCGTCTCCGCTGTCCGGGCGCGAACAGCAGTGAGCTGGACATACGTGCCGGCACCCGTCTGGAGCCACTGGCCCGGTTTGAGGTCGCCTGCCCCCTGCCACTTCTTCAGGGCCGGGACCCAGAACGGGTGGCCCTCCGTGGCCGTGAGGGTGGCGGTGGCGTCGTCCGTCGGGCCGTTCGGGGCGACCGTGAGGTCGACCAGGTGCTTCTCGCCGGTGCCCTCGATGGTCGCGGTGACCTTCTCGTCGCTCGTCTCGCCGGTCGTCGGGTCTGTTGCCCTGACCTTGTCGCCGACTTCGACGTCCTCGATTGGTTTCCTTGATCCGTCGGCCATCACCACCTCGGTGCCGGCGGTGAAGCTGTTGGCCGATGCTGCGGCGCTTGCGCCTTCGGCGACGCAGGTGCCGGCGTCCACCGCTGACTCGACACGGTCGGCGTTCTTGCCCACAGTCGTCGCGGTTTTGGTGGCCATACGGCCGGCCTTCGCCGCGCGGACCGCGCCGGCGCCCGCGCCGCCGGCGGCGGCGCCGGCGAGGGTGGCGGTGGCCCAGGCGCAGGCTTCCATGTCGCCCTTGGTGAGGCAGTCCTTGAAGTCGTTGTAGCCGGTGAGTTCGGCGGCGGCGGACAGGCCGGTGCCGAGGGCGTCGCGGACGGCGGGGGCGGTGTTGCGGGCGAATTCGACGCCCGCGTCGACCGCCGCGGAGACCTCCTGGACGACGTCCCCCGCGGCCGCCACCGCCGCGGCGCGTACGTTGTCTGCGCTCTGTGCGGCGTCCGCGATCACGTCGCGGGTGACGTCCACCACCCGGGCCGCGACGTTGGGAGCAGACGAGACGATGTCCGCGGCAACCTCGTAAAGGGGTTTGAGCGCGGCGGTGACGGCGGGCAGCGGGTTGTTCGTGATGGCTCGTTTGACGGCGGCCTTCGCCCGGTTCGTGATGTCTCTGGCCTCTTGGAGCAGTCGTCGTTTGGCTTCGCGGGCTCTGGCCTCCGCCCAGTCCGACGCGGAGGACCCCTTGTCCTTCAGCCCGCGGATGATCTCGTCGATCCGGTCGTTCGCCCTGTGGTAGCCGTCGTTGCCCGTCCGGTCCAGCCTGGCGGCGGCTCTGTCCGCCACGCGGGCGGCGGATCTGGCCGCCGACTTCGCCGCCCGCCAGGCTTGGCGGGCGTATTCCTTCATCGCCGCGGCGGTCTTCTTCGCCGCCCGCCTCCGCTCCAGCAGGTCACGGACGCGGTCGGCGACGCCCGAGATCATGTCGCGCAGACCGCTCCAGATCGTCTTCGCCAGGTAGGCGCGCGCCAGCGCCAAGGCGCCGCCGAGGAGGCCGCAAGGGAGGCAGAACCCGAAGTTGCCGTCCGGGTCGGCATGGTCCATCGGCGACGCCGCCGCATAGCCGTAGCGGTTGGCGAACGCCGAGGGCCCGGAGGCGTACGTGGCGGCGTCGCGTGAGACGAACCCGGCGGCGCCCGGGTCGTACCAGCGGGCGCCCATGTTGACCTGCCCGGAGTCCGGGTCGGTCCAGTCGCCCTGGTAGCCGGCGTTGCCCGAGAGTTCGTCTTCCCCCGCCGGCTCTCCGAACGGCGTGTACGCCGCGGACTCGGCCAGCTCCGCGCCGCCCTCCGCGGTCGCTTCGTAGCCGCCGACCACATCGCCGTGCGCGTCCGTGAACGCCAGTCGTGGCGTCCCGCCGTCCTCGGCGACCGACAGCAGTTCGTCCATCGCCCCCCGCCCGTACGAGGCGGTGCCGTCCTTGACCGGGTCGGGGGCGAGACCCGCGTAGCTGAAGTCGGCCCCGCCGCGCGCTGCGACGCGGTCGAGCGAGTCGTAGTCGTACGAGACGGAGCCGGCGTTGACCAGCCGGTCGAAGGCGTCGAAGGCGAACTCCTCCGTCAGCCCCGAGCTGGTGCGCGAGGTGAGCGCGCCGCGCGCGGAGTACTCGTAGGCGTAGTCGCCGTCCGACAGCAGCCGGTTGCGTTCGTCGTACGCGGCGGTCTCGTCGCCGTTCTTCGTCCGGTTGCCCGCGTCGTCCCAGGCGTACTCGGTGGTGGCGCCGTCCGCCGTCCAGGACGTCAGCCGGCCGGCGTGGTCGTAGCCGTAGGAGTTCTGCGACGGGCCCGCGAGGCCGGCGGTGTTCTTCGCGGTGAGGTGGTCGTTGTCGTCGAACTCGTAGTCGATCGAAGCGACGGTCTGCCCGCCCGCGTCGGTGAGGGTGTCGCTGTCGATGCGGCCGACGTCGTCGTAGGTGAACGTACGGGCCCGCCCGCCGTCGAGCGTGGTCTGCTCGAGCATGCCCGCTTCGTCGTACGCGTAGCTCTGCCGGGCGCCGGTGAGCGGGTCGGTGGCGGAGGCCAGTCGCTGGTCGACGTACGTGAACTGCGCGGTTCCCGCGGCGTCAGTGCGGCTGCGCAGCAGCCCGTCCTCGTCGTAGGTGTAGCTCGCCTCGCCCGCCGGACCGGTCGCCTCCAGGAGCAGTCCGCGATCGTTGTAGCTGTACGTGTTGTCCCCGGTCGGAGACGCCGCCGATGTCAGCCGGCCGGCGGCGTCGTAGCCGTAGGCACGTTCGGTGGTCGTCGCCTCCGCGCCGCCGCCGGTCTCCAGCACGAGTTGCCCGGCGTTGTCGTACGTGCGCTGTCGCGTCACACCACCCGGGGCGCGGACCTCGACGGCCTGGCCGGCGGCGTCGTACGCGGTGGTCCAGGTGCGGTCGGCGACGGCCGGGTGGTCCGCGGTGGCTGGCTCGACGGCCGTCTCCGGCAGACCGAGGGAGTTGACGGTGTAGTGGGTGGAGTTGCCGCGGCCGTCCGTGTAGCGGGTACGGTTGCCGGCCGCGTCGTAGCCGAACGACGTGGTGAGGGCCGTCGTCTCCGACACCGGCTCCGTCTGCTCCGTGAGCCGGCCGAGCGCGTCGTGGGCGTAGGTCGTCGTGCGGCCCAGGGGATCAGTCGAGGCGGTGAGGTTGCCGGCGTCGTCGTAGTCGTAGTTCATGGCCCGCAACGGGCTCATGTTCGCGTCGAGGTCGGACTCCTGAACCAGCCTGCCCGCGTCGTCATAGGACTGCCGCGAGGTGCGCCCGAGGCCGTCGCTGCGCCGGACCTCACGCCCGCTGCCGTCGTATCCGAACTGGGTGAAGACCCCGCTGGGTTCGGTGACCCGGGTGGCCTGGGAGAGCGAATCGTAGGCGAGGTGCGTCTCGGCCCCGCTGGGGTCGGTTATCGCCGTGACGTTGCCGCTGTCGTCGTAGCGGTACGCGGTGGTGAACGCGGCCTGCTCCGGGTGGCGTTCGAGCCGGGTCTGCGTGAGGGGCCGGTCGAGGTCGTCGTAGGTGACCTCCGCGCGTGCGCCGGTGGGGCCGGTGACGGAGAGGACCTCGCCGGTGCGGGTGTAGGTGTACGACCAGGTCGCCCGGTCGTCGCCGGTGCCGGTGGGCTCGTCGCGCTCGGTGAGCCGGTTCATCCGGTCGTACGAGTAGCGGCTGGTCCGCTCCAGCGGATCGGTGACCTCGGTGACGTTGCCGAGGGCGTCGTAGCCGTAGTGGGTGGTGGGCGTGACAGCCGTGGACGAGCCGGGAGCGGTGTACGGCGGTGCGGAGACGGAGGTCTGGCGGCCGAGGTCGTCGTACGTCGCCCGGGTGGTGTTGCCCAGCGGGTCCACGGACTCGGTGACCTCGCCGTACATGGTGAGCCCGGTCACGGTCAGCGGCCGGACCGGCTGTGCGGCGGTGCCGTCGCCCGGCTCCGCCTGCACCTGGGGGGCCGTGGTGGAGACCCGCCGGCCCAGTGCGTCGTAGCCGAGGTTCGTGGTGCGGCCGAGCGGATCGGTGACGGCGGTCGTCAGGTTGCGCTGGTCGTAGTCGTAGGTGGTGGTCAGGTCCGCCGAGCCGTTCAGGACGATCTCCTGCCGGAGGCGTCCGGCGCCGTCGTAGACGTAGTCGACGGTCTCCGGCGTGGTGCTGACCGGCCAGGGCACGTTGGAGGAGGAGCCGCCCGAGGTGGTGCGGGTGACGTTGCCGGCGAGATCGTAGTCGTATGTGGCACGCTGCACCGGCCCGGGGGCCGCGCCGCCCGCGACGGTGCCCTTCACCCGGCCCACGGCATCGTACGTGGAGGTGGTCACCGTGCGGCCGTTGCCGGTGACCTCTCGGACGACGTTGCCGGCGTCGTCGTACTCGTTGGCTTCGAGGACGTAGTCGTGTGTGCTGCCGTCCGGGGCGTGGAAGTCCTTCAGGGTGATGGACCTGACCAGGTCGTCACCGTAGTACTGGTACTCGAGGGTGCGGCCCATGGCGTCGGTCTGTCGGGCCAGCCTGCCCGCCATGTCGTAGGAGTACGAGTTCAGTACCGCGAAGTCGCCGGTGTCGTCGGCCTCCTCGGGGTCGCCGTCCCAGTCGACGAGGCGTACTTCGGCGGCCATGTTCCGGGCGGTGTAGGCGTACTCGTAGCGGTTGCCGTTCGCGTCGACCATGAAGGTCTGGTTGCCGAAGACGTCGTAGCCGTAGGTCGACTCGTTGCCCTCGGCGTCGGTGACGCGGGCGGGGCGGCCGTGCTCGTCCGGCTCGAAGGTCATCGACCGGGAGGGGTCGGCGCCGACGGCGTCGCTGATCTCCACGCGGGTGACGAAGCCGTCCGGGTCGTATGCGGTCGTGGTTCGCATCCGGTGTGGCGCGGCGGTGACGGCGTTGGCGACCTCGGGTTCGGTGACGGTCACCGGTCTGGACAGCTTGTCGTAGGTGTACGTCGTGGTGACGCCGCTGGGCCGGCTGTCGGAGATCTCGGTCTCGCCCGTGAGCCGGCCGAGTTCGTCGTAGGTGTAGCGGGCCGTCAGCCCGGAGGGCTGGACCACCTCGGCCAGGTCGCCGCTGCGGTAGTAGGCGTAGCGGGTTTCGGCACCGCGCGGGTCGGTGGTGGTCTTGGGCAGCCCTGTGGGGGTCTGGCCGCCGTCGCGGGCGGGCTCGGCGCCGGTGGTGTAGGTGTGCCGCGTGGTACCGCCGTCGGGGTTCTTCTGGGTGAGCAGAGCGCCGGTGGGGTTGTAGGTGTAGGCCGTGAGGTAGCGGTCGTCGGACGGTCCGCTGGAGCGGCCGTCGCGGGTGCCGGTGGGCAGGTCCTTGCGGGGGTCCAGCTCAGGGAGGTCGGTCGGGTAGGAGGTGTGGGAGGTCTGGCAGTCGTCCTTGGCCCGGCACGTGGTCCGGGAGGTGATGTTGCCGCGGTCGTCGTAGGCGAGCGTGACGGTGTCGCCTGTCTCGCTCGTGACGCCGGTCTGGTAGCCCTTGTCGTCGTAGGTGAAGCTGCGGATCGCGACGCCGTCCACGGGATGGCGGATGAAGTCGGGCTCCGAGCCGCCGTCGCCGGGCGGATTAGTGCAGAATGCCGGGTCCCCGGGGTCCGGCTGGCTGCAGACCTCGTCCGGCGGGTCCGGGGGTGACGTGGACGGCTCGCCGGGTTTGTCGGCCTCGCGGACGCCGAGCGCCATGGGCTCGCCGTAGCGCACGAGCTGGGAGGTGAGGGCGTCGTACTCGTAGAAGTAGGGGTGGCCGAGGGGGTCCTGCACTTCGATGGTCCGGCGCATGTCGGTCTCGTCGCCGTAGACGGCCGGCCTGCCGTACCGCCAGGTGCCGCCGTTGCCGTCGGTGTACTCCTCGACCCGGTCGGCGGAGGTGTCGTACGTGACCTCGGCGCCGGTGCGGCCGCTGGGCAGAGCGATTCGCGTGAGCAGGTCGGCGCCTTGCTTGCCGAGGGTGTGGTGGGCGGCGACGGACTGCGGGCCCAGCGGGTGGGCGTAGACGGAGACCTCGTCGATGCTGCCGGCGAAGTGCCGGGCCTGGGCGCTGCCCCAGCCGGGCCAGTTCGCGGGGGAGTCGGGGTGCGCGGCACCGATCTGGTTGTGGGTGAGCTTCTGTCCGGCGAGCGGGGCGCCGTCGAGGGTGCCGGCGAGTTGCCCGTCGAGGTAGAGGCTCTGCTTCTGACCCGAGACGGAGAGGACGGCGTGGTGCCAGTTGCCGTCGTTGACGTTCTTCGTGGTCGCGGTGATCGGCTGGGCGGTGCCGTTCCAGAACTGGCCTCGCAGCTTGCCGTCGGTGCCCACGTAGAGCGTGGGCACGCCGCTCGTCGGGGCTGTGCCCCACGCCTTGTCCTGGTAGCCGAGGAGAGGGCCGCCGACGCCGGTCGGAATGGTCTTGAACCACAGCTCGACGGCCGTGTCCCTGCTCTTCTTCAGAGTGCCGCCGGGCAACTGGATCCGCGACGAGTTCCCGTCGAAGACGGCGGCGGTGTCGGGATCGCCGCTGACGGCGCCCTGGGCGCCGAGGGTCACGCCGTGGTGAGTGCCGCGGTCGTCGCCGAGGTTGACGTCGACGGTGCTCTCGGCCGCTGTGCCCTCGCCCTCGCCGAGCCGCCAGTGCGACTCGGGACGGGAGTCGCGCACGGCGGTGGCGTAGTGGTTGCCGGCGGTGTACTCGTACGACGTGCAGCTGCCGTCGGGCGCGCAGACCCGGTCGAGGCGGTCACCGGCGTAGGTGTAGTCCCAGGCCAGAGCGGCGCCGCCGACGGGGTTGGTGCGTACGGAGGTGACGTGGTCACCGGTCCAGGCGAAGGTGAGGGACCGGCCGCTGCGCGCGTTCTCCGCCTTGGCGATGCGGCCGCCGGAGTAGGTGTACGTGACGGCGTTGGACGTGGCGTCGGTGATCTTGACCAGCAGGCCCGAGCTGCTGAAGGAGTAGCGGGTGCCGGACTTGTCCTGCAGCGTCCAGGTGTTCGCGGTGGCGTCCCGGGTGAGGCGGGCGTAGCGGCCGGGCGGCGGCTCGTAACTGCCGTCGGGGTTCTTGCCGTAGCGCACGTCGCGGCCATCGGGGTAGCGGATGACGACGTTGCCGCTGCCGTCGTCGTCGGGGCTGAGGCGGACGTCGTAGCGGGAGGTCCAGCCGGCGCCGAAGGCAAGGTCGCGGCGCGGGTCGAGGCTGTTGTACGAGCGTACGAGCGTCAGATCCGGGCCGATGCCGGCAAGGGAGGCGTCGATCGCGGTGGTGGAGTAGTTGCCGGTCAGCGGGTCGGCTTCGTTCGCCTGGCCGTCCGCGATCCGGGAGGTGATCTCCGGCTGGGGCACGGAGGTCAGCAGCGCGATCTGATCCGTCGGAACCTCGTTGCCCGCGTCCTTGACGAAGCCGCGCCACAGATAGGTCTTGCCCCAGGAGAGCCTGCCCGCGGGTACGGTCCACGCTGGGCTGCTCTGGTACGCGGAGGTGGTGCAGCCGGTCGGTTTCCCGTCGTCGCCGCGCTCGCAGACCTCGAACTTGTACTCCAGGGTCTGGCCCGCGGGGGCGTCCACGTCGATGGCGGAGGCCCACAGATGCGGCGTGAGGGTCTGGGCGAAGTAGCCGTTGGGCGGATACTGCTCCTGGACCACGGGGGCGATGTCGAAGACCTGCAGCAGGAGCCGGGCGGGCGGAACCTGCTCGTCGGTGAAGACGGTGCCGCCGGTGCGGACCATGGTGAAGTCGAGCGTGTAGCGGCCCGGTGGCAGCTTCTTGATCGTCGCGGTCAGCGTCGTCTTCGACCCGTGGGGCACCTCTCCGGTGAGGTTGGCCGCGCGCTGCTGGGTGACGAGCTTGCCCTTGGCGTCGAACGCCCGGTAGGCCAGGTAGTACCCGCCCGGGGTCCAGGTCTGGGCGCCCTTGTTGGTGACGCTCAGCTTCACCTTGCCGTCCTGGTTCTGCAGGACGGGCGGATCGGGCACCGGCTGGACGAAGCGGTAGTCCGCGGCGTACGGCGAGTGGGTGATGAACAGCTTGGGCGGGTTGGCGGTGCCGTGGCCCGCGAACTTCTTCCAGGCCAGGTCCTCGGCGGCGGCGCGTACGGACAGGCCGTGGTTGGGCTGTCGGCCGCTGACCCAGCGCTGGACGAGGTCGCGCCCGCGCTTGCCGAGGTTGAACAGCTCGTTGCGGGCGGGGCAGTCGGACTTGGAGTCACCGAGCTTGATGTGGCCGTGGGCGAAGGACTTGGAGGCGAGGCTCGGGCCGGTGGCGGGGCCGGGGTAGGACATGCCGGTACCGGCGGACCAGGACTCGGTGACCGGGTGCACGGTGACCGGCCGGGACTTGCAGGAGGCCGAGTCGAAGTTGGCGAGCTGCAGCTGGACGCCGAAGATCTTGTGGTTCCGGAAGTCCTCGTCGACGTCGGGGAAGCCGAGGTAGGTGGCGGTGGGCCCGCTCGCCGACTTGCCGACCTGTAGCTCGGTGTCGCCGACGACGGAGCCGCCGTCCTTGACGTAGGCGCTGGTGCCCGCGGAGACGGAGCGCACGGAGGGGTCGACGCGGACGGGGAAGACCCGGTCGTCGGCGCGCAGCCAACGGCGGTCGAGGGTCACTTCCAGCGACTGGGCGCCGGGCTCGCCGACGAGGCGGTAGGCGACGCCGTCGGAGCGGGCGGGGACGGCCGCGGAGTCGTCCATGAAGCCGGGGGGTATGACGGCCCGGGTCCGGCCGTCCGCGTCGCGGAGAACGACGGAGCCGTCGTGGAGGGATGCGCGTAACCCGTCGAGTGCGAGGGGGAAGCGGAAGACGGCGGGCGCGTCGGGGGAGTGCAGGACGAGGGTCTCCTTCACGCCACCGGGCTGGGACTCCAGCCATAAGCCGGTGTCGGGGAGCACGTCCTCGTACGTCACCTTGCTGCCGTCGACGCTTCCGGGAACGCGCGCGGCACCGTGCAGCCCGTACGACACCGCGGCGCCGGAGGGCAGCCGCAGACCGGCCAGCCGGGTGTCCGCGGCGCTGTCGCCGAGGCGGACGTCGACGGAGTCGGCAGCGTTGTCCCAGCCGCCGGGGCGGGCGCGGAGCGTGGTGTCGATGGGATACCACTCGCCGTCGGCATCCCGGAAGTTGAGCGGGTCGGGGGACGTCTCGGTGGTGTGGGTGCCGTCGTCGTTGGCGTACGTGCGGCTGTACGCGGTCCGCTCCCCGGGCAGCTCGCGGCTCCGGCCAGGCTCGAAGCCGCTCCCCGCCGGCTCGGGCGCCGCCGCGACCCGTACGTCGTTCTCGGGCTGGCTCGGCCGTGCGTCACCGGAACGCCCCTGGCCCGTGGGGTACTTGGCGCGGTGAGTGGTGGGCGCCCGGCGGTTGGCGTCCCGCTCCCGTACGAGGTGGTCGCGCCCGCCGGCGTCGCCCCAGCGCTGATCGGGCGTCCCGGGGGCGGGCGGGTCACCCGGCAGCAGGGGGATCCCGGAGCCGGAAAGGGCGAGCGAGGTGATGCCGATCACCGCTGCGAGCAGGACGGCGACGGCGGTGGCGAACGGGCCCCGCCGAAGTCTGTTCGTCGTGACGTAACGCGCAATTCTTCGGTACGCGGGCATAGGTCCCCCCACAGGTCCATGAACGCGAACAGGCGTTCAGATCATGAGTGAGGCATGACGGGAATGTCGAGGAAAAACTTGAATGTTCATCAACAAGCCAGACCTGAGCGCCCTATGTTTACCTCAAGGCCGCTGCAGCGTTCACTCATGGCTGCCTACCGTCCCCCGAGGGGGGTGGCGACGTGAGGTGGGAAGCGGCGTCCCCTGAGTCCGTCACACGACAGCCGACCTGGAGGGATGCCCATGCGACGCGTACCGCGAAGACGATTCGTACGCACCGCGCCCGCGTTACTGGCGGCGGTGGCCGCGGCGGTTCCGCTGACGATCACGGCGCCGGGGGCGGCGGCAGCCGACGACAGCGTGACCTGTACGTCCACCGCGCCTCTGTACTCCGTCACCCCGGCCGGGAACTTCATCCGCCGCAACGTCGACAACCCCGCCGATGCCACGCAGGTGCCCGAGCCGTTCTCGATCGACACCGACTGGGACCGCTACCCGCGCGTTCTCGCCGGCGGGAAGGCCCAGTTCTACGGCATCAAGGCCGACGGCCTCTTCCTCAGCCACCGCGAATACAGCACCGAGACCTGGGACGTCCACCACAAGAAGATCAGCGACGGCTTCACGCGCTACCGGCTCACCGAGAACCGCCACGAGATCACCGTCGATCAGGACAGCAACATCTGGCACGTCGACGACGGCGGAGACCTCCGCTGGAGCCAGTACTCCCTGGACACCAACGCCTGGAACCCCGCGGGTGACCGGAAGATCGACTCCGGCTGGGGGCGCTACGACCTGATCGTCGCCACCGACCTCGGCGTGCTGTACGGACGCGACGCCGCCACCGGCAACCTGCTGCGCTCCCGCTACGATTTCGACAGCCAGCGCTGGCTGCAGCGCCACGACACCGTCAGCTGGGCCGACTGGCGCGGCACCCAGGACGTGACCTCGTTCGGCGGCGACACCCTGATCCGCGTGCAGCCGAACGGCGACCTGCGCTACTTCCGCTACGCGGAGGACCAGGGGAACTTCACCGTCTACAACCGGCTCATCGCAGACGGCGCGCACTGGGCCGGCTACACCAGCGTCTCCGGCGGACCCGCCTCCTGCCGCCTCACCGCCGAGCACTCTCCAGCCCGCCCCTCGATCGGCATCGACACCGACAGCCCCGCCGCGATCCAGCAGTCGCCGGGCGGCGCCATCGAGTACGCGTACACCGACAACATCGGCCGCCTCGTGCACGGGTGGCAGAGCGATCCGAACGACTCCAACAGCACCCAGTGGACGACCATCTCCGGCAACGAGGCGTTCTCCGGCACTCCTTCCCTCGCCGCACAGCCCGACGGTGAGACCGCCGTCACCGCACAGAGCATCAACAGCGACATCTGGTGGACCCGGCACGCGCAGGGCAACCCGGACTGGGAAGAGTGGTTCAACCTCGCGGGCGCCATGGCCCAGCACCCCGTGACCGGCACCATGCCGGACGGACGGCTCGTCCAGTTCGCCGTCGACGCACAGGGCAAACCCTGGTATCGCATCCAGCAGCGTCCCAACGTCGCCTTCATGGGCTGGATGCCGCTGACGGGACAGGGGTTCTCCGGCCCGTTCACCGCGATCACGGTGCGCGACGGCATCCAACTGTTCGGCGCCGATGCCACGGGCCGGCTGCGTACGGCGGCCTTCACCGGCACCGCGGTCGGCACCTGGGCCTCCCTCGGCGACGCACCCCTGACCGGTCGCCCGGCGGTCGTCGTCTACCCCGGCTACCGCATGGGGGTCTTCGCCCGCGCCACCGACGGCCGCATCGTCTCCTTCGCCCAGGCCACGGAGGGCGGCGCCTTCCCGACCGCCTGGACACGGGTCGGGGACTTCACCTCCGCCGGGTCTCCGTCGGCCGTGATCAGCCCGATCACGGGTGTCACGGAGCTTGTGGCCCGCGGAGCCGATGGAATGATCTACAACACCGGGGAGCAGACCCAGGGTTCGGGCACCTGGCGCACATGGCGGCAGGAGTCCTTCGAGGCGTCGGCCACCGACCCGACGGCCCTCACCTACTCGAACGCGAACGGCCCGACCTGGGCCTTCTCCTACCGTACGAGCGCCAACCAGACACGCTTCTACGAAGCCCGCCCCACGGCGGCCAGGGCCACGTCAGGCTCCGGAGCGCCGACCGCACCCGGCTTCGCGGCGCACCGCCTGCCCGCACCACCGGGGATGTGATCGGACCGCGTGACGACGGCGCCGGGCCGAGGGGGACGTCACCCGCCGGCCCGGCGCCGTTGCCTGCGGTAGTGGTGCTCCAGCTCCGGGTGGCGGTCTCCCGGTTGCCGCAGGAAGGCGTCGATCAGCTCGGCGTCGGTCATCTCGTACGTCGCCCACACCGCCTCAGGGCGCTCGTAGCCCCGCTCGCCGCCGTTCCACGGCTTGTGGCGGCCGGTGAAGTGCAGCACGGCCACCTCCTCCGGGACCGGGTCCCCGGGCTCGATGCGCCGCTTGACGTAGTTGTACGCCGCGTCGAGGCGGGTGAACTTGTGCTCCAGCAGCGCGTTGAGTATCCCCTGGTCGTGCTTGTCGAGTTCGTACAGGCCGGAGTGTCCGGTCTCGTCGATCCGGGCACAGAACTCGTCGGTGAGGTAGTCGCGCGATATCACGAGCAGTCCGCTGTTGAGCTTGGTCTGCTCCTTGAGGAACTGCGGTACCGCGGCCAGGCCGCCGCGCAGGCTCATCAGTTCGGAGATGTCGCCGAGCACGACCATGTCGGTGTCGAGGGTGATCACCGTGTCGTAGTCGCGTAAGCGGAAGACGTCGAGAATGAAGTACGCCTTGCGGACCAGGTAGTTTTCACGGTTCCCCTTGACGAACCCGTCGTAGTGCCCGGCATCGACGCGGCGCAACACGATGCGCGGGTGCAGCCGGTGTATCCGGGTCAGCGACGCGGGCTGCAGGTCGTCGTAGAGGACGACGAAGTCCTCGCAGATGTGCGGGTTGTTCAGGGCGAGGCTGCGCAGCAGCGTGAGAAAGCCGGGCAGGTAGTTCTCGTCCACGTACGACGCGAACGCGATCCGGTGCCGGCTCTCCGCGGTGCGCTCGCGCTCCTTGCGCGACGGGCCGGCCGCCTGCGGCGCCGTACCGGGTCCTGCGGAGACGAGGTCCTCGAAGTCAGCCAGCGCCGCACGTATCTGACGGTCCGTACGGCCCCCGGAGGCCATGGCGCCGAGCGCGGCGGCGAGGCGCGGTCGCGCCGCGGCCGGGTCACCGGCCGCCACCAGACGGAGGCCGTCGGCCCATAACTCGACGTCCGGCCGCACGGCGTGGGCGGCGGCTTCCGGATACTCGCGCCGCAGCCGGCGCAGCGCCCGCTCGGTGTGCTTCAGCCCCTCCTGCAGGCGCTCGACCTGCGTGGCAGTGTCGGTGTCGTCCTTGCGCGTCAGCGCCAGGTACCGCTTGTGGGCCTCGATCGCGGCGCGGTCGTCCCCGAGCGCCTCCTGCGCGCGGGCACGCAGCCGCCATGCCGCCCGCGAACCGCCGCGCACCGCAAGCAGGGTGTCGGCGATCAGCAGCGCCAGCGCGTCCTCCGGCGCGGCACCGACGGCGAGCGCCTTGGTGCCGACATCGAGCAGCGCGCGAAGCAGGGCATCCGTGGGCTCGTCCTTCTGCTCGGCAAGGGCCCGGATGCTCCGCACGAGCCGCTGGCGGTGGCCGTCACGGTTGTCCTTGAGCTTCTGACCGTGCAGCACGCACAGGTGCACGCATTCCCCGACGGAAGGAGCCGGTCCCGAACGTGTCGCCGCCGGCGCCTTCCGTCGTCTTAATAACCAGCTTTCGGGCACCCCGAACATGCTCCGTCCCCTCCCCTGTCTCACACGGCCGCGGAGAGTGGCCGGAGAGCCGGGAGTGTAGATATGTCAGATGACTTAGTGCCGAACGTCCGGCAAACAACCAGGTGATACGGATCATCGTCGTACGTACGGACGGCAGTCTGGGCATCCCGAACCAGCACCGCGCCGACCGGCCGGTGCGTTTCTCCTGCACAAGGGAGCGCCACTGCATGGCCACGACGACGCCATTCACCGCCGGCGACGGCGGCTACCACACGTACCGCATCCCCGCGCTGGCCGTGACGCCCGCCGGCACGGTGCTCGCCCTGGCTGAGGGCCGGGTGTCCGGGGCGGGCGACACCGGGGACATCGACATCGTGCTCCGGCGGTCGCAGGACGGCGGCCGGAACTGGCTGCCGCAGCAGGTCGTGGTCGCGCACGGCGGCGACACCGCGGCGAACCCGGCTGTGGTGGTCGAACCGTCGTCGGGGGACGTGCTGCTCCTGTCGTGCCGGCAGCCGCCGAACGTCACCTCACAGATGATCCGCACCGGGGAGGCGGCACCCCGACGGATATACGTCCAGCGCTCGTCGAACGACGGCGAGAAGTGGTCGGAGCCGACCGACATCTCGGCGCAGGTCCGCCCCGGATGGATGCGCGGATACGGCACCGGCCCCGGCCACGGCGTGGCACTCACCGGCGGCAGGATGGTGGTGCCCTGCTGGCACACCCGTTCGCCGA
Organism: Streptomyces sp. WMMC500; assembly: GCF_027497195.1. Taxonomy (NCBI): domain Bacteria; kingdom Bacillati; phylum Actinomycetota; class Actinomycetes; order Kitasatosporales; family Streptomycetaceae; genus Streptomyces; species Streptomyces sp. WMMC500. Next base: position 4,941,507 of record NZ_CP114905.1, read on the forward strand.
CCGGGAGCGACACGGGGGCGGAGACCAAGTACTACGGTGCACACGGCATCTACAGCGACGACGGCCAGACCTGGACGGTCGGGTACACGTCGTCCGTCCCGAACGGGTCCGTGAACGAGAACGAGACCGCCTGCGCCGTGCTCCCGGACGGCACGCTCTACGTCAACTCCCGTTGCCTGCCCGACGGCATCGTCGGCTACCGCGGCGACGCCTACTCCACCGACCGCGGCGAGTCCCTCGTCCGGGACATCCGCCCCCAGGCCACACTTCCCGGCCCGGACTGCCAGGGCAGCCTGCTCACCCTCCCGGACGGTCGCCTGCTCTACTCCGGCCCGTCCCACCCTTCGGAGCGCGCGGCGCTCGGGTTGTGGGTGAGCGACGACGACGGCGCCACGTGGCGCCTCACCCGCCACCTGACCGGACTGCCCGCGGCGTACTCGGACCTGGCGGTGCTGCCCGACGGCGAGAGCGTCGGTGTGCTGTACGAGACAGGCGACTGGTCTCCGTACCGGCGAATCGAGTTCGTCACGGTGCCGCTGGCCGTCCTCTGAGGGACGGCCCTCGGGGGCCTGGGCAACGGTGGTCACCGTTCCCGCGGCCGTGGCGTTTCGTCGGCAGGGCCGCGTCAGAGCCGTCAGTGGTCACCGGGTAGCCGCTCGCGCATGCGGCGGCACCTGAGGGGTGACTACAACCAAGACTGCCCTGCATCCTCATACGGCCACCACGAAGCCCCGCAGCGGCGTGCCGGTGCGGGGCTCGTTTCGCCAGGTCAGGCGGGGTGCGGAGGATACGAGATTCGAACTCGTGAGGGTGTGAACCCAACACGCTTTCCAAGCGTGCGCCCTAGGCCTCTAGGCGAATCCTCCGCGGGCCACAGTACAAGACGGGGTGGGGTGGTCGCGAACTCGTTCGCCGGGGGTGGGATCGGTTAAGGTGGAGACTGCCCCTCACGCGGCGCTATCTCGCTGAACTCCCCCAGGGCCGGAAGGCAGCAAGGGTAGGTGGGCTCTGGCGGGTGCGTGGGGGGCGCCTCCTTGTGCGGGGTGGGGCGGGGGCCGGGGGTTTTCGTGGGTGGGCGCCGTTGTCGGCGGTCACCGATATCGTCGTAGTCGTGTCGCAGCTCGCTCTCTACCGCCGCTACCGGCCCGAGACCTTCGGCGAGGTCATCGGGCAGGACCATGTGACCGGCCCGCTGCAGCAGGCGCTGCGGAACGGCCGGGTCAACCACGCGTATCTGTTCAGCGGGCCGCGGGGCTGCGGGAAGACGACGAGTGCGCGCATCCTCGCCCGGTGTCTCAACTGCGAGCGGGGGCCGACGCCGGAGCCGTGCGGGGAGTGCCGGTCGTGCCGGGACCTCGCGCGGAACGGGCCGGGGTCGATCGACGTCATCGAGATCGACGCCGCGTCGCACGGCGGTGTGGACGATGCGCGTGAGCTGCGTGAGAAGGCGTTCTTCGGGCCTGCCGCCAGCCGGTACAAGATCTATATCGTGGACGAGGCGCACATGGTCACCTCCGCGGGGTTCAATGCCCTGCTGAAGGTGGTCGAGGAGCCGCCCGAGCACCTGAAGTTCATCTTCGCCACGACCGAGCCGGAGAAGGTCATCGGGACCATCCGGTCCCGGACGCACCACTATCCCTTCCGCCTCGTCCCGCCCGGGACGCTGCGCGACTATCTCGCGGACGTCTGCCGCGTCGAGGCGATCCCCGTCGAGGACGCGGTGCTGCCCCTGGTCGTACGGGCCGGGGCCGGCTCCGTGCGGGACTCGATGTCCGTCATGGACCAACTGCTCGCCGGCGCCGGTGCGCAGGGTGTGACGTACGCCATGGCCACCGCCCTCCTCGGGTATACGGACGACGCCCTGCTCGACTCCGTCGTCGACGCCTTCGCGGCGGGTGACGGGGCGGCGGCGTTCGCGGTCGTGGAGCAGGTCATCGAGGGCGGGCACGATCCGCGGCGGTTCGTCACCGACCTGCTGGAGCGGCTGCGGGACCTCGTGATCCTCGCCGCCGTGCCGGACGCCGGCGACAAGGGGCTGATCGACGTTCCCGCGGACGTGCTGGAGCGGATGCGGCGCCAGGCCGACACCTTCGGCGCGGCCGAGTTGAGCCGCGCGGCCGACCTTGTGAACGAGGGGCTGACCGAGATGCGCGGCGCCACCGCGCCCCGGCTGCAGCTCGAGCTGATCTGCGCGCGCGTGCTGCTCCCCGGGGCGTACGGGGACGAGCGCTCGGTGATGGCCCGGCTGGACCGGCTGGAGCGCAACGCCTCGACGGGCCCGCCGGCCATGGGGTACGTACCGGGGCCGGACGCCCACCGGCCGCCGGGCCGGGACCGGGGCGGGGACGGGGACGGTGGGGGTGCCGTCGGTGGGGATGGCCGTGGGGATGGCCGTGGCGGTGTCACCGGTGGTGGCGGTGGTGGCGCTGGCGATGGCGGTGGCGGTATGGGTGGCGGGGCCCGGGCGGCTCTCGCCGAGCCGGGTGGTCCGGCTGCTTCCGGTGCTGGGTCTTCCGGTGCCGGGTCTTCTGGGGCCGGGTCTTCCGGTGCCGGGCCCTCTGGAGCCGGGTCCTCCGGAGCTGGGTCTTCTGGTGCCTCCGGGGGTTCCGCCCCTGCCGGCCCTCCTGCCTCCGGTGGTGGCGAGGCGCAGGCGCGTCGGCCCGGGGCCTGGCCCGGGGCTGGAGCACCCGCGGCGGGACCTGCGGCGGCACCGGCGGCACCCGCACCCGCGGCGGCGGCAGCCGCCGCGCCGGCACCCGCGGCCGGGGGCGTTGCCGCCGCTACTGCTCAGGGGGTGCCCGCGCAGCAGGGGGGCGGTGTTGCGGGGGCCGCTTCCGTGCGGCAGATGTGGCCCGACATCCTGGAGGCCGTCAAGCACCGGCGGCGCTTCACCTGGATTCTGCTGAGCCAGAACGCCCAGGTCACCGGGTTCGACGGCGGGACGCTCCAGCTCGGCTTCGCCAACGTCGGCGCCCGGGACAGCTTCGTCAACGGCGGCAGCGACGAGGTGCTGCGCGAGGCGCTGGCGGAGCGGTTCGACGTGCAGTGGAAGGTCGAGGCCATCGTGGACCCGACCGGCGGGGGCGGCGGCGGCTCCGCGGCCGGGCCCGGCGGCGGGGGACCGGGCGGTCCCGGCGGCGGTCAGGGCGGTTCCGGGGGCGGTCCCGGCGGTGCCGGTGCCGGGGCCGGCGGCGGGTTCGGCGGGGGCGGCGGTGGTGGCGGGGGCGGCGCCGGGTTGCGCCAGTCCGTACAGACTTCGCCCCCGCCCTCCGTACCGGCGCCCGCTCCGCCCCGGCAGCCCCCGCCCGCGGCGGCCGGGCCCGGCCGGCCGCCCCCGCCCGACCCCGGGCCGCCCCCCGACCCGGGACCGCCTCCGCCGCCGCTGGAGGACGACATCCCCGACGAGGACGACCCGGATCTCGACGACACCGCCCTGTCCGGCCACGACCTGATCGTCCGCGAGCTGGGCGCCACCGTCATAGAGGAGATCCGCCACGACTGAGGCGGCGCCCCGGCCGCGTCCTCCGCAAGGATGACGATGGCGAAGGAGCGCGCCTCCCCGCGTGGCAACGCGGATGGAGCGCGTCCTCCCTGCGATGGACGGCAGCGCGGCGGCGGAGAACGTAGGCTCGCCTGGACCGGCCCGACACCCGAACCGACGACGTAGACACAGCGCGACAAGGAGCGAGCGACGTGATGCCTGGTGGTGGCCAGCCCGACATGCAGCAGTTGCTGCAGCAGGCCCAGAAGATGCAGCAGGAGCTCGCCTCCGTCCAGCAGGAGCTGGCCGAGACGCCGGTCGAGGGGACCGCGGGCGGCGGGCTGGTGAAGGCCACGGTGACCGGCTCCGGCGAGCTGACCGGTCTGGTGATCGACCCGCGCGCCGCCGACCCCGAGGACACCGAGACGCTGGCCGACCTCGTCGTGGCCGCCGTGCGGGACGCGAACAGCGCCGCGCAGCAGCTTCAGCAGGAGCGGCTCGGCCCGCTCGCGCAGGGGCTCGGCGGGATGCCGGGGCTGCCCTTCTGACCACCCCTTCTTCCACGTCACCGCGCGGGGCCGTTCTCGGCCGTCCGGATCTGCCGGGTTCCGAACCGGTGGCCATCCCCGGAGCGGGTTGAACCCGGCGGTAGCGGCTAGCTTGGTGCAGGAGAGCGGACACGAGAGAGGCGTCGCGTGTACGAAGGCGTGGTCCAGGATCTGATCGACGAATTGGGCAGGCTGCCCGGCGTCGGTCCCAAGAGCGCGCAGCGCATCGCCTTCCACATCCTGCAGGCCGAGCCGGCCGACGTCCGCCGGCTGGCGCATGCGCTGACCGAGGTGAAGGAGAAGGTCCGGTTCTGCGCGGTGTGCGGGAACGTCGCGCAGGCGGAGCAGTGCCGGATCTGCGCCGACCCGCGGCGCGACCCGGCCGTCCTGTGCGTCGTCGAGGAACCCAAGGACGTCGTGGCCATCGAGCGGACCCGTGAGTTCCGCGGGCGGTACCACGTGCTCGGCGGCGCGATCAGCCCCATCGAGGGTGTCGGCCCGGACGACCTGCGGATACGGGAGCTGCTCGCCCGGCTCGCCGACGGCGCCGTCACGGAGCTGATCCTCGCCACCGACCCCAACCTCGAAGGCGAGGCCACGGCCACGTATCTCGCCCGCATGGTCAAGGCCATGGGTCTGAAGGTGACCCGGCTGGCCAGCGGCCTGCCCGTCGGCGGTGATCTGGAGTACGCGGACGAGGTCACACTCGGCCGTGCCTTCGAAGGCAGGCGGTTGCTCGATGTCTGAAACGGAACCACGTGCCCGCCGGCTGGATCCCGGCGCAGCGCCCAGCAGCCCGGCAGGCCGCCGCACGCGGCCGGGTGGTGCGCGGGGCGCCGACAGAGGAGGTCTGCTCGATGTCTGACGCCACCCTGCACCAGGCGACGCAGGACCCGGACAGCTTCGCGGTCCAGATCGCCGACTCGATCGAGAGCTTCATCGTCGCGGTCACCGAGGTCGCCAAGGGCGACGAGCCGAACAGCGCCGTGCCCTTCCTGCTGCTGGAGGTCTCGCAGTTGCTGCTGGCCGGCGGCCGGCTCGGTGCGCACGAGGACTTCGTGCCGGACGAGCGGTACGAGCCGGACACCGGCCCCGAGCCGGACGTCGACGAGCTGCGCGAGCGGTTCGCCGAGCTGCTGGACCCGGTGGACGTCTACTCCGAGGTCTTCGACCCGTACGTGCCGCGCAGCACGCCCGTCGCCAGCCGGATCTCCGACGACCTCGCCGACGTGATCACCGACCTGCGGCACGGCCTCGCGCACTACGCCGCGGGGCGGGTCAACGAGGCGCTGTGGTGGTGGCAGTTCTCGTACCTGTCCAACTGGGGCCCGACCGCGAGCGCGTGCCTGCGCGCCCTGCAGTCGCTGGTGGCGCACGTGCGGCTGGACACGCCCCTGGGGGAGCTGGACGGGCTCGACACCGACAGCGACGCCGCGCTGGACGACGGGCGGCTGGAGGAGGAGGCGGGCCGGGTGATGGCGGCGGAGATCGCGGAGCCGCTGGGCCTGCGGCGTACGTGAGCCCTCGGGGGGCGCGGCGTACGGCCGGGGCGCGTGGAGCGGTGTGTACGCCGGGCGTGCGCACCGAGTTCGTCGGCCGGATTCTGGGGCTCCGGATGTGACCTGCCTTACGTTTCCGTGTGTCTTCGGCCCTCGGGGGCAGGTGGGTCTCCGAGTCGGCCCGCCCTGGGCGTATGCGCCGGCTCGGTAGACTGAGCCGACCGAAACACCATTGCGAGGAGCGCACGTGGGCCTTGTCGTGCAGAAGTACGGCGGCTCTTCCGTCGCCGACGCCGAGGGCATCAAGCGCGTCGCCAAGCGGATCGTCGAGACCAAGAAGGCGGGCCACCAGGTCGTCGTCGTGGTGTCCGCGATGGGCGACACGACGGACGAGCTGATCGATCTCGCCGAGCAGGTCTCCCCGATCCCCGCCGGCCGCGAACTCGACATGCTGCTCACCTCGGGCGAGCGGATCTCCATGGCCCTGCTGGCGATGGCGATCAAGAAGCTGGGCCACGAGGCGCTGTCGTTCACCGGCAGCCAGGCGGGTGTGATCACCGACGCCGTGCACAACAAGGCCCGGATCATCGACGTCACGCCCGGCCGGATCCAGGAGGCGGTGGACAAGGGCGCCATCGCGATCGTCGCCGGCTTCCAGGGGGTGTCCCAGGACAGCAAGGACATCACGACGCTCGGCCGCGGCGGCTCGGACACCACGGCGGTGGCGCTGGCGGTGGCGCTGGAGGCGGAGGTCTGCGAGATCTACACCGACGTGGACGGCGTGTTCACCGCCGATCCGCGGGTGGTGAAGAAGGCCCGTAAGATCGACCGGATCCCGTACGAGGACATGCTCGAACTGGCCACCAGCGGCTCGAAGGTCCTGCTGCACCGCTGTGTCGAGTACGCGCGCCGGTACAACATGCCCATTCACGTCCGCTCCTCGTTCTCGGGGCAACCGGGCACCTGGGTAGGCAATATCTCCGAGGGAGCAGAAGGCATGGAGCACGCGATCATCTCCGGAGTCGCGCACGACGTCTCCGAGGCGAAGATCACGGTGGTCGGGGTCCCGGACAAGCCGGGCGAGGCCGCCGCCATCTTCCGGGCGATTGCGGACGCCGAGATCAACATCGACATGGTGGTGCAGAACGTCTCGGCCGCCGCCACCGGCCTGACCGACATCTCCTTCACCCTGCCCAAGACCGACGGCCACCGCGCGATGGAGCTGCTGACCAAGGCGCAGCCGACGATCGGCTTCGAGTCGCTGCGCTACGACGACCAGGTCGGCAAGATCTCCCTTGTCGGCGCCGGCATGCGCTCGCACCCGGGCGTCACCGCGACGTTCTTCGAGGCGCTGTCCAACTCGGGCGTCAACATCGAGCTGATCTCCACCTCCGAGATCCGCATCTCGGTGGTGACTCGCGAGGACGTCGTCAAGGACGCGGTACGCGCCGTGCACACGGCGTTCGGCCTCGACAGCGAGAGCGACGAGGCGGTCGTCTACGGCGGCACGGGCCGCTGAGGTACTTGTCACCGATCCGTTGGTCCATACCGCTTGCGCTGAACGCCCTTGCCATCCGACGATTTCGGTTCGCGCCGTCTGCAACCGCGGCGGCGCCGCGAAGCGTCTCTGTCCCTGCCCGCATTGGCCGGCCGCACGGGTAGCAAGGGAGTGGGCATGGCAGTACGCGCGGTAACACGACCGGCGATGCCGCCGTGCGCGTACAACCTTGACGGGGGTCGGTGTGTCAAACAGGCGTGGCAGAGGCACTCAGCATTGCGACCCTTCCGGCCGGCCCCGCGCTGCGCCCCGGTACTTCCGCGGCGTCCCGGGGGCTGCCGGTGATCGCGCCGTGGTCCGCGCGGCCTGCCGCGAAGAAGCCCGCGGCGGACGCTGACGACGCCGTGGCGGAGGGCACCAGCGTCGACCACCTCACCGAGACGTACCAGACCCACTACCGGTCGCTGCTCGGTCTCGCCGCGCTGCTGCTCGACGACCTCGCCTCCTGCGAGGACGTGGTGCAGGAGGCCTTCATCCGCGTGCACTCGGCGCGCAAGCGGGTCAAGGACCCGGACAAGACCCTCGCCTATCTGCGGCAGACGGTCGTCAACCTGTCACGTTCCGCGCTCCGTCGGCGCATCACCGGGCTGAAGCTCCTCTCCAAGCCCATGCCCGACATGGCCAGCGCGGAAGAGGGTGCGTACGAACAGTTGGAGCGCGACCAATTGATCCAGGCGATGCGCGGGCTGCAGCGCCGGCAGCGCGAGGTGCTCGTGCTGCGTTACTTTGCGGACATGACCGAGGCTCAGGTGGCCGAGTCGCTGGGCATCTCGCTCGGCTCCGTCAAGGCCTACGGGTCCCGGGGCATCGCCGCACTGCGAACAGCCATGGGAGCGCGGGCATGAGCGAGCGTTTCTACGGATCGGGACCCCCGTGGGAGCGGGGTTCCGAGGGATCCGGCGGGTCGGGAACGGGGACCGGCGCCGGGCGCGGGGCAGTGGATGTGGCGGAGACGACGGAGACGGCGGAGCTGCCGGTGGTTCCGGCGGGTGCGGACGAGGTGACGGCGGCGGTGCCCGAGGCGACTGCGCCGGAGGCGGCCGGGCCCGAGGCGGCGGGATCCGGCGCGGCCGGGTCCGGGGCGGCGGATGCCGAGGCGGCTGTGCCGGAGGTGGCCGGGTCGGAGGCGGCTGGGCCGGAGGGGGCCGCGGGGGCGGACGAGGGGGCGACGGCGCGGGGCGCGTCGGGTTCCTCGAACGGGTCCGGCGCGGGCTCGGACGAGCCGGGCGCTGTGCCGGGCGGTTCCGCCGGGTCCGGCGGTTCCGAAGGGCTGGACGGTGCAGGTGATCCGCACGGTGCGCACGGCCCGGGCGGCCCGGGTGGTGCCGCCGGCACCGGTGGTGCGGGCGGTTCCGGCGGGGCCGGGACCCCGCGGTGGCCCCACGGCTACGGCGGCGGGGACGGCGACGACGAACCGGGCGGCGAGGAAGAGCTGCGCCTGCTGCTGCACTCCGCGGTCGACGGCCTGGAGCCGGCGCCCGGCACGCTGCAGTACCTGCAGAGGGCCGTGCCCGCGCGGCGTACGCGCCGCCGCCAGTTGATCGCGGTCGCCGCGGTCGCGGTGGTCGCCCTGGCGGTCTCGGTGCCGGCGCTGATGAACGTCGCCGGCTCGACCAGCGAGAAGAACCCGCGCCACGACATCGCCAACAGCCAGTTGCCCAGCGCGGGACAGCAGGGCGGAGGCGGCGCGGTCGAGGGCAACGACTCGGACGCCACCGCCGGCAGCGAGGAGCCGAAGGACGAGGAAGAGAAGACCGAGAGCCCCGGACACGAAGAGAACACCGCCGCCCCGACCGGCGGCTCCGAGGGCACGGCTGCCGCGGAACCGTGCGCGCCGACGCAGGTCAGCGAGCCGGTCGCGGCGAGCGGCACGCCTGACGAGGCCGGCCGGGTCACCGGGTCCTTCACCGTCACCAACGTCTCCACCACCGCCTGCGTGGTCGAGTCGTCCGACGGCGTGCAGGTGGGCGGCACCTTCGGCGCCGCGAGCGCGAGCGAGGTCGACACGCGCACCCACACCGTCGGCGACGCCGCCACGGACCTGCTGCCGTCGCCGGAGACGACCGGTGCGCTGGTCCTGGCGGCCGGCGAGTCGTACGTGGTGGAGTTCGCCTGGGTCCCGGAGACCAGCAGGGACGGCGGCTGCACGACCACCGCCACCACCCCGGCCCCCGACCCCAGCGACGGCACGCAGTCGTCGCCGGACGAGACGCAGTCCGAGCCCGACCAGGGGACCGAGACCGGCGGCGACACCGGCGGCACCGGCGAACCGGGCGAAGGCGACGACACGACCGACGGCTCCGTCACGCTGACCCACTCGCCGGAGGCCGACTCCTCCGCCGTGGCCAGCGTCACGGTCGAGAACGCCTGCGCGGGCACCGTCTACTACACGGAACCGCTCCCGAGCGCCTGATCCCCACCGCGCCCCGGCCCTGAGCCGGGGCGCCGCCCCGGCCCGCCACGCCCCGAGTCCCGGCCCCCGAGTCCCGGCCCCCGAGTCCCGGCCCCCGAGTCCCGGCCCCCGAGTCCCGGCCTCCGAGTCCCGGTCCCCGAGTCCCGGCCTCCGAGTCCCGGTCCCCGAGTCCACGGCCCCGCGTGCTCCCGCCGACCCCGGTCTCCCGACGCCGCCCCGACCCCCCTCCTGTCCTCCACCGCCGACCCGGCCCCCTGGGTGGACGGCCCCGGGGGAGGCCGTACCGTGGAGACGTGTACCGGTTCCTGCTGACGCCCCGCTGGTGGGTCGTCAACGTCTTCGCCGCACTCGCCATCGCGGTCTGCCTGGTGATGGGCAGTTGGCAGTTGAGCCGCTTCGAGACGCGCGTGGACACCCACCAGGAGCAGGAGGAGCAGCAGGACCGCGCCGCCACCGACGGCGTCGCCGGCCGGCCGATGGCCGAGGTGCTGCCCGTGACCCAGGAGACGACCGGCGACGCCGTGACCGTCACCGGGCGCTACGGCCCCCAACTCCTCGTCCCCGACCGCACCCTCGACGGCGAGACCGGCTTCTACGTGCTGACCCTCCTGCGCACCGACGACCCGGTGAGCGACGACGGCGCCGCCGGAGCCCGTACCTCCGTTCCTGTCCTGCGCGGCTGGCTGCCCGGCGAGGCCGACCCGGCGAAGGCCCCCGAGCCGCCCGCCGGCGAGGTCACCGTCACCGGCGCCCTGCAGGCGTCCGAGCACCAGGGCTCCCCCGGCGTGCACACCGAGGGCGGGCTCCCGCGCGGCCAGGTCGGCATGATCAGCGCAGCCGCGCTGGTCAACGTCGTCGACGAGCAGGTCTCCGCCGCCTGGGTCACCCTCTTCGAGGCCGACGGCGGGATGCGGCCCGTGCCCGCCGAGGTCCCGCAGGGCAGCGGCCTCGACCTCAAGGCGTTCCAGAACCTCGGCTACACGGCCCAGTGGTTCGTCTTCGCCGGATTCGTGATCTTCATGTGGTACCGGCTCTTCCGCCGCGAGGCGGAGCTCGCCCGTGACAGGGCCCTCGGCCTCACCTCCCCCGATCCCGACGAGAGCGGTCCCCGGGACCCGGTTCCGGATCCGGCCGGGACGGCTGCGGAGCCAGGTCCGGAAGCAGATGACGGCGAACGAAGTCGAGCTCCAGCCTCAACTGCTTGATCCGCTCCTCCACGACCAGCGAGCCGTGCCCCGCGTCGTACCGGTACACCTCGTGCGGATGCCCGCGCTCCGCCAGCCGTCCGACGTAGTTCTCCACCTGCCGGATCGGGCACCGCGGGTCGTTGACCCCCGCGGAGACGAACACCGGCGCCCGCACCCGGTCCACATACGTCAGCGGAGACGACGCTGCGTACCGCTCGGGGACGTCCTCCGGCGAGCCGCCCATCAGCGTGCGGTCCATCGCCTTCAGGGCCTCCATCTCGTCCTCGTACGCCGTCACGTAGTCCGCGACGGGCACCGCCGACAGACCCAGCGCCCAGGCGTCCGGCTGCGTGCCGAGGGCGAGGAGCGCCAGATACCCGCCCCACGAGCCGCCGCCGACGATCAGCCGCTCCGGGTCCGCGAGGCCGGAGGCGACGGCCCATTCGCGCACCGCCGCGATGTCCTCCAGCTCGATGAGCCCCACCCGGTGCTTGAGCGCGTCGGTCCACTCCCGGCCGTAGCCGGTGGAGCCGCGGTAGTTGACGCGGACCACGGCGACGCCGTGGTCGACCCAGGCCGCCGGGCCGGCCGCGAAGGCGTCGCTGTCCTGCCAGGTCGGGCCGCCGTGCACGTCGAACAGGCACGGGAACGGGCCCTCGCCCGCCGGCCGCTGCACCAGCGCGTGGATCCGGCCGCCGGGTCCGTCGACCCAGGCGTCCTCCACCGGCACCGAGCGCGGCGCCGCCTGGCCCGGCGGCTGCAGCACCACGGCCCCGGCGGCGGACCGCACCCGCGGCGGCTCCGCGCCCGACGACCAGTGGAACTCCACCGTGCCGTCCGGCCGGGCCGTCGCCCCCGAGATCGTCCCCGGCGGGGTCTCCACCCGGGTCAGGGCGCCGGAGCCGGGGCCCTCCAGCCCGTACCGCCACAGCTCGCTGCGCGCCTGGTACGTGTGCAGCACGAGCAGCGCGCTGCCGTCCGGATACCACTCCGCCGACACGTCCCCCGGCAGGTCGAGCTCCAGCTCCCGGGCCCGGCCCGTCTCCGGGTCCCAGATCATCGGCTCCCACCGGCCGCGCCGCTGGTGCCCGACGAGCAGCCGCGCGTCGCCCGCCACCGGCGCGAAGCCCAGCACCTCCAGGCCCAGTTCCTCCCGGCCGCCCTTGGTGTCGTCCAGCTCGGCGACCGTCGGGTCCGCGCCGGAGGAGCCGCCGAGCCGCAGCACGCGCAGCGCCGCGTGCATCGCGTCGCCGTGCTCGGTGTGCTCGATGGCGAGCAGCTTGCCGTCGTGCGAGAGGTCGCCGACTCCGGCGGACTCCCGGTGCCGGTAGATCTCGCTGGGCTCGCCGCCGGGGCGGACCAGGTGGATCGTCGTGCCCGTCTCCTCCGTGGACCTGCCGACCACCGCCGTGCCGTCCCGCCCGAGCGCGAGGCCCGCCGAGTACGCCGCCGGCAGCCCCGCCGCCGCCCGGTCCTGCCCTGGGGCGGCGCCCGCGAACGGCTGCCGCCGCCACACGCCGAACTCGTCCCCGTCGGTGTCGCAGAACCACCACACCCACTCGCCGTCCGGCGTCAGCGCGCCGTCCGTCGTGCCGTTCGGCCGGTCGGTGACCTGGCGGATGCCGCCCGTGCGGCGGTCCCAGGCGTACAGCTCGAAGGTGCCGGTCACGTTCGACACGTACAGCGCGCGATCCGGCGCGTCCTCCGCCCACCCGGGCAGGCTGATCCGCGGCGCCCGGAACCGCCGTTCCCACGCCGGCGCCGGCCCCGCCGGCCCGCCGGGGCCGGCGCCCGGCTCGCCGCCGCCGGTCCCGTCCCCGCCGTTTCCGTACGCCTCGCGCTTTCCGTACCCCTCGCCGTCTCCGTAGCCCTCGCCGCCGACGCTCGCGTCGTCACCGGCACGTCCCGCCTTGCCCCCGTCGATCTCGCTCATGCCGACATTCTGCGTCCTCGCCGGAGCCGAGCGGCGCGCGCACCGCCAATCTGTGGATTACTGCCCAGTTGTGGATAAACCCCCGCCGGTGACCCGACCCGCCCCCCGGCCCTCGTCCCCCGGCAGCCGCGCGAGCCCTACGGCCGTCCGCCCGACACCGCGTACTCGAACAGCGCCTTGTTGCTGTTCCGTTTGCGGATGACCTCCACCTCGACCCCCGCGAAACCCGCCTCGCGGAGCAGCGCCGCGTACCAGTCCTGCGCCGGCACCTGGTTGCCGTAGAAGGTGGAGTTGCCGATCACGTAGACCACCCGCCCCCCGCCGCGCACGTTCGGGTACGCCGCCCGGAAGTGCCCCCACATGTCGTGCACGTACTTGCCCACGTAGTTCGCCAGCAGCGGCCCGTTCCGCCCGCCGTCCCGGCGGATCGCCGCCTGCGCCCTGGCAAGTTCGCCCGCGACCGGCTCCGGCACGCCCTCGGCCGCCGGCCCCGGCGGGCGCCAGGCCCGTACACGCGAGGTGGCCGCGCCCCAGGTGCCGCCGATCGCCTGCCAGTCCAGCCGGCCGGCGTCCTCCGCCCGCCGCAGGTGCCGCATCCAGTACATGTACGGGCGCAGCTCGCGGATGTACGACATACGGTTCACGTACGGCGGCGAGGTCAGCAGCAGGTCGCAGGGGGTGAGCCGGCCGGCGGCGGGCTGCATGTCGCGGGAGTCGCCGTACAGGACGCGCGCCGTGCCGGGCAGCGGGGGCGCGGCGTTCGCGAGCGTGGTGCCGGTCTCGCGGCGGAACGTCTCCAGCACGGCCCGCGCGGCATCGAGGTCGAGCGCCTGGAGAGTGCCGCCGCCCGCGTCCTGCTCCTGCGCCTCCTTGAACGACATGCTCTGGTGGTTGAACGCCGCGTTGCTCGACGCGATCAGCGTCCGGCAGAACGCCACGTCCAGCAGGTCCCGCCCGCCCGGCGGCAGCCCGCCCGCCGCGGCGTCCAGCGCCCGGCGCACCGCCTTCAGCGCGTCCAGCGCGCTCCGCGCCCACCACCGCCCGATGTTGTGCAGCTCCGGCTGCCACAGCTCGGCGGCCTCCGGCAGCAGTTCCTCGGCGCGGTGCACCAGCGGGGCGAGTGCCCGCCGGGTCTCGTGCAGGTGATCCGGCTCGTACGCGGCGGTCTTCGTCTTCCCCAGCCAGATCAGGAACGGGTTCACGTCCAGCGACTGCCCCGTCAGCCCGTGCTCGGCGGCGGCGAGGGGGGTGGTTCCGGTGCCGGAGAAGGGGTCGGTGACGACGGAGCCGGGCGGCATCTCGGCGGCGTAGCGGCGCACGAGGCTCACGGAGTAGGCGGGGGTCAGCCGGAGCCAGCCGTGGCGTCCGGCGCCGGTGTTGGCGCGGTAGGTGAGGTGTGCGTTCTGACGTGTGTCCGACCGCATGCGCTCGCTCTCGCCGATGAGGGTGGGGGGTAGCGTGGATCGTAGTGGGCGGCGGCCGGCCGCCCGGTGTGAACGGGCAAGTCCCGTCGTACGGAAAGCGGGCGCACGGCGGCACGGCGCGCGCGTACGCGGTGGCCGCCTCGCGCCCCGCGAAAGAGCGCCTGTCGCCTTCTGCCGGCGTTTCCCGTGAAACCTCCGCCGCGCGCCGGATTCCGGCCGCACCTCGCAAGCGCTTGTCGGCGCACCCCCCGTCTGCTTGACTCCGGCTGCCAGTGCCCCAACGCACCGGGGGAGGACCCCATGGAGTTCACCCGCAGACGCCTGCTGTCGACCCTGCCCGCCGCCGGTCTGCTGGCGGTCCTCCCGGCCCGGCCCGCCGCCGCGTCGGAAGCGGCCGCGGATCCCGCCCTCCTCCTCGCCCACACCCGCGCCGTCTTCGCCGGCACGCCCGAGACCAACGCCCGCCCCGAGGCGGCCGCCAAGGTCGCCGCCCTCCACGGCACCGCCCGCGCCAACCTCGCCGCGATGGCCGACACCGGCACCGCCACCGGCGAGCTGTTCGCCGGCGTCCCCCTCGGCACCAGCGACGTCAACCTCGCCACCTCCTACCGCATGCTCTACGAGATCGCCCTCGCCACCCGGGCCCCCGGCGGCGACCTGCACGGCGACACCGCCGCCCAGCGCCGCGTCGTGGACGGCCTGGTGTGGCTGCACGCGCACTACTACGGCGACCAGTCCCAGGGCTACTACGGCAACTGGCACAACTGGGAGATCGCCATCTCCACCCACGTCGGCAAGACCTTCGCGCTCCTGGCCGACGTCCCCGGCGCCGTCCCCGCCGGCCTCCTCACGACGTACGTCGCCTCCATGGACGCGTACCTGCGCAACGGCAAGGACGGCGACGTCGACCTCGACTCCCGCTTCCACACCGGCGCCAACCTCGCCGACATCACCACCAACCGCATCATCCAGGGCGCCCTGCTCGCCGCGGCCCAGGAGACCGGCGGCGAGGCGCGCATCGCCAAGGCGCTCGAGGACCAGCTCACCGTCTTCGCCACCGTCGACCCGTACGACATCCGCCACGGCAACACCGACGGCTACTACGCCGACGGCTCGTTCATCCAGCACCACTCCGTCGCGTACACCGGCTCGTACGGCAAGGCACTGCTCACGCGCGTCGTCCAGACGCTCAAGATCCTCGACGGCACGGGCTTCGCACACACCGACGCGCTCGTGCCCGTCGTGCAGCGCTGGGTGCGCGACGGCTTCGCGCCGCTGATCTTCGAGGGCTGGATGATGGAGGTCGTCAAGGGCCGCGCCGTCGTCCGCACGACGTCCGGCTACACCGACGTCGCCGTCGTCGTCGAGGCCGTCGTCGACCTCGCCGACTACGCGACCGGCGCCGAGGCCGCCGCGCTCAAAAGCTACGTCAAGCACATCCGCGCCACCTCGCGCGCCGCCCTCGACCCCGCCTCGTTCGTCTCCCCCGTCAGCGTCGTGCGCTACGCCGACATCGTCGGCGACGACACCGTGCCGCCCGCCGACCTCAACCCGGCCGCGCGCAGCGTCGCGTTCAACGCCATGGACAAGCACGTCCACCGGCGCCCCGGCTTCGCGTTCGCGCTCGCGCGCAGTTCTGATCGCATCAGCAAGTACGAGTACATGAGCGGCGAGAACCTGATGCCCTGGTTCCAGGGCGACGGCGCGTACTACCTGTACCTCTCCGGGCAGGACCAGACGCGCGCGTACGGCGTCGACTACTACACCGTCGTCTCCCCCTACGGCCTCGCCGGCGCCACCGCGCCCGTCGAGCGGCGCGGCACCGTACCGGAGCTGTACGACGGCAAGCTCTGGTACGACAACCCGGGCCACCCGCTGAACTTCACCTCGTCCTCCGAGTCGCAGAACAAGTACGTCTACTTCCCGCGCGGCACCAACCGCCACTCCGGCGGCGCCGTCCTCGGTGTGTACGGCACGTCCGCGATGGTGCAGTCCGACGACGTCGCGTACGCCGAACGCGATGTTCTCCCCGACGACTTCGTCGTCTACCGCAACGCGACCGCCACCAAGTCGTGGTTCATGCTCGACGACGAGATCGTCGTCCTCGCCGCGGGCCTCGGCGACCCCGCCGGCCGGACCGTGACCACGACAGTCGACGCCCGCACCGCCGATCCCTCCGCCGCCGTTTCCGTCACGGGCGCGCGCCGCGACGGCCGCGCCTGGGAGGGGCCGGGCACGGCGCACCTGAGGTGGCTGCGCTACGCGGACGCCGCGGAGGGCACCGCCGTCGGGTACGTCTTCCTGGACGCGCCCCGCGTCCGGGTCGGGCTGGAGGACGTCACGCGCAGCCGCCGCGTCGTACGGACCGCCAACCCGGACACGGCGGTGACGCGCACCGTGTTCAGTGCGACCGTCGACCACGAACCGCGGCACGGGGTCGCGCGCCTGGCGTACGCCCTGGTGCCGCACGCCTCCGCCGCGCGGCTCGACGCGTACCGCCGCCGTGGCCCGCTCACCGTGACCGCCAACTCCCCGCGCCTCCAGGCCGTCCGCCACTCCGCGCTCCGCCTGACCGCCGCCAACTCCTTCACCCCCGGCCGCCACGACACCGCCGGGCTGAGCATCGAAGGACCCGCCTCGGTGCTCGTACGGACCGGGGACGACGGGCGCGTCGGCGTGGCCGTCGCGGACCCGACGATGGACCGCGACACGGTCACCGTGGTGCTGCGCGGGCGACCGCTGCGGAAGGCTGCGGGGGACGACGGGGTCCGGGTCGGCCGGGTGCCCGGCGGGACGAAGCTGGTGGTGGACACGCATCACGCGTACGGCCGGAGCCTGACGGTGACCCTGGAGAGGTAGGCGGCACTTCGTCCTGTTCGGGGGCATGTGCACGGGGGTCGGCGGGTCTACGCTGGGGGCACAGGGGCTCGGGCATGGGGCGGCCGGCCGGACCGGGGGAGGACGAGTGTCTGAGTTGTTCTTACGTGGCCTGAGCCGGTGGCAGGCGGACACGCAGCGCGAGGCCGTGGCGGACGTGTACGTCGCGTCGTACAACGGCGCGGCCGGCAGGGCGGCGCCGGAGCGGGAGAACTTCCTGCGGCGGCTGGAGGACCACGTGCAGCGGCCGGGGTTCGAGATGGTGCTGGCCGGGGGCGACCGCCCGGTGGGCTGCGCGTACGGGTTCCGGGCCGACCGCTCGGGCGTGTGGTGGCCGGACTTCCCGGAGGGGCCGCCGCAGGCGCTGGCGGAGATCACCTCGTCCCCGCGGGCGTTCGTGGTGGCGGAGCTGATGGTGGTGCCGGACCAGCGCCGCCGGCACGTCGCGACGCGGCTGCAGCAGCACCTGCTGGCCCGCTGGGCACCGTCCCCCGCGGTGGCGCTGCTGCCGCAGGGCAACGCGGCGGCGGGCGCGGCGTACCACGCCTGGGGCTGGACCAGAACCGGCAGCCTCCATCCCGTACCGCCGACGCCGCCGCTGGACCTCTGGGCGCACCGCCGCCCGCTCCCCTGAGACCCCCCGGGGAGACGGGACGGGAGAGGGAGCGGCGGGAGCGCGGTCCGGTCAGCGCTGCAGCAGCCATGCGGTGAGCGCTTCGGCGGCGCCGCCGCAGGCGGCGGGCGCGAGGAGACGCAGGGCGGTGAGGAGCACCCGGCGGCCCCGGGCGCCGGTGCCCGGGGACGGCTCCGGCTGCGAGGCCGGGCGGGAAGCCGGGGCCGGCTCCGGGCGCGCAGTCGGCTGCGCAGTCGCGCGGGGAGCCGCGTTCGGGTCCGGGGTGGGAGCGTCGGTCATGGCGATGCCTCTCCGGCGGGGTGCCGGCCGCGCGGATACGGCCGGGCGCTGGCGCCATGAGGGCGGTTCCGAGGGGTTTCCGGCGAAGGCGGCACTGCGCCGGGAGCCCGCCGATCCCCTGGGCGGCGGTAAGTTTGTGGTGGCTTCCGGGGGGTTTGCGGCCCGGAGGGCGTCGGAAGATTCCAGGGCACAGGGGGTTCCGGTTGGCCGGGCAGGCGCAGCGGTTCTGGGCGGAGCTGGCGGCGGCGTACGAGGCCGCAGGCCGGCCGACGCTGGACCGGCTCGTGCGCCTGGGCCGCGAGCAGCGCCCGCCCGCGGCGATCGCCGACTCGACGCTCAGCGGCTGGCTGAACGCGCGCACCGTGCCCGGTCCGGCGCACACGCGGTACTTCCTGGCGCTGACGGCCTTCCTGCAGAGCGAGGCCGGACGCGCAGGCCGCGCCGGACACCCCGTGCGGCCGGAGGCGTGGTGGGGGCAACTCCTCGCGCAGGCCCGCCGGGAGCGCAGCGCCAACCGCGGCGGCCGCCCCGCAGCCCACGGTTCGGCGAGCACGCTCGCCGAACCTCCCCTGCCGGCCGAAGCGCGGCCACCCGCTGCCGAATCGCCCCCGGCTCCGCCGGGGCCCTCCGCCGACCTGTCGGCCTTGCCGGCCCCCGGGCCCTCGTTCGTCGGCCGCGGCGACGAACTGGCCACCCTCCTCGACCTGTTACGTCCTACGCCGGAGGGGACCGCCCCGACCGCGTCCCCCGTGGCGGTCTCCGGCCTCGGCGGGGTGGGCAAGACGTCGCTGGCCCTCCACGCGGCGTACGAGGCGCGGCGGGCGGGTTGGTTCCCGGGCGGGGTTTACTTCGTCGACCTGCACGGAGCCGAGGAGAGCCCCGTCACCGCGGACGGTGCTCTCCAGGCGCTCCTCCGCGCCTTCGGCGTCGAGCCCGAGCACACCCCGCCGACCGCCGACGAGCGCGCCGGACTGTACCGGTCCGTGCTGGAGCGGGTCGCCGCCGACCGCGGCCCCGCGCTGCTGCTGGCGGACAACGCGGCGACCTCCTCCCAGGTGCGGCCCCTCCTGCCGGGCAGCCCGGCGCACCGCGTCCTGACCACCTCCCGGAACGTCCTCGCGCAACTCGGGGCACACCAGCTCCGCCTCGGCATGCTCGCGCCGGCCGCCGCGCTCGCGGCGCTGCACGAGGCGCTGACGGCCGCCGACCCCGAGGACCGGCGGCTGGAGCGGGAGGCCGGCGCGGCGGTCGAGTTGTGCCGGCGGTGCGGGCACCTCCCGCTCGCCCTTCAGATCGCCGCCGCCCTGCTGGTCGCCGATCCGGGCAAGCCCGTCGCCGAACTCGCCGACGAGCTGCGGGATATGTCGACGCGCATGCGCTACCTGGACGACGGCGAACGCGCCGTCCGGGCCGCCTTCGACCTGTCGTACCGCCTGCTGACCGACGAGCAGGCCCACCTCTTCAGGCTCCTCGCGCTGCACCCGGGCGCGGACGTGTCCGTGGCCGCGCTGACCGCGAGCTACGGCGGGCCCCTCCCGGTCCGCGGCGTCGACACGCTCGTCCGGGCCCACCTGGTGGAGCCGAGGGACGCGCGCGGGCGCTGGCGCATGCACGACCTCGTACGCGCCTACGCCGTGGCCGAAGTCCGCGCCGACCGGCGCCTGCACGAGCGGCACGAGGAGGCCAGGACCCGGTTGCTCGCCCACTACTGCGACCGGGCGACGGCGGCCAGAAGGCGCCTGCTGACGTCGTCGGCTCCCGCCCCCGCTGTTCCACCCCAGGACCCCGCGGGCTTCGCCGACCGCGATGCGGCCTTCGCCTGGCTCGACGCCGAGCGCGGCTCGCTCGTGGCGGCCGCCCGCTGGGCCGCGGAGCCCGCCCACGCGCGCGCGGCCGTGCGCCTGGCGCTGAACCTCGGCGAGTACTTCGCGCTGCGCCGCCGCTACGACGACGCGGTGACCGTGTACGAGCGCGCGCTGCAGGCCAGCCGCGGGCTGGGTGACCGGCTCAGCGAGGGCAAGTGCGCGAACAACCTCGGAGTCGCCCTGCGCTGGACGCAGCGGCTGGAGGAGGCCGTCGCCGCCTGCCGCACCGCGCTGCGCGCGTACGAGGACCTGCCGGACGCGCACGCCGTCAGCCGCGGGCGGAGCTGGCACAACCTCGCGAGCACCCTGACCCTCCTCCGGCTCTTCGACGAGGCCCTCGCCGCCGAGGACCAGGCGGCACGCATCGCCGCGGCAGCGGGCGACGTGGGTGCCCTCGCCCGTGCGGAGAACGGCCGGGGGCACGTGCTCCTGAAGCAGCAGCGGTACGACGAGGCCCTTGCGGCCCTGTACCGGGCGCGGGATCTGATGACGGACGTCGGCGACCCGCCGCTGGGGGGAATGGTCACCAACAACATCGGCCGCGTGCTGCGGGGGACGGGCCGGCTGGACGAGGCCGCGCAGGCGCACCGGAGCGCCCGGGCCGTCTTCGCCGCCCTCGGCGACCGTGAAGGCGAGGCCACGTGCCGCAACGAAGGCGCCCTCGTCCTTGCCGACCATGGGCTGTTCGCCGCGGCGGCCGGGGAACAGCGCGCCGTGCTCGCCGTCCTGCGGGGGATCGGCGCCAGGTACCGCGAGGCGATCGTCAGCCACGATCTCGGCCTCAGCCTCGAAGGGCTCGCGGAGCACGAGGAGGCCGCCGCGGCGTACGAGCACGCCGCGTCGATCTTCGCGGAGCTGGGGGCCGACTACCAGCGCGGGCTCTGCGACGAGCGGCTGGCCGCGATCCGCGCGCTCTCCGGTCCGCGAGGGCCGGGATGAGCGCCCCGACCGGGCCGAGCGCGCACGCGATGCCGCCCGCGCGGCTGTCGCCGACGGCCTCGCTGCTCTACGTCCAGCCCACGACCCTGTGCAATCTCGACTGCTCGTACTGCTACCTGCCCGACCGTGCGCGCGCCCGCCGCATGCCCCGGGAGGTGGCCGACGCCGTGGCCCGCGGCGTGTCCGCCTGGGCCGGCCGGCACCCGGTTCGCGTCGTGTGGCACGGCGGCGAACCCCTCGCGGCCGGGATCGGGCACTTCGAGGAGCTGCTGGGCGCGTTCCTGCCGGCCGGCAGCCGCCATCCGGTACGCCACGGCGTGCAGACCAACGCCACGCTCATCGACGACTCCTGGTGCGAACTGTTCGTCCGCAGGCGCGTCCACGTGTCGGTCAGCGTCGACGGCCCGGCCGGCCGGAACGGGGCACGCGCCGACCGTGCCGGGCGTGACAGCACCGAACGCACCCTGCGCGGCATCGGGCTCCTGCGCTCGTACGGCATCCCCTTCACCGCCGTCGCGGTGGTCCGCAACCCCTCGGCCGCGACGGCCGACGAGCTGTACGACTGGTTCTCCGGGCTGGGCTGCACCTCGCTCGGGCTCAACCTCGTGGAGCAGAAGGGGGCGTGGCGCGCGTCCGGGACGCCGGAGTACGGCCGGGTGGTGGAGTTCTGGGCGGCTCTCACGGCCCGGGTCCAGCACGACGGACGCCTGCGGGTACGGGACGTCGACGACGCCCTGCGCTGGGTCGGGGACCAACTGGCGGGAGGCGACGGACGAGCCGGGGACCGGCCCCATCAGCCGGTTCCGCTGGTCATGTGGAACGGCGACGTGATCCCCGTGGGGCCGGAGCTGGCGGGCTTCTCGTCCCCCGCGTACGGACGGTTCGCGGTGGGCAGCCTGCGCACGTCCGAACTGGACGAGGTGATGGCGCGTGCCGCCGCGGCCCCGTGGGTCGCGGAGGCGATGCGTGGCGTGTCGGCCTGCCGGGCGGCGTGCGACCACTTTGCGTACTGCCGCGGGGGCAACCCCGCGAACAAGTACTTCGAGACCGGTCGCTTCGACGTCACGGAGACCCGGTACTGCCGCAACAGTAGGAAGGCCCTGATGGACGGAGTGCTTCTCCATGCCGAACGGACATGACGACCCGGGCCGGAACGAGCCCCTGGCGGACCGTGTCGAGCGGCTTCGCGACCCGCTGGCCGCGCTCGCGCGGTCAGCTCCCGCCGCGGAGCGGCGCGACCCGCGCCCCAGCGCGTCGGCGGATCCCCTCGACTGGGAGGGGTGGGAGCCCTGGGAGGAACCGCACGTGACGGAGGAGCCGGAGGACGCCGAAGCACCGGGGGACGCCGAAGCGCCCGGAACACCGGCCGAGGCGTCGGACGCGACCGGGGCCGGCGACCGGGCCGACGGGACCGGAGGTCCGCGGGCCGGCGGCTGACCGCGCGCCGCGCCGCGGCCCGCCGCGGCGCCGCCGGTTCAGGCCGGGGCGCCCCCGGCGAAGAGGTCGACGCTCATGCCCGCCATCGTAGGGACCTCCACTGACACCGCCGCGGGCGCAGCGGTACGGCCGACCCTCGGTTGCCCGGCCGCGGTGGGCTTCCTACGCTGGCGGGATGAGCGACTCCGCGGACCCCGGGTGCCGCCTCTTTCCGGGCAGCGGACGAGGCGCGGGGGCAGGAGCCGGGCGGTGAGGGCCGAAGCCGGTCCGCCCCGCCGTGCGGCCCGGCCGTGACGGCCCGGCCGCCCCGCCGCCGGGCGCGGCGGGCCGCGGAGTCCGCCGAGTCGGGCGAGCCCGTCGGGTTCGACCGTCGGCTGGTGCCGCCGATGGTCCTCGGCTCGATCCTCAACCCGATCAACTCGTCCATGCTCGCGGTGGCGCTCATCCCCATCGGCCGCGCCTTCGGCCAGCCGCCCTCGCAGACCGCCTGGCTGGTCTCCGGTCTCTACCTGGCCACCGCCGTCGGCCAGCCCGTGATCGGCCGCCTCGTCGACGCGTACGGGCCGCGGCTGCTGTACCTGTGGGGCACCGCGCTGGTCGGCCTCGCCGGTCTGGTGGGCGTGCTCGCGCCCAACCTGTGGGTGCTCGTCGTCTCCCGGGTGCTGCTCGGCATCGGCACCTCCGCCGCGTACCCCGCGTCGATGTCCGTGCTGCGTACCGAGTCCGAGCGCACGGGCGCGAAGAGCCCGACCGGCGTCCTGACGATCCTGTCGGCCTCCAACCAGGTGATCGCGGTCGTCGGGCCGACGCTCGGGGGGCTGCTCATCGGCGCGGGCGGCTGGCATCTGATCTTCGCCGTCAACGTGCCGCTGGCCGCCGCCTGTCTGCTCCTCGGCCTGCGGCTGCCCCGCGGCGGCACCATGCCTTCCGGTGCGCGCACCGACGTGCCCGGCATGGTGATGTTCGCCGTGTCGCTGACCGCGTTCGTGCTCTTTCTGATGGACCCGGCGGTCGTCCGCTGGTACCTGCCGGCGATCGGGGCCGTGCTGGGCGTGCTGTTCGTACGGCGCGAACTGGCCGCCGCCGAGCCGTTCATAGACCTGCGGGTGCTCGGCGGCAACGTGCCCCTGCTGGCCACGTACGCACGTCAGTTGCTGGCGTACACGACCGCGTACGCCTTCCTTTACGGCTACAGCCAGTGGCTCCAGGAGGGCCGCGGCATCGACGCCTCGCAGGCGGGTCTGCTGCAGTTGCCCACCGCCGTGGCGGCGCTCGGGGCCACCGCGCTGACCGGGCGGCACGCGCGGGTGCGGGGCAAGCTGGCGGCCGGGTCGCTGATCCAGGTCGGCGTCTGCGCCGCGCTGCTGCTGCTCACCCCGGACACCCCCGTGTGGGTGCTGGTCCTGCTGGCCGCCGGATTCGGGCTCCCGCAGGGTTTGAACGGTCTTGCCAACCAGAACGCCTTGTACGCGCAGGCCGAGCCGGCCCGGATGGGTGCCTCAGCCGGGCTGCTGCGCACGTTCATGTATCTGGGCGCGCTGCTCTCCTCCGCCGCGACCGCCGCGTTCTTCGAGGCGGGGGCCACGACCGCCGGGCTGCACGACCTGGCCTGGCTGATGACCGGTGTGGCGGCACTGAACCTGCTCTTCAGCCTCACCGACCGCTCCCTGGCCCGGATCGGCCGCGAGAGCTGAGTCAACCGAAATCCTCGATGTCGCACGAACGAGGGGGCACGGGGTGTGGGTGGGGCAGAAGTGGCTACGCTCTGTCGCGTGCCGGGTACCCACGCCGCCGTGCTGCGGCGACTCTGCCGCGCCGTGATCGCTCTTCTCGCGGGGCTGGCGATCGTCGTGCTGGCCCCGGTGTTCGCCTGCGCGGACGCCGGCACGCCCCATCACGGGGGCGGCGAGAGCCTGTGGGGGAGCGCGCTCGCGGTGGCGCCGGCACCGGCGGCGTACGCGGAGGTGACGCGGGACCGCCCGGCCGGCCGTCTCCCGGACGACCTCGACCTCCCGGACCACCTCGACGGCCTCGACCACCACGCCGGCCACGCCGACTGCCGCGAGCCGTGCTGCGAGCCCTCGGCCGCCCTCCTCCACCTGGCATGCGTCAGCCGTACGTGACGACACCCCGCGCGCCGCCGCGCGCCCGGCCCCTCACGTCCGTACGCGAACACCCGGCCCCGTACCCACGCGGCCGCGGAAGGACCCCCATGCACTCCGCCCTGCGCTCCGTCTCCCCCGGCGACCTCCGCGGCTTCACCGCCGCCCACCACCTCCCCGCCCCCGTCGACGGCGCCCGCAGCACCCCCGCGGGCCTCGTCGGCAACACCCCCGTCCTGTGGATCGGCGAACCCTTCAGCCCGGCGGGCCACGGCTTCTGGGCCAAGCTGGAGGGCGCCAACCCCGGCGGGCTCAAGGACCGTGCCGCGCTGCACATGGTCGCCGCCGTCCGCCGCCGCGGCGATCTGGCACCGGGCGCGACGATCGTCGAGTCGACCAGCGGCACCCTCGGCCTCGGCCTCGCGCTCGCCGGGATCACCTTCGGCCACCCGGTGACGCTCGTGACCGACCCGGGCCTCGAACCCCTGATGCGGCACCAGTTGGCGGCCTACGGGGCGCGCGTCGAGATCGTGCGCGCCCCGCACCCCTCCGGCGGCTGGCAGCAGGCCCGTCGCGACCGGGTCGCCGACCTGCTGGCCGCGCAGCCCGGCGCCTGGTGCCCGGACCAGTACCACAACGCCGACAACCCCGCCGCGTACGACGCCCTCGCCCTCGAACTCGCCGTCCAGCTCGGCCGCGTGGACATCCTGGTCACCGCGGTCGGCACCGGCGGCCACTCCGCGGGCGTCGCCCGCGCGCTGCGGGCGTTCTCGCCGGGGATGCGGCTGGTCGGGGTGGACTCGGTGCGCTCCACGGCCTTCGGCCAGCCGGCGGGCGAGCGGCTGATGCGCGGGCTCGGCAGCAGCATCCATCCGCGCAACGTCGACCACGCGGCGTTCGACGAGTGCCACTGGGTCGCGGCGCACGAGGCGGTGTGGGCGGCCCGGCGGCTGGTGCGGCACCACTACGCGGGGGGCGGCTGGAGCGTCGGCGCCGTGGCGCTTGTCGCGAGGTGGCTGGCGCGTACGCGGGGGCCGTCGGCGCGTATCGCGGCGGTCTTCCCCGACGGCGTGCAGCGGTACTGGAACACCGTCTTCAGCGACGCCCACTGCCGCGCCCACGACCTGCTCGACCGCCCGCCGGCCGCGGACCCCGACGAGATCGGGCACCCGGCGGAGCGGACCGTCGAGCGCTGGACGCGCTGCGGCAACGTCACCGCCCCGGCGGTGACGGCCGGATGACGGACCTGATGCGGGAGTTCCGCTCGTACGGCGTCGGGGTGCGGCTGTTGATGGTGCAGCAGTTCACCATCAACACCGCGTTCTACATGCTGATGCCCTACCTTGCCGCACATCTCGTCGACGGGCTCGGCATGGCGGCGTGGGCCGTGGGCCTGGTCCTGGGGGTACGGAACTTCTCCCAGCAGGGCATGTTCCTGGTCGGCGGCACGCTGGCGGACCGGCTGGGCTGCAAGCGCATGATCATCGCGGGGTGCCTGCTGCGGACGGCGGGCTTCGGGCTGCTGGGCGTCGTGCAGTCGCTCCCGGCGCTGGTCGCGGCGTCGGCGATGACGGGCTTCGCGGGGGCGCTGTTCAACCCCGCGGTGCGGACGTACCTCGCCGAGGCCGTCGGGGAGAAGCGGCGCGTGGGGGCGTTCGCGTTGTTCAACGTCTTCTACCAGACGGGGATGTTCGTCGGCCCGCTCGTCGGGCTGGCGCTCCTGGCCGCCGACTTCCGGCTGGTGTGCACCGTCGCGGCGCTGCTGTTCCTGGGCATGACGGTGGTACAGGTGCTGGCGCTGCCCGAGCGGGACACGGTACGGGCCGAACGCCCGGGAGCGCGCGGGGTGCTGGCCGACTGGCGCACGGTCGTCTCCAACCGACCCTTCATGCTCTTCTCCGCCGCGATGATCGGCTCGTACGTCCTGTCCTTCCAGGTGTTCCTGGCGTTCCCTCTCCAGGCCCACCGCGCCTTCCCGGCCGCCGGCGACGGCGTGACCACCGCGCTCTTCGCCGTCTCGGCGGGCGTGGCGGCGGTCGGCCAACTGCGCGTCACGGACTGGGCGAGGAAGCGCTGGCCGGGCGAGCGTGCCCTGGTGTACGGCATCGCCCTGATGGGCGGCGCCTTTCTGCCGCTGCTCCTCACCGGCGCCCCACCGGGCGGCGACGGCACGTTGGCACAGGCGGCGGCACTGGCCCCCCTGCTGCTCTCCGCGGCCGTGCTGGCGCTGGGCACGGCCATGGCGTACCCGTTCGAGATGGACATGGTGGCGTCCCTCTCCGGCGGCCGGCTCGTCGCCACGCACTACGGCTTCTACAACACCGTGTCCGGCCTCGGCATCACCCTGGGGAACCTGGCGACGGGAGCGCTGTGGGACGTGACGGAGAACCATCCGCGGCTGCCGTGGCTGGCGCTGACCGTGACGGGCGCGGCCTGCGCGGGTGCCCTGGCGGCACTCGCCCGCGGCGGGCGGCTGCGCGCGATGCGACCGGAGCCGGCGGCGGCGTAGTCCGGGGCGGCGACGGCCCCGGAGCGAGCCGCACCGCGTGCTCGTGGCCTCAGATGCCTGCGCCCTTCGCTCCCGCCCTCCCGGCCGTCAGCCGCCGCTCCAGCGGCCGTACCGCCGCGCTCGCGATCAGCGCCAGGAAGCCGACCACCACCCACGGCAGGACCCGCTCCACGCCGTACAGGAGCCCGAAGAGGCCCGGCGTGACCATGTCCGCCGTCGCGAACGAGTACTGGAACGCCGCCAGATACGTGCCCCGCGCCCCCTCCGGCGCGGCGTCCGCGGAGAGCGCGTTGGAGGCCGGACCGTGCAGCATCTCCGCGAGCGCCCAGAGCAGCATCACGATCGCCAGATAGCCGACCAGCACCGGGCCGCGCGGCAGCAGGACCGCGAGCGCGACGGCCCCGCACCACCCCGCCCACGCCACCCCGCCCCAGGCCATCGCGCCGCCGCGGGAGGTGCGGCGGCGGATGCGGCGGGTGACGGCGGCGGTGGAGGTGGCGACGACGGCGGTGGTGACGGTCAGAAAGGCGCCGACCGCCCAGCCGGGCGCGTCCAGGCCGCGGACGACGTAGACGGGGGTGGCCACGGCGAGCAGGACGGTGCAGATGTTGAACAGTACGTTGACGCCGATCAGCAACAGATAGGCGCGGTTGCGCAGCAGGTGCCGTACGCCGTCGGTGGGCCTGCCGGCGCCGTCGCCGGCGGCCGGCCGCGGGCGGCTCCGTACGAAGAAGGCGACCGCGCCGGCGGCGAGGACGAAGGACAGCGCGTTCGCCAGGATCATCCCCCGGTATGCGTTCTGCGAGGCGAGCCCCAGCAGTACGCCGGCGAGCACGGTCCCGGCACCGGTCCCGGCCGCGCGGATCATCGCGGTACGGGCGAACCACTGGTCCCGGGCGCTGTCGTCGGCCTGCTCGGCGATGAGCGCGAAGACCGACGACCAGTACACGCGCAGCCCGGCCGCCTCGACCAGCGCCGCGGTGAACAGCGACGCCGGCCCGTCCACCGCCAGGTACAGCAGGAACCCGCAGGCCTGCAGCAGTTGCCCCGCGATCACCACCGGGCGCGGGCCGATCCGGTCCACGACCCGCCCGACGAGCAGCGGAAGCAGGAGCGCGCAGGCGGTCGCCCCGGTCATGAGCAGGCCGACGCGCGCCTCGGAGAGGTCGGTGGCGGCGAGGAAGTAGACCATGGAAAGCGGCAGATAGAGCCCGCTCCCGACGGCGTCGACGCCCAGCGCCGCCGGAATCGCCCAGGCCGCCCCGTCCCGCCGCCGAACCTGCCCCCGCACCTGGCCGCCCGTCTGCACCGACTGCCCCCTTCCGCGCCCCGACAGTCGAATGCAACGTTGTAACCGCGCCGCTCGGCGAAGTCAACACGATTTACGGAGGCCGGTTAGCGTGTGCGGATGGCAGTGCTGGACGCGCTCGACCGCTTCAACAGGCGGCATCCCTGGAGCCACAACGACCACTACGGACCCTGGGTCGCCCGGCGGGTGGCCGGGGCCGGGGCGCGGGACGTCCTCGACGTCGGGTGCGGGGCGGGGAATCTGCTGGCGCTGCTCCGGCGGCGCGGGGGTGCCGTGACCGGGCTCGAACCCGACGCCGCCCTCGCCGCCGTCGCGGCCCGGCGGTTCGGCGGCGACCCCGCGGTCACCGTCGTGCGCACCGACTTCGCCGGCCGCGAACCGGGCCGGCGCTGGGACGCCGTCACGCTGGTCGCCGTCCTGCACCACATGCCGCTGGTGCCCACGCTGCGCGAGCTGCGGAGCTGCCTCGCGCCGGGCGGGCGGCTGGTCGTCGTGGGGTGCCACCGCGCGGCCGGGGCCGCCGACGCCGTCGCCTCCCTGCCGGCCGCGGTCGCGAACCCGCTCGTCGGGCTGGCCAGGCACCCGTCCCGCGCGGACACCCTGCCCGTGCACATGACCGCGCCCACCGCCGAGCCCCGGGAGACCCTGGCCGAGATCCGGGCCGCCGCGGCGGCGGAGTTGCCGGGCGCGCGGATACGCCGGCGGCTGTTCTGGCGCTACAGCCTCGTTTACGACGCACCGGCCTGAGGAGTCCGACCTACTCCGCCCAGCCCGCCGTCGCCGCCGCGCGGTCCTCCCACAGCCGCACGCCGGGACCGCCCGGCTCCCACCGCTCGCAGAACTCCCGCATCTCCGCGCACTTCGCGAGCATCGCCGCCCGGCGCTCCGGCCACGGCGGCACCTTCCCGCCGTACGCGCGGAAGAAGCCGCCCAGCGCGCGGAGGTGCCCGGGGTGGTGCGTCCGTACGAGCCATTCGCACCAGGCCAGGTCCTCGACGGGGGCACCGTGGCGGGCGAACTCCCAGTCCACGATCGCCGTCACCGCGAACGTTCCCGGGTCGAGCAGCAGGTTGTTGGGCCCGAAGTCGCCGTGGACGAGGACGGCGTCCGCGGCTCGCGCGCTCTCCGGGAGCACGTCCTGCGCGACCGAGTGGATCCGCCGCAGCACCTCCCCGCACGCCGCCAGCACCGCCGCCGCGTGCCCCCCGTCGAGCAACTCCTGGCCCGGTACGCCCGGTACGAAGCCGAGCGTCAGGGTGTCCGCGGACACGGCCCGTACCGGCGGCACGGGCAGCCGGTCGCGCAGCCCGGTGAGCAGCGCGCGCTCGCGCTGCAGCCGGAGTGCGGCGTCCGGTCCCTCGTACGTCTTCCGCACGACGGCGCCGTCCCCGAGGGTGCGGTTGGTGTAGCCGTGCTTCAAGGGGCGCATGCGCCGATGATCCCCGGTCGGGCCCGGTGCCCGCACGGCGATATTCGCTTGCCTGTCCGGTCGCCGATCAGCATCGTGTGTACGGTGAGTGACGACGACGCACCTGAGCGGTGGACCGAAGCCACCGTCTACCCCGACATGTGGGCGGACCCCGACAAGGACCCCCGGAACAACGACTCCAGCCCCGAAGGCGAGTTGGCCACACTGCAGGACTTCCTGGTCAACTACCGGCTCACGCTGCGGATGAAGTGCGACGGGTTGACCGCGGAGCAGATGGCCCGCCGGTCCGTACCGCCCTCGACCATGTCGCTGCTCGGGCTCATACGCCACCTCGCCGAAGTGGAGCGGGACTGGCGCAACTGGGTCGTGCCGGAGAACCCCGCCCCCAAGATCTACGGCGAGCGCGACGCCGACTTCCACGGCGCCGCCGCCGACCAGGCGCTCGTCGACGCCGCCTTCGACGACCTCGCCCGCGAACAGGCCGCCTGCGACGCGGTGCTGGACGAATACACCGACCTGGCCGCCAGGCTGCCCAAGGACGGCACATCGCTGCGCGAACTCTGGGTACACCGGGTGGAGGAGTACGCGCGGCACTGCGGCCACGCGGACCTGCTGCGCGAGTGCGTCGACGGCCGGGTGGGTCAGTAGCGTCACGCAGTAACAGGCGCGCAGTAACCGCAGTAACTGAAGGCGCGTGGCCGGGGCGAGGCAACCCGGCGCGGACCTCATCGCGTTCGACGAGTGTGCGACGTGAAGTGGGGACCGGATGGCAGGCGCAGGATGCTGAGGCGGGGCGCGGCGCAGCCGCCGGGGTTCGAGGAGTTCGTGGCGGCCCGGGGGCCGCGGCTGCTCCGCGTGGCCTGGCTGCTCACCGGGGACGCCCAGCTCGCCGAGGACCTGCTGCAGACCGTGCTGGCCAAGGTGTGGCCGAAGTGGGAGCAGATAGCGGACGGCAGCCCGGAGGCGTACGTCCGTACGGCCATGGTGCACACCAACATCTCCTGGTGGCGACGCCACTGGTGGGGCGAGGTGCCGCACGGCGAAGTGCCCGACACGGCCGCGCCGTCCGACGCGTTCGCACAGGTGGATCTGGAACAGGCGCTCGCCGGCGCGATACGGCGCCTCCCGCCGCGACAGCGCGCGGTGGTCGTCCTGCGCTTCTTCGAGGATCTGAGCGTCGAGGACACCGCGGCGACCCTCGGCTGCGCGCCGGGCACGGTCAAGAGCCAGTCCGCCAAGGCGCTGCGCACGCTGCGCGGGCTGCTGCCCGCGGCCGAACTGGTGGAGGGCGGTGAGCCGGGTGGCCGGGAACGCGGCTGAGCGGGCGGGGTCGTCGGGCTCCTGGGGGTCGGCGGGGCCCTCGGGGCACTCGGGGTCCTCGGGCGCGGCGTCCGTCGAGGAAGAGCGCGCGCTGCGCGCACTGCTGGAGCGGGCCGTACCGCGGCAGCCCGCACCCGCCGAGCGAATGGAGCGGATACGAGGACGGGTGCTGCGGCGCCGCCGCCGGCGGCGCGGGGTGTGGGGGGCGACCGTGACGGCCGCGGCCGTCGGCATGCTGCTAACGCAGGTGCTCCCCGCCGACGACCCCGCGCCCCGGCACGCGTCCCCGGCCGCCGGGACCGGGACGGCGGAGCAGCGGGAGGCCGAAACCAGGTTGCCGGAGCTGTCCGACCTCACGCTGCAGGTGCCCGCGGGCTGGAGCAGCCGCACGGTGCGTACGGACTCGCCGAAGGGCGAGTACGTCGGCTACGTCGCGAGCCTGGCGCTGCGCCCTTCCCCCGAGCCCTGCCCCACCGGCGCGGACGGCACCTGCACCACGCCGCCGCGGCAACTGCCCCGCCGCGGCACGCTGATCACGCTGCAACTGCTCTACGGGCCGGAGAAGTCCGCCCCCGGTCTGCGGGCGCGTGAGGTGGGCAAGGCGTGCGTCGTCGCGGGCGGCACCGAGGAACTGTGGGCCGTGCGCCGCCCGGCGGGCGCGGCGGAGGGGGTGTGGGTGCTGGCCACGGTCTGCCTCGCCACGCCGGCGACCGGAGACGTAGCCGAGGCCCGGACCGTACTCGGCTCGATGCGCTTCGACCCCGCGGCCCAGCCCACCCATCCCCGCCAGCCCCAGCGAAGCGAGCGCTGATGCTGAGCCGCCGCCACCTGCTGTACGCGGCCGGGCTCCCCGTGCTCGCGGCGACGGGCTGCACGCCCGCGGACCCGCCCCGTACGGGGAACGACGCGCCGCCGACACCCGCACCGACCCGTTCGCCCGTCACCGCGGCCCCCGCGCGCCTGCCGCGGGAGATACCCGGGCTGGGCCCGCGCATCCGCGCCCGCGTCCCCGCCGACGCCCGCCAGGCCCTCGTCGTCACCGGCACCTCCCGCCGCTCGTCCGCCTCCACCGCCGTGCTCTACGAACGCGGCCCCGACGGCTGGCGCGGCGGCCCACCCTGGCCCGCCCACAACGCCCTCCGCGGCTGGACCCACCACCACACCGCCGGCGACCTCCGCACCCCGACCGGCGTCTACGGCCTCAGCGACGCCGGCGGTCTCGACCCCGACCCGGGCACGAGGCTCCCGTACGACCACGGCCCCGCCTTCACCGCCACCGGCCGCGGCTACGAGGGCGAGCCCCTCGCCGGCTCCTTCGACTACGTCGTGGCGATCGACTACAACCGCAAGCCCGGCACCACCCCGCTCGACTGGACCCGCCCCCTCGGCGACGCCCGCGGCGGCGGCATCTGGGTCCACGTCGACCACGACGGCCCGACGAGCGGCTGCGTTTCCCTGGCCAAGCCCCACATGCGCACGCTGCTGCGGAGCCTGGACCCGCGCAAGCACCCGGTGACGGTGATGGGCCCGGAGGACTGGCTCGCCCGCTGACCGGGGCGGTGCCCCGGCCCGGACTCCGATGTCGGTGGCCCGCGTTACTCTTCGGAGTCGTACGGACTCGCTACGGCGCAGGGGGAGGGGTGTGATGACGGATCCGGTGTCGCTGGCCGCGATCTCCGGCGTGCTCGGCGCGATCGGCATGGGGATGGCCAACGAGGTGGGCAGGGCCGCGTGGGAGACCACCGGGGCGCTGGTGCGCAGGGCGGCGGGGCGGGAGGTGCCGGCGCCGCGGCGGTCCGCGGAGGTGGCGCGGGTGGCGGCGCTGCTGCGGGAGGGAGCCGAGCGCGATCCCGAACTCGCCCGGATGTGGGAGCGGTTCGCCTCGACTCTCCCCACAGGGCCCGGCCTCGGCTCCGTGGGTACGCCCCGGCTGCCCGCCGCGACGCGGCACTTCACCGACCGCCGCCCCGCGTTACGGCTGCTGGACCGCGAGGCGGACCGCAGGTTCGACGGCCGCCCGCGGGTGGCGCTGCTGTACGGGCCGGAGGGCATCGGGACCACCGCCACCGCGCTTCACTGGGGCAGCCGGCGCGCCGAAGACTTCCCCGACGGGCAGGTGCACGCCGACCTCCACGGCTGGTCGTCGCGGAGCGCCCGCGGCCCCGGCGTGGTCGCCGGCCGCCTGCTGCGGGATCTGGGGCTGCCCGCGGAGGCGACTCCGCACGCGGCGGACGAGCGGCTCGACCTGTGGCGGCGGCTCGTCGCCGACCTGCGGCTGCTGGTCGTGCTGGACCACACCTACTCCGCGGCTCAGGTGCGTCCCCTGCTGACCTCCGCTCCCGGGGTGTGCACGCTCGTGACGGCACGCCATCCGCTGCCGGGGCTGGACGCCGTGCCCGTGGCGCTGGGACCGCTGGCGGCCAGGGACGCCCGGCGGCTGCTTTCGCACTTCGCCGGGACGGAGGCCGTGGCCGCGGCGCCGGAGGTGGCGAAGGACCTGCTGGTGCGCTGCGCGGGGTCGCCCTACGCGCTGCGTACGGCGGCTCCGTTGCTGACGGCGCACGGCGGCGCGGGGCCGGGTGGGACGGCAGCGGACGGCACGGGGGCGGGCGCTGCGGGCGCCGCCGAACCCGTCGCCGCCCTGACCGAGTCCGCCTACCGCGCGCTCGACACCGACGCCGCCCGGCTGTACCGGCTGCTGGCTTTACGGGACTGGCCCCACGTCGACGCCAGGACCGCCGCATGGGCGACGCAGCAGGACCCGGACCCCGACCCGGATCCTGACCGGGCCCCCGCCCTTGACACGGATCCCGTCCCCGACCCGGGTCCCGTCCCCGACCTGGATCCCGGCCCCGGCCCCGCGCCCGCCGCGGCCCTCCTCGGCCTGCTTGCCGACCGAGGCCTGCTGGAGCCCGTGGGCCCGGGCTCCGACCGGTACCGCTTCCGGCCCGCCGTGCGCCGCCACGCCGAGCTGCTGGCCCGGCACGAGGACGGCCCGCGGGCGTGCGCCGAGTCAATCTCCCGTGTCGTACGCGGCTACGCCGGGCTCGCCGAGGACGCCGCCCGCCAGGCGCTGCCGGAGAGTTGGCGCGTACCGCAGCCGTCGAGGCCCGGCCCGCCCGTGAGCAAGGCCGAGGCCCTCGGCGTCCTCGTGCGGGAAGCGGCGAACCTCTCCGAGGCCGTGCAGGCCGCCGCGGACGCCGGCGACCGGGCCGCCGCCGTGCGCCTCGGGCGCTCCCTCTGGCCGCTGCAGCTCAAGGCCGGCCGGCACGCCGAGGCCGTGCCCGCGCTCCGCACGGTCATACGCCTCCTCGCAGCGGACCCCCGCCCGTCCGCCGCCGACCTCCGCGACCGCGCGGCCCTGCGCTTCCAACTGGCCATGAGCCTCACGGAGCTGGGCGAGCACGGGGAGGCCGAGACCGCGTTCCGGGCCGCGGCCGAGGACGAGCGGGCGGCCGGCCACATACGCGGGCGCGCCTCGGTGGCCGAGGCGCTGGGCCTGCTGCGGCTGCGGCAGTGGGAGTGGCCGGAGGCGCTGGCCTTCTTCGACGAGGCGCAGGCGCTGTACGGGACGATCGCCCCCGGCACCGAAGGGCACGCCGACCTGCCCCGCGCCCTGCCGCTGCTCCAGCGCCACCGTGGGCGCGCGCTGCGCGGCGCGGGCCGCTTCGAGGAGGCGGGCGCCCTGCTGCGTACGGCCGTGGCGTCCTTCGAGGACATCGGGGACGACTACAACCGCGCACGCGCCCTGACCGACCTCGCCGAGACCCACGTCCTCGCCGCCGCACCCGCCGAGGCGCTGCCGCTGGTCGAGGAAGCCATCGCCCTGCTGGATGCGCAGAGGGCGGAGTATCCGCTGGCCTACGCGCGGTCCGTACGGGCGCGCTGCGTCACGCCCTGAGCCGGGTGACGGTCACGCGGTGCTCGCTCGCGCCGGTACGGACCAGCAGGCCGTGCTCGGCGAGGCCGGCCGCGCTCCGCCCCGCCGCCAGCCAGGCGTGCAGGGCGGAGGCGTACGCCGCGGGGTCGGCGTCGGCCGCCCCCGGCGCGGCGGTGAGCACGAGCGTGTCGCCGGCGCGGGTGCGGACCGTGCAGTCGCCGGGGCCGGTGACGTACGCGGCCAGGGCACAGTGCGCATACCGCTCCAGGGTCTCCGCGCACCAGGCGGCGGGTGGGCCGAAGCGCCGGTCGTCGGGTGCGCCGTGGCGGAGGATCACGTCGGCCAGGTCGAGGCGGCCGGGGTCGCGGGTGTCCTCGGGTACGGCGGTGTGCACGGCGCCGTCGCCGCCGGGCTCGTACGCCGGATCGGCCCAGCGGCGCAGCACGACCTCGCCCGGATGCGCCCCGGCGGGCAGCCGGGTCAGTACGCGCATCGGCGCGCTGCGGTGGACCGGTTCGTACGCGGGCAGCGGCAGCGGTTCCAGCAGCGCAGGACGCTCGGGCTCGGGCAGTTCCATGAGCCCGTAGAACAGCTCGCGCAGTCGCCCGGCGGACGCGCCGGGCAGCGACGAGGTGTACCGCGCGGGCCCGGGCTGCGGACGGTGGGCGGCGAGCAGCGCGTCGAGCTGCGCGGGCAGCGGCGCGAACGGATCGAGTCGCGGCGAGTCGGTGAGGAAGCCGGCCAGCGGTGCGCGCGGATCGACGTGGTCGACGGGAGCCGCAGCCAGCGCCACGGGTACGCCGAGAGCCGCGGCGTAATATGTCACGGCCCCGTGATCGCCGATCACCGCGTCCGCCGCGAGCAGCGCCTGCCGCCAGGCGCCCAGCGGATCGACGAGCGCCAGCCCGCCGCGCCGCGCCCCGTCGAGCCAGGCCCGCACCTGCCCCGGGCCGTGTCCCTGCCAGATGTTGGGGTGCAGGACGGCCGCCACCCGGTACTCGTCGGCGGGCAACTCGCCGGTCAGTCGCGGCAGCAGGGCCGGCAGCACGTCACCCGCGCCACCGTCGCCGAACAGCCCCTCGGGGTTCCACGTGGCGGACACCACGACGAGCCGCTGCCCGTCGCGTACGCCGAACGCCCGCCGGAACCGGTCCCGGTGCCCGCGGGCGGCGAGCATCCGGTCGAAGCACGGGTCCCCGGCGAGGACCGCGGCCCCGGCGGCCTCGGGGCACGACTGCCGCAGGCGCGCCACCTGCTCGGGGTGGGAGAGCACGAGGGCGTCGGCCACGGGCCGGCCGTCCTGCAGCAGCCACTCCGGTGCCAGCCCGAAGACGGGTGCCCGGCGTCCGGCGTCCGGCGACCGGCGACCGGCGACCGGCGACCGGCGACCTGAGCCTCTTAGTGTATCCAACGCCGTGAGACAAAACAGCCAACTTGCCCTGCAATGCGCCTATTTGGCCACCCAGGCTTGCCGAGACGGCCAGGTCGACGGGCGTACGGACCGCCTGCTCCCACGGCAGCACCGGCACCCCCACCGCCGCCAGCAGTTCGCCGACGCCTCCCTGGAACGGCGACGACCCCGTGCACGTCGCCAGCATCTGCACCCGCAGGTCGTCGTCGAAAAGCGGCATCACGTCGAGCAGCCGGGTGGCCGAGGTGACGTTGTGCACGACGAACAGCACCCGCCGGCACCGCCCCCGGGAGGCCCACCGCCGAGCACCCTCCCCCACCGGAACCCGTACCCAGCCCTCCCGCGCCTCCGCCAATCCAACCCCCACAGCCTCACCGCCGGCTCCGACGTGACCCGTCACCCTAAACGGCGCGCGCGGCCGTCAGCGGCGGACGTGGCCGAAGAGGGCCATCGCCTCGTCGAGGCGGACGCGGGCCCAGTCGTACTGCTTGCTGTCGGTGTGCCCGCGGAAAACGGTCTCGATGACCATGATCAGCACCAGATAGAGGCAGTACAGGCGCCGGCGCACCTGCTGCGTCCCGGTCAGTTCCGGGTGGCCGTACCCGCGCATGAACGGCACCGCGTGGCCGAAGTCCGCCATCTGGGTGCCCGCGAAGCCGGACTCGATCAACGGGTCGCCGAAGAAGGCGCGTTCGTGGTCGATGACGGCGGCGATCCTGCCGTCGCGGACCATGACG
Organism: Streptomyces sp. WMMC500; assembly: GCF_027497195.1. Taxonomy (NCBI): domain Bacteria; kingdom Bacillati; phylum Actinomycetota; class Actinomycetes; order Kitasatosporales; family Streptomycetaceae; genus Streptomyces; species Streptomyces sp. WMMC500. The sequence continues at coordinate 4,978,278 of NZ_CP114905.1, forward strand.
TTGCCGGCCCACAGATCCCATTCCACGAGGCGCGGCTCGGTCACCTCATCGAGGCTGCCGGCGTGTGCGGCCAGGGTCGCGCGGACGGTGTCGTAGTCCCATCCGAGGTCGACGCCCCGGCGTTCGCCGTCGGCGAGGACGTCCTCGACCATGCCGGTGAACACCCGCCGCCAGCTCGGGTCACCGGGGCCGGCCAGCGGGCCGAAGCCCTGCCCGCGCACGGAGTTGATCTCCCGGTTCGCGGCCCCGACCTGTTCCATCAGGGCGTCCCGCTCGGCGGCGGGGAGCTGCTTCGCGATGACGCCGAGGTTGTCGCCGTCGATGTACGGCATGAAGAAGTAGTCGGCGTCGCACACTTCGCGGCTCCGGTCGGCGAAGTCGACGGCGGGCACCGGCACGGAGGTGTGCGTACGGAGGAGATCGAGGGTGCGCAGCTCGGTCGGCATGGCCTCGCGCTCGTACGTCATCACCTCCACCCGCGGCGGCGGCGCGACCTTCACCACGACCTCGGCGCCGTCCCGCAGCCGGATGCGGTACGCGACGTTGAACCAGCCGTTCCCCAGCTCGGCCGCCCACCCCTCCCCTTCGGGGATCCGGTCGGCCCCGTAGGCGCGCCCGATCATGGCGCGCAGCGCGGTGGCGGACTGCCTGTTCTTGGTGATGCTCTCCACACCCGATCCCTTCGGTCGCCGGCGGCCTGTGCGTCGGACGGGACGTGCCCGGCGCACGGTTCGCGGTCACGTGAGCGCGCGGACGAGCCCTAGGCGGCGAGCAGCGCCTGCGCGATCTTCCGCGCCCGCCGGGCCGGGGCCGGGCTGCGCTCCCGCAGCGAGCTGACGAGCGCGCCGTCGAACAGCAGCAGTAGCTGCTCGGGCAGTTCGGCGCCGGGCGGTGCGCCGAGGAGCGCGCGCAGCTCCCGGATCATGGCCTGCTTGTGCTCGACGGCGACCTTACGCGCGGGGTCGTCGGGATCCGCGATCTCGACCATGGTGTTGATCGAGGCGCAGCCGCGGAAGCCGGACGCCGCCATCCGGTCGGCGAGCCCGTCGAACATCGCCAGCGGGTCGCCGCCGGCGTCCTCGACGACCTGGCGCAGCCAGCTCCTGAGCTCCTCGTCGTAGCTGCGCAGCATGGTCGCGACCAGGTCGTCCTTGCTCGCGAAGTGGCGGTAGAACGACGCTCTGCCGACGCCGGACTCGCGCAGCAGCCGCTCCACGCCCACGGCGTGGATGCCCTCGGCGAAGAAGAGGTCTCTGGCCGCCTCGATCAGGCGCTCGCGGGCTCGTGTGGGCATGCGGCGATGGTAACCCGGGATTGACGCCATACGGAACCGATCGGTACCGTCCTCAAAACGGAACCGATCGGTGCCGAAATGAGGAGCGACGTGTCCCGCCCTTCCCGCAAAGCCCCGCCGCCCGCACCCGCCGACCCCGCGCCCCCCGGGGACACCGCAGCCGGCCCCGAGCCCGGCGTCTCCGCGCGCTGGCGCGCGCACGCGGCGGTGCTCGCCTTCGGTACGTTCGCCGTCGGCACCGACGCCTTCGTCATCGCCGGCGTGCTGCCGGACATCGCGGACTCGCTCGGGGTGAGCGTCGCCGCGGCCGGGCAGTTGGTGACGGTGTTCTCGCTGGCGTACGCCGCGAGCGCGCCCGTGCTCGGCGTGCTCACCGCCGGCTGGTCGCGGCGCACGGCCCTCGTCGTCGCGCTGGCGGTGCTGACCGCCGGCAACGTGCTGACCGCCGTTGCGCCGAACTACCCCCTGGTCCTCGGCGCGCGTGCGGTCGCCGCCATGGGTGCCGCGCTCTACACCGCGAGCGCCACGGCGGCGGCCGCGACGCTCGCCGGCCGGCGCCACCACGGCAAGGCGATCGCCGTGGTGATGCTCGGGCTGACGTCGTCCCTGGTGCTGGGCACGCCGATCGGCACGGTCATCGGCGGCGCCTTCGGCTGGCGCGCGACGCTGTGGTTCCTCGTGCTCGCGGGGGTCGCCGCGGCCGTCGTCGTCGCCGTCCGGCTGCCGCCCCTCGCCGGCGCCGCGAGCGCGGGGCTGCGGGTCCGGCTGACGCCGCTGACCGACCGCAGGGTGCTCGCCGCGCTGGGCAGAACCCTCCTCGTCTTCACCGGCGTCTACGTCCCGTACACCTACCTCAGCGCCGTCTACGAGCCCGCCACCGGCGGCGACAGCGGGATGCTCGCGATCTTCCTGCTGGTGTTCGGGGCCGCCGGCACCGCGGGCAACCTGGTCGCCGGAACCCTGGCCGACCGCCTCGGCGCGACCCGGGTGATCGTGGTCGCGACCTCGCTGCTGGCCGCGGCGTTGCTGACGGTCCCGGTGCTGCGGGGGAGCGCGGTGGCCGCGCTCCCCGCGGTCGTCGTGGTCGGGTTCCTCTCCTTCTCGATCACCACGCCCCAGCAGCAGGAGATCATCGCGCTGGCCCCGGCCGCGCGGTCCGTGGTCGCATCCCTCTACCAGTCGGCGCTGTACCTGGCGATCTCGCTGTCCGGCATCGTCGGCGGCCTCGCCTTGGCCCCCCTCGGCGCGGGCCCGCTGTCACCACTGGCCGCGATCCCGGTGCTGCTCACCGCCCTCACGACCCACCGCGCCGCCCGCCGCAGCACGCCGGGGCCGACGGCGAACCCGGCCGCCGGGCCGTAGCCGGGGAAACGGGGCGGAACTCCCGGCGGCTAACGGCGGTCGGGTCTGGTGTGCGGCGCGCCGCGCTCCGCGGACTCCGGAACGCGATCCGCTTCGGTCCGCACGAGCCAGGACAGCAGGGATGCCACCGTCACCCCGGCTTCCGCCGGATGGCGCAGCACCTTGCCGGGCTCGATCCGATACGCGTTGTTGCGACCCTCACGCGTGTGCGAGAGGTAGCCGTCCCTCTCCAGGTCCGCGATGATCTTCTGCACGGCACGCTCGGTGAGTTGGCAGTGCGCAGCCAGGTCGCGGATACGCGTGTGCTGATTGTCTGCAATGGCGGCCAGCACCCGTGCATGGTTCGTCAGAAACGTCCAACCGGTGTGGCCCTCTTCCACTCCCTCCATGTACCTACTCTACTGACTGGCCGTTCACGCATCAAAAAACACGTACTGGTATTCATGTAATGAGGAACGTACAGTGATGCGCAGACGAGCCGCCACCAGGGCTCCACGACGCCTCGCCCGGCACAGTGAGGGAGAGTCATGTCCGACGCGGAGGATCTTCACCTCGCCGCGGGTACGGATCCGGTGATCGTCCGCAGCGAGATGCAGCGCGACCAGGCGCTGCTCACGGCGTGGGGCGAACTGGTCTACGGGTCGGCCGAGATCCTGCTCGAAGCCATGGGGCAACTCCCGAAGCACACCCGCGCGGTGACCCTGGACATGTCGGGGGTGACCTTCATGGACTCCGCCGGGGTGTACGTGCTCTTCGCCCTCGACGACCAGGCCCGCAAGCAGATGATCCCGGTGGAGGTCGTCAACTGGGCGGGTCAGCCCCTGCGGGTGGTCGAACGGGTCGGACTTCACTTCGACGAGGACCACGGGCTGAAGATCTCCCTGGCCGCTCCCGAAGCCGACGAGAACGGGTCGTCGCCGCCGCACCGGCCCTCGCCTCCCGACGAGGTACCGGCACCGTCGGCGATCGCCCTGGAGCGAGCCGAGGCGGTGGAGCGGCTGAACGAGGAGGTCGAGCAGCTCAAGCGGGCGATCGACACACGACCGCTCATAGACCAGGCACGCGGCATCCTCATGGCCGCCCTGCACTGCTCGGACGAGGAGGCGTGGACTCTCCTGGTCGAGACCTCCCAGCGCACCAACACGAAACTGCGCGTCGTCGCCCAGGCGGTCATCGACAGTACGAGCGACGCGCCACTGCCCGAAGAGCTGCTCGCCCAGCTCCGGCAGTCCATCGGCCGGCACAGACACAGACACAGACACAGACACAGACCCCGATCCTGAGACCGCCCGCCGCTGCCGGGGAGCCGGGCGGCGCGCCGGCTCGTCATCGCCTTCCGCAACTCGTCCCGGGCCGCCCGGAGTTCGGGTCCGCTCTCCTCGCGTACGGTCCCGGCCCTCCGGCCCGGCGCGCGACCGCCCGCGCCTTCCGGGCGAAACCCGCCCGGAGCTGCGCAGTGTGTGCCGGTGCGGCCGGGGTACCCGCGGCCCCATGAAGCTCGCATTCCTTGATCCGCTGCTGCACACCCCGGGGCCCTGGGCGTCGGTGTACGCCGGCACGGCCCGGGCCGCCGAGGACGCCGCGGCGCGCCAGGCGCTCGACGCGCGCGCCGCCTGCGACCGGCTGGCGGCCCAGGGCGCCGACGAGGACACGTGCCGCGCCGTGCACACCGAGCTGGTGGCGCCCGCCGCCGGGCCGTCGGGCCGGGCGGTGTTCGCCGCCGGAGGCGAGGTGCGCCTCGTGGTACCGCTCGCCGATCCGCCGGTGCAACCGGAGAGCTGCTGGACCCCGCTGCCGCACACCGGCCCGCTGCTCGACTACGCCACGGCCGGTCCGGCCTGCCTGGTGGCGTACGTCGACCGCGTCGGCGCCGATCTGGAGTTGCGGGACATCGGTGGCCGGCACCCGCTCCGCCCCGTGGAGGGCCGTGACCGGCCGGTGCACCGCACAGCCTCAGCCGACTGGCCGGAACGGCAGTTCCGGCGCGGCGTGGAGGACACCTGGGAGGCCAACGCCGCCCGTACCGCCGAGGAGGTCGCGGCGACCGCCGAGCGCACCGGCGTGGAGCTGGTGGTACTCGCCGGGGATGACCGTGAGCGGCGGGCGGTGCGCGACCGGCTGCCGCAGCACGTGCGTGGCCGCACCGTCGAGTCGGGCCACGGAGGCCGGGCGTCCGGCACGGCGGCGGGCGACCGGCTCCTCGACGCCGAGATCGAGACCCGGCGTGCCGAGATGTCCCACGCCCACGTCGAAGCGGTGCTGGAGCGCTTCCGTGCCGGCCGGATCCCCACCGAGGGCCGCATCGACGCGGCCGAAGGCGTCCCGGCCCTGGTCGACGCGGCCTGCGAGCACCGCATCGACGCCCTGCTGGTCCGCTCCGGCGGGCGCGAGCTGTACCGCGACGTGTGGGTCGGCCCCGAACCGGACCAACTCGCGCTGCGCCGCGGCGACTCCCCGTACCTCGGCGCACCCCGCCCCTGGTCCGCCCGCGCCGACGACGCCCTGATGCGCGCCGCCGCAGCCAGCGATGCCGACGTGATCCCGCTGCCCGGACCGGACGACCGCGGGGCCGTCCCCGTCGGCGGCCTCGGGGCGCTGCTGCGCTGGCCGTACGAAGGCGGCATCCCGACCGGCGGGCTTGCCTCCGGGACTTGAGGACCCGGTGAAGCCCGGCGCCCCCCGCCGAACCGGCGGAGGCGGGGCGCCCGCGTTAACCGCGCCGCTGAGGGGTACTCGCGCGCCATGATGACGGACAAGCAGAGGACGCGCACGCAGCAGGACGAGCGCACCGGGCTCGAGCCCGAGCCGCTGCGCACGGCGGTACGGGAGGGAATCCGCGCCGCCCGCGAGGAGGTGCGCGACGACCTGCGAGCCGAGTTGTGGCGGCCGCCCATGCGGCGCACCGCCCGGCTCTACGCCGCCGCGGGCACCGTCGCGCTCTACGCGGGCGGGGCGGCGGTGGCCCTCCTGGTGCTGCTGCTCGCCCTCGTGATGCCCGCCTGGGCGGCGGCGCTCGTGATCACCGTGGCACTCACCGCCGCGGCCGCGACGCTCCGCAACCTCGCCCGGTCCCCACGACCGCACCACCGGCGGGGAGAGAGCGGCGGCGCAGACGCCGCGGAAGGCCGGGACGAGATGTGGCCGCCGACTCCGCGTATGCCGGACCCGCCGTCGTGACCTCCGTGTGATCCGGTCGCCGGGGTGGAGTGTGAGGGGGACGGTCTCGGCCGGGTCGTCGCAGGCAGCGGTCAGGCCGGACAGGCCCAGCGGTGGGGCGGGGGCGTCGAGCCCTGATCATCCGTCGTCCGCCCTACGCTGGTTGGCCCTCCGGCTCGGTGGGTTTCCCGTGTACTGCCTGAACTGCCGGCTGAAGTGTGCGACGTCCGTGTAGCCGAGTGTTGCCGCGACCTGCGCGACGGACATGTTCGTCTCGGCGAGCAACTGACGGGCGCGGTCGGTGCGGGCGCGGATGACGTAGCGGGCCGGGGGCATGCCGGTGTGGGCGAGGAAGCGGCGCGTGAACTGGGCGCGTGACAGGCCGGTGTGCGCGGCGAGTTCGGGAACGGTCCAGCGTCGGCTCGGGTTCTGCCGGATCTCGGCGGCGATCTCCGCGAGTGCGGCGTCGACGGGTTCGGGGACGGGGCGCGTCGCCTCGTCCCACAGGAGATGGTCCGGCACCGGCAAGGAGACGTTCGACCGGGACGGTTACCTGGTGGCACGCGGGATGTTCGGCACCGAGGAGGTCGGCCGGCTGCGGGAGCACTTCATGACGCTGCGTCGCAGCGGTGCCCGGCGGGACGACTTCGCGGGCACGGCGACGGCCGCGCGGGATCCGCTGCGCCGGTATCCGCGGATGGCGCAGATGCACCGGTGGGACGAGGTCAGCCTGCGGTGGCTCCTCGACCCCCGGCTCCGCGGGCTTCTCACCGTGCTCGCGGGCGAGGAACCGTACGCCGTCCAGACCATGCTGTACTTCAAGCCGGCGGGCTCCCGGGGCCAGGCCCTCCATCAGGACAACTTCTATCTGAAGTCGGAGCCCGGGACCTGCATCGCGGCCTGGATGGCGCTCGATGCCACCGACGAGGAGAACGGCTGTCTGATGGTGGTGCCCGGCAGCCAGCGGTGGCCGATCCTGTGCACGAGCAAGGCGGACACCGCGGTGAGTTTCACCGACGTCACCGTCCCCCTGCCGGACATCCACTCCGCACGGCCCGTGCGTATGAGCCCGGGGGACGTGCTGTTCTTCAACGGCTCCCTCGTCCACGGCAGCCTGCCCAACACCAGCGGTGACCGGTTCCGGCGGGCACTGATCGGCCACTACATCCAGGCCGAGGCCCGCCAGGTGGCCGAGTACTACCATCCGGCACTGCGCTTGGACGGCACGCCGCTGGAACTGGGCGTCAGCGAGGGCGGCGGCCCCTGCGGCGAGTGGACCGAGACAGATGGCACCCCCGTCATCGCCCTCACCGGTCAGCAGACCCTCACCCGCAAGCACGAGTAGTCGCCGCCCTCCCGTCCGCTGACGCACGTACGGCTCAGGGCCGGACGTGCACCTCGATCCCGGCCGGGGCCCGGACCGTGGGCGTGCCGTCGGGCGCGACCGCGATCTCCACGGGTGCCCCGCCGACTTCAAGGCCCGTGACGTGCGGGGGCGGAGGCTCCGGGGCAGCCGCGCCCGGTGCCCAGGAGATGCCCAAAGCCGGAGGTCACGGAGTCGACGGGGCGCTTGTCACGGTCCAGGGCGACGGCCGGGTACGGGCCGCGCGCGTCCTCGACCCAGAAGGCGGCGCGGAAGCGGGACTTCAGCCGCTCCGCCCACGCGGGCGCGGTCAAGGAGTGAGCCGGAGACCACGCACCCGTACTACCCCTGCTTCCCGCACCTCGGATGCGTCCGCATCGTGACGGCCGCGCAGAACCCCCGCTCAGCCGCCGTAGAGCACCGGGTTCCGCGGGGTGTCCGGCACCTCGCCGACGGCGGTGCCGGGCATCCAACCGCGGTCCGCCACCTGGTTGTCGTTGACGGGCTCGGCGACCCGGACGTCGGCGTCCATGTAGATCACGGTCATGACGCGCCGCGGCACGGTGCCGCGGTTCGGCCCGGCGTGGTGGAAGGTCCAGCCGCGGTGGAAGCTCGCGTCGCCCAGCGCGAACGGCTCCACGACGTCCTCGAAGCCCTGCTCGGCCACGGCTTGCCGGAGCCGGGCCTCCGACTCGTCGGAGATGGGCAGGTCGCGCCCGTAGGAGAAGGTGTGGCTGCCGCGCGCGAAAGCCAGCGGGCCCATCTCCAGCGGCGTCTCCTGCAGCGGCAGCCAGACCGTCAGGCACCGGTCCGAGGACAGTGGCCAGTAGTACTGATCGGCGTGCCAGGGGGTGATGCCGCCGCCCGGCTCCTTGTAGAGCGCCTGGTCGTGGTACAGCCGCACCGCGTGCACGCCGAGCAGCCGGGCCGCGATGCCGGCGAGGCGCCGCGAGAACACCAGTTCCTTGACCGTCGCGTTGTGCTGCCAGAGGTTGGTCACCTGCAGGAACGCCCTGCCGTACGTGTCGCGTTCGGCCAGCGGCAACTCCTGGGTGTTCAGCCGGAGGACCTCCGAGGTGATCACGGGTTCGTACGCGGCGATGGTCTGCGGCGAGAGCACCCGCGTCAGGTGGATGAAGCCGTCCCGGGCGAAGTCGGCGGTCGCCGTCGGAGGCAGGGCTTCGTAGGGGAGGTCCAGCTCGGACACGGGTGCTGCCGGGATCGCGGTCATGGGGGCGAGACTCCTCACGTGTCGGGGGCGGGCGGCTGCGCCGGCCGGTGCCGCCTCGTCCTCACGGTCGCAGGAGGATCGCTGCCGTCGCCACGTCACGGTTGCCCACTTCTGGTACTCAGTTGGCACTCTGCAGCCCCGCGTCCTGCCGCTAGGCTGGCGCCGGTGAAGCCGCGATACGAACAGCCGGGCGTTCCCGACGGCACCACGCTCACCTGCTTCATCCGGCGCCAGGAGGCGTTCGACTTCGCGTGGCACCACCATCGCGAGTACGAGCTGACGCTGATCACCGAGGGCACCGGCACCCGTTACGTGGGTACCACCGTCGAGCGCTACCGCGTCGGCGACCTCGTCCTCATCGGCCCGGACCTGCCGCACACCTTCACCGCGGCGCCGTACGCCACCGGCATGGCGGCGGCGGTGGTCGCGCAGTTCCGCCACGACTTCCTCGGCCCCGGCTTCTTCGACCTGCCGCAGTTCCGCGCCACCGCCGCGTTGCTGACCCGCTCCGCGGCCCGCGGAGTGCGCTACACCCCCGCCCCGCCGGCCGTCCACGCCCTCCTCGCCGACCTGCCGGCCCTCGACCCGGCCGCCCAGACCCTCGGCCTGCTCGACGCACTGCACCGCCTCGCCCACGACGCGACCGGCACCCCGATCACCGGCCCCGGCTACGCCCCCACCCCCGGCACCGCCATCCGAGACCGCATCGACACCGTCTGCCGCCACCTGGAACACGCCCACACCCACCCGGTGCACCTCGCCGAGATCGCCGCGCTGGTACACATGTCGCCGACCTCGTTCAGCCGGTTCTTCCGCCGCGCGATGGGCCGCACCCTCACGGAATACGTCAACCAACTACGGGTCGAGACCGCCTGCCGACTGCTGACCGGCACCACTCAGCCCATCACCGAGGTCGCCGCACGCAGCGGATTCCGCAACCTGTCGAACTTCAACCGCCGCTTCCGCGAACTGAAGCGCCTACGCCCCCGCGACTACCGCGCCGCCCACCGACCGCACGACCACGACTGAAAGCGATCCACAAGAGTGTGGAGACGGCCAACGACACGTATACCTACCGGACATTGGTGGAGCACCCTCTCTGATCCTCGTCGACCCGGCTTTGCGGTGGCGCGTGGTACGCGAAGGGCACGAGGGCAGCACCTGTTTCCCGACGAGATCTTCTTCCGGATTTCTCCCAAGCGATCTCCAGGAACCACTCAGGGGCCCGATCCATCTAGCGGATCAAGCCCCTGACCTGATGCTTTGCTGTCGGGGTGGCGGGATTTGAACCCACGACCTCTTCGTCCCGAACGAAGGGCATGCAAGGCCGGTGCCTGCCGATGCTGACGTTTGCACAGGAGCGCAGGAACTTCGTCCAGAACGCCTTGGACTCGCTGTCGCCGACCATCAGCCCAGGGATCTCGCGGTGCCCGGTGACGGAGTTGCCGGTGGCGATGACCACGGCCTGGGAGACGATGCGGTGGTTGACCCGGGCCTTGCAGTAGGTGGCGTCGAGGAACACGTAGGGGAAGATGGTGTGATCCAGCGGCCGTTCCTTGAACGCGGTCAGCTCGGTGTCGAGTTCGCCGCAGATGCGTGAGACCTCTGATTTGGAGATGCCTGAGTCCGCGCCGAGTGCCTTGACCAGGTCGTCCACGCTGCGGGTGGACACTCCGTGCACGTATGCCTCCATCACCACGGCGAACAAGGCCCGGTCGATCCGCCGGCGCCGCTCCAGCAGCGAGGGGAAGAACGACCCGGTCCGCGTTTTGGGGATCTTCAGGTCCACATCGCCGGCCTGGGTGGTCAGCAGCCGGTCCCGGTGGCCGTTGCGCCAGGTCTTGCGAGTCTCGCAGTGCTCGCCGGGGGCGGCGCCGATGGCCTCGGTGGCCTCGGCCTCGATGAGTTCTTGCAGGATGCGTTCCACCAGCATCCTGATCGCTTCAACTCCGTTGGCCGTGCGTAGTGACTGAAGCAGCCGCATCAGGTCAGACTGGGACAAGGCCATCGTGTGCTCCTCCGGTTGAACTGGCTGTTCACCAGGGAGACTGCGCGATTGCCTGCCCCTTGTTCAGGGAGTACGCACCCACAGCGGGTGCACGCCCCCGGCAGGCACCCCACAGGCTCACAACCCCGACCGCCTACACCACTCGGCGGGACGCGATCCTTCGGCGCGCAAGGATCCTCCGTAGCTCGCGGACGTTTCTTGCCCTGCTCTAGCCGTGCCACCGAAGTGGCCATACGGCCCATGTCGCTTCCCTGGTCCTTGCTGCCATGATCTGTCTGTGCGAGCACGTGAGCGGCGAAGCCTGCAGCGCTCATCGCTCCTCATTAGCGGTGTCTCGTGAGCCCGTCCCCGTCCGACGAGCGCACCCGGACGCGAGCGGGTGCGGCTGTGTGCGTGGCTGCGCGACCGTGATTCACCCCGACGACAGACCAGTCACCGGCATCGGGTTACCCAAGACTCTGTTGACGATGCTAACGCATAAAATATTGCATGAATGGTGGCTTCGCGTGTACATTCCCGTGAGTGTTCCCGTCTGCCACGGTGGGCAGGCCTGTCAGCCAGGGACCAGCGGGACGAAGCCGTACGGGAGGCATCGGCAATGAGTGGGGATTCCGGGACGGTTGCGGGGCGGTTCCGGCTGCTGGGCCACCTGGACTCGGGGAACATGGGCGAGGTCCACCGCGCCGAAGATCTGGATGCACCCGAGGGCTCGCCCGCACGCGTCGTCGCACTGAAGCTCATCCGTCGCCGCCGCTCCGGCACGCTGGTGCAGACGCAGGCCGATCCGCACGCGGTGGCGAGATTTGCGCGTGAAGTGCGCATCATGCGTCTGCTGAGCCACCCCAACCTGCCCCGCACCATCGACGGGGGAGTGGACGAGGCCAACGGTGATCTGCCCTACCTCGCCATGGAGTTCCTTGACGGGTACCCGCTCGCCGACCTCATAGACGAAGAGGGCCAGTTACCGGTCTCATGGACCGCCGCCATCGGCGCGCAGATAGCCGACGGTCTGGCAGCCGCCCATACCTCCGAAGTGATCCACCGGGACCTCAAGCCCCGCAACGTGATGCTCACCCGCGGAGGCGCGGTCAAGGTCCTCGACTTCGGGATCGGCCGCATCGTCGACGACCCTGACGGCACCAGGCTGACCAGCACGGGAGCGACTGTCGGCACGGCCCGCTACATGGCGCCGGAACAGTTCGAGGCCAGCCTCGTCACTCAGGCCGCGGATCTGTACGCGCTCGGGTGCGTACTCCACGAGATGCTTCTGGGGAACCCGCCCTTCGTGGGCAACAGCGACTTCGACTTCCGGGACAAGCATCTCCACCAGGAGCCGACTCCGGTGCGGTTGCTTCGCCGGGACGTGCCGGAGGCGCTGGCCCGCCTGGTGGACCTCCTCCTCGCGAAGAACCCCGCCGACCGCCCGGCCGACGCCGTCGCCGTACGGGAGGCGCTGCTGCCCTTCGTGACGGACGTCGTCCCGCTCTCCGTCTGGCAGGACTTCGACCCGGTGAAGTGGCTCCTGCGGCCGGCCGGGGACGCCGTCGGGGCCGTCACGGAGAAGTCCTCCGGGCCGACGGCCCCCGAGCCGGCGAAGCGGCCTCTGTCAGGTTCCGCCATGGACGTCTTCGGTGTGCACACGAAGCTCATCAACGACTACCGCTCCTTCACCGAGGGCGGCACGGTGATCCGCGACGAGCGCGTCCGGGATTTCGTGAAGAGGGACCTCGACGCCAAGTCGCAATGGCCCAACCCCTGGCTGTCGCTCAACCCCTTCTTCGCCTCGTCCGGGACCGTCGCCGAACTGGCCGCCCAGAACGTCCTGCACGGTGAGTGCGCGAAGATCTTCCAGGCGGGTAAGGCCGAGGACTCCACCGTCTGCGACGGCCGCCCGCTCACTCTGCACCGCCACCAGCGTGCGGCGATCGACGCGGCGGCGGCCGGCGTCTCCTACGTCCTGACCACCGGCACCGGTTCGGGGAAGTCCCTCGCCTACATGGTCCCGATCGTCGACCGGGTGCTCAGGGAACGGCAGGAGGCCGGGCCAGACGCCCCCCCCGGACGGGTACGGGCCATCATCGTCTACCCGATGAACGCCCTCGCCAACAGCCAGGTCAAGGAGCTGGAGAAATACCTGCGCAACGGGTACGGCGAGGGCAAAGAGCCCGTCACCTTTGCCCGCTACACCGGCCAGGAGGACGACGAAACCCGCCGCCGGATCCGCCAGAACCCGCCGGACATCCTCCTCACCAACTACGTGATGCTGGAACTGATGCTCACCCGGCCCGACGACCGCGACAGCCTCGTGGCCATGGCCGAGGGGCTCCGGTTCCTCGTCTTCGACGAACTGCACACCTACCGCGGCCGGCAGGGCGCGGACGTGGCCCTCCTCATCCGCCGGGTGCGCGACGCCTGCCGCGCCGACGACGTGCAGTGCATCGGCACCTCCGCAACGATGTCCACCGAAGGCAGCCTGGCGGACCAGAAGAACGTGGTGGCCGACATGGCCACCAAGCTCTTCGGTACGAAGGTCAGCCCCGACCACGTCATCGGTGAGACCCTCGTCCGGGCCACCGGCGAGCCCCCTTCCGCCGTGCCGACCGAGCGCCTGGCGGGAGCCGCCGCACCGAGCGCCTACGCCGACCTCGTGACCGATCCCCTCGCGCGCTGGATCGAGACGTACTTCGGCCTCGGGACCGACGACGCCACAGGGCAACTCGTACGGCAGAAGCCCGGAAGGATCGAGGACGCCGCCGCCGAGCTGGCACAGCAGAGCGGCGTCGAAGAAGAGCGGTGCGCGGACGCCTTGCGGGAAACGCTGGAAGCGGGCTCGCAGGCGTACCACCCCGTCACGGAACGCCCCCTGTTCGCTTTCCGGCTCCACCAGTTCCTGTCCAAGGGCGACACGGTCTACGTCACCCTGCAGAGCAAGGCCGACCGCCACGCCACCCGTGACTACCAGCGGGTGCGGCCCGGCACCGACGGGCATGTCCTGATGCCGCTCGCCTTCTGCCGCGAGTGCGGTCAGGAGTACCTCACCGTGTGGCGTACGGAGAGGGACGGAGAGATCCGCTACGAACCGCGCCGCGACACCGCCGCCACCGGGGGCCGGGCAGGCGACGGCTACCTCTACATCGATACCGACCGCTGGCCGGACAGCGCCCCCTGGCCCCGCACCTCGGAAGAGGCCATCGCCGACCGGCGGCTGCCCGAGTCCTGGCTGGAGATCGACGACAAGGGCCAGGAGGTCGTCAAGAAGTCCTACCGCGACCGGCTGCCGCGAGCCGTCACCGTCGATCCGTACGGCAACGAGTCCAAGGGCGAGCTGCACGCGGCGTTCATCCCCGCTCCGTTCCTCTTCTGCCTGCAGTGCTCGGTCGCGTACGAGCAGACCCGCGGCAAGGACTTCGCCAAGCTGGCCACCCTGGACCAGGAAGGTCGCTCCTCGGCGACCTCGCTGATATCCGCGTCCGTGGTGCGTTCCCTGGACAGCGTGCCGGAAGCGGCGCTCCCCAAGGAGGCCCGCAAACTCCTCACGTTCGTCGACAACCGCCAGGACGCCTCTCTCCAGGCCGGTCACTTCAACGACTTCGTTCAGGTCACCGAGTTACGGGGAGCGCTGTACCGGGCCGTCGTCGACGCGGGACCGGACGGCATCCAGCACGAGGAACTGACGTCCCGGGTCGCCAACGCCCTCGCCCTGGAACCCTCCGTCTACACGGGCGAAAGCGATCTGCCACCGCGCCTGGCGGCTGCCGCGGCCAGGACCCTGCGGGACGTGATCGCCTTCCGGCTCTATCTCGACCTGGAGCGCGGCTGGCGCGTCACCATGCCGAACCTGGAGCAGACGGGACTCCTGGAGATCGACTACGCCGACCTTCCCTGGGTCGCGGAGCGGGAGACCTGCTGGGCGAAGGCCCACCCGTCGCTGCGCGGCGCCGACGCCTCGCTGCGGGCCGAGATCATGAAGGTGCTGCTCGACGAGATGCGCCGGTCCCTCGCCATCGACGTGCAGTACTTCCGCGACGACTTCGACTCGCTCCAGAGCGCCAGCGAGGAACGGCTCGTCGACCCCTGGCGGCTCTCCAGGAGCGACAGCCCTACGGTCGCCACGGCGTACCCTCAGCCCTCCAAGCCCGGCATGGACCGCACGGGCCTGTTCCTCTCCGCGCGCGGCAAGTACGGGAAGTACCTCCGCCGTACCTACCGGGGGTTCCGAGACGACCTGGACCACGCCGAACTCCAAACCGTCATCGAGGATCTGCTCAAGGTCCTCAGGAACGCCGGACTCGTGACCGAGCTGTCCGTGGCACCGCAGCGGGCCCGGTACGTCCGCAGGCCCCCGGCGACCGCCACCGGCTACCGGGTGTCCGCCGCCGCCATCATCTGGCGGGCCGGCACCGGTGAGACCGGGGCCCACGACCCCCTCACCCGTACGTACGCCAGCGGCGACGGGCCGCGCGTCAACGCCTTCTTCCGCCAGCTCTACCGCGAGGCGGCAGACGGCCTCTCCGGCCTGCTCGCCCGCGAGCACACCGCCCAGGTCGCCCCCGCCGACCGGCAGCAGCGGGAGGAGGACTTCGGCAAGGCGGATCTCAAGCTGCTCTACTGCTCCCCGACGATGGAACTGGGCGTCGACATCTCCTCGCTCAACGCAGTCATGATGCGCAACGTCCCTCCCACGCCGGCCAACTACGCACAGCGCAGCGGCCGTGCGGGGCGAAGCGGCCAGCCCGCCCTCGTCACCACGTACTGCGCCACCGGCAACAGCCACGACCAGTACTACTTCCGCCGTTCGCACCGGATGGTCGCCGGTGCCGTCGCCCCGCCCCGCCTGGACCTCGCCAACGAGGACCTGGTCCGCTCCCACCTCCAGGCCATCTGGCTCGCCGAGGCCGGCCTCACGCTGGGCCGCGCGATACCGCAGGTCCTCGACATCGCCCACCACGAGTCGTCGGGCCGGCCGACCCCCGGACTCGACCTCCTCGACGACATCCGGACCGCCTCCCACGACCCCGGCGCACAGGCTCGCACAGTCGCCGCGGCCCGGCGCGTCCTCGGCCCGCTCCTGCCCCGCTTCGGAGAGACGACCTGGTGGGACGAGAGGTGGATCGAGGACGCGGTACGCAGGGCCCCGCGCGACTTCGACCGGGCCTTCGACCGCTGGCGCGACCTCTACCGCTCGGCCCTGGTCGACCAGTACGTGCAGAACAAGAGGGTTCTCGACCACACGCTGACCGAGAAGAGCCGGCGTGACGCCTTCCGCCGCCGTACGCAGGCGGAGACGCAGCTCAACCTGCTCAAGAACGAGAGCGCGGACAACCGGTCCGTCCTGTCCGACTTCAATCCGTACCGCTACCTGGCGTCCGAGGGCTTCCTGCCCGGCTACTCGTTCCCCCGGCTGCCGCTCGCCGCCTACATTCCCACGCGCGGCGGGCGTCAGGGCGACGGCGACTACCTCCAGCGGCCCCGCTTCCTCGCCATCCGCGAGTTCGGGCCCGGCGCGCTCATCTACCACGAGGGCGCCCGCTACCAGGTCACCCGCATTCAGCTTCCGCCGGACTCCACCGGCGACATCTCCACCGGCGAGGCCCGCCGCTGCGCCCACTGCGGGTACCTCGACGAACCCGAGCAGCGCCGGGACACGTGCGAGATGTGCCGGAAGCCGCTGGGCGCGCCCACTTACGGCCTCCTGCACCTGCACACCGTCTACACGCGGCACCGTGAGCGCATCTCCTCCGACGAGGAAGAGCGCCGCAGGGCCGGCTACCGGCTGGAGACGTCGTACCGCTTCCGGCACCATGGCACCCGCCGCGGACGCCAGGACGCCCGCCTCGCGGACTCCGCCGGTGCGCTCGCCACCCTGACCTACGGGGACTCCGCCACGGTCCGTATCACCAACGTCGGCAGACTGCGCGCCAAGGACAACGAGCCGCCCGGCTACTGGCTCGATCCCGCCGACGGGCGCTGGATGAACGAGCGGGACGCCTCCGACGCCTCCGGCGACTCCAGCGAGATGCCCGTCGTCGACGCGGACGGCAAGGAGAAGCGTCGTAAGAAGCGGGTCATCCCGTTCGTCGAGGACCGCCGCAACATCCTCGTCGTCACCCTCGACGAGCCACTGCCGGAACCGGTCGCCCTGACGCTCATGTACGCCCTGGAACGCGGCATTGAGACCGCCTTCGAGCTGGAGGACTCCGAGCTGACCAGCGAGTTGCTGCCACCGGCCGACGGACCGCGCGACCGGATGCTGTTCACGGAGGCCGCGGAGGGGGGCGCGGGTGTCCTACGCCGCCTCCAGGCCGAACCGGGAGCCCTCGCCAGGGCCGCCCGGCAGGCGCTGGCCGTCTGCCACTTCGACGAGCACGGCGAGGACGACGCGGGGCCGCAGTCCGACCGCCCCTGCGCCCGTGGCTGTTACGACTGCCTGCTCACCTACGGCAACCAGCTCCACCACGGCGCAATCAATCGTCACGACGTCACCGACCTGCTGCTGCGGCTCGCGTCGGCTGTTTCCACGAGTGAGAAGCGCGGTGAGACCAGCACGGAACAGCACCTCAGACTCATGACGGCCACCGCCACCGCCGCCCCCAGCTCCGAAAGCGGTCCGGCCGAAGCCGCCGCACCGGTCGAGGCGGAGTTCCTGGACTGGCTCAGGGACCATGGCCTCCGCCTCCCCGACGAGGCGGGGGTCACCGTCTCCGGGGCGGATGCCCGCCCCGACTTCGTCTACCGGATGCCGGGCGTCAACCTTGCGGTCTTCGTGGGCGGCGAGGACGGCCCGGGGCGGGACGAGGACGCCGAGGACCGGCTGGACGTCGCCGGCTGGGACGTCATCCGCTTCCCCGAGGGCGGCGACTGGGAAGCCATCGCCGCCGAACACGCCCACTACTTCGGCCCCGGCCCGTCCCGATGACGGCCCACCCGCACCGCTTACCCCGCCCGGTCACCGAACCGGCCGACACGGCTTTGAGGAAGTCCCGATGACGCGCACCTACACCCCCGGCTCCCTGGTCACCGCCCGCGGCCGGGAGTGGGTCGTCCTCCCCGACAGCGAGCCCGACCTGCTCGTGCTGCGCCCCCTGGGCGGTTCCGACGACGACGTCTCCGCCGTCTTCCCCGCGTTCGAGGAGGTGCGGGACGCCCAGTTCGCGCCCCCGTCGCCCGCCGACCTGGGCGACCAGCGGGCGGCCGGGCTGCTGCGCTCCGCGCTGCGGATCGGCTTCCGCTCCGGCGCCGGCCCCTTCCGCTCCCTCGCGGGCATTGCGGTCGAACCGCGCGCGTACCAACTGGTGCCCCTGCTGATGGCGTTACGCCAGCAGACCGTACGCATGCTGATCTCCGACGACGTCGGCATCGGCAAGACCGTCGAGGCGGGCCTGATCGCGAAGGAGTTCCTGTCCCAGGGCGAGGCCAGAGGGCTGGCCGTGCTCTGTTCGCCCGCGCTGGCCGAGCAGTGGCAGGAGGAGCTGCGCACCAAGTTCGGCATCGACGCCGAACTCGTCCTCGCCTCCACGGTGTCGCGCCTGGAACGCGGCCTGGACCTCGGCCAGTCCCTCTTCGACCGGTACCCGCACGTCATCGTCTCCACCGACTACATCAAGTCGACCCGGCACCGCGACGACTTCGTACGCCGCTGCCCCGACTTCGTCATCGTCGACGAGGCCCACACCTGCGTGGCCGCCGACGACACCGTCTCCACGCAGAACCAGCTCCGCTACGAACTGCTGCGGCGCATCGCGGTGGACACGCAGCGGCACCTGCTGCTGGTCACCGCGACCCCGCACAGCGGCAAGGAGTCCGGTTTCCGCAACCTCCTCGGTCTGGTCCTGCCCGAACTCGCCGACGTGGACCTGGAGACGGACCGCGGGCGGCGGCTCCTCGCCCGGCACTTCGTGCAGCGCAAGCGCGCCGACGTACGCCAGTACCTCACCAAAGAGAGCGGGCTGGCCGACGACAGCCTCGCCGAGAAGACCGCGTTCCCCTCCGACCGCGAGTCCAAGGATGAGAAGTACAAGCTGTCGCCCGGCTACCGGGCGCTGCTCGACGACGCCATCGCGTATGCCGGCGAGCGCGTCCGGGCCGCCGGTGAGCACAGCCGGCGCGAGGCCCGTATCGCCTGGTGGTCGGCGATCGCCCTCCTGCGCTCCCTGGTCTCCTCACCCCGGGCCGCCGCCCAGACCCTCTCGACCCGGTCGGCGGCGGCCGTCGCCGCCAGCGCCGAGGAAGCCGACCGGCTCGCCGCCCCGCTGACCCGCGACTCCGCCGACAGCGACGCTTTGGAAGGACTCGACGCCGCGCCCGGCGCGGAGACGGAAGGCGCCGGCGCCCGGCTGGCCGACCTCGCCGAACGGGCCGCCGCCCTGGAGGGTCCGGAGACGGACCTCAAGCTCGCCGCCCTCATCAGGCACCTCAAGGCGCTCCTCAAGGACGGCTACCACCCGATCGTCTTCTGCCGGTACATCCCGACCGCCGAGTACGTGGCCGCGCACGTGGAGAAGAAGCTCGGTTCCAGGACGGTCGTCAAGTCCGTCACCGGCACCCTCTCCCCGCAGCAGCGTCTGGGCCGTATCGAGGAACTGGCCGCGCTCGCCGGAGAGGACCCCGCCGCCCGCCGGGTCCTCGTCGCCACCGACTGCCTCTCCGAGGGCGTGAACCTCCAGCACCACTTCGACGCCGTCGTCCACTACGACCTGGCCTGGAATCCCACCCGCCACGACCAGCGCGAGGGCCGCGTGGACCGGTACGGGCAGAAGCGCGACAAGGTCCGCGTCATCACGCTCTACGGCATCGACAACGGCATCGACGGCAAAGTCCTCGAAGTCCTTATCGCCAAACACCGTCAGATACGCAAGGACCTCGGCATCTCGGTCTCCGTCCCTGACGAGGCGTCCTCCGGTGTCACCGACGCGATCGTCGAATGGCTCCTCATGCGCGGCCGTGAACCCGAGCAGGAGGGCCTGTTCGGCGTCGAGGCGCTGAAGACCGTGGACGCGAAGGCCGCCGAGCTGGAGAGCCGGTGGAACTCGGCCGCCGAACGCGAGACGGCTTCCCGCTCCCGCTTCGCCCAGCGCGCCATCCACCCCGAGGAAGTCGCCCGCGAGGTCGCCGCCATCCGCGACACGCTGGGCCGCGCGGACGAGGTCGACGGCTTCGTGCGCCACGCGCTGGCGGCGCTCGAAGCACACGTCGTCGAGGCCGGCGACGGCAGCGGGGACTTCACCGCCGAGGTCGGCGGCGTCCCCGCAGGACTGCGCGACGCCCTCGCCCCCGTGGCGGGAGCCGAGGCCGTCGAGTCCGGGTGCCCCATCCCTTTCCGCACTACGGCGGCCGTGGCCCGCGGCGAGGCCGCCCTGGTCCGCACGGACCCCGTGGTCGGCGCCCTCGCGGCCCACGTCCTCGATACGGCCCTGGACGCGGAAGCGCCGGGCCGCCGCCCGGCCCGCCGCTGCGGAGTGGTCTCCACGGCCGCCGTGTCCGTCCGCACCACTCTGCTCCTGGTCCGTTACCGCTTCCACCTCACGCTCCCCTCCAGGCGAGGGACGCGCAGGATCGTCGCCGAGGACGCCCGCCTCCTCGCCTGGGAGGGATCGGTGAAGAACCCGGTCTGGCTCCCCGAGGACAGAGCACTCGCCCTCCTGACTGCGGAGGCCGCCGAGAGCACCGACGACTACTTCCAGAGCAGGACCATGAGCCGCACGCTCGGGCAATTAGGCGCCGTCCAGGACCACATGGCGGACTACGGCGCCCAGCTCGCCGGAGAACTCCACGAGTCGCACCGCCGGGTCCGGCGCGCCTCCGACGAGATCGTGCAGGGCCTGAAGGTGACCGCCCAGCAGCCCGCCGACATCCTCGGCGTCTACGTCTACCTGCCCCCGATCACCGAGAGCGGAGGGACCGCCTGATGTCCGTCACCACACGCAACCAGGTCTTCTCCGCCGTCCACACCGTCGGTGGCCTGCTCCCCGCGGACATGCTCGTCCGGATCTCGGAGAGCAAGGAGGGCAAGGACGTCCCGGGCTCCGGCCCGGCGGACTACCACGTCATCGGCCCCCGCCGCTCCGTACGGGACGAGGCCGAGCGCCACTGGGATTACCTCCTGGGGGTCTGGCGCGAACTGCGCGAGAAGCTGCCCGTCAGTGCCGAGGCCGAGCTGCCCGCGGACGCGACCGGACACGCGATCGGCCAGTGGCTCGAACCGCTCTTCAACGAATTAGGCTTCGGCCGTCTCACCACGGTCGCCTCCGGCGAGTACCGGGCCGACAGCGACCCCGACCGCGTCTTCCCCCTCAGCCACCGCTGGCACCACGTGCCCGTCCACATGGCCGCCTGGAACGCGGTCCTCGACAAGCGGCCGGGCGGCGTCGGCACCGTCCCCCCGCACTCCCTCGTCCAGGAGTGCCTGAACCGGCGCGAAGCCCACCTGTGGGGGGTGCTCACCAACGGCCGGCAGTTGCGCCTGCTGCGCGACTCCAACGCCCTGGCCACCGCCTCGTACGTCGAGTTCGACCTCGAAGCGATCTTCGACGGCGAACTGTTCAGCGAGTTCGTCCTCCTGTACCGGCTGCTGCACGTCTCCCGCTTCGAGACCGGCGAGGCGGGGGCGCCCTCCGTGTGCTGGCTGGAGAAGTGGCGTACCGAGGCGATCGCCTCCGGCACCCGGGCGCTTGACCACCACCGCGACGGCGTCCAGCGGGCCATCACCACGCTCGGCACCGGCTTCCTGCGCCACCCCGGCAACACGGCACTGCGCCAGAACCTCGACGTCGACCGCTTCCACGCGTCCCTGCTGCGTCTCGCCTACCGGATGATCTTCCTCTTCGTCGCCGAGGACCGCGACGCTCTGCTCGATCCCGGCGCGAGCGAAGACTCCCGCAAGCGGTACGCCACCTACTTCAGCTCCGCACGGCTGCGCCGCCTCGCCCTGCGCCGCCAGGGCACCGCACACGCCGACCAGTACGCCGCGCTGCGCATCGTCCTGGACGCCCTGGGCCGCGAGGACGGCCGGCCCGAGCTGGGCCTGCCCGGCCTCGGCGGCCTCTTCGACGACACCGCCGCGGACGCCCCGCTGCGCGACTGCACGCTGTCCAACGCCTCCCTGCTGGAGGCGGTGCGCCACCTCTCGCGCGTACGGGACGAGAAGACGGCGCGCTGGCGGCCGGTGGACTACCGCAACATGGGCTCGGAGGAACTCGGCTCCATCTACGAGTCCCTTCTCGAACTCGTCCCCAAGCACAGCGCGGCCGAGCGCACCTTCGAGCTGGTCAACCGCCTGGGTAACGACCGCAAGAAGACCGGCTCCTACTACACACCGGCCTCGCTCATCGAGACCCTGCTCGACTCCACCCTCGACCCGGTCATCGACGACGCCCAGAAGCGCGGCGAGCAGGCCGCGGCGGCGGCAGGAGAGCCGGACCCGTCGGAGACGGTCGTCGCCGAGCTGCTGTCGCTGACGGTCTGCGACCCGGCATGCGGGTCGGGCCACTTCCTGGTGGCGGCAGCCCGCCGGATCGCCAAGCGGGTGGCGGCGGTACGGGAGAGCAACCCCGAGCCGACGCCGGTCGCGGTGCGCAGAGCACTCCACGAGGTGGTCGCCCGGTGCGTGTACGGGGTGGACCTCAACCCGATGGCGGTGGAACTGGCGAAGGTGTCGCTGTGGCTGGAGGCGTTGGAGCCGGGAAAGGCGCTGGGCTTCCTGGACGCGCACATCAAGCACGGGAACGGGCTGGTGGGCGCGACGCCGGCGTTGATGCTGGACGGCATCCCGAGCAAGGCGTTCAAGGCGGTCGAGGGCGACGACGCGAAGTACGCGAAGGCCCTGGAGAAGAAGAACGAGAACGAACGACGGGGCCAGAGTGGGCTGTTCGACGTGGTGGTGGAGCCGAAGGTCTCCAACACCGTCTTCGCGTCGGGCCTGCGCCGGATCACCAGTGCCCCGTCTGACGAACTGCGTGAGGTACACGCCCAGCAGGCAGCGTACGAGGACTTGCAGGAACAGACGGAGTACGTCCACGCCCGGCATCTTGCGGACGCCTGGTGCGCCGCGTTCATGTGGCGGAAGGCGAAGGACGCGCCGCCGCCGGTGACCCACGAGGTGTTCCGGGCGCTGAGCAACCCGGAGGGCAGCTCGGCGTCGGCGGCGACGCACGAGGAGATCGACCGGCTGCGGGACCTGTACCGCTTCTTCCACTGGCACCTGGAGTTCCCGGAGGTGTTCACGGTCCCGGAAGGCGCGGGGGCGAGGGATGGCGCGGGGGTGGACCCGGCTACGGGATGGTCGGGCGGGTTCTCGTGTGTGGTGGGCAATCCGCCGTGGGACAAGGTCGACTTCGAGGACAAGAAGTACTTCAGTGTGGTCGAACCGTCGATCGCGGCGATCGCAGGGACGGCACGGCGCACGCGGATCGCGGAGTGGGAAGCGGAGAACGAGAAGGCCGGGAACCCGGAGGCGGGGCGGCGGTACCGGCAGGCGCGGCGGATGGTGAAGTCGACGTTCCTCTTCGCGGGTGCGTCGGGGGCGTTCCCGCTGTGCGGCAAGGGCTTGACGATCAAGGGGGTCAACTCCCTTCAGACTGACCAGTTGTTCGCGGAGCGCTTCGCGACGATCGCGGCCCCCCGGAGCCGCTTCGGGTGCATCCTGCCGACGGCCATTGCCACGGGAGCGGGGGCGCAGTACCTGTTCAGCGACTTCACGCGGCGGGGCGCGGTGGCGGCGCTGTACGACTTCGAGAACCGGAAGCAGCTCTTCGTGGGGGTGGACTCCCGCTACAAATTCTGTCTGTTGTCGCTGGTCGGCCGGGAGCTGCGGGAGCCCACGGCTCGCTTCGCCTTCTTCTTGGAAGACCCGACGGATCTGGATGACGCGGAGCGTGTCTTCGCGCTCAGCCCGGAGGAGATCGCGCGCATTAATCCCAACACGGGGACGCTGCCGATCTTCCGGACGCGGCGGGACGCGGATCTTACGGCAGCGATCTACGGGAATCTTCCGGTGTTGTGGAATGACGCGGATAAGGTAGATAACCCGTGGGGCGTCGTCTTCAAGAATCTTTTCAACATGTCCGATGACTCCGACCTCTTCCGGACTCGCGAGGTGCTGGAACGGGAGGGGTGGGAGCTGCATGGCAATGTGTTTATTCGAGATGGTAAGCGGATGCTTCCCCTATATGAGGGCAAGATGGCTCACCACTTCGATCATCGTTGGAACACCTACTACGGCAAGGGAAACGAGGACCGTCGTCGGCTCAGTATTGCTGAGAAGCAGGAAGCCGCCCGTGCCGCAATGCCTCGGTATTGGGTTGAGGAAGAAGGAGATATCCCTACTGTACGGAACGGCAGGGAGGTCAAAGTTCCTGGTGTCGCACGTCGGCTGAAGGAACTCGGCTGGGAACATGAGTGGCTGTGTGGTTGGCGAGATGTCTGCCGTACAACCGATGAGCGCACAGCGATCGCCGCTCTGCTGCCGCTTGGGGCCGTCGGACATACCTACCCGCTGATGTTGCCGCTCATGTCCGCCGATCTTGTGGGCGTTCTAGTGGCGGCCCAGAGTTCCCTCGTCTTCGACTTCGTTAGTCGCCAGAAGATCGGCGGCATCCACATGGCTCTCATGACATGGAAGCAGCTCCCTGTCCCCGCTCCGCGTGACATGGAGTCGCACTCGCCGTTTATCACCCCCCGCTTCCTGGAACTCGCTTATACCGCCTTGAACATGGCCCCACTTGCCCGGGACCTCGACGACAGCGAAGCCCCCTTCCGCTGGGATGAGGATCGTCGAGCGCAAATCCGCGCCGAATTGGACGCCTACTTCTTGCATCTCTACGGAATTAGCCGCGACGATGCGGACTACATTCTGGAGTCCTTTCAGTCGGAGACGGGCGGCCTCAAGAACAACGAGATCGCCAAGTACGGTCACTACCGCACCAAGGACCTCGTCCTCGCCGAGTACGACCGCATGGCCGCCGTCGGCGTAAGCCTCATCACGCCCCTCGTAGACGGCGAGAGCTACACCTCCACGCTCACCCCGCCCCCCGGCCACGGGCCGCGTCACCCCGCCGAGCCGGAGACTGCCTGACGGAGATGGTCCGGGGCAGGCAGGCGATACACGAGCCTGCTCCGGGGGCTACAGCAGATGGTCGGCCTTGCCCGCCTTGATGTCCTGGATAAGCATGCGCAGTGCTTCGCGTGAATCCGTGAGGTAGGTATCCTCTCGGCCAGCTACGGCTATGTACCCATTGCCGTCAGCGTCCGTGCCAATGCGGAAGCAGTTGGAGCTCTCTGCGCAGAACGGTTCTTCCCAGGCGATGTCAGGCACTCTCTGTCTCCCATCAGGCTTTGGCGAGGGCGAGTATGAAGTCTCGGGACTTGCTGGAGTCGAAAGATGCGGCCTCCATCCAGTCCAGTTGCGCACGATACTTGTCGAGTTGGGCTGGTGCGTGAGTGAACCCAGGTCCATGGGCGGAGTCGAGTTGCACCGTGTCGAGCTGGGGCACGACCCCTGTCGCGTAGCTGAGCGCTTGCCCTGCCCCGGGAAATGCACCGGACGAGAACGGTACGACTCTCACGTCCACGTGGCCCAGCTCGCTCATCTCGCCAAGATGGTTCAACTGAGCCCGCATGACCTTGGCCCCACCGAACTCGATCCGCAGCGCTGCCTCGTGGATGTAGGCGGTGTACGAGATCGGATCGCGCCGGTGCAGCACCTGCTGGCGTTGTAGGCGGAGGGCGACGCGCAGTTCGATCTCGTGGTCCGAGAGAGCCGGAAGCGCGGCGTTGCCCACCGCTCTGACGTACCCGTCGGTCTGGAGCAGCCCTGGCGCGTGCAGGAAGACCCCGGCCCGTACCGCAGTGGCATGCCACTCCATCTCGGTGATGTCGAGCAGCCCCGCTGGCAACTGACCACGGTAGGTCTCCCACCAGTCACGCGGCCGAGGCTCAGCCATGGCGACGACCGCCTCGACGTATCGCTCGTCGTTGCAACCGTAGTTCGTGGCGAGCGTACGCACACGCTCGGGAGTGATAGCACGAACGCCGGACTCGATGTTCGAGATCTTCGCTCTGTCCAGACCGAGCAACCGGGCAGCGAACTCGGTGGTTTCGCCCGTGTCGTTCCTCATCCTCCGCAGTTCCGCACCGAGACGCTTCTGACGCTCGCTGGGGATGCTCCGTGGTGGCATGGCGTGATTCTCCCGGGTTCGGCGGCAGGCAGACCTCCCATCGGCCGTCCAGCCGCGAAGGGGGTAGTTTTCTCGACAGAGTGGCAATTGCCACCGCTCATACCCTACCGTAAGTCACGCGAAGCTCACGCAAGGTACTTGAGAAGAGCGTCGCGCGAGCCTGCCCGCATCCTCCTGCCCTGGGAGGGGTGTGCCCGCGCCAGGGAGACGAGCCACTGCCTTGCCGCGTCGCCGAGCTGATCCGTGCCACACCGGCCCTGTCCCGACAACTCACCCGTGCCGCCAACGACACGGCCCACTTCCAGTGTTCACGCCGCCGAACGGAGCCGTCATGCCCGAAAACGCACCGCTGACCCCCGCAACGCCGGAACCAGCCCCCGCCGCAGCCTCGACCGCCCGCCGCGCTCCCGCAGGTCGTCCCGGTCACCAACTGGCCGCAGGCGGCGTGCGGTCCAGCCTGCCCGCGTACACCCTCGGCTCGCCCTACGCGCTCCAGTCGGCATCGGCGATCACTCACTGCCCGCCGCCTCCCCCGGGCCTCAAGGAGCCCTCCGCCTCCCACTTCGCCTACGGTCTGACGCTTCCCTCGGCCACCGGGACGCCGGTGATCGCGCACGACTCGGCGGGGGCCGTCCTCGACGTGCACGGTGTCGAGGACGAACTGATCGACCCGGCGCTCAGCCTCGTCCACGAACTCGCCGTGCACGCCTGCCGCTTCACCGGTGCCGGGGAGTTGGTGCACCTCGTACTCCGCCGCTCCGACGGCGGTGCGCTCCAGGTGGTGGCGTACGACACGCACACCCCGCACCTCAACTCCCGCCTTGCCGGTCAGTGCGCAGAACGCCGCCGGGTCTCTCTCGCGGCGGTTCGTGAACTCACGGAAGCCGGCGGCGGGGAGTGGGGGTTCGCCGCCTCGCATCCGCCCGCCGCCGGCGTGTGCACCTGGGCCACGATCGCGCACGGCGTGCAGGGTGCGTCGGGCGCGGCGGGCGTCGCGCATGGCGAGGTCGCTTGACCGGATGCGAGGCGAACTCTGGTCAGTTGACGTCCGGGTGGGGCGCGGCGCCGTGCCGAACGGAAGGCGGAGAGTAGTACACACAGTCGGATTCACGGCTTCAGAAAGTCTGTTGACGTCGCCAACATGCTTACATCATAATGGCATTGTGAACGGCCCGGCCTTCTGCCGCGCCCCCGGCCCGCCCCTTGCGAGGACCACCGCCATGACCGAAGAGATCCCGCTCCGCAGCCTGATCGCTGCGCGCATCGATGCCGCCGAAGGGTCCGAACTGGCCCCGGGAGCCGCCGCTCTGCTGCGTGACGTGCTTCCGGAGCCCGTTCCGGAGCAGGCCGGGCACGCAGGGCCCGTGTACCTGCGCTCCGTCACCGCGGCCGGCTGGCGGGGTGTGGGCGCCGAGGTCACGCTCGACCTCCCGCCCGGCCCCGGGCTGACCGTGATCGCGGGGCGCAACGGCACCGGGAAGTCGAGCTTCGCGGAGGCCGCCGAGATGGCGCTCACGGGATGCAACGCCCGTTGGGACGGCCCCAACGGCGGCAAGGCCCGCCCGGTGGTGTGGCGGCAGGGGTGGCGCAACCTGCACGAGTCCGCGGCGCCCCGGATCTCCGTGACGGTCACCCTGGGCGGCAGCGCCGCCCCGGTCACGGTCCATCGGACCTGGTACGGGGCGGAGGTGAAGGACGCGCGCACGACGGTGGAGCGGGCGGACGGCACGGAGATGAAGCTTGAGGAGTGCTTCGACCCCTCGATGCTCGACCTCTACCGCCCGTTCCTGCCGTACAGCGAACTGGGCTCGATGGTGGACGGGCCGCTGAGCGAGCTCTACCGGAAGATCTCCACCTTCATCGGGCTCGGCCTGCTCAGCGAGATGGACGCCCGGCTCGCCGCCCTGCTCAAGGAGCACAAGGACGCAGAGGCTCTGCCCGGTCCCCTGCGGACCGCGGCCGTCGAGGCGCTGACCGGTCTCGACGACCCCCGTGCCGACGCGGCCAGGCGGGCGCTCGACGGGCATACCCCGGACGTCGCCCCCGTACGGGACCTGCTCGACCGGGACGCGGTTCCGGACAAGGGCGAGAACGATCGCCTCCGGGTCCTCGCCGCCCTGTCCGGTCCCGACGAAGCGGAGGTTCGGGGGGCCCTGGCACGGCTGCGGGAGGCGGCTGCGGCCGTCGAGGACGTACGGCACTCCGACGCCGAGGACGCGCGCCGGCTGGCCGCACTGCTGGAAAGTGCACTCGAACACCGCCGTCGTTCCGAAAGCTTCGGACCCGACTGCCCGGTCTGCGGCACCGCGGGCCGTCTGGACGAGGAGTGGGCCGAGGAGGCGCGGGATGAGATCGAGCGGCTCCAGTGGGAGGCGGCCGGGGCCGAAGACGCACGCCGGGTCCTCATCGGTGCGCGGCGCGCTGTCCACGACCTGGTCCAGCCGGTGCCCGAACTGCTCCGCTCCGAGGAATCGGACCTCGCGCGGCTGTGGCGCGAGTGGACGCTCTGCCGGAGCCTCACCGACCCCGCCGAACTCGCGGACCGGGTCGGGCACCTCGCGCCGGCCCTGAGCGCGGCCTGCCGGCAGGTCGGAGCCGAAGCGGCTCGCAGGCTCGCCGATCGCGACGCCGCCTGGCGGCCCGTGGCCGTGCGGCTCGCGGAGTGGGTGACGGCGGCGGAGGAGGCGCAGGAGGCGACCGGCCGGCGCAAGGTGGCCCAGGCGGCCCGGACGTGGTTCAAGAAGCTGACGGACGAGCTGCGGAACGAGCGGATGAGCCGCTTCGGCGCCCACGCTCAGGGCGTGTGGACGAAGCTCTGCGAGAGTAGCAGCGTGTCGCTCGGCCGCGTCGACCTGAAGGGCACGGCCCAGCGGGGAAGCGTGCAGCTCGACGTCTCCGTAGACGACCAGGAGGCGCCCGCGTACAGCGTGATGAGCCAGGGTGAACTGCACTCGCTGGCACTGTCGTTGTTCATCCCGCGCGCCACGCACGAGGGCAGCCCGTTCGGATTCCTCGTCATCGACGACCCGGTGCAGTCGATGGACACGCAGAAGGTGGAAGGGCTGGCCGCCGTCCTGAGCGAGTGCGCCCGCCACCGCCAGGTCGTCGTCTTCACCCACGACACCCGGCTGGAACAGGCCCTCACGCACCTCGGTATCAACTCGACGATCCGCCACATCTCCCGCGAGGAGAACTCGCACGTGACCATCGAGGACCGGAGCGATCCCGTCGCGCAGGCGCTCGACGAGGCCAGGGCGGTCTCCCTCGATCCGTCCCTGCCGCAGTCCGTGGCCGACCGGGTCGTCCCGACGATGTGCCGCGCCGCCCTGGAGGCCGCCTGCGTGGAAGCCGCCCGCCGCACCCTGCGGGATGAACGGGGCCACCTCCTGGGCCTCACCGAGTTCGAGAAGCGGGTCTCCGGGCTGGTGCGGACGAAGGAGTACGTGGCCCTCGCCGTCTGCGGGGACGCCTCGGCGGCCCCGCAGACGGCGGTGGAGAGCCTGCACACCGGAGGATGGGGCTTGATCAACGAACTCAACGCGGGCGCGCATCCCGGGCTGCCGACCGTGGACTCCCGGAAGCGCCTCGTGAGGCGTACGGAGCGGCTGGCCGACGCGATCCGGCGGGGGACTGCGGCCACGGCGGCGCAGGGGGGTGCCTGATGACCGACGACGTGCGCGCACTCGTGTCCACCGCCCAGGCCCTGCTGCGGCCACCGGCGGGCACGGCGGAAGCGCTCGGGCCCGGGGTCCGGGCGCGAGCCGCCGCCATGCTGCTGCGCCTCGCTCTCGACCGGAGCCTGGACGACTTCTGGTGCCGTCTCGCCCCCGGCATGACCCGCAACGGCAAGCACCGCATCCTGTGCCTGGAGGCGTACACGGACCGCGGGACTGCCCGGCGCTGGTATCTCACCTGGAACGCGCTCAGCACGGCCTGTCACCACCGTGCGCACGAACTGCCGCCCAGCCCTGTGGAGATCCAGGGCCGCCTCCTGGAGGTCAACGGCCTGCTGGACGCGATCGGCGGGGGCACGGGCTCCACGGCCACTGCCGCCGAGGCTGTGCCGTCTCCCGGCCCTGGACGTGGCCGGCCGATTCCTTCCCCCGGCACTCCCACCACGTTCCTGCCGGGGGCCCGGCACGGGAGCAGCCCTGTTCCGCGGCCCGGCCCGCCGGGCGCCGCCGGCCCGTGAGGGTACGGAGTGCCGGGTTCCCTTCGGCACCAAGCCGTCCCGTCGCAGAATGAACTCATTGATGACGGTCGTGCGACCACGCTCCTTCACCACGGGGGTGCCACGCCGTGCTTCCTGGCCGGAGATCACGGCTTTGACCACACGGAGAGCAGGCATGAGTGAGACCGGGGACGGGCCCCGCAGCCCCGACGAGATGCCCGAGTTCCTGCTGCGTCTGCCCAACGGGGGTGAAGTGGACCGGGCCCGCGGCGTCCTGATGGACGAGGTCGGGACCAACGGAAGCCGCAAGTTCCGCATCCTGGCCGGCTCGCCCGCCCGGGACGCCGAAACGCCCGCCTTCTCCCAGCACCAGCCCCGCCCCGCCGCCGTGCGTGGGATGGCGAAGAAGACGGGCGTGCTGCGTCCGTCCACGCGCTGGCCGGGGTGGCTGGAGATGGCCCAAGACCTCGACTGTGACTCGCCGTCCCAAGCGGCCTCACTACTGGTCGGATCCTCGCGCAACGGATGGACCGACTGGAAGACCGAAGCCGGCGTGCCGCTCTCCGACTTCATGGAGGGCGTCTGGGCCGGCCCCGCGAGGGCCTGGCTCGTACGCGGCAACAACGTGTCCGGAACGGATCTCGTGCAGAGGATGTGGCTTCCCGAGGGACGCGTCTCCCTCGCCGCCCCGCGCATGCGGCAGGGGATCGGTCAGGGAGTCAGCAAGGAGCGTCTGCGCAGGGTCGTCGAGGAGGACTGGGGCACCACCGCCACGTACAACCAGAAACTCGAACTCGTCGAGGAACTGCACGCGTTCTTGTCCCGGATGAAGCCCGGAGACACGGTGTGCACCCTCTCCGGCGGGCGGTTCTACGTCGGTCAGATCTCCGGTGCGGCCGAGCAGACCGCCTCCGACAGCGGCCTGTCCAACCTGCGGCGGCCCGTCGAGTGGCAGGGCACCGGCCATCCGTACGACGTGCTCCCCGAGGAGATCCAGCAGCGCCTCAACGCGCAGTACGACGTGGTGGACCTCACCGCGGTCCAGGCGCACATCGACGGACTCGGCCTCTCCGACGAGGAACTGGTGGACGAGGCCGAGGTGGCAGAGCGCGACCCCGGCGGCACGACGCCTGCGCTCGCCGCGCGCCGCGAGCTGGAACTGCCCGTACCGGAGCAGTCCTTCGCCGACGCCCTGCTCGTGCACGAGCTGGAGTGGCTGCACGGCATCCGCGATCTGCTGTGGGACGAGCGGCAGATCATCCTCTACGGGCCGCCGGGAACCGGAAAGACGTACACCGCCCTCAAACTTGCCGAGTACCTGGCGGGTGGAGCCGAGAGGGTGAAGCTCGTGCAGTTCCATCCCTCATACGCCTACGAGGACTTCTTCGAGGGGTTCCGCCCCCGCGAGGACCCTGACACAGGGGACGTCGCCTTCCGCCTCACTGCGGGCCCCCTGCGCGAACTCGCCGACCTGGCATCTCGCGAGGGCAACCGCCACATCCCGCACTTCCTGGTCATCGACGAAATCAACCGGGCCAATCTGGCGAAGGTCTTCGGGGAGCTGTACTTCCTCCTGGAATACCGCAAGAAGTCCGTGCGGCTCACCTACTCCGGTGACGACTTCGCCCTCCCGCGCAACCTCTTCGTCATCGGCACGATGAACACCGCCGACCGGTCGATCGCACTGGTCGACGCGGCGATGCGCAGGCGCTTCGCCTTCGTCGAGCTGTCCCCCCGCACCGAGCCCACCAGCGGCCTGTTGCGGCGCTGGCTCGACCGCGAGGGATACGACGGCCGGGCGGCGGACCTCCTGGAAGCACTCAACTCGCGAATCGAGGACCCCGACTTCCACATCGGCCCTTCCTACCTGCTGAAGCCGAGCGCGCACCGGAAGGGCGGACTGGAGCGGACCTGGCGGACCAAGATCCTCCCGTTGCTGGCGGAACACCACTACGGGGAGTCCTTCGACATCGAGAAGCGCTACGGCCTCGACGCCCTCTCCCGGTCCCTCGGGGACAGCGGACCGGACGCGGCGGCTTCGTGACGACCGTCGACCTGGACGAGTACGGCGCAGCCGTCACTGTGCCGCTGCCCGCCGTGACCGGCCGGGC
Source organism: Streptomyces sp. WMMC500 (assembly GCF_027497195.1). NCBI lineage: Bacteria > Bacillati > Actinomycetota > Actinomycetes > Kitasatosporales > Streptomycetaceae > Streptomyces > Streptomyces sp. WMMC500. Next base: position 5,010,144 of record NZ_CP114905.1, read on the forward strand.
ACTGGCCGCCGCCAGGATCGTCGAGGCCGCACCCGACCCGTACCTTCCCGGTGATTGGCGGCTGCGCGCCGGCGGCAAGGTCGGAGCGGTATCCCTGAAGACACCCGGACACGATCCCGTCACCCTCCGGATCGCTCCCAAGGTGCCGGTGGCACGGCTGTTCTTCCTCATCGGCTACGCCGCCGATCCTCGCGTTCACCGCGACGGCGAGGTGGGCGTGGCCGAACACGACGAGGTGCTTCCAGCGCTGGCGGAGGGGTTCGAGAGGTCGCTCGAACGGGCGCTGCGGCAAGGCGTTCTCCAGGGCTACCGGCACACGGAGGAGACCGCGTTCGTCGTCCGTGGCCGTATCAGGGAGGCCGACCAGGTCAAACGGCATCACGGGCGGGCCTTCCCCGTCGAGGTGGCGTACGACGACTACCGGACCGACATCGCGGAGAACCGCCTGCTGCGCGCCGCCGCGGAGCGGCTGCTCAGTCTGCCCCGGGTGCCCGACGGCGTACGCCGTCGGCTGCGGCATCACCGTGGCCGGCTGCTGGACGCCGAGCCCTTGAGGCGGGGCGTGCGTGAACTGCCGCAGTGGCGGGCCAGCCGGCTGAACCTCCGCTACCAGCCCGCGCTACGGCTTGCCGGGACGATTCTGCGGGGCTCGTCGGTGGAACACGGAGCAGGGCCGGTCTCCGTCGACGGATACCTCATCGACACACACAAGGTCTTCGAGGACTTCGTCTGCGTCGCGCTGCGCGAGGCACTCGCGGAACACGGCGGACGTAGCGCACTCCAGGCCCGTGGCGTCCGCCTGGACGAGGACGGGAGGGTGCGTATGCGCCCTGACCTGGTCTGGTACGGGGACGGCGGCGACCCGCGAGCCGTCGCGGACGCCAAGTACAAGGCGGAGAAACCCGAAGGCTTCCCGGACGCCGACCTCTACCAGATGCTCGCCTACTGCACGGCTCTCGGCCTCCCGGACGGCCACCTCGTGTACGCGAAGGGCTACGAGCCGAGCGTGACGCACCGGGTGCGGCACGCCGGAGTCCGCATCAACCAGCACGCCCTGGCCCTGGACCGCCCGCCGGGCGAACTGCTGGACGCGATCGCCACCATCGCCCGTTCGATGGTGGCGGACGCGGCGGAGCCGGGCGAGCAGTCCGTCAGGCAGCGTCCTCCGGGGGCAGGAGGGTTCCGTTGGTGAGACCGTCACGGGCGAGAGCGCTCACCTGCTCCGCCAGCCGGGCCACCTCTCCCACGTGTTCCTCGAACTCCCGGAGAGCACGGAATGCGGCGCCGTAGCGGCGTTGCTCCTCCACCGCCATCTGCGGGATGCGCGCACCTTTGACGTCGAGGCGGTAGGTGCCGCTGCTGCTCGTCGAGCGGCGCCTGTTGGCCGTGCTCCGCAGGAACCCCCGCAGGAATTCGGTGTCCAACTGATCGCTGGTGGAGCGGGGTTCGGCATCGGTGAGGTCAACGAGTCCGGCGCGGGAGAGGTCGGCCAGGCTGATGGTCGCACCGCCCAGCGTTCCCGGTCCTTCGCCCGCGGAGAGAGCGGGCAAGAGGGCGGTCAGCAGCCTGAGCCGCTCCTCGACGTTCCGTTGGAGGGCGCGGTACTCGGCGGGAAGGTCCCCGTGCGACGCGTCCACGTAGGCGCTCGGGGTGAGGTCGACGGAGTCGTTGAGGAGATCGACCAGTGCTACGCCGACGGCCTGCTCGGCAGTCGGTTCCATGGAGCCGTCGGGGTCGTTGGCGGTGAGGTCCACCATCCGGACCGAAGAGGGGCTGGCTGAGGCGCCGGCAGGACGGCGCAGAATCCACAGATGCACGGGCTGAGCGTGCGAAGCAACCATGCCCGGAGGCAGCGCAACCACATCCGTGAGGATGCCTCTGCGAACGACCTCGGCCCGGATGCGTCTGCCTGCCCTGCGGTATGCCACGGAAGCTGGCATGACGGCGACTACCCGGCCGCCGGGTGCGGTGTGGGAGTAGCAGTGCTGGAGCCAGGCGAGATCCCCTTCCGCCTTGGAAGGGACGCCCAGCTCCCAGCGGGCGTCGAGGAGAAGTTCCTCCCGGCCCCAGTCGGGCCCGGCGGCCGGGGGGTCACACAGGACGAGGTCGGCACGCAGCTCGGGCCAGCGGTCCTGGCGGAGAGAGTCCCCCGCTTCGACGGCGGTATCCCGGTGTCCCGCGAGATCGGCCCGCGCCTGCGTCAGCTCCGCGGCTGCCGGATTGCTCTCCTGGCCGCGACGTTCCGGTCCGTTCACAGGCCCGACGGAGAGGAGCAGCGTTCCGATACCGCACGCCGGATCGAGAATGAGGGAGCCGGCGGACACCGGCCCCGCGAAATGGCTCACAGCCCTGACGAGGCGTGGCGAGGTGATCTGGTCGGAGCCGGTGCGACGCGAGGAATCCAGAAAACGTTCGACCAGCTGATCCACGACACCGGCCGCCGATTCTTCCCCGGCCAGGCGAGTGGCCAAGTCGGCCAGGTCCTTGTCCAGCGTGGAGGCGTCGTCATACGCCAGCAAGCAGGCGACACCCGCGATACCTGCGACCATGTCCTCGCCGAAGGCACCCCGAAGCGTTTGCCACAGCCGGACGTCGTCCGAGAGGTCCACACCCTTCTGCTGTTTCGCAAGCCAGGAACGGACCTCGGTGAGCGAGAAGAGCGGCGTGGTCGCACCACCGTCCGCAGGAGCGGGAAAGTCGCTGTACCGCCGCCTCCAATTGGAGACAGCAGCCCGCGTCACCCCCGCCAACCTGGCAATCTCTGCTCCTGTGACCAGCGATTCGGCGGCTGGCGGAGTCGAATCCGTCATGCCCTCACCGTACACGCAGGCACGAGAAAGCTCGATACCTCACTTGTTGGCAACGTCAACATAGAACGCAGAATGCGGTTGGCCGCGCAAGAGGAGTCAGGCAGGTGCTCTCCGCTGTGTGCGCTCTCCGCGCGGTCGCCACGCACACTTCGCGGACCCCAGTGGCGCGGGTAGCGCGGCAGTTGCGCCATGTGCGCCTGGTAGGGGGGTGGTACGGCAATCCCGTGACAGGCGGTCCGGATACCTGCGGGCCAGGGACCCCAGCGGTGGCTTGCGCGTGATGTGGATCCCCTTGGTGACCCAGCCGGCCCTGGACAGGCGTGCGGCTGGGCGTGTGACCTGCTCACCTGCCCCTCGAGGGGTGCGGTGCGTCGCCAGTTCCTGCGTCAGTGAGCGTGCTGAAGGATCTCTCGCGAGGCATGCATCCGTCCCGTGTGTAGCCACACCGCGAACGTGCGAAGCTAGCTTCGCTGTCCGCGTGATACTGTGCTCGCATCGGAGCTTGAGAGGAGCTTCGCCAGTGGTGACAGGGTGGGAGGAGCGCGTCGCTTCCTGTCTGGCGCCGCGGGCAAGGTCAACCGACGGATTGCTGCCGCACCGCCTCACGTGGTTTGAAGGGCCGGCGAGGCGGTGCGGCACTACCGTCCCCGTGCATGGCGCGGGGGCAGGAAGGACAACCCCAATGAGGATCGTCGATGTCCATCATGCATGGCCGCTGCCGCCTCGGGCCAGGAGAGCGGTGCTGGTCCTGCTGTGGACCACTGCGGTGGCGTGTGCGGCGGTCGTGGCGCACGGAAAGGCGGTATTGCTAGTGGTCGCCACCGTGCTCCTGACCGTTGTGGTGGAGGAAGTGGTGCGTACGGCGATGCGCTACTGGCTGCGTACGGTCTGATCAATCGACAGCAGCAGGCGAGGAGCCCTTGGCTCCCCGCCTGGACAAACAAGAAGTCCGTGTGGGTGGAATGGGGTGGAGGCGCTGTGCCGGTTGGCGACGTCGTATCTGTAGCTCACGGTGAGCAAATTGCGCTCCGGAGTCTCTGCGAGGTGACGGCCGGCCCGTCCGGGTCGCGGCTTGACACCCTGCATGACGGCCCCGAAGGGGTGCCGGTGATTTCACCGCCGGATCTCACTGACGACCACACCGTGGACACCCGGCGTTTGCGCCGTGTGTCGGAGAGCGAGGCCGAACGCCTCTCCCGGTTCGCTCTGAAGGAGGATGACATCCTCCTCGTACGGCAGGGCACACTCGGTCGGCTGGCGCTGATCGAGGGGGGGCAAGCCACATGGCTTTACAACTCATCCTGTCTGCGCCTCAGGCCCCGCCTTGAGCGCATCATCCCCGCGTACCTGGCGTCATACCTCTCGTATCCACCAGTGCAACGGTACTTGCTGGGACGTTCCCTCCCGGGGACAGTGCCGTCGCTCAACTCAGCCATGCTCAACGAGCTGCCCGTCACCGTGCCACCCATGAACCGCCAGCAGGCCGTCGTCGAAGTCTTGGCCGACGTTGACGCCCGGATCAGGAGCCAGCGGCAGTTGACTGATCGTCTTGAAGCGCTACGGCCGGCCATCTTCGGAGAGATGATCCAGGGAACGAGGTCCGCGTGAGTCCGCTCAGCGCCCAACGATTGGCAAGTACCCTCTTCGACGCAGCCAGCATCCTGCGCGGTCGGATCGATGCCTCTCAGTACGGTGACGTTATCTCTGGGATACTGCTCCTCAAGCGAGCCTCAGACCAGCCCGGTATTCTTCGAGTGCCTGAGCGGGCACAATGGTCCTTCATCAAGGGCTACGAGGGAAAAGCACTGGGGCATGTCCTCAACGAGGCTTTCTGGGAACTTGAGCGAAGCAACCCCGACGTATTGAAGGGTCTCTTCGACGCCCTGGATTTCGACAGGAGGCTGGGTCGAGCCGATTTGACGGCGCTGGTCGAACATTTCGACCGAATTCCGCTGGGCGACGACGACATGGAGTTCAGAGACGAGGTTGGCCGCGCCTATGAAGGGATGCTCAGTAACTTCGCTGATATCGCTGGAAAAAAGGGCGGAGAGCACTTCACCCCCCGCTCCGTAGCTCAGCTGATGGTACGGCTGGTGCGGCCTGAAGGGGGGCAGTCGGTCTACGACCCGTTCGCTGGTTCTGGCGGCCTACTGATCCAGGCTAGTCAGTATGTCGGCGAACATGGAGCGGACGGCGCGAACCTCAGCCTGTACGGACAAGAGGTGAACAGCGCGACTTGCTCGACGGCCCGGCTGAACCTCCTGTTGCACGGTGTCACTGACGGGTTGGTGCTCTGCGGCGACACCTTGGTCGACCCGCTGCATGTGGAGGAGGACGGGAGTCTCACCCGCTTCGATCGTGTACTGACGAATCCACCCTTCTCCATCAACTATTCCGCGGAGGAGGTGAGGCATCCGGAGCGCATGAAATACGGCTGGACCCCGGGGCAGGGCAAGGCCGACCTCATGAACATCCAGCACGTGCTGGCTGTGCTCAGCCCGGACGGGGTCGGAGCGGTGGTCGTCCCGTACGGCGTCCTTTTTCGGGGAGGGGTGGAAGGCGAGATCCGCCGGAGAATTATCGAGGACAACCGACTCGAAGCAGTGATCGGTATCGGCCCTAACGTCTTCTACGGCACCTCCATCCCTGCCTGTATTCTGGTATTTCGAGGAACGAACGGCCCCCCCGCGGATCAGCGAGGCCAAGTGCTCTTCGTCAATGCGGAGCATGAAGTGGTCACAGGGCGGTCGCAGAACTACCTGGAATCACAGAACATCGAGAAAATTGTGGGTGTTTTCCGCGAGTGGGACCAAATTCCTGGATTCTCACGGGCTGTCCGTATGGCTGAGATCGCGAGTAACAACTTCAACCTCAACGTCCGCCTCTACGTGGATGCTGGCCCGCCTGTCGAGCCACCGCTCGACGTCCATGCGGCGCTCTTCGGCGGTGTGCCGAGAGAAGAAGTTGAGGCAAAAATGGCAAGGTTTCATGCATACGGCATCGCCCTCGATGATCTGTTCCGTCTGAAAAACTCCAGGTATCTCGACTTCCCGAGCGGCGGCTGTGATGCGGCCGCAGCTCGTATCCCAGATCTCGCTATTGCCCGGGAGGAAGAGTTCATCGCCCGCTATGGCCGCTGGTGGAGGGAAACGGCGTCACGGTTGGCTGAACTAGCTGGTACCACCAGGCTGTTGGGGTTGTACCCACGGTTCATGGCAGCCTTCCGCGCGAGTCTGTTGCCGGGGAGGATCCTGGACCAATATCAGCTAAACGGAGCCTTTGCAGCGTGGTGGTCGGACCGGCACGATGACCTCAGAAGCCTCGACCTCTGGGGCTTCTCTAGTGTCATCGCCCGATGGGCCACTGATGATGCCAGGAAGCCTGCGTCTATTCCTCAGAAGCTGCCGCGCGAACAAGTGCTTGATGACCTTGGTAAGGATCTCCGCTCACGAGTGGAGAAGCTCATCGTCGCGGAGCGACAGGAACTGGTCGATATCTATCGTTCGTGGGGCGACCGATACGAGACGTCGCTCATGGACCTTGAGAGACAGAACGAGGTCACAGAAGCAAGACTTCGGGACCGCCTGGAGCAACTCGGTTACACATAGCCGTCCTGCATCCATCGAGTGCAGCCTGGCGGAAGGTAAGTCAACGGCTACACGAAGGTGAACTCCTCAACCCGGAGTCGGGTAGACCTTGGTGAAACTGGCGAGTCTGCGGTCCTCTACTTCCCATAGGTCCACCCGCACCAGATCGATGTCCAGGCCCATCTCAGAAACCAAACCGCCGAATGTGTCACCTGCTTGGAGAAGCTCACGGCGGTGATCACCTGCCGGGAGCGCAAGAGCAGCTCAGGGCTTCTTGCTCCGTCGTATCGGCTCGCGTGGATCTGTGGTGCGCGGCACTTCGGTGGATTCAGATAACCGTCGAGGGTGCGTGCTTGCTCAGGTAGCTCTTGAAGGTCTTTCTGATCTCTGCCTGGAGATAACCGGCCTGTGGCGAGTTGGGTACCACGTCGGGCTCGAAGCCTCTCTTTCGGGCATCGAGATACCGCACAATGTTCGATGACCGGGTGTTGGAAACGAAGAGCTCGCTCTGGGTGCGAATGTCGGCGCGCAGCCCCTCGAAGTTCCGCGCGAGACCGATGCCGAGGTTGGAGATGTAGTACTTGCACTCGACGATGAGGACGCACTGACTTCCTCGTGGTGCGAATCCCTGTGCTCGACTCAGGGCGGCTTCCTCGGCCGGCAGCACCAGCACATCACACTCGTGCAGCACGCCTGACGAGCCGGTCACATAGACGCCGAGATGGACCTCAAGGGCGGGAGCACCGTCGAATTCGATCACAGCGTGGGTGAAGGGCTGACTGTCGCTGGATAGATGACCCGGCCCTGTCCGGAAGACAAGGCTGCTGGCCTTCGCCCCGTAGACGTCCTCATAGGTGACAGAGGCACCGTGCCGACTCGCAGTGGCGACGATCTGGGAGAAGACGAAACCCTCGTAGACGTCGGACGGCTTCGAAGCGGAGTCGTACGACACCGCTCCTGCCGCCAGAAGGCTCTTGACCTCGTTGACGAGGTCATCGACGTTGCTCAACCGACGACCTCCCTCGTCACGTCGGCCACCAGTCGACTGACGCGTGTACGTCCCTCAGTCGGCATCCGATCTCCCCGGATCTCCGTTCGGCTACGGCGCGATTGAGCGCTCTCGTCCGGTTCGAACACGACCGCTTCGGCGACGCTCCGACTACCTGCGTCTCCTCCATGTTCGCTCCGGAGTGCCTTCAGCACCTCCAGTTCCATCTCAGGTAGCTCAACAAGGACTCGCCTCAGTGCATCCAGGAGGAGTCGGACGCGCTCTTCCTCTGTCATCGCTCGAGTCGCAATGACCAGCTTTCCGCGCTTGCGTGATGCCTCGAACTCAACGGGACCGAGCACGCTGCGGTCCACTACCTCGTACCGAAGCGCTGCCGCTGCTGGGGTCGCGGCAGGGGAGTCATCACCGTGGCGCTGTTGACGTCGGCGGAGGATCTTCTCCTCAGGTACTCCCGCCGCGATTGCTGCGTCCACGTCATCAATCACCCAACTCAGGGCGGTACCTTGCAGCGCTTCGCGGAGCTGTTGCTCCACGCGGCGTAGTTCGAACTGGTTCATGTGCCCCTCGTATCAGAAGTCCTCGTCTGGGATGGCCAGCCGGTCCACGGATTCTCTCCATGGGGTCTCCGAACGACCACGATCAGCCGTCGAGCAGGCGCCGGAGTGCGTCCAGTCGCTTCGCCACTGTCCGGGCCAGACGGCGAAGAGGCGGGATTCTCCGGCAACCGCTCGTTGATAGGCATCGGGCCCCGCGCCCTGGGTGACTCGGCCGCCCTCGTGAACTTCGATGTAGCACGTGGTGTCCAGCGTGTACGGGAAGTCCCTCCCGGCGGCGACAGCGCTTCTCGGTTCCATGGCCCCCCATCCCCTACTAACCGTGAGGCCACGCTACGGCAGGCCCAAGGGCGGCGCTGCAGCCTTCCTGAGTTCTGCCAGCGAGCGGCGGCCTGCTGAGTCGCGCAGCTCTGCCGCCTTCGCCTCGATGGCGCACGAACTGTCAGCGGACTCGCAAGATGTTCAGCGCCGGGCCGCCGCACGCTGCGGCGGCCCGGCGCGACTTAAGGACTTCCAGATCAATAACACGCCGATTCCGGTTCTGTGTCAGCGACTTGTGCTAACGACCGGATGACCAGCAGCGACGTAGCACCCAGCAAGCACTGAGGTCGACACTACCGAGGTTGTAAACAAGCGTGTTGTTGATCTGCGAGCCCTTAGAGTGGCGCCGTGGGGGCGTCAGCCTCGTGCGTTACTCGGGAAACAGACTGTCTTGCACGTACTCGACGACCTTCCGTTCCGGGTAGAAGATGGCTAGGAGCATGAAGGTCTTGGGGTGGGCTGCGATGTTGCCGACAAAGAAGTGGACGGCCCTGTTCGGGGAGCACATCTGGTTGTACCAAGTCTTGCGCAGTACCTCACGGACCCGGTGCTCGCCGTACTTGCGGAGGAACTTGCGGTACGACTGGCCGGCCTCCCAGTCCTTCAGGCCCATGTCGTGGGTCGGGCAGTCGTCGTCGGTACAGCGGAAGCTGTAGCGGAGGTCGAGTGGTATCCAGTCCAGCGGGTTCAGCTCCTGTTCGAACAGGTCGATTTGGTGAGCTAATGCGGCCTTGGAGACGGACCAGGGTTCGGCCGGCTCCATCCGGAAGCGGGTGATCTCGGCGGGCCGGAAGACGCCGAGGGAAGTTCCTCGCCTCTCCTGATCGCGCTTGATGGCACAGAGCGAGGGAGCGACCAGCGGCTCGATGTACCGGTACCGCTTCTTCCAGCCGCCGTCGGAGGGCACGTCGCCCACGATCTCCAACGTGTCGAGGTCGGGTCGGAGACTCTCCGGGCGGGGGTCTCTTTCCGGGCGGTGCGGTTCGACGTCGACTTCGATGATCGAGTACTTGGAGAACTGGGCGTCCTCGTTCAGGAGCCGGAAGGGCACCGGGAAGAGCCGTACGTGCTGCGGTTCACCCTGGTCCAGGCGTATGCCTGCCACGCAGCTCGTTTCGCGGTACTTGTTGGACAGCTCCGGGTACGTCTTGACCGTGATCACGATCCGGGCGCGCTGCCGTTTCTTGAATGCCGACGACGCCATCGTGTGCCCCCTCCATTGGTCTCCCCAATTCGATTGGAGGAGAGGCATGCACCGCTGGCAAGGGCGCCTGCGGGAGCCGGGGGGCGAAGTCAGGCCAGGCGGTTTACGGGGACCGAGACTCGGTTCCGGATCGCCTCAAGGACGACCTGTCGGTGGCAGCGGCTCTCGTCTTTCTCGAAGCACAGCACCGCGACCCGCGATGCTTGGGCGTGCACTGCGAGGCGGTCAAGGTCGGCCTGGGCTTCGTCGGACCGCAGAAGGCTGCGGAAGCGTGCCCGCCCCACTTCGACGCGGCCGTCCCAGAAGGGCTCCCGGTTGTCCTTCGGGTTGCCCAGGCCACGCAGGTGTGTGTACTCGATGCCGGCCTCGGCCAGGGCCTCCTTGAGGCGCGTCTTGCTGAAGCCCTTCTTGCGGCTGATCGGGGTGAGCCGTACGTCCGCCACGATGCTGACAAGGCTATCTACGAGCGCGGCGACGAACGAGTCGATGTCGCGTCCTTCGTATCCGGCTGACCAGAGACCGGGCGTGACCTGGGCCGCCTGGAAGAGATCGTCGAGAGAGGCCGCAAGAGCCTCGGCCACCGCGCCGACGGTGAAGAAACCTGGCTGGATCGCCCCCTCGCTCTCTAGACGGCCCAGCGTCCCGACGGCGATGCCCGCTTCCTTGGCCAGTCGTTCACGCGACCACCCGCGGTCCTCCCGCAATGCCCGTACCCGCCGGGCGAGCGCACGGGCGTGGTCGTGTGGAGGCACTGAGCGATGACCTGCCATGTGCGGTGTTCCTCACGACCGTTGGGGCGGCCCGCCGCGGTGTTCCTGGTCGGCTACGAGCCCTGGATTCGCGAATGCGCAGGTTCCGGGAGGCGCGAGCGCCGCTGTTCCTGCGGCACTGGAGACTGCTCCTGAGAGAAGCCGACCAAGATCTTCTCCCAGATTTCTCCCAAGCGGTCTCCAGGAACCACTCAGGGGCCCGATCCATCAAGCGGATCAAGCCCCTGACCTGGTGCTTTGCTGTCGGGGTGGCGGGATTTGAACCCACGACCTCTTCGTCCCGAACGAAGCGCGCTGCCAAGCTGCGCCACACCCCGTGACTGCGAGGACTACTGTAGCCCACCCGGGCGGGTCGGGTGAAATTCGTTTCCGGGGGTGGGGACCAGGGTGAGGAGCGTGGCTTCCGGGGGGCAGGCGAAGCGGAAGGGGGTGTAGCGGTTGGCGCCGCAGCCGGCGGAGACGTGGAGGGCTGCGCGGCGGGAGCCGGCGGTGTGGGTGGAGAGGCCCTTGACGCGGTTGGTGTCCAGGTCGCAGTTGGTCACCAGGGCGCCGTAGAAGGGGATGCAGAGCTGGCCGCCGTGGGTGTGGCCGGCGAGGATCAGGGGGTAGCCGTCGGCCGTGAAGGCGTCGAGGACGCGCAGGTACGGGGCGTGGACCAGGGCGAGGGAGAAGTCCGCGTCCGGGTCGGGGCCGCCGGCGACCGCGGTGTAGCGGTCGTGCTTGATGTGGGGGTCGTCCAGGCCCGTCAGACCGAGCACCGTGCCGCTGTCCAGCTTCAGCCGGCCGCGGCTGTTGTCCAGGCCCACCCAGCCCGCCGCCTCGAAGGCGTCGCGCATGCCCTCCCAGGGGTTGCGGGGGACGTTGTGGCGCAGGCGGTCGCGGCCGTTGAGGCCGTGTATGCCGCGGGCCTTCTCGATCAGGTAGCGGCCGGGGTTTCGGAACGTCGGCGCGTAGTAGTCGTTCGAGCCGAAGACGTACGTCCCCGGGAACTCCATCAGCGGGCCCAGCGCGTCCAGCAGCTCCGGCACCGCGTCGGGGTCCGACAGGTTGTCGCCCGTGTTCACCACCAGGTCCGGACGCAGGCCCGCCAGCGAGTGCAGCCAGCGCCGCTTCGCCTGCTGGCCCGAGACCATGTGGATGTCCGAGATCTGCAGGACCCGCAGCGGGTGCATGCCCTCCGGCAGGACGGGGACGGTGATCCGGCGGAGCCGGAAGGCGCGGGGTTCGACCGCGGCGGCGTAGGCGACGCCGCCGGCCGAGAGGGCGGCCAGGCCCAGGGGCACTCCGTATCGCGCGCGCATCCTCCTATCGTCGCAGAGGTGCGGGGCACGGGGCTCCCGGGGCGCCCGTGCGCGTTCTGTCGGCGGGGTGCCGGGTGCGGCATGGGAGACTCCGGGCATGACCACGCTCAAGTCGAAGCTGCAGGACGACCTCACGGCCGCCATCAAGGGCCGCGACGAGCTGCGCGCCGCCACCCTCCGTATGACGCTCACCGCGATCACGAAGGAGGAGGTCGCGGGCAAGGAGGCGCGCGTGCTCTCCGACGACGAGGTGCTGAAGGTGATCACCCGCGAGGCCAAGAAGCGGCGTGAGGCCGCGGAGGCCTTCGCGCAGGGTGGTCGTACGGAGTCCGCCGAGCGGGAGCGCGCCGAGGGGGAGGTCCTCGCGGACTACCTGCCGAAGCCGCTCGGTGACGAGGAGCTGGGTGCGCTGGTCGACGAGGCCGTCGCCGAGGCGAAGGCGGCCGGGGCCGAGGGGCCGCGGGCCATGGGCGCCGTGATGAAGATCGTGAACCCCAGGGTCGCCGGGCGGGCCGAGGGCGGGCGCGTGGCCGCCGCCGTCAAGCGCGCCCTGGGCCAGGGGTGACCTACTGCGGACGCTGAGTCCGGGTGCGGGGGCCGGCCGCCGTGGCCGGCCCTCTCACCTGTCCGTCCAGCCGCCGTTCCCGCCGTCCGCCCAGCCGCCGTCCAGCGCGCCGCCGTCGAGGCTGCCCCCGTCGAGGGTGCCGCCGCCGGTGCCTCCGCCCCCGATGCCACCGCCGTTGCCGCCGTTCCCGCCGCCGTTCCCGTTATTGCCGCCGAGGAGGCCGCCCAGCGGGTCGTCCGGCCTGTCGTCCTCGTCCTCGTCGTCGTCCTCGTCCCTGTCCGGGCGGTCCGCCGCCACCGGGACCTTGTACAGCGCCGGCGACGTCGTGCCCGCCAGGGCGCCGTCCATGGCGTCGCGCCAGATGGGGCCCGGGACCGCGCCACCGAAGACGCGGGCGTGGTACGTGGGGCCGATCTGGATGTTCTCCATGGAGACGTCGTCCGTCGGGCCGCCGACCCACACCGCGCCGGCGAGGTCCGCGGTGTAGCCGACGAACCAGGCGGCCTTCCGCTCGTCCGTCGTACCGGTCTTGCCCGCGTTGTCCCGCCCGGTCAGCCCCGCCTCCTGGCCGGTGCCGTCCTCGACGACGCCCGACAGCAGGGTGTTCATCGTTCCGGCCGTCTTCTCCGACATGACGCGCTTGCACCGCGACTTCGGCACCGGGATCCTCTTGCCCCTGGCGTCCTTGATCGACTCGATGGCGACCGGGCTGCAGTACTCGCCGCGGTTGGCGAAGGTCGCGTACGCGTTGGCCATCGCCAGCGGCGCGATGGTCTGGCCGCCGAGGGTGAGCGAGGGGGACTCCTCCAGCTCCTTGCCGTCGCCCCGGTGGACGCCCATGCTCTGCGCCAGCTCCTTGACCGGGCAGATGCCGATGTCCGAGATGAGGTCGACGAAGTAGGTGTTGATGGACTTGGCGGTGGCCTCGCGCATGCTGTACGGGCCGACCTCCTCCTCCGTCTCGTTCGCGACCTCGGAGCCCTCGGTGTTGACCCAGTCCTTGCCGTCCTCGCACGTGTCCACCGGGCTCGGGTACGGCATCTCGTTCGGCGACGGGTACACCTTCGTGTTCGGCACACCCTGTTCCAGTGCCGCCGCCGCCGTGAAGGGCTTGAACGTGGAGCCGACCTGGAAGCCGTAGTTGGACCCGTTCATGGACTTCTCCACGGACAGGTTGATCATCAACTCGTTCTTGCCCGAGCCGTACGGCCTGGACTGCCCCATCGCGCGGATCTTGCCGGTGCCGGGCTCCACCATGGTCACCGCGGTGGCGACGGTGTCGTCCTGGTAGACGTGGCTCTGGATCGACTCGTTGGCGGACTTCTGCGCCGTCGGGTCGAGCGTGGTGCGGATGGTCAGGCCGCCGCGGTTCCAGCGCTTGAGGCGCTGTTCCGGCGTCTTGCCGAAGCGCTTGTCCTTGAGCAGCACCTCGCGCACGTAGTCGCAGAAGAACCCGGCGCCGCTGACGGCGGTGATGCACCCGCTGCGCGGCTGGCTGACCTTGAGGCCCAGCGGCTCCTGCATGGCCTTGTCGGCCTCGGCCCGGGTGACGTGGTCATTGCTGACCATGCGCCGCAGCACGGTGTTACGGCGCTTCTCGGCCTCTTCCGGGTCGTTGACCGGGTCGTACCGGCTCGGTGACTGCACGATGCCGGCGAGCATCGCGGACTCGGCGAGGGTCAGCTTGTCGGCGGACTTGCTGAAGTAGCGCTCGGCGGCGGCCTCGATGCCGTACGCCTGCTGGCCGAAGAAGGCGATGTTCAGGTAGTTCTCCAGGATCTCGTCCTTGGTCAGCTCCTTCTCGACCTGTATCGCGTACTTCAGCTCCTGGATCTTGCGCCCGAGCGTCTGCCGGGTGGCCTCCGCGACCTTCTCCGGGTCGTCGCCCGCCTCTTCGACGAAGACGTTCTTCACGTACTGCTGGGTGAGCGTGGAGGCGCCCTCGGAGACCTCGCCGGACTGCGCGTTGGTGTTGAGTGCGCGCAGGATGCCCTGCAGGTCGACGGCCCCGTGCTCGTAGAACCGCTCGTCCTCGATCGCGACGATCGCCTGCCGCATCACCGGCGCGATCTCGTCGAACTCGACCACCGTGCGGTTGCGCGAGTAGACGTCGGCCAGGTGGCCGCCCTCGCTGTCGAGGATGGTCGTCTTCTGGCTGAGCGGCGGGCGCTTGAGGTCGGCGGGGATGTCGTCGAACTCCGAGACCGTCCCCTTGGCCGTCAGGCCCAGCAGGCCGGCGGCGGGCAGCGCGAGGCCCGCGAGCACGGAGCCGGCGAGGACGCTGACGCCGAGGAACTTCGCGGCTTGCTGCGTGGCGGTGAGTCCGCCGCCCGGGCGCTTGTAGGCCATGGGGCCCACCCTAACTTCTGATTCCCCGGACAGCCGCCCGTCTGTTCGCCTACGCTGTTTTCGGCCATCACCACCGGCCACGGTTCACCTCGCTCACTCGTTCACTCCTGTGGGTGATGAGGCTTGACCGAATTGACAACATGTGACGCCCGCGATTCCGAGTGCAAGCCGGCGAACTGCCCGCTTTGACCGGATCGCCCCTGGCTGGGAGGGCTCACTCCGGTGGGTGATCTGCCGCGTACGCATAGTCCGTTCGGGCCATTCAACTTTGGGCCTGACGGGGGTGTTGCGTTGGCGCACTCCTTCCGTAACGTCCTCAACTGGCAACGGTGCATATGCCCTTTGCCGCCGTGGGGGAGCCTCAATTCGGGAGAGGACGGCGCCAGCATGAGCTGGGTTACCGACTGGAGCGCACAGGCAGCCTGCCGCACTGCCGATCCGGACGAACTGTTCGTGCAGGGCGCGGCACAGAACAGAGCCAAGGCGGTCTGCACCGGATGCCCGGTGCGCACCGAGTGCCTCGCCGACGCGCTCGACAACCGCGTCGAGTTCGGCGTGTGGGGCGGTATGACCGAGCGCGAGCGGCGGGCGCTGCTGCGCCGCCGGCCCACGGTCACGTCGTGGCGCAGACTGCTGGAGACGGCGCGCGAGGAGTACGAGAGCGCGGGGACGCCGCTGCACGAGGGCGCCCTGCACGAGGAGGCGCTGCGCGCCGCGGAGGAACTGCCGGTCGCCGCGGGCTGACTCCGCCGGGCTCCGGGGCCCCGGGCCCCGCCTAGAGCCGCCGTGTGCCCGTCGTAAGCCTGGCGCAACCCCCGCCCGTGAGCCTCCCTGACCCCGTTGCTTACGGGCCGACCACCGGCCGCGCGCCGTACCCCCCGGCTACGCCCCCACGCGTGCCCCTACCTCCGCGGTCGGCGTCTTCCTACGTGCCCGGCGTCTCCTGCGCCGTCAGCCGCCCGGCCACGTCCCGCAGCCCCGCGAGGTCGTGCACATCCCCCGGCAGCGCGGTGACCTGAGTGACCGGAACCTCCGGGTGCAGCGCCGCGAAGCGGTCCCGCGTACGGCGCTCGTGCGCCAGCACCTGCATCCGCTCCGCATGCAGCCGCAGCAGCGCCGCGGCTTCCGCGCCCGCCGCGCCCGCCGCCCCCGCGCTCTTCGCGCCGGAGCCCGCGTCGTCCACGCCCCGCTCGTCCAGCGCCTCCGCCGCCGCCAGCGCGCGCTCTGCGCTCAGTTGCGCCGCGTCGCTCTCATGCACGCGGTTGAGCACCAGTCCCGCCAGCGGCATCCGGTCCGCTTCGAGCCGTTCGACAAAATATGCCGCCTCCCGCAGCGCGTCCCGCTCCGGGGTCGCCACCACCAGGAACGCCGTGCCCGGCGCCTGCAGCAGCCGGTACGTCGCCTCCGCGCGCGTGCGGAAGCCGCCGAAGAGCGTGTCCATCGCCGCGACGAACGTCTGCACGTCGCGCAGCAGGGACGCACCCAGCAGCTTGCCGATCGTGCCCGTCATCATCGACATCCCGACGTTGAGGAACTTCATCCCCGCCCGGCCGCCGGCCTTCGCCGGCGCGGTCAGCAGTCTGATGAAGCGCCCGTCGAGGAAGGAGCCCAGCCGCTTCGGCGCGTCCAGGAAGTCCAGCGCGGAGCGGCTCGGCGGGGTGTCCACGATGATCAGGTCCCAGGAGTCCCGGGCCCGCAACTGGCCCAGCTTCTCCATCGCCATGTACTCCTGCGTGCCGGCGAAGCCGGCCGACAGCGACTGGTAGAAGGGGTTCTCCAGGATGGCGCGGGCCCGGTCGGCGTCCGCGTGCGCCTCGACGATCTCGTCGAAGGTGCGCTTCATGTCGAGCATCATGGCGTACAGCTCGCCGGACCCCTCGATGCCCTCGACCCGCCGCGGGCTGTTGTCCAGGGCGTCGATGCCCATGGACTGCGCCAGCCGCTTCGCCGGGTCGATGGTGAGCACCACGACGCGGCGGCCGCGCTCCGCGGCCCGTACGCCGAGGGCGGCGGCCGTCGTCGTCTTGCCGACGCCGCCGGCGCCGCAGCAGACGACGATGCGGGTCTGCGGGTCGTCGAGGAGCGCGTCGGCGTCCAGCCGGGGCGCGGTGTCGAGGCTCATAGGGACCACTGCTTTCCCAGCTCGCCGGAGAGCCGGTAGAGGCCGGCCAGGTCCACTCCCTCGGTGAGCAGCGGCAGCTCGTACTGCGGCAGCTCCAGCCGCGCCAGCGCGGCCCGTTGCGTACGTTCCAGGGCCAGCCGCTCCGCGTGCTCACGTGCCTGCCGCAGCAGCGGCGCGACCAGCCGCTCCGCCCGGGCGCCCCGGCTCGCGCCGCCCAGTCCGGCGGCGGACAGCGCGGCGGCGAGGGCAGCCGGGTCGGTCGCGGCGCGTTCCAGCTCGGCTTCGTCCATCAGGGCCGGGCGCACCATGTTGACCACCGCGGCGCCGACCTGCAGCCCGGCCTCGCGCAGTTCGGCGACGCCGTCGACGGTCTCCTGCACGGGCATGTCCTCGAGGAGGGTGACGAGGTGCACGGCGGTGCGGGCCGAGGTCAGCACCCGCATCACGGACCGGGCGTGGTTGTGGATGGGTCCCGCCTTGGCCAGCCCGGCGACCTCGGCGTTGACGCCCAGGAAGCGCGTGATGCGGCCGGTCGGCGGGGCGTCCATGACGACCGCGTCGTACGCGTGCCGCCCGTGCTTGTCCTGGCGGCGGGCGGCCTCGCACGCCTTGCCGGTGAGCAGGACGTCGCGCAGGCCGGGGGCGATAGTGGTGACGAAGTCGATGGCGCCGAGGCGGCGCAGTGCGCGCCCCGCGCTGCCCATCCGGTAGAACATCTGCAGGTAGTCCAGCAGGGCCTGCTCGGCGTCGATGGCGAGCGCGTAGACGTCGCCGCCGCCCGGCGCGGAGGCGATGCGCCGCTCTTCGTACGGCAGCGGCTCGGTCTCGAAGAGCTGGGCGATGCCCTGCCGCCCCTCCACCTCGACGAGCAGGGTGCGCCTGCCGTCGGCGGCCAGAGCCAGCGCCAGGGCGGCGGCGACGGTCGTCTTGCCGGTCCCGCCCTTGCCGGTCACCACGTGCAGCCTTTGGAGCCCGCTCATGTCCGCGAGCCTAATTCCTCGGACCGCGACTCAGCAGACCGCCTCCGCCCGACGGCCCCGAGCGGCCGCCGCCGGCGGCGGGCTAGAGTCTGGCCCATGACGAAGTGGGAATACGCGACCGTGCCGCTGCTCGTACACGCCACCAAGCAGATCCTGGACCAGTGGGGCGAGGACGGCTGGGAGCTGGTCCAGGTCGTGCCGGGGCCGAACCCCGAGCAGCTCGTGGCGTACCTGAAGCGGGAAAAGGGCTGATGGCCGGGCGGGTCGAGGCGAAGCTCGCGGAGCTGGGGCTCAGCCTGCCCGAGGTCGTGCCGCCGCTGGCGTCGTACGTGCCGGCGGTGCGCAGCGGGCCGTACGTGTTCACCGCGGGGCAGCTCCCGATGGTCGACGGCGCGCTGCCGCTGACCGGGAAGGTCGGGGCGGAGGTCACGCCGGAGGAGGCCAAGGAGCTGGCGGCGCGCTGTGCGCTGAACGGGCTGGCGGCGATCAAGTCGGTCGCCGGGGACCTCGACCGGGTCGTACGGGTGGTGAAGGTCGGCGGCTTCGTCGCCTCGGCGCCGGACTTCACGGGGCAGCCGGGTGTCGTCAACGGGGCGAGCGAGCTGCTGGGCCGGGTGCTGGGCGAGGCCGGGGTGCACGCGCGGAGTGCGGTGGGGGTCGCGGTGCTGCCGCTGGACGCGCCGGTGGAGATCGAGTTCCAGGCGGAGCTGGGCGAGTAGGCGGAGTGCGGCTGCTCCCGGGCGGGCGGGCGAAGCCGGGCGCGGGCGTCGGCGTGGTCGGAGTTGTCCACATGCCGCGGGTTGTCCACAGGCTGCGGATCGCCCACTCGAACATGGCGTCGGCAGCCCGTAGGCTCCCGGTCATGTCCGAAATGAACGCCGCGAACGCAGCGACCGGGGAGAACGTCCGGTGGGTTCCGCCCGCCGAGCGCATCCGCGCGCTCGCCCGCGGCGAGCTGACGCCGGTCACGCCGCGCCGCGCGGCGACGGTGCTGCTGCTGCGCGGCACGGCGCCCGACGGCCCGTGGGTGTACATGCTGCGGCGCAAGACCTCCATGCCCTTCGCCGCCGGTGCGTACGCCTATCCGGGCGGCGGCGTCGACCCGCGGGACGAGCGCCCGCTCGACCGGGCGGCCTGGGCGGGGCCGTCTCCGGCGCAGTGGGCGGCGCGGCTGGAGGTGGCGGAGCCCGTGGCGCAGGCGGTGGTGTGCGCCGCCGTGCGGGAGACGTTCGAGGAGGCCGGTGTGCTGCTGGCCGGGGTCTCGGCGACGGAGGTCATCGCGGACACCACGGGGGCGGACTGGGAGGCGGACCGCGCGGCGCTGGTCGCCCGCGAGCTGGGCTTCGCCGACTTCCTGGCGCGCCGGGGGCTGGTCGTACGGACCGATCTGCTCGGCGCCTGGGCGCGCTGGATAACCCCCGAGTTCGAGACCCGGCGGTACGACACGTGGTTCTTCGTCGCCGCGCTCCCCGAGGGCCAGCGCACGCGGAACGCCTCGACGGAGGCCGACCGTGCGGAGTGGGTCAGGCCCGCGGAGGCCGCCGCGGGGTACGAGCGGGGCGAGCTGGCGATGCTGCCGCCGACGATCGTGATGCTGCGCGGGCTGCGGGAGTACGGATCGTCGGCCGAGGCGCTGGGCGCGGCGGGGGAGCGGGATCTGTCGGCGGTGCTGGTGAAGGCCAGGATGGAGGGGGACGAGGTCGTGCTGAGCGCTCCGGGGCACGAAGAGTTCACGCGGAGGCTGCCGTCATGAGGGCGGCGATGCCCGTGAGTCCTGTGATTCCGGTGAGTCCTGTGATTCCGGCGGAGACGGCGGGGGTGGTCGTATGACGGACGCGGCGGCGTTGCCCGGGCAGCCGCGCGGCGGCGTGCTCGGCGGACCGGCCACCGCCCGGGCGACGTGCGTGCTGGCGCCCAACGCCTCTCCCATGACGCTCGACGGTACGAACACGTGGATCGTCGCCGAGCCGGACGCGGAACGCGCCGTGGTGATCGACCCCGGGCCGCTGGACGAGGGCCATCTGGCGGCGGTCGTGGCCACCGCGGAACGGGCCGGCCTGCGGGTGGCGCTCACGCTGCTCACCCACGGGCACGCGGACCACGCCGAGGGCGCGGCCCGCTTCGCGGAGCTGACGGGGACGAAGGTGCGGGCGCTGGACCCGGCGCTGCGCCTCGGCGGCGAGGGGCTGGCCGCGGGGGACGTGATATCCGTCGGCGGGCTGGAGCTGCGGGTCGTACCCACGCCGGGACACACGGCGGACTCGCTCTGCTTCCACCTGCCGGCCGACGCCGCCGTGCTCACCGGTGACACGGTCCTCGGCCGCGGCACGACGATGGTCGCCCACCCGGACGGCCGGCTGGGCGACTATCTCGACTCGCTGCGGCGTCTGCGGTCGCTGACGGTGGACGACGGCGTCGCGACGGTGCTGCCGGGCCACGGGCCGGTGCTGGAGGACGCGCAGGGCGCGGTGGAGTACTACCTGGCCCACCGCGCGACGCGGCTGGCGCAGGTCGAGACGGCCGTCGAGAACGGGTACCGCACTCCGGCGGACGTGGTGGCGTATGTGTACGCGGACGTGGACCGCTCGCTGTGGCCGGCGGCGGAGCTGTCGGTGCGCGCCCAGCTCGCCTACCTGGAGGAGCACGGCCTGATCAGGTAGCCGGGGCCGCCCGGCGGCGGCCCGGTGTCAGCGCGAGCGCTTGGCGAGCCGCTCCACGTCGAGCAGGATCACGGCCCGCGCCTCCAGGCGCAGCCAGCCGCGGCTGGCGAAGTCCGCGAGCGCCTTGTTGACCGTCTCCCGGGAGGCGCCGACGAGCTGGGCCAGCTCCTCCTGCGTCAGATCGTGCACCACGTGGATGCCCTCGTCCCCGGGGACGCCGAAGCGCCGCGAGAGGTCCAGCAGGGCGCGGGCGACGCGGCCCGGGACGTCGGAGAAGACCAGGTCGGACATCTGGTCGTTGGTGCGCCGCAGCCGGCGGGCGACCGCCCGCAGCAGCGCGGAGGCGACCTCGGGACGGGCGTTCAGCCAGGGCTGGAGGTCGCCGTGGCCGAGGCCCAGCAGCTTGACCTCGGTCAGCGCGGTGGCGGTGGCCGTGCGGGGGCCCGGGTCGAACAGGGACAGCTCCCCGATCAGCTCGCCGGGGCCGAGCACGGCCAGCATGTTCTCGCGCCCGTCGGGGGAGGTGCGGTGGAGCTTGACCTTGCCCTCGGTGACGACGTACAGCCGGTCGCCGGGCTCGCCCTCGTGGAAGAGCGCGTCACCGCGCGACAGCGTCGCCTCGGTCATGGAGGCACGCAGCTCCGCGGCCTGCTCGTCGTCGAGCGCGGCGAAGAGCGGCGCGCGCCGCAGAACGTCGTCCACGAGTTCTCTCCTTGTCGGGGTGCCCGGGCGACCGCGGGCCGTTGCTCGGTCGGCCCGTTCGCTTTCCATGATGCCGGACAGTAAAACAGTGCGATCAGTCACAAGTTTGACGTACCGCAGGGTGAACCGTACGCCAGGGGTCCGATTGGCGGCACTTTTCCCGTGCTCAGCGGTGGGCGCCCGGGGGTCGCGCGGGGGCGCGCGGTTGCGCGTGGAGGCCTGGGCGGGGGCTCAACGAGCCGGTCGGGGCGCCGTCGTGCGCGACGCGTGGGTTGACCCGTACGGCCCCATTCCGCTCTCAGCGAACGCACCTCCCGCAACCCGATAAACCGGACATCACACCGCCGTGACAGTGCGCTGTGCGCACCGTGCCAGCGGCTCCCGGCACGCTCCTTCCCGCAGACCGAGAAGGAGACACCCGCATGAGCTACGCATTCAGGGCCGAGGGCCTGGTCAAACGGTTCGGCGCGACGACCGCGCTGGCCGGCGTCGACCTCGCGGCCCGGCAGGGCACCGTCCTCGGCGTCCTCGGCCCCAACGGTGCCGGCAAGACCACGGCCGTACGCATCCTGGCCACCCTCCTCAGCCCCGACGAGGGCACGGCGACCGTCGGCGGCCTCGATGTCGTACGCGACGCCGGCGAGGTGCGCCGGCTCATCGGGCTCACCGGCCAGTACGCCTCCGTGGACGAGGACCTGACCGGCACCGAGAACCTCGTGCTCATCGGCCGCCTCCTCGACATGCGCGGCGCCGCCGCCCGGGCCCGCGCCCGGGAGCTGCTCGCGCACTTCGAGCTGACCGAGGCCGCCGCCCGCCCCGTGCGGACGTACTCCGGCGGCATGCGCCGCCGCCTCGACCTCGCGGCCTCCCTCGTCGGCCGGCCCGACGTCATCTACCTCGACGAGCCGACGACCGGCCTGGACCCGGTGCGCCGCGAGGACGTCTGGGGCATCGTCCGCTCGCTCGTCCGGGACGGCGTGACCGTCCTGCTCACCACCCAGTACCTGGAGGAGGCGGACGCGCTCGCGGACGAGATCTCCGTCATCGACCACGGCCGCGTCATCGCCCACGGCACCCCCGCCGCGCTCAAGCAGCGCGTCGGCGGACGCCACCTCGACCTGCGTCCGCTGGACCCGGCGCGGCTGCTGGAGTCGGCCCGGATCCTCGCGGCGGTCGCCGGCACGGAGCCGGAGTCGCCGGCGCGCGGCACGCTGACCGTCCCCGTCGAGGACGACGGCATGCTCACCGCGGCCGTACGCCGCCTCGACGACGCCGGGATCGCGGTTTCCGAGCTGGCGCTGCGGCTGCCCGACCTGGACGACGTGTTCTTCACCCTCACCGGCCACGGCACGGCAGCGCCGGCCGGATCCGTCACCGAGGCCGCGGGCGAGGCCCGTACGGCGCAGACCGAGGAGGCCGTCCGATGACCACGACCACGCTCACCTCCCCCGAGCGCGCGGCCGTGCCGTCCCGCCGCAAGGACGCCACGCGCCCCTTCGCGCTCGTACGGCACAGCCTCGCGCTCGCCGGCCGGAGCCTGACCAAGACCGTGCGCACGCCCGAGCAACTGATCGACGTGACGCTGCAGCCGATCCTGTTCGTCGTCATGTTCCTGTACCTGCTCGGCGGCGCGGTCGCCGGCTCGACCCAGGAGTACCTCCAGACCCTGCTGCCCGCGCTCATCGTGATGAGCACGGTCTTCGCCTCCATCCAGACCGGGATCAACCTCAACGACGACATCAAGAAGGGCATCTTCGACCGCTTCCGGAGCATGCCCATCGCCCGTTCCGCCCCGCTGATCGGCTCGGTGCTCGGCGATCTGATCCGGTTCGTCGTGCTGATCACGGTGCAACTGGGCTTCGGCTACGCGGTGGGCTTCCGGATCGAGACCGATCCGCTGTCGGCGCTGGCGGCCTGCCTGCTGGTCATCCTCTTCGCGTTCTGCCTGACGTGGGTGTTCGTGCTGATCGGGATGCTGGCACGGGAGCCGGGGGCGGTGCAGGGCATCGGCTTCATGGCGATGTTCCCGCTGACCTTCGGGACCAACGTACTGGTGCCCACCGACACCCTCCCCGGCTGGCTGCAGGCGTGGGTCGACGCCAACCCGGTGACGGCGGTGATGGAGACGGCCCGCGGGCTGATGGTCGGGGGCGCGGTCGCGGGGCCGGTGCTGGAGACGGTGCTGTGGAGTGCGGGGGTCCTCGCGGTGTTCTTCCCGCTGGCGGTGGCGGCCTACCGGCGGCGGGCCTGAGGGTCCGGGGCGTCGCTGACGTACGCGCGGAGCAGTCCGATGGCGTCGCCCTGCTTGAGCGCGGCGCCGCGGGACCGGGCCGGGTCGAAGTCCGCGCCGAGGGCGCGGCGCAGCCGGGCGGCCAGTTCCGCGGCGTCCGGCAGCGCCACGTCGCCGACCCCGCGGACGGCGTCGGCCGCGCCGAGCAGTTCGGCGGCGCGGGTGAGCCGCGAACGTTCAAGTCCGGGTCCGGCGGACGCGGCCCCTGCCCCGGTGCCCTCGTCCTCCGCCAGCGTCGCCACGCCGACCCCGACGATCGCGACCACCGGCATGTCCTTGACCGCGATGGCGACGTCGAGCGCCGTCGCCATCTCCGTACGCGCACCGGCCACGTCGCCCCGTACGCACGCCAGCAGCGCTCGCCCTGTCCGTACGATCGCCTCGATCTGCGGCACCGCCACGCCGCCCCGCCGCAGCGTCGCCAGCGCCTCCTCGTACCACCGCGCCGCCTCGTCCCCCTCCCCCGCCCAGCGCGCGAGGTCGCCCAGGACGTCGCGGCAGAGCGCCGCGACGTGCGAGCGGCCGTCGCGCGCCGCCGAACGCAACACGCGGTGCAACTCGGCGCGCGCCTCCTCCGTGCGCCCCTGCGCGGCATCGAGCTGGGCGAGCCGGGTGCGCAACTGGCCCACGTCGTCCTCGGCGTGCACCTCGTGCATCAGCCGCAGCGCCTCCTCGAACCCCGCCCGCGCCCGTTCCGCCTCCCCGAGCAGCGCCCGGTACTCGGCGAGCTGGTGCAGCGCCATCGCCAGCCCCCACCGGTCGCCGATCTCGCGGAACTCCGCCGCCGCCACCTCCAGGTCCTCCACCAGCCCCGGCCCGTACCCCCGGTTCTCCCGGAAAGCGGCCCGCATCATCCGCAGCAGCGCCCGCGCCCACGGGTCCGGGTGCCCCAGCCGCGTCTCGATCACCGCGAGCCCGCGTTCCTCGTCGTCCGTGAACACCGCGATGCCCGGTTCCAGCAGTGCCAGCATCGGGTGCCCGCCCTCGGGGTCGACGCGGGCCGCCAGTGTCCTCAGCTCCTCGACGGTCTCCGCGCTGGGCTGGCTGCGGCCGGTGGTGGCGGAGTTGATCAGGTAGAAGCCGAGGGCGACCGCGTGCGGTTCGAGCGGCCGGTCGCCGGGGACGTCGAGGGCGAGGCGCAGCCAGTCGGCGGCCTCGGTGTGGTGCCCGAGGATCGTCCAGTAGATGCCGAGGGCGGCGGCCATGCGGACCGAGGTGTCCGCGTCCGCGGCGTCGATGGCGTGCCGCAGGGCCGCGAGGAGGTTGTCGTGTTCGGCGTCGAGCAGGGCGATCCAGCCGAGCTGTTCCCGGCCGCGTACGTGCGGGTCGGCGGTCTCGGCGAGCCGCAGGAAGTACGCGGTGTGGGCGGCCCGTACGCGATCCAGGTCACCGGCCTCGGCGAGGCGGTCGCGGCCGAACTCGCGGATGGTCTCCAGCATGCGGTAGCGCGGACCGGCGCTCGGCGCGCCTTCCGCGCCCTGCGGTGCTTCCGCACTCTGCATCTGCAGCAGGGACTTGTCGGCCAGCGCGGCGAGCAGGTCGAGCGCGGTGACGACGTCCATACCGCACACGCCCGCGACGGATTCGGGGGTCGCGCCGCCCGGGAACACCGACAGCCACTCCGCGAGCCGCCGTTCCTCCTCGCCCAGCAGCTCCCAGCTCCAGGCGACGACGGCCTGGAGCGTACGGTGCCGGGGCAGCGCGGTCCGGCTGCCGCTGGTCAGCAGCCGGAACCGGTCGTCCAGACGGGCCGCGACCTGTTCGACGGGCAGTGAGCGCAGCCGGGCGGCGGCCAGTTCGATGGCCAGCGGCAGGCCGTCGAGGCGGCGGCAGACCTCCGCGACGGCGGCGGCGTTGGCGGGGCCGACGGCGAAGTCGGGGCGGGCGGCCCGGGCGCGGTCGGCGAAGAGGCGGACGGCGGGGGCGGCGGCGAGGGCGTCCGAGGCGTCCGGCGTGTCCGGGGCGTCCGGCGCGGGCAGGCCCAGGGGCGGGACGGGGCAGAGGGTCTCGCCGTCGGTGCCCAGCGGCTCGCGGCTGGTGGCGAGCACGCGCAGCTCGGGGCAGCGGCGCAGGAGATGGTCCACGAGGTGGGCGGCGGCGGAGACGACGTGCTCGCAGTTGTCGAGTACGAGCGTGGTGGGCGCGGCGGCGAGGGTCTCGGTGAGCCGGGTCAGCACGTCGCGCGGGGGCAGGTGGCGGTTGTCGAGCACGGCGGTCTCGCGCTGGCCGAGGGCGCCGAGCACGGCGAACGGGACGTCGTCGCCGCCGGTCACGGGCGCGAGCTCGACGAGCCACACGCCGCCGGGGGAGGTGTCGAGCAGCCCGGCGCCCACGGTGGTGGCCAGGCGGGTCTTGCCGGCGCCGCCGGGTCCCGTGAGGGTGACGAGCCGCGAGGCGTCGAGCAGCGCGTGCACCCGGCGCAGCTCGTCGGCGCGGCCGACGAAGCTGGTGAGGGCCGCGCGCAGGTTGGTGCGGACCGGGGGCGCGGGCTCGTCGGGGGCGGGCTCGTCAGGGGCGGGCCGCCCGGCGTCGGCGCCGCCGCCCGTCCGCGTACGGTCCGGACCGGCGGCGCCGCCCGGGCGCGTACCGAGCGTCCCGCCGGCGCCTATCGGCGTCGCGCCGTACGGCCCGGCAGAACCGGCGCCGCCCCACCCCGGCACCTCGCCCCGCAGCACCGCCACGTGCAGCTCCCGCAGGTGCTCCGACGGGTCCGCGCCCAGCTCCTCCGCGAGCAGCGCGCGGTACTCCTCGAACGCCGCGAGCGCCTCCGGCTGCCGGCCCGTCGCACACAGCGCGCGCATCAGCAGGGCGCGCGGGCGCTCGCGCAGCGGGTGCGCCGTCGTCAGCGCCTCCAGCTCGGGGACCGCGGCACCGGGGCGCCCGGCCCCCGGGCTGCCCGCGGCGAGTCCGGCCTCGGCGAGTCCGGCCTCGATGCGGTCCTCGGTGGCCGCCAGCCGCAGCTCGTCCAGCCGGTGCGCGGGCGCCGCCGCGAACGGCGCGTCCGCCACGTCCGCGAGCGCGGGCCCCCGCCACAGCCCCAGCGCCTCCTCCAGCAGCCGCCGCGCGGCCACGGGGTCGCCGGCTGACAGCGCCTCGCGCCCGGCGTGCGCCTGCCGCTCGAAGCGCACCGCGTCCACCGCCTCCGGGGGCAGCGCGAGCCGGTAGCCGGCGGGCCCGTACGCGAGGGCGTCGGCCCGGCCGAGCGCCCGGCGCAGCCGGGAGACGAGGGACTGCAGCGCGTTGCCGGGGTCGGCGGGGGCGGCGTCGCCCCACAGGTCGTCGGCGAGCAGTGCCGTGCCGACGTACTTCCCGGGGTCGAGCGCGAGCCGGACGAGCAGCGCGCGCAGCCGGCCGCCGGTGATCTCCACGGGCACCCCGCCGGCGGCCACCTCCAGCGGACCCAGCACCCCAATGCGCACGACGCCAGCCTCTCACGCACCCCGTGAGCGGCCGATCTCCTTTTACCCGCCCCTGACCGCGGGCCCCCGCTCCCTCCCCACGGGTATTCGGGACCCGGGACCCCAGACGCGAGATCCCGGACCCCGTCCCCCGGATCCCGGCGCCGGTGCGGACGCGGACACCGGCGCCGGGCCGTCCCGGTGGGTCCCGCCGGCCGCGGGTGCCCACCGGGCGAACAGGTCGGATCCGATCAGACCCGATCCGCGGCGATCAGCAGGTACTGGAAGCTCCCGCTGCGGTACGCCGTGAGGAACACGTCCTCGATCCCCGTGGCCACCGAGGACTTCGTCCGCAGCTCCCAGTACGGGATCGTGGCCTCGGTCAGGTCGATGACCGCCGCGGGCACCAGCCGGTGCGCCACCAGTTCCCTGAAGTACGTCGACCGCGGGTGCACGTTGCAGATGTAGTGCGCGTTGATCTGGCTGACCGCGCGGGACGGCAGCCCGTAGGCGTCGTTGTAGCAGCCGGTGATGGTCACGTACCGGCCGCCGCGGGTGAGGAGCCGCGCGTGCTCCTCGAAGAGCTGGGCCAGCTCCACGTACATCGTGCTCTCGTTGTTCCAGATCCCGCGGAACGCGCCCGTCTCGAAGCCGGTGTCGAGCATGTTCTTCAGGTGGAAGCGCACCGCGCTCCCGATGCCGCGGCGCTGCACCTGGTCGTTGGCGAAGGCGACCTGGGACTGGGAGATCGAGATACCGTCGACGCGGCAGCCGAATCGTTCGTGCGCCATGAAACTCGTGCCGCCGCGGCCGGAGCCGGCGTCCAGCAGCCGGGCGGCGGGGCCCGGGTCGCCGAGGTGGTCCAGCAGGAGGGTGGCCTGCGCGGTCTCCAGACGGTGCATCTCCGCGATGATCCGCGCGTCCCTGGTCTCCTCCGGGCCCGCCAGCACGGACTGGTCGACCTCGCCGATGCCGTAGTGGTGGTGGTACGTCCCGCTGACGTCGCCGAGCCTGAGGTTGACCGGGTCCTTCTCGCGGTTCCAGTAGTCGGCGATGGAGTGCTGGTACGGGCTGGTGAGGACCTTCGTGTCGGCGGCTGCCGCCATGGTCGTTCTCCTTCTGAGGCGTGCTGAGAAGTGCAGAGGCTGCTGAGGCGTGGTCGAGGACGTGCCGGCGCGGGACGCGTGGGGGCGTCGGGCGGACATGCGGGCACGTCAGCGGACATGCGGGTACGTCAGGGGGACTGGCGGCGGGCCCGGCGGCCGCGATGTCGGGAGGGCCGGGCGGGCCGGGCGGGTCAGGCGGTCTGGTAGCGCGCGCTCGTGGCGTGCCACTCCTTGCAGCCGCCCATCCAGGCCCACACCCCGGCCAGGAAGCGGCCGAGCTGCGGGGAGCCGGCGGCGGTGAGGGCCGCGGCCTCCGCCTCGTAGGTGTGCATCAGCTCGTCGTGGATGAGGGCCGTCCGGTCCACGGCCTCCTGGAGGGTGCAGCCTTCCTCGGCGGCGATCAGGTTGGGCAGGTTGGTGTCCGTGGGGTCTTCCTTTCCCATCGAGTACAGATCGTTGAGGAGCACGCTGGCGGTGCCCGCGTAGAGGTAGGTGCGGCGGACCCGGGCGTCGGCGAACTCGTCGGGCGGCAGCTCGTACCCGCCGACGGGGTCCACGAGGACCATGCAGGGGAAGAACGCGTTCTCGTAGCGGTGCAGCAGGTACTCCCACACCGCGGGGGTGCGCTCCGAGGCGCGCCACTCGGCCTCCTGGCCGTACCCGACGAACATGACGGCCAGCTCATGCCGCAACCGGGCGACCTGCGTGGGGCCCGCGTACCGCGAGAGGTGCGCGAGGGCGGAGCGGAACGCGCGCAGCACCGGCTCGCGCTGGACGGTCTCCTCGAACTGCGGCATGTAGCGCGCGGGGAGCCGCACGGGGTCGATGACCGCGTGCGCCAGCGCCATCCGCTCGCCGAGCAGGGCGGGATCCGCGTCCTCGCCCTCGTCCACCCAGTGGTCGTCGACGGACCACTCGGCCAGGCCGCACTTGGCGGCGGCCAGCAGCCGGTCCGCGTCGTCGCAGTCGGGGTGGGCGAGCATGAAGAGGCGGCCGAACTGGTGGGAGCGCAGACGCTCGATGCGGCCGGTGAAGATGCCGATCTCCTCGGCCCACTCGACCAGGCGCTCGTTGACCTCCTCGCCGAGCGCGGGGTCGTTGCGAACGGCGTCCGGGCAGTACAGCGGCGGGATCCGCAGGCCGCCCCGCTCGGTGCCGCCGTCGGGCGGGGGCGCGGTGCCGGACTCGGGCCCGGCGGGGGCGTCGGCTTCGGGCCCTGAGCCGGATCCCGGCTGCGGACCGGCATTCGTATGGGCGGGGGGCTCCGCCTCGCGGGGCGGGGCGGCCTGCGGTACGCACCCGGACAGCGGGCGCGCGGCGGCGGTGCCCAGCCCGGTGGGGGCGAGGGGGAGGAGGGCGCGGAGTGCTTCGGCGGGTGCTCCGGTCATGCGCGACACCCGGCCTGGGCGGAGGCCGGCGAGGAGATCGTCATACTTCGACGCTAGGCATCTGCGCCGAGTGCGGCAATCGCTCGAAAGAGTAGGCATAAAAGGGGGATTGGCCGGGTGGAGATCCCTCCGAGAAGTCGTCGGGTGAAACGGTTGCGTTTCTCCCGTGCGGGATCTAGCGTGGACATCAGGAAACAATTCTGTATGAAAGGGACCGACCGTCATGTCCGGCAGCCCCGTCGGCCCACTCCCCGGCCAGCCCGCCGGCGCCCGGATCCGCCGCCCCCGGATGACGCCCGAGCGCGAGCGCGAGCTGCTGGAGGCCGTGCTGGGCGTGCTGCGCGAGTCGGGGTATGAGGCGCTGTCGATGGACCTCGTCGCGGCCCGCGCGCGCTGCAGCAAGGCGACGCTGTACCGGCAGTGGCACAGCAAGGCGGAGATGGTCGTGGCCGCGATGATCGCGAACCGGCCCGTGGACCCGGGCGCCGTCGACACCGGCTCGCTGCGCGGCGATCTGATCAGCCTCGTCGGGGAGTTGTCCACCACGGCGGAGAAGGACACCGCGCTGATCGCCGCGATACACCACGCCGCGCTCACCGACGGCGACCTGGCCGCGACGCTGCACACGTCGCTCGCGGACTACGAGTTCACGCATCTGACCGGGCTGCTCGACCGGGCGGTGGAGCGCGGCGAGCTGCAACGGCGGCCGGGCGCGGCCGAGTTCCTGCCGCAGTTGCTGTTCGGCGCGGTCGTCACCCGTCCTCTGATAGACGGGGCGTTCGCCGACTCCACGTATCTCGCCCGGTTCGTCGACCTGGTGGTGCTGCCGGCACTGCGCCACTCCTGACCCGTAAGGCGCCCTCGACCCTCACCGGCCGCCCCGCGCCGTCCGCAGCCCGCTTCGGCTGCCGGCTGCCGTACGCCGTACGCCGTCCTCCGACCGTCACCCCCGGGCCCGGCCCGTACCGCACCGACCCGCGTCCGCACGCGGCCCCGCACCGGAACCCGGCCCTCCGCGCATCTGACCCCCCACACGGAGCCCGCCATGTCCCGTACCCGTGCCGAAGCCGGCGGCGACCCCGGCGACGCCGACGCGTCCGACGCCGAGGCGTCCCAGGCCGAGCGCGCCCACCGCCACCGCTGGCTGATCCTCGGCGTCCTCGGCCTCGCCCAGTTGATGGTCGTCCTCGACGTGACCATCGTGAACATCGCCCTGCCGTCCGCCCAGGACGACCTCGGCTTCGACAACGGCGACCGGCAGTGGGTCGTCACGGCGTACTCGCTGGCCTTCGGCAGCCTCCTGCTCCTCGGCGGCCGGATCGCCGACCTCGTCGGCCGCAAGGTCACCTTCCTCGTCGGCCTCGTCGGCTTCGCCACCGCGTCGGCCGTGGCCGGCGCCTCCGTGAACTTCGAGATGCTCGTCGTCGCCCGCGCCTTCCAGGGCGCCACCGGCGCGCTTCTCGCCCCGTCGGCGCTGTCGCTGCTGACGACGACGTTCACCGACAAGGACGAGCGGGCGAAGGCGTTCAGCGTCTACGGCGCCGTGTCCGGCGCGGGCGGCGCCATCGGCCTGCTCCTGGGCGGCCTGCTCACCGAGTACCTGGACTGGCGCTGGACGCTGTACGTGAACGTGCTCCTCGCCGTCGTCGCCTTCGGCTTCGCCTTCGTGCTGCTGATCCGTACCGCACGGGACCGGAGCGTCACGCTCGACGTGCCGGGCACGGCCCTGGTCACCGCCGGGCTGTTCTGCGTCGTCTACGGCTTCTCCAACGCCGAGCACCAGGACTGGGGCGCGCTGGCCACCTGGGTGCTGCTGATCGTCGGTGGCCTGCTGCTCGTGGCGTTCGTCCGGTGGCAGGAGCGCAGCCCGCACCCGTTGCTGCCGTTGCGCATCCTCGCCGACCGCAACCGCGGCGCGTCCTACCTCGGCATGCTGATCGCCGCCGCCGGCATGTTCGGCGTCTTTCTGTTCCTCACGTACTACCTGCAGACCGGTATCGGCTACACGCCGATCGAATCCGGTGTGGCCTTTCTGCCGATGGTCGGCGCCCTGGTGTTCGCCGCAACGCTCGCCACCAACGTCCTCCTGCCGCGCTTCGGGCCGCGGCTGGTGCTGCCGGCGGGCATGGCGGCCGCGACCGCCGGGCTGGCGTGGATGACGAGCCTGGACTTCAACAGCTCGTACGCCGCGCACATCCTGCCGATGACCTTCGTGGCCGGCCTCGGCCTCGGTCTGATCGTGGCGACGGCGATGAGCCTGGGCACGCTGGGCGTCTCCGTGCACGACGCGGGCGTGGCCTCCGCGACGGTCAACGCCATGCAGCAGGTGGGCGGCTCCATCGGCATCGCGTTGCTCAATACCATCTCCGCGAGCGCCGCCACCGACTACGTCTCCGGGCGCAACCCCAGGGACCCGGCCGTGCGGGCGCAGGCGGCGCTGGAGAGCTACCACACCGCGTTCTGGTGGTCGGCGGGCTTCTTCGCCGTCGGCGCCGTGGTGACCGTCCTCCTGTACCGGTCCGGCGTGCCCGAGGAACTGAAGGGCGGAGCGCCCACGATCCAGACGTGAGCGGCCCGCCCGCGACCTACGCCACGCCCGCTCGCCCGCTCACACGACGAGCAGCGACTTGCCCACGGTCGCGCGCCGGGCGAGCGAGTCGTGCGCGTCCACGGCGCGCGCCAGCGGGTACGTCGCGCCGATCACCGGCCTGATGCGGCCCGCGGCGGCGAGGTCCAGGGCCTCGACGAGCGCGGCCCGCGCGACGGACGCGGGGGGCGGGCCGCCCGCCAGGAGGTCGGTCACCCGTACCCCCCGCTCCGCGGCCGCGCGCGGGTCGATCTCGGCGAAGCCGCCGTCGGACGTCCCGTACGTCGCGAACCTGCCGCCCCGCGCCACGGTCCGGAACACCTCCCGGCCCAGCTCGCCCCCGGCGCCGTCGAAGGCCAGGTCGACGCCGTCCCCGCCGGCGGCCTCGCGGACCCGGTCCTGCCAGCCGTCCTCTGAGTAGTCGACGGCGTGCGCCGCGCCCAGCTCACGTGCGAGGGCGAGCTTGCGCTCACCGCGCGCCGCCGCGACGACGCGCGCCCCCGCGTCGCGCGCCAGTTGCAGCACCAGCGACCCCGCCCCGCCGGCCGCCGCCGCCACGAGCACCGTCTCGCCCGCGCGCGCCTGCCCCGCGCGGGCGAGGAGTACCGCGGTGGTGCCGTCGTGCAGCAGGGCCGCCGCCTCGGCCGTGCCGAGCGCGTCGGGGACGGCGGCGATCTCCGCCACCTCGGCGACGACCTGCTCCGCGTACCCGGCGGAGGCCGGGGCGACCACGCGCCGCCCGACCCACGCCGCGTCGACGCCCTCGCCGACGGCCAGCACGGTCCCGGCGCCGCCGCCGCCCGGCACGTACGGCGGCCGCACCGGAAAGATCTCGCCGCCCCAGCCGGCGCGCAGCAGGGTGTCCAGGTAGATGACGTCCGCCATCTCCAGCCCCACCACGACCTGCCCCGCCCCGGCCACCGGCTCCGGCACCTCCGCCGGCACCAGCACCTCGGGCCCGCCGAACTCCCGTACCTCGATCGCACGCACCGCGACCACGCTCCCGTCCTGATCGACTCGACGCGGCCAACGTAGGAGTTCAACAAAGGTTCAGGTCAAGCGACGTCCCCCGGGGTCCCGGGCGGCGGGGTCGTTCGCCCGTACGGCCGGCCTCCCCCCGGCCGTACGCGTACCGCGTACGGCCGGGGGAGGGGGTCAGGACGTCCGGACGGACGTGCCCTCGTGGTCCAGCCGTTCGTCTTCCGGGGATCTGGGCTGGGGCATGGTGTTCCTGACGGAGTCCAGGATGGTCAGTCCCTGGCCCACCAGCCCCGCCGTGAGCTGACCGAGGCCGTCGGCCCCGTTCAGCACGTTGATGTTCGCGCCCTTCAGGCCGGCCGCGGCCCGCTCGACGATGTTCGGGAGCTGGTCGATCAGCTTCTGGTCCAGCGCCACCCTGTCGTACGAGGACGCCGCCTCGGCCTGGATCTTCATCCGTTCCGCCTCGGCGAGCGCCAGCACCCGGACCCGCTCGGCCTCCGCCTCGGCCGGCTTGACCACCTCCGCCTGCAGTTCCTGCTGGCGGAGCCGGGCCGCGCGCTCGGCCAGCTCGGTCTGCGCCGCGAGGACGTCCTGCTGCGCGTGCGCGTGCGCCAGCGGCCCGGCCTGCGCCGCCTCCGCCTCGACCCGGCTGACCTCCGCCTGGTACTGCGCCCGCACCATGGCGGTCTGCCGGGCGTACTCGGCCTGCTTCCGCGCGGACTCCTGCTCCGCCTCGGACGCCTTCTGCGCCGCCCGCGCCTCGGCGATCTTCGCCTCGCGCTGGATGGCCGCCTGGTGGGGAGCCGACATCGCCTTGATGTAGCCGGTGTCACCGTCGTCGATCGACTGGATCTGGAACGAGTCGACGATCAGGCCGATCCTGCCCATCTCGCTCTTGGAGGTCTCCACCACCTCGGAGGCGAGCTTCTGCCGCTCCGTGACGATCTCCTCGACCGTCATCGAACCGATGATGGCCCGCAGGTGGCCGGCGAAGATCCGCCCGGTCAGCACCGACATCTCCTTCTGCTCGGAGAGGAAGCGCTGCCCCGCGTTGACGATGCTCTCGATGTCGTTGCCGACCTTGAAGGCGATCACCGACCGTACGGTCAGCGGGATGCCCTGCCTGGTCACGCAGTACTCGGCGACCTCCGACTCGTGCATCGCCAGCGACAGGAAGCGGGTCTTGCGGAAGATCGGTAACACGAACCTGCCGTGCCCGACGACGACGCGGAACGGTGCCCCGTCCCGCCGGCGCCTGCCGCCCGACACGAGCATGGCCTGGTCGGGGGCCGGAACGCGATAGCCGAACATGCTTACCTCCTCACTCCACGGTGCCGATGCCGCCGGTCAGTTCGTCCAGCGGATCGGCCCACGCGATCACGGTGACCTGGCGACCGCCGCAGTACTCGGTGACGAGTACCTCCGCTCCCTGCGGCAACGGCTCGGCGGACCAGGCGAGAAAGGTCTCGGTGCCACCCCGGACCCGCACCAGCACCTCGCCGGGGCCGGCGGACCCGCGGGTGGGGATGACGAGCACGCCCAGACAGCCGATCACGGCGTCGTCAGGCACCATCGATGGATTCCCCTCCATCACCCTGCTCGCGACGTTCATGCGTACCCTACTCACGACGACGGTCACTCAATCTTGGTTTCGCCCGCCCGGGAGGGGGCCCCGGCGGTTTCGCTCTTGGGTGTCAGTCGGGGCCCGTAGGCTGGCCCCCATGGCGAAGAGTGGCGAGGCAGCGCCCGCGGCCGGGGGCCGCGCGGTGGTGCGCAAGGCGAAACCGGCGCCGACACGGACGGGGCTGGTGCGGCAGGCCCGGCGGATCTACCGCGAGCTGGCCGAGGTGTATCCGTACGCGCATCCGGAGCTGGACTTCGAGAACCCGTATCAGTTGCTCATCGCCACGGTGCTCTCCGCGCAGACCACTGACCTGCGGGTGAACCAGACGACCCCAGCGCTCTTCGCG
The DNA here is from genome assembly GCF_027497195.1 of Streptomyces sp. WMMC500. Lineage (NCBI taxonomy): Bacteria > Bacillati > Actinomycetota > Actinomycetes > Kitasatosporales > Streptomycetaceae > Streptomyces > Streptomyces sp. WMMC500. Next base: position 5,044,798 of record NZ_CP114905.1, read on the forward strand.
AAGTACCCGACGCCCGAGGACCTGGCCGCGGCCAATCCGGAGGAGGTCGAGCAGCTCATCCGGCCCACCGGGTTCTTCCGCGCCAAGACCAAGTCGATCATGGGCCTTTCGCAGGCCCTGCGGGACGACTTCGGCGGCGAGGTCCCGGGGAATCTGAAGGACCTGGTCAAGCTGCCGGGCGTGGGCCGCAAGACGGCGTTCGTCGTGCTGGGCAACGCCTTCGGGGTCCCCGGCATCACGGTCGACACGCACTTCGCCCGGCTCGTGCGGCGCTGGAAGTGGACCGAGCAGACCGACCCCGACAAGATCGAGCAGGAGGTCGGGTCCCTCTTTCCGAAGAAGGACTGGACGATGCTCTCGCACTACGTGATATTCCACGGCCGGCGCATCTGCCACGCCCGCAAGCCCGCCTGCGGCGCCTGCCCCATCGCCCCGCTCTGCCCGGCGTACGGCGAGGGGGAGACGGACCCGGAGAAGGCGCGCAAGCTGCTGAAGTACGAGAAGGGCGGCATGCACGGCCAGCGCCTCAAGCCCCCGCCGGACTACCCCGGGAAGCCCGCGCCGCCGCTGGGAGCCGCATGACGCGCTCACGCGGTACGCCCGGCCGGCCGGGCGGCGGTGCCGCCGCGGGTGCGGCGCGGGACACGGCGGAGGAGGCGGCGGCCGGCGCTTCGGCGCGCGCGGGGGCGGTTGAAGCGCGCGGTGAAGCGGGCGGGGGCGCGCGCGACGGCGCGGGAGCCCATGGCGCCGCGGACGGGCGCCCCGAAGGCGCGGATTCCGCCCGTACGTCCGTGGGCCGTACGCCCGTGTCCCGTACGCCGGTGTCCCCCACACCCCCGTCCCGTACGCCCCCGTCCCCTACCCCGCCGTCCCGCACGCCCCAGTCCCGTACACCCGTCGCCGTCAGCGACGCCGGGCTGCCCGGCTGGCTGGGGCCGGTCGCCGACGCGGCCCGCACCGTACGGCCGGAAGAGCTGAGCAGCTTCCTCCCGCCCGACGGCGACGGCGGCCGGCCCGCGGCCGTGCTCGTCCTCTTCGGCGACGGCGACGACGGCCCCGAGCTGCTGCTCACCGAGCGCGCCAGCTCGCTGCGCTCGCACGCCGGCCAACCCTCCTTCCCCGGCGGCTCCCTGGACCCGGAGGACGGCGATCCCGCCGGCGAAGGGCCGCTGCGCGCCGCGCTGCGCGAGGCGCAGGAGGAGACGGGGCTCGACCCCGCGGGCGTGCAGGTGTTCTCCGTGCTGCCCCGGCTGTACATCCCGGTCAGCGGCTTCGTCGTCTCCCCCGTGCTCGGCTGGTGGCGCGAGCCCAGCCCCGTCCGCGTCGTCGATCCGGCCGAGACGGCACGGGTGTTCAGCGTCACCGTGGCGGATCTCACCGACCCGGCGAACCGCGCCATGGCCGTCCATCCGCGCGGCCACCTCGGCCCCGCGTTCCTCGTCCGCTCCACGCTGGTCTGGGGTTTCACCGCCGGCGTGATCGACCGCATCCTGCACCTGGCCGGCTGGGAGCGCCCGTGGGATCGTGACCGCCGGGTGCCGCTGGACTGGCGCACATGAGACGGTGACCGGGTGAACGTGCTGGACATCCTGCTGGTGGCGGCGGCCGTGTGGTTCGCCGTGGTCGGCTATCGCCAGGGCTTCGTGGTCGGCATCCTGTCCGTGTGCGGGTTCGTCGGCGGCGGGCTGCTGGCCATCTATCTGCTGCCGGTCGTCTGGGACCTGGTCACCGACGGCGCCGCCCTCGGCCCGACGGCCGCGTTCGGTGCCATCGTGCTCGTCCTCATAGCGGCCTCGGTGGGTCAGGGACTCACCACCCACCTCGGCAACCAACTGCGGCAGTACATCACCTGGTCCCCCGCCCGCTCCCTCGACGCCACCGGCGGCGCGCTGGTCAACGTCGCGGCGCTGCTGCTCGTCGCCTGGCTGCTCGGTACGGCGCTGGCGTCGACGACGCTGCCGACCGTCGCCCGCGAGGTGCGCGCGTCGAAGGTGCTGGGCGGCGTGGCCGAGGTGATGCCGAAGAGCGCCGACACCTGGTTCGACGAGTTCAGTTCCGTGCTGTCGGAGAACCGCTTCCCGCAGGTCTTCGCGCCGTTCCAGAGCGAGCGGATCACCAACGTCCCGGCGCCGGACCCCGCGCTGGTGGGCAGCCCGGTGGTGGAGCAGGCCCGGGACAGCATCGTCAAGGTCGTCGGCACGGCCCAGTCCTGCGGCAAGGTGCTGGAGGGCACCGGCTTCGTCTTCGCGCCGCAGCGCGTGATGACCAACGCCCACGTCGTCGGCGGGGTCGACGAGCCCACCGTGCAGATCGGCGGCGAGGGCCGGCTCTACGACGGCGAGGTCGTGCTCTACGACTGGGAGCGGGACATCGCCGTGCTGGAGATCCCCGAACTGGACGCCCCCGCCCTGCCGTTCGACCAGGAGGACGCGGGCCGCGGCGACGACGCCATCGTCGCCGGCTTCCCGGAGAACGGCGGCTTCGACGTACGGGCGGCGCGCGTGCGCGACCGCATCACGGCCAACGGCCCGGACATCTACCGCCGCGGCACGGTCAACCGCGACGTCTACTCGCTCTTCACCCTCGTCCGCCAGGGCAACTCCGGCGGCCCGCTGCTCAACCCCGAGGGCGCCGTCGTGGGCGTCATCTTCGCCAGGTCCATGGACGACCAGGACACCGGCTACGCGCTGACCGTCGACGAGGTGCGCGACGACATCGAGCGCGGGCGCACGGCGACGCGGCGCGTGGACAGCGACAGTTGCGCCATGTGAGACGCCCGGGGCGGACCCGGGTGTGACAGAGGGGGCAGGGCCGGTGCACGCACCCCGGCGGGCGCTAGTGCACGCGCCGCAACCGGGCGCTCATCCAGCGGGCCCGGCGGCGGAGAATGTGCGGGATCCCCAGATGGAGGTCCACTTCGCGATGCGCCGCAGCGCCCTGGAGCGGTCTGGCGTCCGGGGCGGGGGAGCGGTGGGTTCCTACGTCGTTGTAGTCATGCATCCAACCCATACCCCGGATCCTCCCCCCACCGGGCGGCCGGTAATCGCCCTTTCTCGAGTCCGTCGGCGTATGCAGGGTGCAAGTGCCGGGTGCGGTTGCCGCGCCGACGGTGCCGGGCCCGCGTCGCCCGGTCGGCGGAGGATGCCGTGCGGGCCGTGGACCGGTCGCTGACCTGCGGTGGTTCAGCGGTCGGGCTCGGGATCCCGCAGCCAACTGACGAGTTCGGTGGTGAACGCGACCGGGTCCTCCTCGTGCGGGAAGTGCCCGAGACCGTCGAAAAGCCGCCACCGGTACGGCGCTTCCACATACGCCACCGACCCGGCCGCACTCCGCGTGCGCATCACCGGATCGAGGGACCCGTGCAGATGCAGCACCGGCACCCGCACCGGCAGCTTCATCCGGCGGTAGAACTGTATGCCGTCCGGCCGCCCCAGCGACCGTACGAGCCAGCGGTACGGCTCCACCGAGCAGTGCGCCGTCGAGGGCACGGTCATCGCCCGCCGGTAGACCTCCAGCGCCTTGTCGTCCGGCTGCCGCGGCCCGGACCACGTGCGGATCAGCCGGCCGACCAACGCGGCGTCGTCGGCGACGAGTTGCCGTTCGGGCAGCCAGGGGCGCTGGGCGCTCCAGACGAAGGAGCCCGCGGCGCTCTGCCGCGGGTCGGTGAGCATCGCGGAGCGCCAGCGGCGCGGGTGCGGCATCGAGGAGACGGTCAGCCGGCGGATCAGCTTGGGCCGCATCACGGCCGCGGTCCAGGCGAGATAGCCGCCGAGGTCGTGGCCGACGAGCGCGGCGTCCGGCTCGCCGAGGGAGCGGATCACCCCCGTGACGTCGAGGGCGAGGTTCGCGGGGTCGTAGCCCCGGGGCGTACGGTCGCTGCCGCCGACGCCGCGCAGGTCCATGGCCACCGCGCGGTACCCGGCCTCGGCGAGCGCCGGCAGTTGATGCCGCCAGGTCCACCAGAACTGCGGAAACCCGTGCAGCAGCAGCACCAGCGGTCCTTCGCCCATCTCCGCGATGTGGAAGCGGGCGCCGTTCGCCGCGACCTCCCTGTGGACCCAGGGACCCTCGAGGTGGACTGCCGGATCGACTGGCGACGGTGCCGTCATGACTCCGAGCGTGCCACGTCCACGGCCGGCTTGCGTCGGTCCGCCGGATGACTTCTGCCGCGCAGCGAGTCGGACAGGACGCTGGCCGTCTCCTTGGTGGAGTTCATCGCGCGCTCGGGCTTGCGCATCTGGCGCATCTTGGCGATGCCCCAGAGGGCGGCGAGCGCGCCGAGGACCAGGTGGGCGCCGAAGACGATGAGGAACGACCAGCCGAGGGCCAGCCCCAGCGCGTGCAGCCCGTACGCGGCGGCGAAGCCGAGCATCGGGATGCCGAAGAGGACGAGGACGGCGGCGGCGCCGAGGGCGGTGCCGCCAGCACCGGCGCGCTTGATGTCCTCCCGGGTCTCGGCCTTGAGCAGGGCGATCTCGTCGTGGAGCAGCGCGCTCAGCCCGGTGGTGGCGGTCGAGACGAGCTGCCCGAGGCTCTGCTGGCCGTCGAGGTGGACGTCGGCGTCGAGGTCGGTGACCGTGACGCTCTTCGTGGTGCCGCTCTTCGCCGTGCTGACCTTCGCCGTGCCGCTCGCGTCCGCGGCCGTCCGGTTTCCTGCCGCACCGTCACCGGCTGCGCTCATCGTCCGTCCCTTCGCCGCCCGGAGTCACATCATGCCCGACGGTCACCCGACTCGCCGGGCGGGTGCCGCGTTTCGGCACGCCTCCGGTGTTCCGCGGCCTTTGCCTCGTAGATCACGGCCATCCGGAGGTGGTACTCCGGATCATCCTGCTGGTAGATGTCCGGTATACGGTCCTGGTCCTCGTCGCGCTCCTCCTCCTCCCAGATCGTCTTGTAGCGATTGTCGCGGATCTTGAGCATGAAGCACGCGATCACGGCGGCGATGAAGGAGCCCGTCAGCACCGCCGCCTTGGTCTCCTCGGCGAGCCCGCCGTCCTCGGCGAAGGCAAGCTCGCTGATGAGCAGCGAGACCGTGAAGCCGATGCCGGCGAGGGTGGCGACGGCGAAGACGTCGGGCCATCTCAGCGCCGGGTTCAGCTCCGCCCGGGTGAATCGGGCGGCGAGCCAGGAGCCGACCGAGATGCCGAGGACCTTGCCGAGGACGAGGCCGAGGACGACGCCGAGGGGCTCGGGGTCGGTGAACACCCCCGCCATCGAGTCGCCGTTCACGGCCACGCCGGCCGCGAAGAACGCGAAGACGGGGACGGCGAGGCCCGCGGAGAGCGGGCGTATCTGGTGCTCGATGCGCGCGCCGGGTGAGACCTCTTCGCCCGGTCGGGTGGTGACGCGCAGCATCAGGCCCATGGCGACGCCCGCGATGGTGGCGTGCACGCCGCTGGCGTGCATGAGCGCCCAGATGACGAGGGCGAGCGGGAGGTACACGTACCAGCCGCGTACCTCGCGGCGCTGGAGGAACCAGAAGAGGACGAGCCCGGCGAGGGCGCCGCCGAGGGCGACGAAGTCGATGCTGGCGGTGTAGAAGATCGCGATGATCAGGATCGCGAAGAGGTCGTCCACGACGGCCAGCGTCAGCAGGAAGGCGCGCAGCGCGGCGGGGAGGTTGCTGCCGATGACCGCGAGCACGGCGAGCGCGAACGCGATGTCGGTGGCGGTGGGGATGGCCCAGCCGCCGAGGTCGCCGCGGCCGGCGTTGACGGCGACGTAGAAGAACGCGGGGGTGACCATGCCGCAGAGCGCGGCGATGATCGGCAGCGCGGCGGCCCGCGGGTCGCGCAGCTCCCCGTCGACCAGCTCGCGCTTCAGCTCGACGCCGACGACGAAGAAGAAGATCGTCAGCAGCCCGTCCTTGGCCCAGTGGGCGAGATCGAGGCGGAGGTCGAGTGCGGAGGGGCCGAAGGTGAAGCCCTTGATGTCCTCGTACGTGCCGCTGAGGCCGCTGTTCGCGAAGACGAGGGCGACGACGGCCGCGGCCAGCAGGATCAGTCCGCCGACGGTCTCCGTACGCAGTGCCTCGGCGACGTACGTGCGCTCTCTGAGCGACGGCCGGCGCAGGAACTGGGACTGCTGCGGGCGCTGGGGCGCGGTCACGACGGGGCCTCCCGGGCGGTGGACGGCGGATACACGAGTGCTGTGTGCCGACCAGACTTCCCGGCGCGCCTCAGGGTTTTATCGCTCTCTTTACGTGTCTCCGCCACCCTACAGGCCGTCGCCGGTCGATCAACCTGGGGTCAGATTACGGGCAAAAAGGAGGTGTGGCGCGATCGGGCGGCGGGGGCTGCCGGCGGCGGGGTGTCCCCACCGCCGGCACCGCTCACCGCGCGCCCGGCCGCCCGGGCCGGCCGCCCGCGGCTCAGTCCTCCGAGGCCGCGGACGGCAGCTTGGCCTGGATGAGGTCCATGACCGTGGTGTCCGTCAGCGTCGTGACGTCGCCCATCTCGCGGTTCTCGGCGACGTCCCGCAGCAGCCTGCGCATGATCTTGCCGGAACGGGTCTTGGGCAGCTCCGCGACCGGCAGGATCCGCTTGGGCTTGGCGATCGGGCCCAGGGCCTTCGCCACGTGCGCCCGCAGCTCCTCCACCAGGCCGTCAGCCTCCTCCGCGCCTCCGCGCAGGATCACGAAGGCGCAGATGGCCTGCGTGGTCTGCGGGTCGGTGGCGCCGACGACCGCGGCCTCGGCGACCTTGGGGTGCGAGACGAGGGCCGACTCCACCTCGGTGGTGGAGATGTTGTGCCCGGAGACGAGCATGACGTCGTCGACCCGGCCCAGCAGCCAGATGTCGCCGTCGTCGTCCTTCTTGGCGCCGTCACCCGCGAAGTACCGGCCCTCGAAGCGGGACCAGTACGTGTCCTTGTAGCGCTGGTCGTCGCCCCAGATGGTGCGCAGCATCGACGGCCACGGCTCGGTGAGCACCAGATAGCCGCCCGACCCGTTCGGCACCTCGCGCGCCTCGTCGTCCACGACGGTGGCCGCGATGCCGGGCAGCGGCACCTGCGCCGAGCCGGGCTTGGTGCTCGTCACGCCGGGCAGCGGGCTGATCATGATGCCGCCCGTCTCGGTCTGCCACCACGTGTCCACCACCGGCGTACGGCCGGCGCCGATGTGGTCCCGGTACCAGATCCACGCCTCGGGGTTGATCGGCTCGCCCACCGAGCCGAGCAGCCTCAGGCTGCTCAGGTCGAACTTGGCGGGGATCGAGTCGCCCCACTTCATGCAGGCGCGGATCGCGGTGGGGGCGGTGTAGAAGATCGAGACCTTGTACTTCTGGACGATCTCCCACCAGCGGCCCTGGTGCGGGGTGTCGGGCGTGCCCTCGTAGAGCACCTGGGTGGCGCCGTTGGAGAGCGGGCCGTACACGATGTACGAGTGGCCGGTGACCCAGCCGACGTCGGCGGTGCACCAGAACACGTCGGTCTCGGGCTTGAGGTCGAACACGGCGTGGTGGGTGTAGGAGACCTGGGTGAGATAGCCGCCGGTGGTGTGCAGGATGCCCTTCGGCTTACCCGTCGTGCCCGAGGTGTAGAGGATGAAGAGCGGGTGCTCCGCGGGGAACGCCTCGGGGGTGTGCGTCTCCTCCTGCCGGTCGACGACGTCGTGCCACCACACGTCGCGGCCCTCGGTCCAGGCCACCTCCTGCCCCGTACGGCGCACCACGAGGACGTTGCGCACCTGGTCCGTACGCCCCACCGCGTCGTCCACCGCGGGCTTCAGCGCGGACGGCTTGCCCCGCCGGTAGCCGCCGTCGGCGGTGATGACCACGCGCGCGTCCGCGTCGGCGATCCGGGTGGCGAGCGCGTCGGCGGAGAAGCCGCCGAAGACCACCGAATGGGGGGCGCCGATGCGGGCGCAGGCCAGCATGGCGACGACCGTCTCGGGGATCATCGGCATGTAGATGGCGACGCGGTCGCCGGTCTGCACGCCCAGCTCCACGAGCGCGTTGGCCGCCTTGGCGACGTCCCGTTGCAACTCGGCGTAGGTGATCGTGCGGGAGTCGCCGGGCTCGCCCTCGAAGTGGACGGCGACGCGGTCGCCGAGGCCGGCCTCGACGTGCCGGTCCACGCAGTTGTACGCCACGTTGAGCGAACCGTCCTCGAACCACTTCGCGAACGGCGGGTTCGACCAGTCGAGCGTCTTGGTGGGCTCGGTGGCCCAACTGAGCCTCCGGGCCTGCTCCGCCCAGAAGCCCAGCCGGTCCGCACGTGCCTGCTCGTACGCCTCCGCCGTGACGTTCGCGTGCGCGGCCAGCTCGGCTGGCGGCTCGAACCGGCGCTCCTCCTTGAGCAGGTTGGCCAGGCTTTCGTTGCTCACGACATCTCCCTTTCCAGGATGTCCGCCTCAGTCCCGGGCCTAGCTCATCAGTCGCGGGGAGGGCGTGACAAGGGCCTGGGGATAAAATGGTTTAGACCTGTGGGCGGCCGAAGGCGCCGTGTGCTATCGGACATCACGCCGGAGCTGACCGCTTCCGCCGGCCTGCGGGCCCGGGGCGTACGGCGTCGAAGTCGCCCTGCGCTCCCAGCACATAAGCCTGCGCCTCACCGACGTGGAAGTACATGCCGTGCAGGCTCAGCGTGCCGTCAGCCAGCCGGCGGCGTACACACGGGTGCCGGCGCAGATGGTCCAACTGCTGCGCGACGTTGGCGAGGCTCACCCGCTCGGCGTCGTCCGCGTACGGCCGGCAGGCGATCCGGGGGCCGCCGGCCTGCGCCCGCGCCAGGCTCGGCAGCCCGTGCCGCAGCCAGCGCCGCAGCGGAGTGGGCGGCCCGCCGGCGGGCCCGGCGTCCCGGTGCGCTGCCTCCTCGTCGAGCAGCGCCTGCACGGCGCCGCAGCCGGAGTGCCCGCACACCGTGATCGACTCGACCTTCAGCACCTCGACGGCGAACTCGATGGCCGCCGCGACGGAGTCGTCGGGCAGGGCGGCGTCGGCCAGGGCGGCGTCGGCGGCACCGTCCCGGTCGGCACCGGTCCCGCCGTCGGCGCCGCCGCCCGCGTCCGTGCCGTCGCCGGTTCCGTCCGGCAGCGGCACCAGGTTTCCCACGTTCCGTACCGTGAACAGATCGCCCGGCCCGCTCGACGTGATCATGCTCGTGACCACCCGGGAGTCCGCGCACGTGAGAAAGAGCTGGGTCGGCCGCTGCCCCTCGCGGGCCAGCCGCGCCAGCTCGTCGCGCACCCGCGGCGCCGTGTTGCGCTGGAAGTTGCTGATCCCGCTGAGCAGCCGGTGCGCCGGGCCGTGCCGCTCCGGGGCCGGGACGCAGCAGTGGTTGCGCCACGGCGTCCAGGGGTGGCAGTGGTGCGCGGTGGCCGGCTCGGCGATGCGCAGGCCCGCGGCGGTGGTCAGCTCCGCGACGCCGCCGTGCGCGGCCTGCGCCTTGCGCCATTCCTGCAGCGTCTCGTACGCGGCGTGGTCCATGAAGGAGCCGGTCAGCTCCACCTGCGCCGTCGCGTCGGGCGGCACCTGCGCGAGCGCCCGGCTCAGCCGCGGGACGGCAAGGAACGTGAGCTGGCCGTGCACCTGCACGTGGTACGTGTCCCCCGCCGGGCCCCGGCCCTCGCCGTCCGCGCCCGGGGCCGCACCCCGGGCGGCGGCCCCGTCGCGCCGCTCCAGCGTCACCCGCGTACGGGACAGCCGGTGCAGCGACACTGCCACCGCCACCGCGATCCCCACGGCGACGCCCTCGAGCACGCCCAGCACCACGACGCCGGCCACGGTCGCCGCGTAGACGAGGATCTCGCGGTGCCGCCGCACCGACCGCACGTGGCTGATCTTCACCATCTGGATGCCGACCACCATCACCAGCGCCCCCAGCGCCGCCAGCGGGATCAGCTCCAGCATCCCCACCAGGAGCAGCGACGCCAGCACCAACCACACGCCGTGCAGCACGGCGGACCGGCGGCTGACCGCCCCCGCCGCGACGTTCGCCGAGCTGCGCACCGCGACCCCGGTGACCGGCAGCCCGCCGAGCAGGCCGGCGACGAAGTTGCCGGCACCCTGCGCACGCAGCTCCCGGTCGAGGTCGGCCCGCGGCAGGGGCCGCTCGTCGCCGCGCGCCGCCGCCAGCTTGTCGACCGCCACCGCGGACAACAGCGACTCCACGCTGGCTACGAGCGTGATCGTCAGTACCGCGGCGGCCAGCCCCAGCGCCGGCCCGTCCGGCATCCCCGCGAGGGCGTGGCTGCTCCAGGACGGCAGGTCGACGCGCGGCAGCCGCAGCCCGGTGAAGGAGGCGAAGCCGGTCGCGAGCACGATGGCGGCCAGCGCCCCCGGTACGTACCGGAGGGGACCCGTGCCCCGCCCGCGCAGCCACGGCCAGCCGAGCAGCACGACGACGACGACGGCGCTCACGGACACGGCACCGAGGTGCAGGTCGGCCAACTGGCCGGGCAGCGCCAGGGTGTTGTCGACCGGTGAGCTCTGCGGGCTGCCGCCGAGGACGACGTGCAACTGGGCCAGCGCGATGGTCGCGCCGATGCCGGCGAGCATGCCGTGCACGATGGCCGGGCTGACGGCCAGCGCGGCCCGGGCCACCTTGATCGAGCCGAGCGCGAGCTGGGCGAGCCCCGCGAGGGCGGTGATGGCGCAGGTGGTGCGCCAGCCGTACTGCTGGATGAGGTCGGCGGTGACCACGGTCAGCCCGGCGGCCGGTCCGCTGACCTGCAGCGGTGCCCCGCTGATGAGGCCGACGACGATGCCGCCGACGGCCGCGGAGAGCAGCCCTGCCTGCAGCGGGGCGCCGGTCGCGAGCGCGATGCCGAGGGAGAGCGGCATGGCGATGAGGAAGACGGTCACGGAGGCGGAGAGATCCGCGGCGAAGGGCCGCCTGGCGGCGGTGCGCTCCGCGGGCTTCGCGGGGCCGGGGTCTGCCGTCTGTTCCGGGAGGGTTTCCGGGCTGGGGCCGGGGTCGTGTTCCGGGTGGTCCGGGTCCTTCGCGCGCTCGGCGGAAGGGCTTCCCAGGGGCGTCGGGCGTCCTGCGGGCATGTGGCGTCTCCTCGGTGCGGAGGGGGCGTCTTGCAGCACGGGCACACGGGTTACGTCACTCAGTGTGACGGTACGGTGACCCTCAAGGGTGAGTAAATGAATCGTAATGCCACGTAAAGAGTGAGCGAAGCGTTTTGCGCCGGTCGGCCCACTTCTCCCATCCATCGAGTGAATACGGAGAGATAATCTGAATTCCCGGTTATCCCTCTTTCCGAGCGTGCGGCGAGAAATCGCGCGTGCATTCGGCTATTCGAGTCGGCACGTCCCTTGCGGCGTCGGGAAGAGGTGGGAGCTTTGTTCGGAACATGGCGGGCGACCGTGGGAATCTGCGGCGTCCTCGCACTGGGGGGTGTGACGGTCGCAAGCTGTTCCCCCGGGACGGGCCCCGACGGCGATACAGGGCGTTCGGATAACGGCCGCACGGCCGACGACGCCGGCAAGGGCCGGCCGATGAAGCTCATCGGGGACGGCTCCACGGCCTACACCGGCCCCCAGCCCAACCAGCCCACGATCAGCCGGATGACGGCCGGCGCCAGGCCGCCGCAGTTCGTCGTCTTCTCCTGGGACGGCGCCGGCGAGGACGGCCAGCGGCTCTTCTCCCACTTCCGCAAGGTGGCCCGGGAGAACGACGCGGCCATGACCTACTTCCTGAGCGGCGTCTATGTCCTGCCCCGGGGCAAGCGCATGGAGTACGCACCCCCCGGCCACCCCCGCGGCGCCTCCGACATCGGCTACCTGGACGAGGAGGAGGTCGGCGCCACCCTGCAGCAGGTACGCGGCGCCTGGCTGGAGGGCAGCGAGATCGGCACCCACTTCAACGGCCACTTCTGCGGCCGTACGGGCGTCGCGAGCTGGTCGAAGGAGGACTGGAAGAGCGAGATCGCGCAGGCCAAGCAGTTCGTGCAGCACTGGAAGACGAACACCGGCCGGAAGAAGGCGGATCCGCTTCCCTTCGACTACGACAAGGAGCTGGTCGGCGGTCGCGCCCCCTGCCTGGAGGGGCAGAAGAACCTCATGAAGGCCGCGAAGGAGATGGGTTTCCGCTATGACACCAGCGGTGTCAGCAGTCAGGTGTGGCCCGAGAAGAAGGAGGGCATCTGGGATCTGTCGCTGCAGGAGGTCCCGTTCCCCGGCCGCTCCTTCGAAGTCGTGAGCATGGACTACAACTTCATGGCCAACCAGTCGGGCACCGCCTATGCGCCCCCCGCCCAGCACGCGGCCTACGAACGGCAGATGCGCGAGGGACTACTGGCGGGTTTCGAGCGCGCGTACACGACCAACCGCGCGCCCCTCGTCATCGGAAACCACTTCGAGAGCTGGAACGGCGGCGCGTACATGCGCGCCGTAGAGGACACCATCAAGACCGTCTGCCCCAAGAAGGACGTGCACTGCGTCTCCTTCCGGCAGTTGGTGGACTGGCTGGACGCCCAGGACCCGGCGGCGCTCGCGAAGCTGCGCACGCTGGACGTGGGCGAGCGGCCGGCGAAGGGCTGGGAGAAGTTCCTGGCGGAGACGGCGAAGCGGGGGAGCGCCAAGCGCGCCGGTGGGCCGGTGAAGGCCGAGCGGAAGGACCACGCCGGCACCGCGAACGCCAGGCAGCCTCAGGCGGGCTGAGGGGCGGCGGCCGTGCCCCGCGCGACCGGCCGGGGCTCCGGCGGCGCGGTCTCGCCCAGGACGAAGCCGGGGTCGATCTGGTCCGTCAGGTCGGCTCCGGTCTTCGCGTTGCCCCAGCTCTCGGCGTTCCTGCGGTGGAAGTGCACCATCTGGGCGGTGTAACGGGCCCAGTCACGCCGCTCGTACGACGCGTCCACGGCCCCGTACAACTCCCGCAACACCTGCGCGGCAGGCTCCTCCAGCGTCGCGAACGCCGGCGGGCGGCCCTTCTCCATCGACCGCACCCAGGCGGAGTGCGGGAACGCGGCGAGCAGGTCGGGGCCCACCTCCGTGTGCAGGAACTCCAGGTCCTCCGGGCTCTCCACCTTGTTGCCGACGACGCGCAGCGCGATGTCGAAGTCGCGCGCGTACTCCTTGTACTGGCGGTAGACGGCGACGCCCTTGCGGGTGGGCTCGGCGACGAGGAAGGTCATGTCGAAGCGGGTGAACATCCCGGAGGCGAAGGAGTCGCTGCCCGCCGTCATGTCGGCGACGACGTACTCCTCACGCCCGTCGACCAGGTGGTTGAGGCACAACTCCACCGCGCCGGTCTTGGAGTGGTAGCAGGCGACGCCGAGGTCGGCCTCGGTGAACGGGCCGGTGACCATGAGGCGTACGGAGCCGGTGTCCAGCCGCACGGGGCGGGCGCATGCGGCGTACACCGGATTGTCCCCGGTGACCGTGAGCAGGCGGGAACCGGTGCCGGGGGGCGTCGTCTTGATCATGTCGGCCGCGTCCGCGATCCGCGGGTTGTCGCCGCGCAGGTGCTCCTTGATCAGCGGGAGATGCGCGCCCATGGCGGGCAGCCGGGCGGCCTCCTCCTCGTCGAGCCCGAGTGCCGCCCCCAGGTGCTGGTTGATGTCCGCGTCGATGGCCAGCACGGGTCGACCGGTGGCGGCGAGGTGCCGGACGAAGAGGGACGACAGGGTGGTCTTGCCGCTGCCGCCCTTTCCCACGAAAGCGATCTTCATGTTCAGAAACGGTAGCGGGATCTTGCGTCGCGGTCAGCGAAAGGGCTGGACAAGTCCACCCCATCGGGTTGCGTAGTCTCGTACGCATGACAAGCGTGACCGACCCGCTGGCGGCCCTGAGCACCCTCCCCGGAGTGGAGGAGGCGGTGTCCTCTGTAAGGAGGGCGGTTGATCGCGTGTACGGGCACCGGGTGATGCGGCGGCGCAGCAACGAGGTGTCGGCGGAGGCGGCGCTGCGGGGCGCGCGGGCGTCGGCGGCGCTGTCGGGGGCGGACTGGGCGCTGGAAGAGGTACGGCGGCGCAGCGACTTCTCCGGCGCGGGGGAGCCGCGGACGGTGGGTGGGGCGCTGCGGGTGAACGCGGAGGCGGGGCAACTGCTGAGCATCTGGCGGCAGTCGCCGATGCGGGTGCTGGCGCGGCTGCACGTGATGGCGTCGGGGGGTGCTGGGGCGGAGAGTGCCCTCGCGGCCGCCGCGGGGGACCCCGGCGACGGGGTCGGTCGGCCGCGGCTGGCAGGCGAGAGCGTCACGGAGCCGGGTGCAGCGCTGCCGGAGCCGCTGCCGGACGCCGACGAGACGGCGGCGCGGCTGGACGCGCTGGCGGCCCTGGTGGTCGCGGGCTCGTCCGCGCCGGCGCTGGTCATGGCCGCGGTGGTGCACGGCGAGTTGCTGACGCTGCGGCCGTTCCATACCGGCAACGGGCTGGTCGCGCGGGCCGCCGAGCGGATCGTGCTCGTCGGTAGCGGGCTGGACCCGAAGGCGGTCTGCCCGGCCGAGGTGGGGCACGCGGAGCAGGGGCGCGGGGCGTACGAGACGGCGCTCGCGGGCTACGCGAGCGGGACGCCGGAGGGCGTCGGGGGATGGATCGCGCACTGCGGCAGGGCGGTTGAACTGGGGGCGCGCGAGAGCACGGCGGTGTGCGAGGCGCTGCAGCGCGGGGCGGCGTAGCCACGCGCGGGACGTGCGCCGGGGCCGCCCGGCTCGTACGGCCTGCTGGGCGCGATGTGCGCTGGACGCAGGGGTGCGGCTGGACACAGAGGTGCGGCGGCGCCCGGGGGCGCCGCCGCCATCTCATGTCCGCCGGGGTACCAGTGCGTGCAGAATTCTTTGCCCATCAGGCCCGGCACCCGTCCGTTGCCTGGTGTGGCGGTCCCTATTCGAGGGATCGGCGTCGCGTGGGTTCCCGACTTCCATGTGCGGTCCGCGGGGCCGTGGTTGCTGGGGATCCTCCTCGGATGCCCTGGTCTCGCGGGCCGTAATTCCTTTGTACTCCTGTCCGCGGGGAGAGGGAAGCCCAGCGCGTAGATATTTACTTTCACCTGCAAATGCTAGCGAAGGTTAATTATCGGGCGAAACGGAAAGTCTGCAGGTCGGGGCCGGATGCGGGCCCTCAGGCCGCCTGGAGGCGGCGGCGGTACGCGTACCAGACCACCCCGGCCGCGGTCGCCGCCGCCAGCCCCGCGGCGGCCGCGGCGAGCACCGGCCGGGAGGGCAGCGAGAACTGCGGCAGCCGCTGCTTCAGCCGTACGGGACGGGCGAACGACAGCACCGGCCAGTCGCGCTGCTCCGCCTCACGGCGCAGCGCCCGGTCGGGGTTGACCGCATAAGGGTGGCCGACGGTCTCCAGGAGGGGCACGTCCGTGATCGAGTCGCTGTACGCGTACGAGCGCACCAGGTCGTACCCCTCGGCCGTGGCCAGCTCCCGTACGGCCTCCGCTTTGGCGGGCCCGTAGGCGTAGTAGTCGATCTCGCCGGTGTAGCGGCCGTCCTCGACGACCATCCGGGTGGCGATCGTGCGGTCCGCGCCGAGCAGTTCCCCGATGGGCTCGACGACCTCGGCGCCCGAGCTGCTGACGATGACGACGTCGCGGCCGGCGAGATGGTGGTCCTCGATGAGGGACGCGGCCTCGTCGTAGATGATCGGGTCGATGAGGTCGTGGAGGGTCTCGGCCACGATGTCGCTCACGTGGGCCACGTTCCAGCCGCGGCAGAGGTTGGAGAGGTAGGCGCGCATGCGCTCGGTCTGCTCGTGGTCGGCGCCGCCCAGGAGGTAGATGAACTGCGAGTAGGCGGATCGGAGTACGGCCCTCCGGTTCATCAGCCCACCGTGGTAGAACGGCCGGCTGAAGGCCAGCGTGCTCGACTTCGCAATGACCGTCTTGTCCAGATCGAAGAAGGCGGCCGTCCTGGGCAACGAGTGGTTTTCCACGAGTGCGAGCATAGGCGCCCACCATTCGGCGTAAGGTGTGGCGCGTGGGTTTGCCTGAGAAGGCTCTCGGGTACACCATGGAAGTCACGGATCGTTCGCGACCGTGCTAACCCGGACCGGCTCCTCCCCCCCCGAGTCGGCCGTGGGGACGACCCCCGCTCTCCCCCCCGGCGGGGGTCGTCGCATGTCCGGACTCCGGTTTTTCTCGTCTTTTCTCCGGTCGCGTCGGATCTTCTTCCGCTCTTCCCGGTCGCACCTTGCTTCGGGCCGTCCTTCGGGCTGTCTTCATCACCGTCGTGGAACTAGACGCATCACCGTGGGTAACCGTTGCCCTGGATCTGCATACTCCCCCGATCGGGTGACGGAGTTGTCCACAACCGGTGGGTTGTCCCCAGATTCTCACCAAGATCCCCGAGGGGTGGGGCGGTGGGGGCACGGTGGGGGTCGGAAGCGGGCCGGGCGCCGCCGCGGAAGGCGGTGGCGCGGGCCGGAGGGGACGGCGTGCCGGGTGGCGCGGCGGAGGAAGCGGGGGAGGCGGCGTCATGGGCCGGGTGTGGAGCGGTGTGCTGCGTGAGGGGAGCGCGGCTGCTTGTGCCGGGGGTGTTGCCGGGAGTGTTGCCGAAGACGGCGCCGGCGGGCGGCCGTTGGTCGTCACGGAGGACGAGGACCTTCTCGACGACCTGCTGCGCCTGTGCGCGGCGGCGGGTACGCAGGCGGAGGTCTCGCACGCTCCGGGGCGGCCGGACTGGGCCGCGGCGCCGCTGGTGCTGGTCGGGGACGACAGCGCCGCGCGGCTGGGCGCGGCGGGGCCGGCCCGGCGGGACGGGGTGGTGCTCGTCGGCCGGGATCAGGACGAGCCGGGGGTGTGGGAGCGGGCGGTAGCGGTCGGGGCGGAGCAGGTGCTCGTGCTGCCGGACGGGGAGACGGCGCTGGTGGACCGGATCGCCGACGCCGCGGAGGGAGTCGGCGCGCAGGCCCGCACGGTCGGCGTCGTCGGCGGCCGGGGCGGCGCCGGGGCGTCCACGCTGGCCTGCGCGCTCGCGGTGACGGCGGCGCGGGCCGGGCGGCGGACGGTGCTGGTCGACGCGGATCCCCTGGGCGGCGGGCTCGACGTGCTGCTCGGCGGCGAGGAGGCGGAGGGGCTGCGCTGGCCGGCCCTCGCGACCTCGCGGGGGCGGATCGGCGGAGCCGCGCTGGAGGAGTCGCTGCCGCGGCTGCACGAACTGCGGCTGCTGAGCTGGGACCGGGGCGGCGGCGATCCGGGGGCGGCCGCGGTGTCCCCGGAGGCGATGCGCTCGGTGCTGGCGGCGGCCCGGCGGCGGTGCGGGGTGGTCGTGGTCGACCTGCCGCGGCGGGTGGACGAGCCGGTGGCCGAGGCGCTGGCCCAGGTGGACGTGGGGCTGCTGGTGGTGCCGGCGGAGCTGCGCGCGGTCGCGGCGGCGCACCGGGTGGCCGATGCGGTGCGGATGGTGCTGGGCGATCTGCGGGTGGTGGTCCGGGGCCCGACGCGGGGCGGCCTGGTGGCCGGGGACGTGGCGGAGCTGCTGGGCCTCCCCCTGGCGGGTGAACTCCCGGCCGAACCGGGCCTGCCGCAGGCCGCCGAGACCGGTGGCCCTCCCCCGGGCGCCCGCCCCCGAACCCCGCTGTCCCGCTTCTGTACGGACTTCTGGACCCGGGCCCTCCCGGGCGCGGGCCAGGAGGTGACGGCATGAAGGGGACGGAGCAGGCCGCGGAGCGTCTGGTCACGGGCTCGGGGCGGACCTTGCCGCAGCGCGGCCGCGGGCGGGGCGCGGAGGGCGACAGGGGAGCGGCGGCCACCGCCGCGGTCCGTACGGCCGCCCGGCCCACCGGTCGGCCGGGCCGGGGGCCGGTGGGTGCGCCCTCGCGTGGGGGGCCGGAGGCGGTGCTCGCCCGCGGCGCCCGGCCCCCGGAGTTCGTACGGGGACGTCCGCCCGCGCCGCGGCGCTCCGGCGGAGGTGCCGGGGAATCGGGCGCCGTGTCGGGGCAGTTGGTGGGGGCCGTGCGGCGGCGGTTGGCGGAGGACGGCGGGGAGCCGACGCCCGCCGGGGTGGCCGCCGCGCTGCGGCGGGAGGGGCGGCTGCTCGGCGACACCGAGGTGCTGGCCATCGTGGGCGCGCTCCGTTCGGAGATGGTCGGAAGCGGGCCGCTGGAGCCGCTGCTGGCCGAGCCGGACGTCACGGACGTGCTCGTCACCGCGCCGGACGAGGTGTGGGTGGACCGGGGGCGCGGCCTGGAGCGGGTCGACGTGCGGTTCGCGGACGGCGACGCCGTGCGGCGCCTTGCGCAGCGTCTCGCCGCCGTCGCCGGGCGCCGGCTCGACGACGCGCGCCCGTGGGCCGACGCCCGGTTGCCCGACGGCACGCGGCTGCACGCGGTCCTGCCGCCGGTGGCCGTGGGCTCGGCCTGTCTGTCGCTGCGGGTGGTGCGGCGGCGGGCGTTCAGCCTCGCGGAGCTGGCCGCCGCCGGGACGGTGCCGCCGGGCGGCGAGGGGCTGCTGCGCGGACTCCTCGACGCCCGGCTGTCGTTCCTGGTGAGCGGCGGTACGGGCAGCGGGAAGACGACGTTGCTGAGTGCGTTGCTGTCGCTGGTGCGACGGGACGAGCGGATCGTGCTGGCGGAGGAGTCGGCCGAGTTGCGGCCGGATCACCCCCACGTCGTACGCCTCGAGGCCCGTCCCGCGAACCAGGAGGGTGTCGGCGAGGTGACCCTCCAGGACCTCGTGCGGCAGGCGCTGCGGATGCGCCCCGACCGGCTGGTCGTGGGCGAGGTGCGGGGCCGGGAGGTCGTCGATCTCCTGGCCGCGCTGAACACGGGCCACGAAGGGGGCTCGGGCACCGTCCACGCGAACGCGGCGGGCGACGTGCCCGCGCGGCTTGAGGCGCTGGGCGCGGTCGCGGGCCTGGACAGGCCCGCTCTGCACAGCCAGTTGGCCGCGGCGGTGTCGGTGCTGCTGCACCTGGTGCGCGACCGGCGGGGGCGACGGCGTATCGCGGAGGTGCACGTGCTGGAGCGGGACGGCGCGGGGCTGGTGACGGCGGTGCCCGCGGCGGTCTGGGCGGCCGGGGGGTTCGCGCGGCGGGCCGGGTGGCCGCGACTGGAGCGCCTGTTGGAGCGGGGCGGGGGAGCGGAGTGAGTGGGGAGGTCACGGCGTTGGCGCCGGCGTGCGGGGCGGCGATGTGCGCGGGAGCGGCCGTCGTGCTCGCGGGCGGGCGGAGGCCCGCGGTGCGGCGTGCCCGCGCGCTGCTGGGGCCGCCGGGGAGCGCGGAGCGGGCGGGCGCGTGGCGGCGGGTGGCCGCAGTCGTACGGACGTGGGGTGGGCGCCGCGAGTGGTGGTGCCTGCCGGCCGGGGGCGCGGTGGCGCTGCTGGGGGCGTCGTGGCTGCCGTTGCTCGCGGGAGCGGTGGCGGTGCCGCTCGTCCGGCGGCGGTTGCGCCGCCGGGAGCGGCGCGGTGCGCAGGCGTGCCGGGCGGCCGCCGTGATCGAGCTGTGCGCGGCGGTGGCGGGAGGGCTGCGGGCCGGCCGGCAGCCGGCCGCGGCGCTGCTCACCGCGGCGCCCGGCGGTCCCGCGGGCGGTCCCGAGGTGCTGGCCGCCGCGCGGTTCGGCGGCGACGTGCCGGGTGCGCTGCGTGCGGCGGCCGGCGCCCCCGGCGCGCAGGGGCTCGCGGGGATCGCCGCGTGCTGGCAGGTGGCCGCGAGCGGCGGCGCCGGGCTCGCGGACGGGCTGGACCGGGTGGCCGCGGCGCTGCGCGCGGAGCGGGACGAACGGGACGAGTTGCAGGCCCAGTTGGCGGGCCCGCGGGCGACGGCGCTGCTGCTGGCGCTGCTGCCCGGCTTCGGCCTGCTGATGGGTTCGGCGCTCGGTGCAGCGCCGCTGCGGGTGCTGCTGCACACGCCGGCGGGGCTGGTCTGCCTGGTCGCGGGCGGTCTGCTGGAGTGGGCGGGGCTCGCCTGGGTGGGCCGGATCGTGCGGGGTGCGCATGCGCGCTGAGTTCATCCACAGCCTGTGGACGGCGCTTTCCGTCCTGGCCGCCGCGTACTGCGCGGCGGACGCGGCTCTCGCGTCCTGGCGTGCACGCGCCTCGCGGCGACGGTTCCCCGCCGTGCTGGGCCCCGTGGCGCCGGCCGCACGGCCGGGGTCGCCCGGGCGGTCCGGCGGCGGGCCGCGGCCGGCCGTGATGCGGCTCCGGGAGACCGCGGTGCGGTGGGTGCCGGGTCTGCTCGCGGGGGTCGCCGTGCTCATCTTCGTCGGCGGGGCGGTCGGCGCCGTGGCGGGACTCGCCGCGGCGTACGGCATACGGCGGTGGCAGCGCCGCGCCGCCACCCTCGCGCGACGGGACGCCGGCATACGCGCCGGCCCCGACCTCGCCCTGGCCGCCGACCTCCTCGCCGCCTGCCTGGCGGCGGGCGCGGGTCCGCGGGACGCGGCCGCGGAGGTGGGCCGCTCGTTGGGCGGTCCGGTCGGGGAACGCCTGGCGCGGGGCGCGGCGGAGCTGCGCCTCGGCGCCGCGCCGCACGCGGCGTGGGCGCCCCTCGCGGAACTCCCGGGCGCGGCCCGGCTGGCCGGCTGGCTGGAGCAGGCGGGCCACACGGGCGTACCGGTGGTCGACGCGGTCTCCCGGCTGGCCGCCGAGTGCCGGGCGGAGGAGACGCGAGCGGCGGCGGCCCGTGCCCGCAGGGCGGGCGTCAAGGTGGCGGGCCCGCTGGGGCTGTGCTTCCTGCCCGCGTTCCTGGCGGTCGGGGTTTCGCCGGTGGTGATGGGCCTGGCGACTCGGTTGCTGGGCGGCAGTGCATGACGGACATGGACACGGACACGGAGACACGGGGGTCGAGATGGTCGGCAGGTTCGCCCGGAGGGTGCGCGCGTACGCGCGGAGGCTCGGCGGGGACGCGGGGATGACCACGTCCGAGTACGCGGTGGGCACGATCGCCGCGGTCGCGTTCGCGGCGATCTTGTACAAGGTGGTGACGAGCGATGCGGTCGGCGGCGCGCTGCAGGCGGTGGTGGAACGCGCGCTGGACGTCCCGTTCTGACACGGGCGACGCCGGGGCGCGGACGGATGCGGAGTCCGCCGGGCGCGCTGTCCGGGGGCGCGGGGACGCGGGGGTCGTGACCGCGGAGGCGGCGGTGGCCGTTCCGGCGCTGGTGTTCCTCGCTCTCGGGCTGGTCTGGGCGCTGATGGCCGCCGCCGCGCAGATCCAGTGCGTGGACGCCGCCCGCGCGGGCGCGCGGGCGGCGGCCCGGGGTGAGCCCGCGGCCGACGTGCGCGGGGCCGCCCTGGCGGCGGCTCCCCGCGAAGCGGCCGTGACGGTGGCGCGGGACGGCGATCTGGTGCGCGTACGGGTACGGGCGGCGGCGCCGGGACCGGGGTCACTCTCCCTCGACCTCGGCGGGGAGGCGGTCGCCCTTGCGGAAGAGACCGTTCGATGACCGGGGCGGGGCGACGGTGTGGTCGGCGCTGGCCTGCTTCGCGCTGTGCGCGGTGTTCGCCGCCGCGCTGGGGCTGGGGCAGGCGGTGCACTCCCGCCACCGCGCCGGCGGGGCCGCCGACCTGGCCGCGCTGGCGGCGTCGGACCGGGCGCTGCTCGGCGAGGCGGCGGCTTGCCGGGCGGCCCGGCGGGTGGCGGCGGCGCAGGACGCCCGGCTGCTGCGGTGCGCCGTGTCCGGCGAGGTCGCGGACGTCGTGGCGGCGGCCCGTACCGGCCGCTTCACCGCAGAGGTCCGCTCCCGGGCCGGCCCGCCGTCCCCGGCCGGCGACCGCCCGGGGTTGCGGTAGAGCGCGCTCCAGCCTTCAGACTCCGCCCGTGGCAGACACACGAAAGGACTCCGCATGAAGTACCGCACGATCGGTGCCGACCCGCAGAACCGGCGCGAGGTCAGCGTGCTCAGCCTCGGCGCCATGCTCTTCGGCTCCCGGACCGACGAGGAGACCTCGTTCGCGATCCTCGACCGCTACGTCGAGGCCGGCGGCACGTTCGTCGACACCTCCGACAACTACGCGTTCTGGGTGGACGGTTCGCAGGGCGGCCAGAGCGAGAGCCTGCTCGGGCGGTGGCGGCGCAGCCGGGGGATCGGGGACGAGGTGGTCGTCGCGACCAAGCTCGGCGCCCGGCCGCTCGCCCCCGGCACCTCCTATGTCGACAACGCCGAGGGCCTGTCGGCGAAGGTGATCCGGCAGTCCGCGGACGAGAGCCGGCAGCGGCTCGGAATGGAGAAGCTGGACGTTCTCTACGCGCACATCGACGACATGACGGTGCCGCAGGAGGAGACCGTCGAGGCGTTCGGCGCCCTCGTGGCGGAGGGTTCCGTCGGGCTGCTGGGCGTGAGCAACCAGTGGGTCTGGCGCGTCGAGCGGGCCCGTGCCCACGCGGCGTCGGCCGGCCTCGCCGGGTACGAGCTGCTGCAGTACCACCACACCTACCTGCGCCGGCGGACTGACCGCCCGAGCGAGATCGACCCGGACGGTTCACCGGGCGGCGTGGACGGGGCGATGCTCAGCTACCTGCGCCACCACCCGGGGCTCACGCTCGTCGCGTACTCGCCGCTGCTCGCCGGCGGCTACGTCCGCGCGGACAAGCCGCTCGGGCACGAGCTGGACCACCCGGGGACGCCGGCGCGGCTGGCGGCGTTGCGGGCGGTGGCGAAGGAGGCCGGGGCGACGGTCAACCAGGTGGTGCTGTCCTGGCTCATCGGCGGGGAGGTGCCGGTGATACCGCTGGTCGGCGCCTCGTCGGTGGCCCAACTGGACGAGAGCCTCGCCGCGGTGGACCTGGAGCTGACGGAGGACCAGCGGGCGCGCCTCGACGCCGCCGGCTGATCCTTTACGGGACCGGGTGTCGCCCGCCGGGCGCGGCCAGGGGGCCGGGTGCGGTTCGCCGCAGCCCGTCAGCCCCCGTCCGCCGCCCGGGTCGCCGGCGGCACCTCCCCCGGCACCTCCCCCGGCTCCGCCCGCGGCTCCGCCGCCGCCAGCAGCGTCGTCAGCAGGCGCAGCGCCGCCGCCTTGTCCAGCGGGTCGTTGCCGTTGCCGCACTTCGGGGACTGGACGCAGGACGGGCAGCCGGTGTCGCACTCGCAGGCGGCGATCGCCGAGCGGGTGGCGCTGAGCCACTCGTGGGCGACGCCGAAGGCGCGTTCGGCGAAGCCCGCGCCGCCGGGGTGGCCGTCGTAGACGAAGACCGTCGGCAGCAGGGTGTCGCCGTGCAGGGGTATGGAGACGCCGCCGATGTCCCAGCGGTCGCACGTGGCGAAGAGCGGCAGCATGCCGATCGCGGCGTGCTCCGCCGCGTGCAGGGCGCCGCCCAACTGGTCCTGGGCGATGTCCGCCGCGTCCAGTTGGTCGTCCGTGACGGTCCACCAGACGGCGCGGGTGCGCAGCGTCCGCGGCGGCAGGTCGAGCTTCGTCTCGCCCATGATCTCGCCGGTGATCAGCCGGCGGCGCAGGAAGGAGACCACGTGGTTGGTGACCTCGACCGACCCGAAGCAGAGCCGGGCGTCGCCCCACGGGATCTCGCGTTCGGTCTCCAGCACGGAGACGGAGGTGGTGTCGCGGGCGACGGTGGTGTACGGGGGGTCGGCGCGCTCCACGAGCGCCACGTTGTCCTCCAGGTCCAGGGTGCGGACCACGTAGGTGCGGCCCTGGTGGAGGTGGACGGCGCCGGCGTGGACGGTGGTGTGGGAGGCCGCGGCGTCGACGGTGCCGAGCAGGCGGCCCGTGCCGTCCTCGACGACGTCGACGGGGCGGCCGCCCCCGCCGCGGATGTCGGTGAGGTCGCAGGCGCGTTCCCGCCGGGTCCAGTGCCAGGCTGCTGCCGCGCCGCCGCCGCGCCGCCGCAGCAGCCCGCGGTCGGCGAGCTGCGGCAGCAGCCCGGCGGCCTCGGCGCCGAAGTACGCCGTGTCGCCGGTGAAGTCGGCGTCGGTCAGCGGCAGTTCGGCGGCTGCGGCGCACAGGTGCGGGGCGAGCACGTACGGGTTGTCCGGGTCCAGCACCGTGGACTCCACCGGCCGGTGGAAGAGCGCCTCCGGGTGGTGCACCAGGTACGTGTCCAGCGGGTCGTCCCGCGCAACCAGCACCGCCAGCGCGCCCTGCCCGGACCGGCCCGCGCGTCCGGCCTGCTGCCAGAGCGAGGCCCGGGTGCCGGGGTAGCCGGCGATCAGCACGGCGTCCAGCCCCGACACGTCCACGCCCAGCTCCAGCGCGGACGTCGCGGCCAGCCCCAGCAACTCGCCGGACTGCAGCGCGGCCTCCAGGGCCCGCCGCTCGTCCGCCAGATAGCCGCCGCGGTAGGCGGCGACCCGGTCCGCCAGCGCCCGGTCGACGGCCGCCAGCCGGTCCTGGGCGATCATCGCGACCAGCTCCGCGCCGCGCCGGGAGCGGACGAAGGCGACGGTTCGTACGTCCGCGACCGCCAGGTCCGTCAGCAGCTCGGCGCACTCAGCCGTGGCCGTGCGCCGCACCGGCGCGCCCCGCTCGCCGTGCAGCTCCGTCAGCGGCGGCTCCCACAGGGCGAACGCGACCTCCCCGCGCGGCGACGCGTCGTCCGTGACCTCCGCCACGGCCCGCCCCGTCAGCCGCTGCGCCGACAGCCCCGGCTCGGCCGCCGTGGCGGAGGCGAGGAGGAACACCGGGTCCGCGCCGTAGCGGGCGCAGAGCCGGCGCAGCCGCCGTACGACCTGGGCGACGTGGGAGCCGAAGACGCCGCGGTAGGTGTGGCACTCGTCGATCACGACGTAGCGCAGGGCGCGCAGGAAGGAGGACCACCGGGAGTGGGCCGGGAGTATGCCGCGGTGCAGCATGTCGGGGTTGGTGAGGACGAGGTTGGCGTACAGGCGCACCCACTCGCGCTCCTCGGCGGGCGTGTCGCCGTCGTAGACGGCCGGGCGCACGGCCTTGCCGAGCGGGGCGGCCAGCGCTTTGACCGCACGCAACTGGTCGGCGGCCAGCGCCTTCGTCGGCGCCACGTACAGGGCCGTCGCGCCCCGCCCGTTGGGGGCCTCGGAGCCGTCGAGCGCCGCGCTGAGCACGGGCGCCAGATACGCCAGCGACTTGCCCGACGCCGTGCCCGTGGCGGCGATCACGGACTCGCCCGCGAGCGCGTGCGCCGCCATCCGCGCCTGATGGGCCCACGGCCGCTCGATCCCGGCGGCCTCGATGGCGCCGGTCACCTCCGGCCGGATGCCCGCAGGCCAATCGGCATGCCGGCCGCCGCGCGGGGGCAGGTGCTCCGTATGGGTGATGCGAGCGGCGCGGTCCTCCCGGGCGGCGAGCCGGCGCAGCGCGGTGCGGGGCGAGACATGCGCCGGACCGTCCGCGGTGCCGTCCGCCGCCGTGCGGTCGGCCGTGCCTCGCATCCGCCCGTCCGGCCGTGCGGCCGGTGTGACGTGGGGTGCACCGGACCGCGCGCCGGGCCGGCCGACCGGCCGGGTGCCCCCGGCCGCGGGGGCCGCCCCCGGCTCGTTCGCGTCCCCCCACTCGTTCGCGTCCATCGGCACGAGTGTGTCACCGACGCGACGGACAATGCCCCCAAGGCGTCGTGCACGCCCTGGGGTAAGTGATTGAATGCCATGGCGGATGCCGATCCGTCTCCGGCCGGACGGCGGGGGACGCCCGGGGCAGCCGCTCGCTGAAAGGTGCTGGAGGATCCGTGGACCTGTCCCTGTCGACGCGTACCGTGGGCGACCGCACGGTCGTCGAAGTCGGTGGCGAGATCGATGTGTATACCGCCCCCAAGCTGCGCGAGCAGTTGGTCGAGCTGGTCAACGACGGGAGCTACCACCTGGTCGTCGACATGGAGCGGGTCGACTTCCTCGACTCCACCGGCCTGGGTGTCCTCGTCGGCGGACTCAAGCGCGTCCGGGCCCACGAGGGCTCGCTGCGGCTGGTCTGCAACCAGGAGCGCATTCTGAAGATCTTCCGTATCACGGGCCTGACCAAGGTGTTCCCCATCCACACCTCGGTCGACGAAGCCGTCGCCGCGAAGGACTGAGACGGGACGCCGCACACGGCGGAGGGACCGGGCCGCGCGCCGGGTCCCTCCGCGGTTGGCTCCGGTACGGATGCTTCCCGTGGCGATACGGGATGGCGTGGGATGACGTGAAGGGGATGGCATGCCCACCGTTGAATTGCGCTTCAGTGCCCTTCCCGAGCACGTCCGCACGGCCCGCCTGGTGGCGGCCGCGGTCGCGCGCAGGGCGGGTGTGGACGAGGCGGTGCTCGACGAGGTGCGTCTCGCCGTCGGCGAAGCCTGCCTGCGCGCCGTCGGGCTGCACCAGCACAACGGGATTTCGGGGCCGGTGCGGGTGGTGCTCACCGAGGAGGAGAAGAAGTTCTCCATCGAGGTCGGCGACGACGCGCCGACGGCCCCCGGCCACGTGCCCGCGGCCCGCAGCACCGCCGAGACCCACCCGGACCCGGACGGCGACGGGAACGCCAGCGGCCCGGGCGGCGACGAGTCCGGCATAGACGACGAGATGGGCCTCGCGGTCATCAGCGGCCTTGTCGACGACGTCGAGGTCACCGCGGGCGAGTCCGGCGGCACGATCCGGATGAGCTGGCCGGCCGCCTCCGCCGCGGCGGGCGCCTGACGCCCGTACGGACCTTCCGACGCCCGTACGGCCCCTCTGACGCCGGTACGGCCCGTCTGACGCCCGTACGAGGACTCCGACGCCCGTACGGCAGGGGCCGCGCCCCCGCGCCGGCCCGCACCCCCACGGCGGCCTGACGTCGACGGCCGGCCTTCTCCGCGCAGGGCCCCGACCCGCGAACGCCCGGCCCGGACCGATCGACTCCGGCCAACCGCCGATCCACCCGCCCCGCCGCCCCCGGCTCTCCCCTCACCCACCCCTTGACCCGGGCATTTCAAGATCAATGCGCTTCTGATCAGCGCTTTCCCCGGGCTTCGAGATCATTTTCAGGCCATTGCCCCGCCGTTCCCACATCCCTCTTTCGAGCGAATTGACGGACGCGCTTCGCCGCGTTGATCGTCGTCGGAGCCGAATTCCCCCGGGGACGCTCTGTTTTGTTCTGGTTCCGCTCCCTACAATCCGTCCACAACTTGCAGCTCAGGACGCCTGAGCGCTGCGGCCGCCCAAACCCCGACCGCCGAAACCCGCAGTCGGGGCTGCCGCGCGCCCATGTGCCGTACGTCAAGGAGGACGAATGGCGGGGCATTTCACCCCACTACAGCAGGACCACCTACTGGCCGTGGAACTCACCGGCGGCAACCGTGCCATCGTGGCGATCATCGCCGTGATCGCGGTCGCCGCACTCGCGGTCGCCGTGGTGCTGCTCCGTCAAGTACTCGCCGCCGGCGAGGGCACGGACAATATGAAGAAGATCGCGGCGGCGGTACAGGAAGGCGCAAACGCCTATCTGGCCCGCCAGTTGCGCACGATCGGCATCTTCGCCGTCGTGGTGTTCTTCCTGCTCATGCTGCTGCCCGCCGACGACTGGTCGGAGCGGGCCGGACGCTCGCTCTTCTTCCTGGTGGGCGCCGCCTTCTCGGCCGCGACCGGGTACATCGGCATGTGGCTCGCGGTCCGCAGCAACGTGCGCGTGGCCGCCGCCGCGCGCGCCGCCACTCCGCGCGAGGGCGAGCCCGCCAAGGACCTCACCGCGGTGAGCCACGAGGCGACCAAGCTCGCGTTCCGCACCGGCGGTGTCGTCGGCATGTTCACCGTCGGCCTCGGCCTGCTCGGCGCGTGCAGCGTCGTGCTCGTCTACGCGGCCGACGCGCCCAAGGTGCTGGAGGGCTTCGGCCTCGGCGCCGCGCTGATCGCGATGTTCATGCGTGTCGGCGGCGGCATCTTCACCAAGGCCGCCGACGTCGGTGCCGACCTCGTCGGCAAGGTCGAGCAGGGCATCCCCGAGGACGACCCGCGCAACGCCGCCACCATCGCCGACAACGTCGGCGACAACGTCGGGGACTGCGCCGGCATGGCGGCCGACCTCTTCGAGTCGTACGCCGTCACCCTGGTCGCCGCGCTCATCCTGGGCAAGGTCGCCCTGGGCGACGCCGGCCTGGCCTTCCCGCTGATCGTCCCCGCGATCGGCGTCGTCACCGCCATGATCGGCGTCTTCGTCGTGGCGCCCAAGGCCAGCGACCGCAGCGGCATGACCGCCATCAACCGCGGCTTCTTCATCTCCGCGGTGATCTCCCTGGTGATGGTCGCCATCGCCGTCTTCGCGTACCTCCCCTCGTCGTACGCGGACCTCGACGGCGTCGGCGCGGGCATCGCCGAGCACGACGGCAACCCGCAGGTGCTCGCGCTCGTCGCGGTCGCCATCGGCATCGTGCTCGCGGCGGTCATCCAGCAGCTCACCGGCTACTTCACCGAGACCAACCGCCGTCCCGTACGGGACATCGGCAAGACCTCGCTGACCGGCCCGGCCACCGTCGTCCTCTCCGGCATCTCCATCGGCCTGGAGTCCGCCGTCTACACCGCCGTCCTCATCGGCCTGAGCGTCTACGGCGCGTTCCTGCTCGGCGGTACGTCCGTCATGCTGGCGCTCTTCGCGGTCGCCCTGGCCGGCACCGGCCTGCTGACCACCGTCGGCGTCATCGTCGCGATGGACACCTTCGGCCCGGTCTCCGACAACGCCCAGGGCATCGCCGAGATGTCCGGCGACGTCGAGGGCGAGGGCGCCCAGGTCCTCACCAACCTGGACGCGGTCGGCAACACGACCAAAGCCATCACCAAGGGCATCGCCATCGCCACCGCGGTCCTCGCGGCGGCGGCGCTCTTCGGCTCGTACCGCGACGCGGTCAACGAGGCGGTGGCGGAAGCGACGAACGTCGGCAACCCACTGGGCCTCAGCCTGGACATCGGGCAGCCGAACAACCTCGTCGGCCTCATCCTCGGCGCCGCGGTCGTCTTCCTCTTCTCCGGCCTGGCGATCAACGCCGTCTCGCGCTCCGCGGGCGCGGTGGTCTACGAGGTCCGCCGGCAGTTCCGCGAGCGCCCGGGGATCATGGACTACTCGGAGGAGCCGGAGTACGGCAAGGTCGTCGACATCTGCACCCGGGACGCGCTGCGCGAGCTGCGTACGCCCGGTCTGCTCGCCGTCATGGCGCCGATCGCGGTCGGCTTCACGTTCGGCGTCGGCGCGCTGGCCTCGTTCCTCGCCGGCGCCATCGGCGCGGGCGTGCTGATGGCGGTCTTCCTGGCCAACTCGGGCGGCGCCTGGGACAACGCCAAGAAGCTCGTCGAGGACGGCCACCACGGCGGCAAGGGCAGCGAGGCCCACGCCGCCACGGTGATCGGCGACACGGTCGGCGACCCGTTCAAGGACACCGCGGGCCCGGCGATCAACCCGCTGCTGAAGGTGATGAACCTCGTGGCGCTGCTGATCGCGCCGGCGGTGGTGAAGTTCTCGTACGGCGACGACTCCAACGTCGGCGTGCGGATCGTCATCGCGGGCGCGGCCATCGCGGTCATCGCCGGCGCCGTGTACATCTCCAAGCGCCGCGACATCGCGGTCGGTGACGAGGAGGCGGAGCCCGCGGCGTCCACCGGTTCGCCGCCGAAGTCGTCGACCGATCCGGCGGTGGTCAACGGCTGAGACGGAGTTCTACGGCACCACACCCCGCCGGCCGGGAGGCGAGAGCGCTCCCGGCCGGCGGGGTGCGGTGTGAGCGGCGGGACCGCGGTCGGGAACGCTGCGGGGACTGTTACCGCTGTGACTGTCGTGGCAAATGGTGCATGACGCGGCGTGCGCGCCCGACCATTCGTCGTACCGGCGGGGCGCCGGTGTATGTTCCGGGTGTCTCAGTCTCGAAGGGATGACCCGGTGAACAAGAAGCATGCCGCCGCCCTGGCCGGCGCCGCCGTGACGCTGCTTGTGGCGACCGGCTGCGGCGAGGACAACGGCGCGGAGGTCCAGAAGTGGGCGGGCTCGCTCTGCGACCGGATCCAGCCGGAGTTGCAGAAGCGGGATCAGGCCAACCTCGCCATCAGCGAGGCGACGGCGGAGAAGGACCCGCGGAAGGTGCAGGAGGCGGACGCCCGGGCGTTCGGCGAGATCTCCGAGGCGTACACGGCCATGAGCAAGGCCGTGAACAAGGTGGGCGCGCCGCCGGTCGACGACGGCAAGAACACCCACGGCGGGGCCGTGACCGAGCTGCAGCAGGTGGCGGCCGCGTACGCGGACCTGCAGAAGCAGGTGCAGGACCTGGACGTCAAGGACCAGGCGGCGTTCGCGGAGGGCCTGCGGGAGCTGGCCGGCGAAGCGGACAAGATCAGCAAGAGTGGCGACGAGGCGCTGAACCAGTTGCAGGCGGGCGAGGTCGGCGAGGCGCTGGCCGAGCAGGAGGGCTGCCAGAAGTCGAAGGCCGAGCCGTCCCAGAAGGCGTAGCGGTCCGCGGCGGACCGGTCGGCGGGGCGGTGGCGGCGGCAGCACAATGGTGCCCGTGAGCGCGACCGACGACCTTCCCCGCCCGGACCTGACCCGACCGGATCCTCCCGGTCGGGACCTTCCCCGCCCCGACGGCGCCGCCGGACTGCGCGCGGCGCTGCTGGCGGCGGGCTTCACCGCCGACGGCCTGCTGGACCTCCTGGGCGCCCCCGCGTACGCGGCCCTGGCCCGCAGCGAGACCGTCCCCGCGGAGCGGGCGACCCGCTGGCCGCCCGGCGACACGCCGCCCGGACTCGCCACCCTGACCCGGCTCTTCCTCCTCCAGCACGCCGTCCCCCGCGCGCACGCCGCGGCGGTGCTGCCGCTGCCGGCGTGCCTCGCGGACGGCTGGGTGCGGGAGGACGGCGAGGCGGTACGGGCCGTGGTCGACGTCCGGCCGTACAGCGGCCCGGCGGGCCAGGACTGGTGGATCGTCTCCGACCTGGGCTGCGCGGTGGGCGGTGCTGCGGGGGCCCGCAGGACCGGCTCGTACGGTGCCGGGGGCGCCGGTTCGTACGACGCGGATCTCGTCCTCGGCGTCGGCGGCGCCTCGACCACGCTCGCCGGGCTCACCGTGCCCCTCGACGGCGGGCGCGTGCTCGACGTCGGCACCGGCTCCGGGATCCAGGCGCTGCACGCCGGTGCCCGCGCCGACGCCGTCACCGCCACCGACGTCAACCCCCGCGCCCTCGCCTGCGCCCGGCTCACGCTCGCCCTCTCCGGCGCGCCGGCCGCGGACCTGCGCGCCGGGTCCCTCTTCGAGCCGGTGGCCGGCGAGCGGTACGACCTGATCGTCTCCAACCCGCCGTTCGTCATCTCGCCCGCCGCCCGGCTGACGTACCGCGACGGCGGCATGGCCGGCGACGAGCTGTGCCGCACCCTCGTCCGCGAGGCGGCCGGCCACCTCGCCGAGGGCGGTTACTGCCAGCTCCTCGCCAACTGGCAGCACGTGGAGGGCGAGGACTGGCGCGAGCGGGTCGCGGACTGGGTGCCGCCCGGCTGCGACGCCTGGATCGTGCAGCGGGAGGTGCAGGACGTCACGCAGTACGCGGAGCTGTGGCTGCGCGACGCGGGCGACCACGCCGACCCCGCGGCCTACGCGGCCCGCTACGACGACTGGCTCGACGCCTTCGCCGCCGCCCGCACCCGGGCCGTCGGCTTCGGCTGGATCACCCTGCGCCGTACTGACGCGGCGGAGCCCGCGGTCACGGTCGAGGACTGGCCGCACGCCGTCGAGCAGCCCCTCGGCGAGGCCGTGGTGGAGCACTTCGCGCGGCAGGACTTCCTGCGCCGTACGGACGACGCGGCGCTGCTGGCGACGACGTTCCGGCTCGCGGAGGACGTGGTGCAGGAGCAGGTGGGCCGGCCGGGTGAGGAGGACCCGGAGCACGTGGTGCTGCGGCGGCAGCGGGGGATGCGGCGGGCGACGCGCGTGGACACGGTCGCGGCGGGGTTCGCCGGGGCGTGCGACGGCACGCTGCCGGCGGGGGTCATCCTGGACGCCATCGCGCAGGTGCTCCAGGAGGATCCGGCGATGCTGCGGGAGCGGACGCCGCGGGTGATCCGGCGGCTGGTGGAGGAGGGGTTCCTGGCACCGGCGGGCTGAGCGCGCGTGGGGGTCACGCAGCCGGCCCCGGCCGCCGCCGGGGCGGGGCTACGCCACGTTCCGTACGACGGCCCACACCAGGGCCACCCCCAGCACCGCCGCCGTGCCGAGCCGCCCGAAGGACGGCTGCCAGCGGCGCCCGCGCAGGCCCTCGTAGAGCCAGCGGCCGTAGAGCACCGTCGCGAGGGGCAGGCCGAGCAGCAGCAGCAGGGCGTTGCTGTGGAAGGCGGAGCCGAGGTCGCCGTGGAGGATGTCGTACGCCATACGGGTAGCGCCGCAGGCGGGACAGTCCAGGCCGGTGACCCAGTTGAACGGGCACCGGGGCAGCCAGTGCCCCGGCTCGTGGGGGTTCGTGCCGTAGAGGTACGCGGCGCCGGCCGCCCCCGCCACGGTGAGCGAGAGCGGCAGCGCGGCCGGATGGGCGCGCCCGAGGCGCCGCCGGGCCCACCGGCGGCTGCCGGCGGGCCCTTCGGCGGTCCTGCGGGCGGTCGGCCCGTCCTCAGTAGCGGAGAGGCCGGCCCTGCGCATCGGTCTTTTCCTTGCTCGTCAGCAGGATGATCCCGTCGATGAAGCTCCAGATGAACAGCCCGCCGCAGGTGAAGAGCTGGGCTATCGCCATGCCGGTGTGCCCGGTGTAGAAGCGCCCGGCCCCGATGTTGCCGAGGGTCATCTGGAGGACGCCGGCGACGATGGTCGACTTGTCGGAGAACGGACGGCCGTGGTGGTCGTAGCCGTACGGCGCGTTCGGGTCGGCCGTCGGCTGCCCCGTGTTCTGCGGCAGACCCGGGGCCTGCGGCAGGTTCGCCGGCGGCG
The DNA here is from genome assembly GCF_027497195.1 of Streptomyces sp. WMMC500. NCBI lineage: Bacteria > Bacillati > Actinomycetota > Actinomycetes > Kitasatosporales > Streptomycetaceae > Streptomyces > Streptomyces sp. WMMC500. The sequence goes on from NZ_CP114905.1 coordinate 5,077,450, forward strand.
CCGCGGGCTGGCCGTACGGGTTCTGCGAGGGGTCGACCTGCCCCTGCTGCGGATAGCCATAGCCCGGCGGCTGGCCGTAAGGATTCTGGTTCGGATCGGACACTGGTCGTCCCCCCGGTCGGATGTCTGAAGTGGTGGGCTCCGACCGGCCTCGCAGCGCGGTCGGAGGCCCATACTCCCACTTGTAGTACTGGCTGCTGTCAAGGGGCTGTGCGATAGAGACCGCCGCGACCGGAATGTGCCCTGTGCGGGAGCTAGGCGGCTTGTCGGGTTACCGTTCGAGTGGCGCCCCGGGTTTTGGCCGCTTGACACGGGGGCGGGTTGTACCGTCACACTCCGCAGCAACGCCCAGCACAGCGGCGTACCACCCGCACAGCCGTCCACAAGAGTGCCCACAAGGCCACCGATAACGACCACCGGCAAGATCGCCGCGAATCCCCCCACCAGATCGCTGCCAGCTTCCGACCGGAGAAGAGAGAGCCGAAGTTGTCCGCCACCAGCAAGACCCGCCGACTCGTCATCGTGGAGTCGCCTGCCAAGGCGAAGACGATCAAGGGCTATCTGGGCCCCGGCTACGAGGTCGAGTCGAGCGTCGGGCACATCCGCGATCTCCCGAACGGCGCCGCCGAGGTGCCGGCGAAATACAAGGGAGAGTCCTGGGCGCGGCTCGGGGTGAACGTCGATCATGACTTCGAGCCGCTCTATGTGGTGAACAGCGACAAAAAACAACAGGTCAGCAAGTTGAAGAAATTGCTGGCCGAGTCGGACGAGCTGTATCTCGCGACGGACGAGGACCGCGAGGGCGAGGCCATCGCCTGGCACCTGCTGGAGGTGCTGAAGCCCAAGGTGCCGGTGCACCGGATGGTCTTCCACGAGATCACCAAGGACGCGATCCGCCAGGCCGTCGCCAACCCGCGCCGGCTGAACCAGAAGCTGGTCGACGCCCAGGAGACCCGCCGCATCCTCGACCGGCTGTACGGGTACGAGGTCTCGCCGGTGCTGTGGAAGAAGGTCATGCCCCGGCTGTCCGCCGGCCGGGTGCAGTCCGTCGCCACCCGTCTGGTCGTCGAGCGGGAGCGCGAGCGCATCGCGTTCCGCTCCGCCGAGTACTGGGACCTGGCCGGCGTCTTCGCCACCGGCCGCGCGGGCGACGCCACCGACCCGCGCAGCTTCGGCGCCAAGCTCTCCGCGGTCGACGGCCGCCGGATCGCCCAGGGCCGCGACTTCGGTCAGGACGGGCAGCTCAAGAGCGGCTCCTCGGCCGACGTGCTGCACCTGAGCGAGGAGAGCGCCCGGGCGCTGGCCGCCGCGCTGCAGGACACGGCGTTCGCGGTACGCAGCGTCGAGGCGAAGCCGTACCGGCGCTCGCCCTCGGCCCCGTTCCGTACGACCACGCTGCAGCAGGAGGCGTCGCGCAAGCTGGGACTCGGCGCCAAGGCCACCATGCAGGTGGCCCAGCGGCTGTACGAGAACGGCTTCATCACCTACATGCGCACCGACTCCACGACGCTGTCGGAGACCGCGGTCGCCGCCGCGAGGGCGCAGGTCACCCAGTTGTACGGACGGGACTACCTGCCGGACCGGCCGCGGAACTACGCCGGCAAGGTGAAGAACGCCCAGGAGGCGCACGAGGCGATCCGGCCCTCCGGCGACCGCTTCCGCACGCCGGCGGACACGGGGCTGTCGGGCACGGAGTTCCGGCTGTACGAGCTGATCTGGATGCGTACGGTGGCGTCCCAGATGAAGGACGCCACCGGGCAGTCCGTGACGGTGAAGCTGGGCGGCACATCGGCCGCTGGAAGCGGGGAGTGGGCCGGCCGGGACGCCGAGTTCTCCGCGTCCGGCCGGGTCATCACGTTCCACGGCTTCATGAAGGCGTACGTCGAGGGTTCCGACGACCCCTCCGCCGACCTCGACAACCGTGACCGGCCGCTGCCGCAGCTCGCCGAGGGCGACCGGCTGAGCGCCGAGGAGATCACCGCGGACGGGCACGCCACCAAGCCGCCCGCCCGCTACACCGAGGCGACGCTGGTCAAGGAGCTGGAGGAGCGGGAGATCGGCCGCCCGTCCACGTACGCCTCGATCATCGGCACGATCCTGGACCGCGGGTACGTCTTCAAGAAGGGCACGGCCCTGGTGCCGTCCTTCCTCTCCTTCGCCGTCGTCGGCCTGATGGAGAAGCACTTCGGCCGTTACATCGACTACGACTTCACGGCCAAGATGGAGGACGACCTCGACCGCATCGCGCGCGGCGAGGCCGAGGCGGTGCCGTGGCTGCGGCGCTTCTACTTCGGTACGGACGACGTCGCCACGCCCGCCGAGGAGCGGGCCGGCGCCGCCGACCACCTCGCCGGGCTGAAGGAGCTGGTCACCGACCTGGGCGCGATCGACGCCCGGGAGGTCTCCACGTTCCCGGTGGGCGAGGGGATCGTGCTGCGCGTCGGGCGCTACGGGCCGTACGTGGAGCGCGGCGAGCGGGACACCGAGGAGCACCGGCGCGCGGACGTGCCGGACGAGCTGCCGCCGGACGAGCTGACCGTGGAACTGGCCGAGGAGCTGCTCGCCAAGCCCAGCGGGGCGTACGAGCTGGGCACCGACCCGGACAGCGGGCGCGAGATCGTCGCCAAGGACGGGCGCTACGGGCCGTACGTGACCGAGGTGCTGCCCGAGGGCACGCCGCAGTCCGGCAAGAACGCGGTGAAGCCGCGGACGGCGTCGCTGTTCAAGTCGATGTCGCTGGACACGGTGACGCTGGCGGACGCGCTGAAGCTGCTGTCGCTGCCGCGGGTCGTCGGCACCGACCCGGAGAGCGGCACGGAGATCACCGCGCAGAACGGGCGCTTCGGCCCGTATCTGAAGAAGGGCACCGACTCGCGCTCGCTGCAGAGCGAGGACCAGCTCTTCACGGTCACCCTGGAGGAGGCGCTCGCGCTCTACGCCCAGCCCAAGCAGCGCGGGCGGGCCGCGGCGAAGCCGCCGCTGAAGGAGCTGGGCGAGGACCCGGCGAGCGGGAAGCCGGTGGTGGTCAAGGACGGGCGCTTCGGGCCGTACGTGACGGACGGCGAGACGAACGCGACGCTGCGGCGCGGGGACGAGCCGGAGTCGATCACGCCGGAGCGCGGGTTCGAGCTGCTGGCGGAGAAGCGGGCGAAGGGGCCGGCGAAGAAGACCGCGAAGAAGGCGGCGAAGAAGGCTCCCGCGAAGAAGGCGCCGGCCAAGAAGGCGGCGGCGAAGAAGACCGCCGCGAAGAAGACGGCGACGAAGACCGCGGCGCAGAAGACGGCGGCGGCGAAGAAGGCGACGACGAAGAAGACGGTGTCGGCGAAGGCGGACGTGCCGGACGACGAGGCCTAGGGGGTACGGGGCGCGGTCGGGGGTCTGGGGGCAGAGCCCCCGGGCTCCTTCCCGCTCCCGGCCCGGCGGACCGGTCCGGGGGTGCACTCCCGTGGGTACGGCTTGTGGGCCCTGCCCGCCGCCCGGGCCCTGTGGCCGCCCACCGGCCCGGAGGGCGGTGCGCGGAGGCCGCGGACTGTCCACAACCGGCCGGTAATCCACAGAACCGGGCAAGTGTTCGTGCGGAGCTCGCCGGTCCGGTCCGTCCCGCTAGGCTGGCCGCATGCGAGCCGACCAGCCGACGACAGCGCCGGACCCCACCGAGAGCCTTGTCGCGGACTCGCGCGAGCGCGCCGTGCGGGCGCTGCTGCGCGTGCCGTCCCTGAGGCGGATGTGGGGCGCCCATCTCACGAGCGCCACAGCGGACGCGCTGGCGCTCCTCGTCCTCGTGCTGCTCGCGCTGCAGGCGGGGCTCGCGGCCGAGTCGTTCGGCGGCGGCTATCGCGGCGCGGCGGTCACGGTCAGCGTGGTCTTCGCGGTCCGGCTGCTGTCGACGGTCGTCTTCGGCGCCGTGCTGCTGGGCCCGGTCGGGTCGCTGCTTTCCGGCTCCGGGGCGCTGGACCGGCGCTGGACGATGGTCGGCGCGGACGTGGTGCGCGCGGGGCTGCTCATCGTCGCCCCGCTGTGGATCGACTGGACGCCGGACTCGGCGCTGACCTGGATCCTCGTCACCGTCTTCGTCGCCGGCGCGGCCGAGCGGGTGTGGATCGTCGCCAAGGACAGCGTCGCGCCCGCGCTGCTGCCCGGGCCGCCGCCCGAGGGCGCGGCGATCAGGCCGCTGCCCGACCACGGCGCCGCGCTGCGCCGGCTGTCGCTGCGCACGGGGTACGGGGCGCTGCCGCTCGGTGCCGCCGCGCTGCTGGTGACGGCGTGGATCGGCCGGCTGCTGGGCTCCGGGTTCGACTGGTTCGACGGGCACCCCGGCGCCGTGGGCTCGTATCTGGCCGCCGGGCTCTTCGCGGCGTCGGTCTCGGTGCTGCTCTTCATGGAGCTGCCCGACGGCGGGGCGCGGGCGCGCTCCCCGCTGGAGGGGCTGCGCCGGCCGCGGGGCGCGGACGGCGGCCCGGAGCGGGGGCGCACGGGCGCCGTGCCGCTGCTCGTCGGCGCCTGCGCGGCCGCGGCCGCGGCGCTCGCGGCCTCCGTGGCGCTCGCCGTCCTGCAGGCGCAGGAGGCGTACGACATCGACGGCACCATCGCGTACGCGCTGCTGGCGCTCGCCGCCACCGCCGGTCCTGTGCTCGGAGTGCGGACCGCGCCGCGGGTGCTGCCCGGGCTGTCGCGGCGCCGGCTGCTGGCGCTGGCCCTCGGCGTCGCCGGGATCGGGCTGCTGCTCGTCGGCCTGGTGGGCGACGCGGCGACCGGGGTGCTGTGCGTGCTGCTGGCCGGGACCGCCGCGGGCGTCGCCGCCGCCACCGGGCACGCGCTGCTGGAGCAGGAGACCGAGGACGCCCGCAGGCCCCGACTCGTCGACCATCTGCACGCCGTCTCCCGGGTCGCCGTCGCGCTCGCGCTGATCGGCGCGCCGCTGATGGCCGCGGCCATCGGCCGGCACCGCCTGGAGGCGGGCGACCTGGTCTTCGCGCACGGCGGCGCGGCGTTCACGTACATGCTGGCCGGTGCGCTGCTGCTGCCGGTGGCGGTGCTGGTGCTGGTGCGCACGGACGACCGGCAGGGCGTGCCGCTGCGCGTCGACCTGCGCGAGGCGCTGCGCGGCGGGGACCCGGACGAACGGCTGTCGGACAGCGGGTTCTTCATCGCCGTCGAGGGCGGCGACGGGGCCGGGAAGTCCACCCAGGTCGAAGCGCTCGCGCAGTGGATCAGGGACAAGGGGCACGAGGTCGTCGTCACCCGCGAGCCGGGTGCCACCTCCATCGGGCAGCGGCTGCGCTCCATCCTGCTCGACGTCTCCACCGCCGGGATCTCCCACCGCGCGGAGGCCCTGCTGTACGCGGCGGACCGCGCGGAGCACGTGGACGGCCTCGTCCGGCCCGCGCTGGAGCGCGGCGCGGTGGTCATCACCGACCGGTACATCGACTCCTCCGTCGCGTACCAGGGCGGTGGTCGTGAGCTGTCGCCGACCGAGGTGGCGCGCATCAACCGCTGGGCCACCGGCGGGCTCGTGCCGCATCTGACGGTGCTGCTGGACATCGCGCCGGAGACGGCGCGTGAGCGGTTCACCGAGGCGCCGGACCGGCTGGAGTCGGAGCCGCCGGAGTTCCACGAGCGGGTGCGCGCGGGGTTCCTGGCGCTGGCCGCCGCCGACCCGGGGCGCTACCTGGTGGTCGACGCCGGGCAGGACCCCGGGGTCGTCACCACCGCCGTGCGGCACCGCCTGGACCAGATCCTGCCGCTGTCGGAGCAGGAGGTGCGCGCCCAGGAGGAGGCCCGCCGCCAGGCGGAGGAGGAGCGCAAGCGCCGGGAGGCCGAGGAGGCCGCGCGCAGGGCCGAGGAAGAGCGGCTGGAGCGGGAGCGGCAGGAGCAGTTGGAGCGGCTGCGCCGCGAGGAGGAGGAGCGCAAGCGCCGCGAGATCGAGGAGGCCAAGCGGCTGGAGGCCGAGCGGGAGGCGGAGCTGGCCCGGCAGCGCGCCGAGGAGGCCCGCCGCCAGGCGGAGGAGGAGCGCAAGCGCCGCGAGGCCGAGGAGGCCGCCCGCCGCGCCGAGGAAGAGCGGATAAGGCGGCAGGCCGAGGAGGAGGCGCGGCTGCGCCGGGAGGCGGAGGAGCGCCGCAAGGAGAAGCAGCGCAAGGCGGAGGAGGCGCTGCTGCGCGCGGAGCAGGAGCGGCTGGCGGCGGAGGCCGCGGCAGCGGAGGCCGCCGCGGCGGGGTCCGCGGAGCAGGCGGGCGGCGCCGGGCCCGGCATGGGGAACGACACCACGCAGCAACTGCCGGTGGCCGGTGACCCGGATATACAGGACACGTCGCAACTGCCGCCGATCCGCCCGGACGACGGCCCGGACGCGTCGGAGACCCGCGTCATGCCGCAGGTGCCGGACCCGGACGTGGAGGAGACGCTCCAGGTGCCCCGGGTCCCGGCCCCGGAGGAAGGGGACCGCCGCCGTCCCCGCCCGGAGTGGGCGGAGGAAACCCCGATGGACGACCTCCCGACCCTGGCCGACGAACTCCTGGGCCCGCGCGGCGAAGACGACCGCGACGACCGCCGCTGACCCCCTGCGGAACGCCCTGCCGGGCAGGGCCCGCTGACGGCGAGCGCCGCGGAGCACCGGCGTACGCGGCGCTCCGCGCCGCGACGCCGCGGGCTGCGCCGCGGGCTGCGCCGCGGGCTGCGCCGCGGGCTGCGCCGCGGGCTGCGCCGCGGGCTGCGCCGCGGGCTGTCGGTGGCGCCGTACGCGCCCTTACGACGGTTCTCGCGTCCGCGGCGTAGGGCGCACTACGACGGGGTCGTGCCGACCGCTTACGCGCGTCGGCCTTACCGGCCCGGTTCCGGCGTAGACGCGTCGGCGGCGGACGCCCTGCTGCCCCGTGGCTCGCTCACCCCGTCCGCCGCCCTGCTTCACGAACCCGTCGTCACGGCCCGGCCGCCCGCCGGCCCGCGCAACCGACCCCCGCCTCAGCGGATGAACTGCTCCACGTAGTCCGCCCCCAGGCCGTTGCCGGCATAGTGCGCACGGGCCATGTCGATCTTGGTGAACACGTCCTCGTAGCCCGTGTTCCGGTTCTCCTCGTCCAGGTAGATCATCGCGCCGCTGATGTTGAAGAACGTGATCATCTCCGCGCAGTCCTCCGGCACCGCCAGCGTGTGGATCTCGCCCGGCGGCTCGTAGACGAAGTGGCCCTCCTCGGCCACCCACGGGTGCTCGTAGTAGTGCCACTTGCCCTTGATCACGTACCCGAAGACCGCGCCCGGGTGCCGGTGCCGGGAGACGATGCCGGCGGCGGTGACCTTCAACAGGTTGCACCACTGACCCGTGACCGTATTGAACAGCAGCGGCCGGAACCACACATCGGGCGCCTGCGGTACCCACACGCGATCGTCCTCCGGGACGGCGGCGACGGCGAGTTCGGGCGGCAGCGACGTGGTCGCGGCGATGACGGCGGGGGCTGCTTCATTGGCCATCCCCCCACGAAGCCACCTTGTCCGAATGCCGGTCAAGGGCCGTCTTTCGAATAGCGGCATTCGCCGGACGGATATCGCTGTCACGAGCATTACGCCGTGCACGACTGTTGCCCCCCGGTAGTCCGCAACTTAGCCTGAGGGCGGCTGTTGATCACTGGTGTCCTGGTGCTGATCGGGCTGGTCGGGCTGGTTTGGGCGGGAAAGACGCGCTCCTTGGGTGCGGGGTGAGGGCAGGATGTTGAACCCGGATGTCAGGCTGGAATGGTTCGTCTCGTTCCTTGCGGTCATCGAAACGGGGAGCTTCGTCGCCGCGGCCGAGTCCACCAAGCGCTCGCAGCCCCGCGTCAGCATGCATGTCGCCGCGCTGGAGCGCGAGATCGGCCTCCCCCTCTTCGACCGCCGCAAGCGCCCCGTGGAGCTGACCGAGGCCGGCGTCGTCCTCGCCGACCACGCCCACGAGATCCTGCGCGCGCTGGAGTCCGCCGAGGCCGCGATGGCCCCGTGGCGCAGCGGCGCCCGCGGCGTGGTGACGCTCGGGTCGTACCCGAGCGCGAGCGCCGCGTTCGTCCCGGCCCTGCTCCAGGGGCTGGCGCGGACGAGCCCCGAGGTGCGCGTGGTGCTGGTGGAGCGGTCGACGCTGGAGTTGGACGACGCCCTCACCTCCGGAGCCGTGGACGTCTATCTGCGCCCGATGTCGCCGCCGCCGTCCTCCGCGTCCGTGCGCAGCCGGCTGCTGTGGGGCGAGTCGCTGGTGGCGATCCACCCCAGCGAGCACCCGCTGTCCGACGTGCCCGACCCGCTGCCCGTCGACGCCGTCGCCGAGCACCCGATCGTCTCGATCGGCCGCCTCGACGCCCCGGAGACCCCCGACTTCGAGACGTACCGGACCTTCCGCGACTGCGGCCACGAGATCGAGCCCGTGCAGGCCACCAACCAGCCGCAGACGCTGGTGTCGATGGTCCGCCAGGGCCTCGGCATCGGCGTGACCAACTCGCTGGCCGCCCAGGTCGCCGACGTCGATGGCGTCCGCGTACGGCGACTGAAGGGGGCGCCCGAGCGGCGCGTGGCGGTCTGCTGGGACTCCTCGCGGCCGCTCACGCCCTCGGCCCGTACGCTGCTCCGCGCCATCGTCCGGGCCCGGATCCCGGCCGGCACCCACGCGGTGCCCGCCGCCGCGTGACCGGGCGTGCGTACGTGTCCGTCCGGTGCGCACCGGTATCCGTCCGGCCTGGCCCGGCACATCAGCTTTGCGAATACTGTCATTCGCAATTCAGTCTTAACGCCCTGGCAGTCCGCTTCTAATGTTTCCGTAGCCGGAACCATGCACGGCTGGGACCGAATGAAGGGAGAGGGGCGTTGACGGAGGAGTCCGATTCCCGGACCGGGGATCTGCGCGGCCGTCGTGCGCTCATTACGGGAGCGGGCAGCGGAATCGGGCGCGCAGTTGCGCTCGGACTCGCCGCCGTCGGCGCCGACTTGGTATTGCTGTCGGAGCGCGACAATCTCGACCCGGTGGCCAAAGAGGCCGCTGAATGGGGAGTTTCCGTCACTCGCGTGCACGTCGACCTGACCGATGCCGAGGCCCGCAGAGGTGAGATCAGACAACTGGTCGAGAGATTCGACCTGGACATTCTGGTCAACAATTCAGGACTCATTCGCAGAGCCCCGGCCGCGGAATTCCAGGACGCCGACTGGTATGACGTCGTGGAGTTGAACCTGCACGCCGCTTTCGAGCTGACCCGGGCCATCGGCGCGGGCATGCTGGAACGCGGTTACGGCAAGGTCATCAACATCGCGTCGGTGCTCAGCTTCCAGGGCGGGATGTACGTCCCGTCGTATACGTCGAGCAAGCACGCCCTCGTCGGGCTGACCCGCGCGCTGGCCAACGAATGGGCCGGCCGCGGCGTCAACGTCAACGCCGTGGCCCCCGGCTACATCGACACCGCCGTGACCTCGGAGCTGCGCGCCGACGGCGTCCGTAGCAGCGAGATCCTCGCCCGCATCCCCGCCGGCCGGTGGGGCCGCCCCGCCGACATCGCCGGACCCGTGGTGTTCCTCGCCTCGCCCGCCGCCGACTACGTCCACGGCCACGTCCTGGCCGTCGACGGCGGCTGGCTGTCGCGCTGAGCCCCCCGCCGCGGACACCGCACGCACGTACCAGATCGGAGCCAACACGAGATGACGACGACCATCCCGCCGGAGACCATCGCGGCCTTCCACGGCATAGCCACCGCGTCGGTGGCCGACGCCGTCGAGCAGAAGGGCGTACGGGGTTACCTCACCGGAGGCATCAAAGCGGTGCTGCCGGGCAAGCTGGTGGGCCCCGCGGTGACGGTGCAGGAGGTGCCCTCCCACGTGTCGGAGCCCCCCACGCACGCGCTGCGCGCCATCGACGAGTCGGCGCCGGGCAGCGTCATCTGCATCGCCGCGGGCGGCGCCGACGTCGCGGTGTGGGGCGGGCTGATGGCCGCGGGCGCCGTCACCAACCAGATCGCCGGCGCCGTCCTCGACGCGGGCGTCCGGGACGTCGAGGAGATCCGCCGCGACTACCCCGAACTCCCCATCTACGCCCGCGGCGCCGTCCCGGCCACCACCGTCGGCCGCTACCGGACCGTCTCGCTCAACGAGCCGGTCGAGGTCGGCGGCGTGTCCGTACGCCCCGGCGACCTCATCGTCGCCGACAGCGACGGCGTCGTCTGCGTGCCGCTGGAGCTGGTCGGCGAGGTGCTCGCCCTGGCCACGGACATCGAGGAGCGGGAGCGCGAGCAGACCCGGCTCATCCGCGAGTCCGGCTCGCTGCAGGGCGGGCTCGAGAAGTACCAGCGGATCTGAGCGGCGGCCGACATGGACAACGACATCCTCGCGATCGGCGAGCCCCTGCTGGAGTTCAACGCCCGCGCCGAGGGCCGGGAGCCGGTCGGTCCCGGCGACGACTTCGCCGTCGGCTACGGCGGCGACTCGTCGAACTTCGCGGTGGCCGCGCAGCGCTCCGGCGCGCGCGCCGGCTACGTCACCCGCATCGGCGACGACGACTTCGGCGACGCCCTGCTGCGGCTGTGGCGGCGCGAGGGTGTCGGCACCGAACACGTCGTCCGGGAGGCCGGCGGGCGCACCGGGATCTACTTCATCTCCCGTACGCCCGCGGCCAGCAGGTTCACGTACTACCGCGCGGACTCGCCGGCCAGCCGGCTCACCCCGGCCGACGTGCCGGCCGGGGCCATCGCCCGGGCGCGCATGCTGCACGTCACCGGGATCACCCAGGCCATCAGCCCGTCCGCCTGCGACGCGGCCTTCCACGCCATGGAGCTGGCCCGCGGCAGCGGCACGCTGATCGGCTACGACCCCAACTACCGCCCCGCGCTCTGGCCCGTCGAACGGGCCCGCGCGGTGGTCATGCGCAGCGTCGAGCTGTGCGACGTGGCACTGCCGAACCTGGAGGAGGGCAGGCTGCTCACCGGCCTGCACGAACCCGAGGAGGTCCTCGGCGCCTTCGTGCGCCGCGGCCCCGGCATCGTCGTGCTCAAGATGGGCGACCAGGGCGCCCTGCTGGCCCACGAGGGCACCGTGACCCGCATTCCGCCCCACCCGGTGCGGGCCGTCGACCCCTCCGGGGCCGGCGACACCTTCGACGGCGCGTTCGCGGCCCGGCTCCTGGAGGGTGCCGTACCGCTGGAGGCGGCCCGCTACGCGGCCGTCGCCGCCGCGCTCACCACCACCGGACCGGGAGCGGTCCTGCCGATTCCGCACCGGGCCGCGGTGGACGCGCTGCTCCCCGGCGCTCCCACACCAGCCCCGTAGCCGTACGGATCAGGAGAGACTCATGTTTCGCGCAACACGTCACACAGCAGTGGCGGCGGCTTGTTCGGGAGCCCTGCTGCTGGCCGCATGCGGCAGCGACTCGACAGTGGACGATGACGTCAGCGGTGCCGGTGGCGCCGGCGGCGCCGAGCCGACCAAGCTGTCCGCCGGCTACGTCTCCGCCATCGACCAGATCGGCCTGCCGGCCGGCGTCGAGGCGGGCTACTTCGACGAGCAGAACCTCAACGTGAAGCTGAAGGAGCCCTACCCGACCGGCGTGGACGCGCTCAACGCGCTCCAGGCCGGCGAGGTCGACGTGGTCCAGGTCGGCACCCCGGCCATCGCCGCCGCCCAGCAGGGCATCGACCTGGTGCTCGTCGGCAACTACACCGGCTCGTCCTCGCAGCTCAGCATCGACGAGACGATGGCCGTGGTGGCCGGCGCCGACTCCGGCGTCGACGGCAAGGACCTCTCGACGCTGCGCGGCAAGCGCATCGGCGTCTCCGAGGGCTCCATCAACCACCTGTACCTGCTGGGCCTGCTGGACGACGCCGGACTGAAGGCCGGCGACGTCGAGATCGTCAACACCGAGCCGCCGGACATGGCGGTCGCGCTGGAGACCGGCGGCATCGACGCGGGCATCGTCTGGGACCCGTGGCCGATCACCATGACCGAGCAGGTCGACGGGGCCGAGGAGGTGCTGCGCGGCGGCGGCTACATCCCGTTCATCGGCTACCTGGTCACCACGCGCCAGTACGCGGAGAAGAACCCCGACGTCGTCGAGCGGTTCCTCACCGCCCGCGCGCAGACCGACCAGTGGATGCGCGAGAACCCGGACGACGCGGCCGACTCGGCGACGCGCTGGCTGCCGGGCACCGAGAAGAACGTCGCGCAGCAGGCGATGAAGCACAACGTCAAGCAGCTCGACGGCCGCTTCTCCGCCTGCAACTACCTGGCGCTCGACACCCTCGCCGGCCTGCTGGCCGAGCAGGGCAACGTCGAGAAGGGCTTCGACGTCAACAAGTACTTCCAGCCCAAGCCGATCCTCAAGGTCATGAAGGACAACCCCGACCTCTTCGGCGACCTGCCGCCGGTCCCGGATGCCGCGGTGATCGACGGCGGGTACACCTTCGACCGCGACACGGCCGCCGAGGCCTGCCCGTCGTGACCACGCCCCGTACCGAGAAGCAGGCCACGGCCGCGACCGCCCCCGCCCGGGGACGGCCGCGGCCGGGCGGGCGACCGCCGGGGCGGCAGCGCAAGCGTGGCGCGGCCAACACGCCCGCCGCCCGCGCGATCTCCGCGCTGTGGTTCCTCACCCCGCTCGCGCTGCTCGTCGTGGTGTGGCTGGTGGTCGTCGCGATCACCGATCCGCCGCTGCGGGTCTTCCCCCAGGTCGGCGACGTGCTCTCGGCGCTGGGCGACATGTGGTCCAGCGGCGAGCTCGTCGACCACCTCGGCGCGAGCCTGCGCCGCATGGGCATCGGCTCGGCGATCGCCATCGCCACCGCCCTGCCCTTCGGCATCGCACTCGGCTCCAGCGCGGCGCTGTCGGCGTTCTTCTCCCCGCTGCTGCGGTTCTCCGTGGCGCTCGCGGGTATCGCCTGGATCCCCGTCGCCACGCTGTGGTTCGGCTACGGCGACCGGGCCGTGATCTTCATCGTGTGGAACGCGATGTTCTTCGCGATCACGTACAACGCGATGCTCGGCGTCCGGCAGATCCCGACCCAACTGCTGCGCGCCGCGCGCAGCATGGGGACGAGCAGGCTGCGGATGTTCTGGGAGGTGCTGCTGCCGGGCGCGCTGCCCAGCGTCGTCACCGGCCTGCGCGTCGGCCTCGGCTACGGCTGGCGCGGGCTGGTCGCCGCCGAGATCATCGCGAGCAACGCGGGCCTCGGCTACGCCCTGTTCCAGGCGCAGAAGTACTTCCAGACCGACGTGATCATCGCCTCGATGGTCATCATCGGCGTGCTCTGGCTGCTGATGGACCGGCTGATGCTGGCCCCGCTGGAGAAGCGCACGGTGGAGCGCTGGGGCATGACGGGAGGGAGGGGCTGATGGCGTCGGACACGACCGGCCCGGCCGGTTCGGCCGGGGCCGATACCGCGCGTACGGCCAAGCCCGTACGGCGCGCGCCCTCGGGGCGTACGCCGCGCAAGGGCGGCGCGAGCCCGGGCGTGGTACGCGCCCGGAAGGTCTGGCTCTGGCTCACCCGCCGCCCCACGTTCCGCACCCTCGGCCCGTTCGTGCCGGTCATCGCGCTGTGGTGGCTGGTCGCGGAGATGGGCGTGTTCGACGAGGCGTTCTTCGTCGGCCCGCCGCGGGTGGTCGAGGAGTTCGCCGACCTGATGGAGAAGGGCATCCTGCCCGGCTACCTGACGGACTCGCTGACCAGGCTGGCGTACGGCGTCGGCTTCGGCCTGGCCATCGGCCTGCCGATGGGCTTCGTGGTGGCGATGTTCGCCAAGGTCCGCCGGTTCTTCTGGCCGATCCTGCTGTTCTTCCAGGCCGTCGCCGACATCGCCTGGCTGCCGATCGTGATCGTCTGGTTCGGCTTCAGCCTCACCGCGGTCACCTTCGTGATCGTCTACACGATCGTCTTCCCGCTGATGCTGAGCGTCGTCGCGGGTGTGGAGCAGGTGCCGCGCGAGCTGCTGCGCGCCGCGCGCAGCCTCGGTGCGAGCAGGACGCGGGTGTTCTTCGAGGTCATCCTCCCGGGCGCGCTGCCGTCCGTGGCGGGCGGCGTGCGCACCGGCCTCGGCTACGGCTGGCGGGCTCTGGTCGCCGCCGAGATCATCGTCGGCACCAGCGGCGTCGGTTTCATGATGTTCGACGCCCGCCGGGTGGGCGACATCAGCCAGGTGTTCCTGGGCATGGCAGTGCTGGGAATCCTGTGGTACGCGCTCGACGCCATGGTCCTGGCGCCGTTCGAGCGAGCCACCGTCGAACGGTGGGGCATGGTACGGAGTTTGGAGGCCGACGGATGACGGCGCTGGAGATCACAGGACTGCACAAGAACTACGTCGACGCGTACAGCGGCGAGGAGGTCACCGCCATCGGCGACGTCTCGTTCAGCGTCGACGAGGGCGAGTTCGTCTCCGTGCTCGGCCCGAGCGGCTGCGGCAAGACGACCGTGCTGAACATCGTCGCCGGCTTCGTGAACCTCACGGAGGGCGAGGTCGTCGTCGACGGCCAGGCGGTCGGCGGGCCGGGACCGGACCGCGGCGTGGTGTTCCAGAGCCACGCGCTCTTCCCCTGGAAGACGGTCCTCGGCAACGTGGTCTTCGGGCTGCGGATGAAGGGCATGCCGCGCGCGGAACGGGACGCCAGGGGCAAGGAGTTCCTGGAGCTGGTCGGGCTCGGCGGCTTCGAGCACAAGTACCCGCACGAGCTGTCCGGCGGCATGCAGCAGCGCCTGGGCGTGGCCCGCGTGCTGGCCAACGAGCCGGCCGTGATGCTGATGGACGAGCCGTTCGCCAGCATCGACGCCCAGACGCGGCGCAAGCTGCAGGAGGACCTGACCCGTATCTTCGAGAAGCGGCGCCCGACGGTCTTCTTCGTCACCCACGACGTGGACGAGGCGGTGTTCCTCTCCGACCGGATCGTGGTGCTGTCCAAGCGGCCGAGCCGGGTGCGGGAGATCGTCACCGTCGACCTGCCGCGGCCGCGGGAGTGGCGTACGGCGCTGGAGCTGCCGGAGTTCCGGGAGATCGCGAACCGGGTGAACGAGCTGCTCGTCGACGACGAGGCCGCGAACGGCGGTCCGGGAGGTGAGACCGATGGCGACGGAACGGCAGTCGCTGGCGTTTAGGGCGCTTCGCAGCCCCACCATCCGCCGGCTGGCCATCCTGGTCCTGCTCATCGTCGCGTACCAGGTCTGGCTGAGCGTCCAGGCGAGCGGCAAGGTCGACCCGGCGGTCGGCGACGAGCGCGACGTGCGCGGGCGCTTCTCCGCCGACGTCGAACTGGGCTTCCCGCCGGAGCGCTACCACATCCTGCGGATGCAGAAGCACGGCCGCATCGCCGGCACGGACGGCAACGTCGTGCACCTGCGCGGCGTGGCGCCGGCGGGCGTGGACGCGCTGGCGCGGGAGTACTGGATCGAGCGCATCGTGCCGCCGGAGGACGAGACGCCGGCGGCGCGGTGAGCGCGCGGGCGGCGCGCTGACGCCGGGAGCCCGTACGCACCCCGCTGGTCGGGTGCGTACGGGCTCCACTGCTTCCGGGGCGCTGCGGGCTCAGCTCCAGGTGCGGTCCCAGGCCGGGTTCTCGTTCCACTCCTTGGTCGGCGCGAACAGCTTCTCGCCCTCGGCCAGGTGCTTGGCCATCTCCTTCTCGTCCAGTTCCACGCCGAGGCCGGGCGCGTCGGTCAGGTGGTAGAAGCCGTCCTTCAGCAGCGGCTCGCCGCCCGCCATGAGGTCGTTCCAGAACTTCACCTCCGTGGCGTGGTACTCCAGGCAGACGAAGTTCTCGGTGGCGGCGGCGATGTGCGCGCTGGCCATCGCGCCGATCGGCGAGCCCGCGTAGTGCAGCGGCATCGCCATGCCCTGCTCGCGCGCGTAGTCGCCGATGCGCTTGGTCTCCAGGATGCCGCCGGCGGTGGCCGGGTCGGGCTGGATGAGGTCGACGGCGCCGGCGTCGACGAGCGTACGGAACGACTCAAGACCGTACATGTCCTCGCCGGTCATGGTGGGCACGTTGACGGCCTTCGTGATCTCCTTCCAGTCCTCGGTGCGGAACCACGGCACCAGGTCCTCCAGCCAGGCGAGGTTGTAGCGCTCGAAGCGGTTCGCCAGCCGGATCGCGGTGTTGACGTCGAAGTGGCCGAAGTGGTCCATGCCCAGCGGGATGTCGTAGCCGACGGCGTCGCGCACCGCCTCCACGTACTCCGCCATGGCGTCCAGGCCCTTGTCGGTGATCTGCACCATGGTGAGCCCGTGTTCGGTCATGCCGTAGCCGCCGGGCGTGCCGTCGTACTGCTGGAGGTTGTCGTTCCACAGGCTCTTGCCGACGACCGCGCCCGGCAGGTCCTGCACGATTTCCAGGCCGAGGTCCATCTTGAGGAACGTGAAGCCCATCTCCACGCGCTCCTTCATGCGCTGCGCGTAGACCTTCGGGTCCTCGGACTCGGTGGTGTCGGTGTAGAGGCGTATCTTTCTGCGGTACGCGCCGCCGAGCATCTGGAACACCGGCACGCCGTACGCCTTGCCCGCCAGGTCCCACAGCGCCATCTCGACGCCGGAGACGCCGCCGCCGCGGCGGCCGTGGTTCCCGAACTGCTTGAGGCGCCTGAAGAGCATCTCGACGTTGCACGGATTCTCGCCGAGAAGCCTGCTCTTCAACTCCAGCGCGTAGCGCTTGTCGGCGTCGTCGCGGACCTCGCCCCAACCGGAGATGCCCTGGTTGGTGTCGATGCGGACGATCGGGCTGGTGAACGGCACGCCGTCCAGCACCGCCACCCGCATGTCCGTGATCTTCAGCTTGCTCGGCTTCGACGCCCTGCTGACTTTCTGGGTGAGGAACTCGACCTGTTCCTCGGCCGGTCGGAATGCGAGTGCGCCGAGCCCGAGGCCGCCCGTGGCGGCGGCAGCCCCGAGTCCCAGGACGGTGCGCCTGGAACGCGTGCCGGTGCCGTTCTCGGATTCCTGCATGTGGGGGCCCTCCGTAGGGATTCCGGAAATTCTGCGGGATCACCATAGGTGGGGGACCGAGGGCCCTGGGAGCGGTCCCGCAGAATGGTTTCCGTATGCATTTATCAGGAAAGCGAATGTGTGCAGGGAAGGCCGCTGGATTCGCTTCACGAATGGCTGTATACGCAACTCGCCCTTAACGGCGGGGGATCCCGGTACGTACGCTGCGCCCATCCCCGGGTCGCCCCACCCCGGCACGACGCAGTAGCTGTAAGCACCATGTACTGCGCACCACGTACGACGCGCCATGCGCGACGCACCACCGCGGCATCTGGCAGCCGGCAGAGCACAGAAAGCGAAGGTGACGTATGGAATCCCCAGCGCACGACGGCAGTTCGCGCCGCTCGTTCCTCAAACGCGGCTCGACCGCCGCCGCGGCGGCCGCGATCGGCGCCTCGGCGGGCGCCGCGGGTACGGCGTTCGCCGCCCCGGGCGGCCACGGAGGCGGCCACGGCCCCGGCGGCAACGCCCCGTTCCCGCAGCTCAACTGGCCCGACGAGGTCCGTGAAGGACCCGACACCCCCAGGCTCTGCCAGTGGATCGACCGCCGCCCCGACGAGGCGACGGTCCGCAAGTGGCGGCAGGCCGGCGTCACCGGAGTGGTCTCCGGCGCCCCCGACTCCCCGTGGACGGTCGAGGAGCTGACGGCGGACCGCGAGAACCTGGAGGCCAACGGCCTGCACGTGACCGCCTTCCTCATCAGCGCCCCCGACTCGGTCGTGCGTGGCGAGGACGGCCGCGACCAGGCCATCGAGGACATGAAGACGTCGCTGGTGGCCGCGGGCCGGGCCGGCATCCCGGTGGTCGAGTACAACTGGTACGTCCACCGGCTGAAGGAGGGCTACTACGAGGAGATCGACGAGACCGACCGCATCGGCGCCGGCTACACCGCCTTCGACCTCGACCACGAGGTGGACGGCGTCAAGGTCCGCGACCTCCCGCGCCCCGACGGCGTGCCCGCCTTCACCCGCGAGGAACTCTGGGAGCACTACGAGCACTTCCTGCGCGAGGTCATGCCGGTCGCCGAGGAGGCCGGCGTGCGGATGGCGGTCCACCCCAACGACCCGCCCGCCGCGATCAGCCGCGGCACCCCGCAGATCATGGGCTCGGTCCCGGACTGGAAGCGGATGGTCGACACCGTCGACAGCCCGGCGAACGGCATGACCGTGCACGCGGGTGTGACGGCGGAGGTCGGCTTCGACTCCGTCGACTTCCTGCGCTGGATGTGCCGCAAGGACCGGGTCAACCACATCCACTACCGCAACGTCCGGGTCGACAAGCCGCGCGTGAAGTACGCGGAGGTCTTCCCGGACAACGGCGAGACCGACATGTTCGGCTTCATGCGCCAGCTCATCCGGGCGGGCTACGCGCGGGGCATCCTCGCCGAGCACCCGCGGGCGAACGACTTCGACCGCGAGAACGGCTCCGACCAGAGCAACCAGTACAAGGACGTGGGCGGCGGCGGCCACGGCATGGAGCTGTACGACACCGGCTACGCGCGGGCGATGATGCAGGCCGCGCTGATCATGGAGCGGGGCCGGTTCGGGCACGGCGACGACGACCACGACGACGACCGCTAGGGAGACCGGTGAGCGGGCTGCTCTTCGAGGACGCCGCGCGGGCCGCCCTGCGCCGCGGCGTGGACGCGGTCGCGGACGCGGCGCGGGTCACGCTGGGGCCGCGGGGGCGGCTGGTGGTGCTGGGCGGCGGTACGGGACCGGGGTCGGCCGGCTCCCGGGGCGCGGGCCCGCGCCCCGACCGCTCCGGGGCGGGCCGCTCCGGTGCCGGCCGCTCCGGCGCCGGCTCCGACCGCTCCGGGGCCGGCGCCGGAGGCGCCGCTCCGGGGGCAGGGCGCGGGGCCGGGGGCGCGGGTACCGGCGGCGGGGCCGGCACCGCCTCCGGCCCCGTCGCCACCCGCGACGGGGCCACCGTCGCGTCCGCCGTCACCGAAGCCGTCCGGCTCTCCGACCCGTACGCGAACCTCGGCGCCTCCCTCGTCCGCCAGGCCGCCACCCGCACCCGCCGCGCCGCCGGCGACGGCACGACGACGACCATCGTGCTCACCCAGGCGCTGTACGCGGCCGGGCTGCGCGCGGTGACCGCCGGGGCCGATCCCGTCGCCGTTCGCCGCGGCCTCGACGCCGCGGCGGCGGCGGCCGTCGCGTACCTGACCGACACCGCCCGCCCCCTCGACGGCGAGCACGACGCCGCGCGGGTCGCCGCCGCGGCGGGCCGCGACCCCGCGCTCGGCGAGCTGGTCGCCGGCGCCTTCGCCAAGGCCGGGCGGAACGCGGCGATCTCCGTCGAGGAGGCGCACGTGGCGGGCGTGGAGCTGGAGTTCACCGACGGCCTGCGGCTGGACCGCGGCTTCCTCAGCCCGTTCATGATGACCCACCCCGAGCAGGGCACGGCGGTGCTGGAGGACCCGTACGTCCTGCTGCACCACGGCCGCATCGCCGGTCCCGACGACCTCCTGCCGGTCATGGAGCGGGTCGCGGCCACGGGCCGCCCGCTGCTGGTCGTCGCGGACTCCGTCCAGCAGGACGCGCTCGCGGCGCTGGTCGCCAACCGCCTGCGCGGCACGCTGCTCTCCGCGGCCGTCCCGGCGCCGGCGCTGGGCGCGCGGCGGCTCGCGCACCTGGAGGACCTGGCGGCGCTGACGGGCGCGGAGGTGGTGGTGCCGGAGAAGGGGATGCCGACCGGGGCGACGGAGCTGTCGTCGCTGGGGCGCGCGGAGCGGGTGGTGGTGACGAGGCGGACGACGACGGTGACGCGGGGCGCGGGGTCGCCCGAGGCGGTCGCGCGGCAGGTGGCGCACCTGGAGTACGCGCTCGCCGGGGCGGTGTCCGACTTCGACCGGGAGGTGCTGGAGCTGCGGCTGGCCCGGCTGACGGGCGGGGTGGCGGTGCTGCGGGTCGGCGGTGCCACGGACCCGGAGCGCGCGGAGCGGCGGGAGCGCGTCGCGGGCGCGGTGGCGGCGGTACGGGCGGCGCTGGCGGAGGGCGTCGTGCCGGGCGGCGGCACGGGGCTGGCGGGCGCGCGGGAGGCGGTGGACGGTCTGCTGAGCGGCGGTACGGGGCAGGGCGACGGGACCGGGCCGGGCGACGGGACGCCCGCACGCGCCCTGTCCCCCGACGAGCGGGCGGGCGCCCTGGCCGTACGGGCCGCCCTCACCGCCCCGCTGCGGCAGCTCGCCGACAACGCCGGCGCGGACGGCGCCCGCGTGGTCGCCGAGACGGCCGGCCTCCCGCCGGGCCACGGCTGGAACGCGGACACCGGCACGTACGGTGACCTGCCCGCGGCCGGCGTACTCGACCCGGTCCGCGTGCCCCGTACCGCCCTGGAGAACGCCGCCTCCGTGGCGGGGCTGATGCTCACCGCCGGCGCCCTGGTGGTCGACCGGAAGCCGCGCGACCCGGACGCGGTGAGCTGGCGCCGCAGAGGCCACGGCCACCACCACGGCTCGGGTCACAGCCACGGTCACAGTCACCACCACTGACCAGCCGAAAGGCTGAAAGTTGAGTCTGGACTTGTCAACTAACTTCCCCTTGAGCTATATACATTTGGCGTAGGGCATCGCACCAACGCAAGCCTCAAGGAGGGAGAGACCGTGATGCTCATGCGTACCGACCCCTTCCGGGAGTTCGACCGCCTCACCCAGCAGCTCTTCGGCACCGCCGAGCGCCCCGTAGCCATGCCGATGGACGCGTACCGCGCCGGTGACGACTTCGTGATCCACCTCGACCTGCCCGGCGTCGACCCCGAGACCATCGACCTCGGTGTCGAGCGCAACGTCCTCACCGTCCACGCCGAACGCAGGTCCGCGGCCCCGGACGGGACGGAGCTGGTCGTGGCGGAGCGCCCGCGCGGACGCTTCAGCCGCCAGGTCTTCCTCGGCGAGATGCTGGACACCGACCGCATCGAGGCGCGCTACGACGACGGAGTCCTCACCCTGCGCATCCCGGTCGCCGAGCAGGCGAAGCCGCGCAAGATCCGGATCGTGGGCGGCGACTCGAAGAAGCAGATCGCGAACTGAGGCGGGACGAGGCGGCCGAGCCGCCCACCGCACCCACCCGGAGAATCGCCCCCGTGCCGCTGCCCGGCGCCAGGGCATGCCCCACGCGGCGGCACGGGGACACGCACACCTCGAAAGGAGCAAGACGCGCCCATGCGATGGACGCAGTTCACAGCCCAGGTCAAGGACTTCGGTCAGTACCCGACGGCGCGCGAGGCAGAGCGCGTCACACGGGTCGTCCTCTCGGCGCTCGGCGGGCACCTGCCCCCGCCCGAACGCGCGGAGCTGGCCGCCCGCCTGCCGGTGGAGGCCGCCCGTACGCTCGCCGACCAGGTTCCCGCCACGCGGCGGCCGGCGGGGGCGGCGGAGTTCGTGGAGTCGGTGGCGCTCCGCATCGACGGCGCGACGACGGCCACGGCGCGGTGGGACGTCAGCTCGGTTCTGTGCGTGATCGCGGAGGCAGTGGGCGACGACGACCTCCTCACCCGCGTGCTCGCCACCCTCCCCCCGGGCTTCGCGCTGCTCTTCGGCCGCGCGGACCTGACGCAGGCCAGGGCAACGGCAGCCTGACGAAGCCGCCGCCTGCCGCCCCCGCCCGAGGCGGCGGCAGGCGGCCGGCCCCGTGGTGCACGCCCTCCGTGCGGGCGGTCGGCTGTCGGTGGCGTGCAGCACAATGGGCGGCGGATGACGGAAGGCGGCGCCATGACGGTGTGGGACGAGTTGGTCGGGCAGGAACGGGTCGGTGAGCAGTTGGCCGCCGCAGCCCGGGCGGCCGACGCACGGGTCACGGCGGAAGCAGGGCAACCCGCCTCGGCCTCAGCGCCGGGGGATGCCTCCGACCGCCCCTCCACCTCGGCGATGACGCACGCCTGGCTGTTCACCGGCCCGCCCGGCGCCGGCCTGGCGACGACCGCCCGCGCCTTCGCCGCCGCGCTCCAGTGCGTCAGCCCGGACCGCGCCGCCGCCGGTCCCGGATGCGGCTTCTGCGACGGCTGCCACACCGCCCTCGTCGGCACCCACGCCGACGTCACCGTCATCGCCACGGACCTCCTCACCATCGGCGTCAAGGAGACGCGCGACCTGGTCCGCCGCGCCCAGCTCGCCCCCTCCGGCGGACGCTGGCAGGTCATCGTCGTCGAGGACGCCGACCGCCTCACCGAGGGCGCCGGCAACGTCCTGCTGAAGGCCGTCGAGGAGCCCGCCCCGCGCACGGTCTGGCTGCTGTGCGCGCCGTCGCTGGAGGACGTGCTGCCCACGATCCGCTCCCGCTGCCGCCACCTCTCCCTCAGCACCCCCGCCGTCGCGGCGGTCGCCGCCGTCCTCGTCCATCGCGACGGCGTCACCCCCGCCGTCGCCGAGTCCGCCGCCCGCGCGGCCGGCGGCCACCTCGACCGCGCCCGCCGCCTGGCCACCGACGACCGCGCCCGCGCCCGCCGGGCGGCGGTGCTGCGGATACCGCTGCGGGTCGAGGACATCGGCGGCTGCCTGCGCGCGGCGCAGGAGCTGGTCGACGTCGCGGCGGACGCGGCGAAGGAACGGGCCGAGGAGCTGGACGAGCAGGAGACGGAGGAGATGCGCACGGCGCTCGGCGCGCAGCCGGGCGGCCGGATGCCGCGCGGTACGGCGGGCGTGATGAAGGACCTCCAGGAGCGCCAGAAGCGCCGGGCCACGCGCAGCCAGCGCGACAGCCTCGACCTGGCCCTCACCGACCTCGCCGGCTTCTACCGCGACGTGCTCGCGCTCCAACTGGGCGCGGTGGCCGACGCCTCGCTGCTGCCCTGCGCGGACGTGGGGGAGGGGCTCCGGCGGATCGCGGAGGACAGCGGTCCGGAGATGACGCTGCGGCGGATCGACGCGATCATGGAGTGCCGGGAGGCGCTGGAGCGGAACGTGGCCCCGCTGCTGGCGCTGGAGGCGATGACGGTGACGCTGCGCAAACCGTAGAAGAGCGGAAACGGCACCGCGCCCCGTCAACCCGTCACCCGTACGGGGAGAGGGTGACCGGGCGGCGGCCCCTCCCCCAGCGGCTACGCTCAGGCGCATGGACTTCCGCAGCCTGTTCCGCACGGCCGCACCCGTCACCGCACTGGCGGTGCTGGTCGCCGCCGCCGGGTGTGACTCCGCCGGCTCCGACGGCGGCGGCACGGGCACCGGCGGCAGCGGCGCCGACGCCGCCCGCGCCGGCAGCGTCAGCCGGGTGCTCGAACCGCTCCCGGTGCAGATCCCCGCGGACCTGAAGCCGTACTACGAGCAGAAGCTGCGCTGGACCGAGTGCGCCGCCCCCGGTTTCGAGTGCGCGACGCTGCGCGTACCGCTGGACTACGCCGCCCCGGGCGGCGAGGACGTGGAACTGGCGGTGGCCCGCAAGCCGGCCGAGAACCCCGCCGAGCGCCTGGGCTCACTGCAGGTGAACCCGGGCGGCCCGGGCGCCTCGGCGATCGAGTTCCTGCAGAACTTCGCGGGCGTCGGCTACCCGGAGGAGGTCCGGGCCGGGTACGACATCGTGGCGGTGGACCCGCGCGGCGTGGGCGGCAGCCAGCCGGTGCGGTGCCTGACGGACGCCGCGTTCGAGGCGCACACCCAGGTCGACCAGACACCCGACGACGAGCGCGAGGTCGAGGCGCTGACCGCGTCGTTCGACCGCTTCGCGCAGGGCTGCGCGGAGCGCGCGGGCAAGCTGCTGGGCCACGTCTCGACGGAGGAGGCGGCCCGGGACATGGACGTGCTCCGCGCCGTCCTCGGCGACAAGAAGCTGACCTACGTCGGCGCCTCGTACGGCACGATGCTCGGCGCCACCTACGCGGGCCTCTTCCCGCAGCGCTCCGGCCGCCTGGTCCTCGACGGCGCCATGGACCCGTCCCTCACCTCCCGCCAACTGAACCTCGACCAGAACGCGGGCTTCACCACGGCCTTCGACGCCTTCGCCGAGGACTGCGTCCAGCGCTCGGACTGCCCGCTCGGCACGGACAGCGCCGAGGACGCGGGCCGGCAGCTCCGCAGCTTCCTGGACCGCCTCGACGCGAAGCCGGTGCCCACCGGCGAGGAGCGCCGGCTGGGCGAGCCGCTGGCCACGATGGGCGTGCTGATGGCGATGTACCAGGAGGACTTCTGGCCGCAGCTTCGCGACTCGCTCACGGACGCCATGGAGCGCAAGGACGGCAGCGGGATGCTGGCGCTGGCGGACATGTACTTCGAACGGGAGCCGGACGGCTCGTACGGCAGCATGATGTACGGCTTCGCGGCCGTGAACTGCATCGACCAGCCGCCCCCCTTCGAGACCCCGGCGGACGTCGAGAAGCTGGTCCCTGCCTTCGAGGCGGACTCCCCGGTCTTCGGCCGCGACTTCGCCTGGGCGGCCCTGAACTGCGCCGACTGGCCGGTCCCCGCCACCGGCGAGGCCAACCGCATCGAGGCGTCGGGCACCCCCCCGATCCTGGTCGTCGGCACCACCCGCGACCCGGCGACCCCGTACGTCTGGGCGGAGAGCCTGGCGGCCCAGCTCGACGAGGGCGTGCTCCTCACGTACGAGGGCGACGGCCACACCGCGTACGCGCGGGGCAACACCTGCATCGACACCGCGGTCGACACCTACCTCCTGGAAGGCACCCCACCCCAGAACGGCAAACGCTGCCGCTGACCCGCCGGGGCCCCACCCGCAAACCGCGTGCGGAGGACCCCGGGGAACTGTGTAAACTTGTCGCCGTTGCCAGGGCCACGGCCCGCAACCTGCCGCCTTAGCTCAGTCGGCCAGAGCGACGCACTCGTAATGCGTAGGTCAAGGGTTCGATTCCCTTAGGCGGCTCCACCGAAGGCCAGGTCACGTAGCCCGTGACCTGGCCTTTTGCCTGAGTATCGCGCGTACCGGAGCCGGGGCTCCGGCCTCCGATGAGAGCGCGGCCCGGCGCATCGCTGTCCTTCCGGAGGGAGGGCCTGGTGGGGCGCCTGGGGGTCGGGCAGGGAGGGGTCCCGTGACGCTCGGCCTAGAGTCCGAGCATGCCGACAGCCCTCACCCGCAAGGCATCCTTACTCTTCAACCTCGCCGGACTTGCCACCGTCGCGGCGCTCGTCACCGGACTTTACTTCCTGCTCAACGACACGAAGGTCGACCACGATTCCAGTGACGGCACGTTCGTGATCTTCACCCGTGCGAATTGCGGGGACGCGTTCTCCGACGGGCACTATGCCGCTGAAGCCGATTCCAATCCCGACGACGCCTTCGCCGCCGAAGTGGGCGCCGCATGCGAGGACGCCAAGCGTCCCAAGTTGATCGTCGGCTGGTCCCTCACGGCCGTGGGCGCACTCGGTCTGCCTGCGGCCGCGGTCTACGCCCGCCGCCGTGCCGCCGACCTCCGCAGTGGATGATGTTCCACCAGACTGCGGCTGCCTATCGCAGATGTCCCCGGCCGACACGGTGCGCGATGTCGTAAAGGTCGTTGTACCCCGGAGTGTGCGTTGAAACGGGCCGAGGTGGGCGGAATGTGCGCTACCGGGACAAACTTGCGATGAGCCACCCCGAGAACCGGGTCAAATCGGGCGCGCAGCCTGACTTTTTCCCGTCGACACGCGCTCGCTGGTCAGGTGAGGAGTTTGGCGAGGTGGGTCATTTCGGTGGGTGGGTCGATTACCGGTTGGATGATGAGTTCGTCGATGCCGGCCTGTTCCAGGGTGGTGAGGCGGGCGCGGAGATCGTCGCCGGTGCCGACGAGGGCCACGGTGTTCATCAGGGAGGGGAGGATCAGGTCGCGGTCGTGGGGTGCGATGCGGCCGAGGTAGTTGGGGTAGATCTTGGTGTAGCGGTCCGGGGCGGTGGCGGTGGTGCCGCGGCGGTCCAGGAGTCGGCGTACCGCCTCGCGTTCGTCGGGGGCGAGTTGTGCGGCGAAGTCCGGGGTGTCGGCGGCGAAGTCCAGCAGCGACATGACGAGGTGGCCGGTCGCGTCGCGGGCCGCGTCGCCGGTGGCGTCCTCGTTCTCGTCGAGCAGGTGGAGCGGGGTGACCAGGTAGCAGTCCCCGTTGGCGTCGCCTGGGGCGGCCTCGCGGCGGGCCTCGCGCATGGCCTGCCAGGCGGCGGGGTCGAGGAGGCCGACCGAGATGAGGCCGGTGCCGCGGCGGCCGGCGACGGCGGCTGCCTTGGGGCCGTGCAGGGCGGCCACGACGAACTCGATCGGGTCGGTGGTGTTCACGTGTGCCCCACTGTGCAGGAACCGGATGTCGCGGACCCGGTCTCCTTCGCGGTACGTGGTCGGGCGTCCCGCGCAGAGGTCCTGTAGGGCGGCGACGAAGTTCTCCAGCTCGGCCACCTTGCTGGGCGGCATGCCCAGCGTGCGCCGGGCCGTGTTGCCGGTGCCGACGCCGCAGATGATCCGGCCCGGCGCCAGGGCGTTGAGGCTGGCGAACGCGCTCGCCGCGGCCGGGGCGGAGCGCAGCGCCGGTGAGGTCACGCCGATGCCGAGTCTGATGCCGCGGGTGGCCTTCGCGCAGAGGCTCAGGGCGACGAAGGGATCCCCGTGGACCATCGGGGTGTCGTACACCCAGAAACTGTCGAGGCCCAACTCCTCGGCCCGTAAGGCGAGATCTTCCACTCCGGGTTGTGCGGCGACCACGACACCTGCGCGCATGGCGACCTCCAGGCCGCGAGGTTGGATCTGACTCGCTCATAGTGGCAGCCGCCGGGCGGCAGTTCCTGCGGCTTCATCCCGAGGTCGGCGTGTGTACCGGCCAGCGTTTCCAGACCACGACGTGCAGGATCACCGCCGTGCTCGTCGCGTTCAGCATGACGTGCGTGGTCCAGCTCCACTCGCGCGCTTCCGGCACGTCGAGGGCGTGGGCGAGCTTCGGCAGGAGCCAG
This sequence comes from Streptomyces sp. WMMC500, assembly GCF_027497195.1. Lineage (NCBI taxonomy): Bacteria > Bacillati > Actinomycetota > Actinomycetes > Kitasatosporales > Streptomycetaceae > Streptomyces > Streptomyces sp. WMMC500. The sequence continues at coordinate 5,104,262 of NZ_CP114905.1, forward strand.
ACCAGCAGGGCGGTGAGGGCCACCGCGGTCAGCACCGCGAGGGTACGGCCCGGGGCCGGGGTCAGGCGGATCGCCGGCCATGCCTCGAACAGCATCGACACCAGCAGGATGCAGCCGATGGCGGTGCCCGCGGTCGCGGTGATCCGGGGGTCCGGCCAGTCGAGGGCGTGGCGGGCGAGCAGGTAGGCGGCCCAGCCGCAGGCGACGACGACGACGTTGCCCAGCAGCAACCGCAGCCACGTCCGGTCGATCCGGGCGAACGGCCAGCCGCGTAGCGCGACCCAGAAGAACATCTGCCACGCGCCGATCGACGTGAACCAGGCGCCGTAGCTCTCCCCCTCGATCGCGTCCGAGTCCACCGCGGCGTACCAGGCGATCAGGCCGAGCACCCAGCACAGCCCCACGGCGGCGAGGCCGGCGGGGGCGGGGGCCAGGCGGCCCAGCGGGCGGCGTTCGCAGACGAGGGTGAGTTGCAGCACGAGGGTGAAGATGCTGCCGGCCAGGGAGTTCGCCGCCGGGTCGAGGCCGGGGTGGTCGGGGCCCGGGTCGAACACGCCGACCAGGTCCGAGCCGTTGACGACGAGTTGGCCGAGCACGGCCAGCACCGCGCCGCCGGCCACGACGAGCGCGGTGTCGGACAGGCCGGACCAGGGGCGGGGGAACAGCGTGCCGGGCCAGTCCTCCCACCAGAACGCGATCATCGCCATGATCGGCAGCGCGAACGTGGTGATCGGCCCGAGTACGACCACGGAGTGGAGGGCGCCGCCCGCGGCTGCGGACAGCAGTACGGCCACGGGGACGACGAAGGCCAGCCCGATCAGGCCGCGGACCGGCTGGTGCCGCCGGGCGTCGGCCAGCGCGGCCGGACTCAGTGCGTCCGGCCTGCTGACCGACGGCCGGGTGGGGTGGGAGCCGGGGGTTCCCGGGGTGCCTGCGGGGCGTGTGGTCTGCAGTCCTTCAGAGGACATGTTCCAGCCGGATCGGCAGCCGGCGTACGCGCCGGCCGGTCGCGTGGTGCACGGCGTTCGCGATCGCCGCGGCCACGCCGACCATGCAGACCTCGCCCGCGCCCTTCACCCCGGCCGCGTTGAACCGCAGGTCGGGTTCGTCGATGAAGTCGACGTCGATCTGCTGGATGTCCAGGTTGACGGGCACCGCGTAGTCCTCCAGCGTCGTGTTGAGGAAGCCGCCGAACCGGGTGTCCACCTCGCTCTCCTCGCGCAGCGCCTGCCCGATCCCCCACACCACGCCGCCGCGGACCTGGCTTTCCGCCGTGACCGGGCTGGCCACCCGGCCGCAGTCCACGACGCTGACCACGCGCGGCACCCGGATGCGCCGCGTGGTCCGTTCGACCCGGACCTCGACGAAGTGCGCGACCCAACTGAACGTGACGAACTCGGGGTAGACCGGTCCGCCGATGGCGAGGCCGCCCTTGTCGAGCTGCCCGCGGTCCTGCTCGCCCTGGCCGGGTGCGAGCGAGGTGGCCTCGACCGCCACCTCCGGCCTGTTCGTGGCACGGACCGCGGCCGGGACGTCCACGTCGCCGGAGTCGGGGACGCCGAGGGCCCGGCGCAGTTCGCCCAGGGCGGCCAGCACGGCGGGCAGCGCGCTTGCGGTGCCCCAGGAGCCGGCGGTGAGGTGCTGCGGCGCCACCCGCGTGTCGCCGGCCTGCACGATCACCGTGTTCACCGGTACGCCCAGGTCCCGCGCGACCAGCAGCGCGACGGCCGAGCGGATCCCCTGGCCCATCTCGTGTCCGCCGACGCCGACGACGATCGTGCCGTCGGACGCCGCGGACAGGTGCGCGACGACCGGCACCATGTCGCCGGGATAGCAGCCGGCCGCCACGCCCCAGCCGATGTTCGAACCGTCCTCTGCGGTCATCGATCCCGGCTCGGGGTCGCGTGCGTCCCAGCCGAACCGGGCCGCGCCGCGGCGCAGGCACTCGGCCAGGTGCCGGCCGGAGAACGGCAGGCCGGTGACCGGGTCGGTGGCGGCGTCGTTGGCCAGCCGCAGTTCCACCGGGTCGCGGCCCGTCGCGTAGGCGAGTTCGTCCATGGCCGACTCGAACGCGAACATGGACGGGCTCTCGTGCGGCGACCGCATGAAGCCGGGGGTCTGCACGTCGGTACGGACCAGGCGCTGCTCGCCGCGGAACGCGGGCGCCGCGTAGAGGCGGGACGAGACCGTGGTGATCTCCGTCGGGAACAGGTCGTGCCGCGAGGTCTGCTGGTCGACCTCGTGGATCGCGGCGAGGAGTTCGCCGTTCTCGGTCGCGCCGAGCCGCACGTGGTGCACCGTGTTCGGCCGGAACGCGCCGAGGTGGAAGACCTGCGGCCGGGGCAGCACCATCTTCACCGGCCTGCCGAGCCGGCGCGCGGCGAGGGCGATCGGCCCGAGGTGCAGATGCATGGAGTTCTTCTGGCCGAATCCGCCGCCGACGTACGGGGAGCGGACCTCGACGTCGGCCGGGTCGATGCCGAGCTGGGTGGCGAGCCCGAACCGTACCGCGTTCGAGTTCTGGGTGGTGTCGTCGACGATCAACCGGTCGCCGTCCCAGTGCACGACGCTCGCGTTCGGCTCCATCGGCATGGCGTGCTGGGCGGGGTTCTCATACGTGCCGTCGACCTGCACCGGGCTGGCCGCGAACGCCGCGTCCGCGTCGCCGACCTTGACGTCGGCCAGGAACGGCAGCGGGATCGCCTGCTCCTGGAGCACGGTGTCGGTGCCCTCACCGTCGATCTTCGCGGTGAACGGTTCGTCCTCGTACTCGGCGGTGACGAGCTGCGCCGCCTCGGTCGCGGCGACCAGGTCGTCCGCCAGGACCAGCGCGATCGGCTGGCCGCGGTAGGCGACATGGTCGTCGCGCAGCGGCACCAGGCTCTGCACGGCGTGCCCGCCGGCCATGACGAAACCGGGGTCGCCCAGTTCGTCCGGCCCGAACCGCGTGATCACCAGCCGGACGCCGGGCACGGTTTCCGCGGCGGAGGTGTCGACGCGCACGATGCGCCCCTTGCCGGTACGCGCGGTGGCCCACTGCCCGTACGCGACGTTGTCGGGTACGCGGTCGGCGGCGTAGCGAGCGCGGCCCGTGACCTTCTCGCGGGCGTCGACGCGGCGGGTGTCCAGCGACCGGGTACCGGTGGCGGGGGCCTGGGTGGCGGTCATCGGGTGGCTCGCTCTCCGGCGATGCGCAGCGCGTCGGCGACGGTGCGGATGCCCAGTTCGATACGGAATCCGTTCTCGGCGCCGGGGCGCGCCGCCGCGAAGGCGGCCTCCCCGGCCTCCCGGGCGGTCTGCGGGGTCAGCCGCCGGCCGAGCACGGTCTGCTCGGCCTCGGTGGCCCGCCACGGCCGGGTGGCGACGCCGCCCAGCCCGATGCGGCACTCCCCGACCGCGCCGTCCGCGTCGAGGGTCAGGCCGACGGCCGCGGCGGCGAGGGCGAAGGCGTAGGACTCGCGGTCGCGGATCTTGAGGTACGTGGACCCACGCCCGGCGGGGGTCGCGGGCACGCGGATGCGGACGACGAGTTCGTCCGGGGCGAGCACGTGTTCGCGGGTCGGGTCGTCGCCGGGCTCGACGTGCAGGTCGGCGAGCGGCACGGTGCGTTCCCCGCCGGGGCCGACGACGTCCACGACGGCGTCGAACGCGATCAGCGCGACGGCGAAGTCGCCGGCGTAGGTGGCGATGCACGCGTCACTGCCGCCGAGCAGCGCGTGCCCGCGGTCGTGGCCCCCGACGGCGGCGCAGCCGCTGCCCGGGTCGCGCTTGTTGCACGGGAACTCCGTGCCGTTGCGGAAGTACGCGCAGCGCGTGCGCTGCAGGAGGTTGCCGCCGACCGTCGCCATGTTCCGCAACTGCTGCGACGCGGCGCGCCACAGCGACTCCGACAGGCCGGGGTACGCGTCGCGGAGCGCCGGGTGGTCCGCCACGTCGGCCATACGTGCGCCGGCCCCGAGGACGAGTTCGCGCTCGCCGACGTCGATGGTGTCGAGCTCGGCGATCCGGTGCACGTCGACGACGGCGGGGGGTGTCTCGATCTCCAGCTTCATCAGGTCGTACAGGTTGGTGCCGCCGGCCAGGATCCTGGTGCCGGGCCGCGCGCCGCGCAGCGCGTCCAGGGCGGCGTCCACGGTGTCCGGCGCGGCGTAGGTGAAGGCACGCACGAGGTCACGCCCCCTTCGGCGCCGCGTCCGCGGTCTCGCGTACGGCGGCCACGATGCCCACGTAGGCGGCGCAGCGGCAGATGTTGCCGCTCAGGTACTCGCGGATCTCGTCGTCCGTCCCGCAGTGGCCCTCTTCGATGCACGCGATGCCGGACATGATCTGGCCGGGAGTGCAGTAGCCGCACTGCAGCGCGTCGTGGTCGATGAACGCCTGCTGCAACGGGTGCAGGGCGCCGTCCTTCCCGCCGACGCCCTCGATCGTGGTCACCGGCCGACCCGCGACCTGCACCGCGGGGGTCAGGCAGGACAGCACCCGGCGGCCGTCCACGTGCACCGTGCACGCGCCGCAGTGGCCCTGATCGCACCCCTTCTTCGTGCCGGTCAGTGCGAGCCGCTCACGCAGCGCGTCCAGGAGGGACTCCCGGGGATCCAGCGTGAGCGACACATCCTGGCCGTTGACCGTGCAGGCCAAGGGCACTTTCACATCATTTGTGGGCATACCTGGAGATTGTAGGGAAGCCGGATGATCCCGGAGCGGAGCAGCGGTTTCGGCGCGCCTCGCGGCGGAGGCCCCGTGGTCACTCCCGGTGGAAGACGTAGCCGCCGTGATGGAGGGTGTCGATGTCGACGAACTCGCCGTCGGCGGTGAAGCCGGTGTCGTCGCGGTAGTCGATGCGGGTGCCGTCCACCCGGTAGCTGCCGGTGTACGCGCTGCGGCGGTCGCCGCGTGCCTCGTCGTAGCGCCCGTCGGCACGCAGCTCCTGACGGATGTGCCCGTCGGCGGTCACCCACATCCCCACGTAGGGGTGAGGGCGGCCGGGGGAGCCGGCGGGCGGGGCGGTGCTGCTACGCGCCGGTCCCGGGCCGTCCGCCTGGGGGCCGGTACACGCGACCGAGGTGACCAGCCAGGCGAGCGCCAGCAGGGGAAGTCGTTTTCTCATGACTCGACGGTCGCCCCCGGGCCGGCCGGCAGCCAGTGCCCCGGCGCTCCTGGGAGTGGGACCCCCAGGCAGCAGCCGGGGACGGGCTCGGGGCGGGGTCGGGGGTGGTCAGACGATGCCGGCGCGGATCTCCTCGTACAGGCGGGTGGGGTCCTCGGCCAGGGACTTCTTGACGTGGGTGCTCCACTCGTCGGCGAGCACCTCGGCCGCGCCCGCCTCGATCCCGTCCAGGCCGGCGCGGACGACGGGGGCCGGGTCGCCCTTGGGGCCGTCGTAGGCGGCGCTGAAGTCGGTGTCCACGGCGCCGAGGTGGAGGGCGGTGACGAGGGTGCCCTGGCCGGCGAGTTCCATGCGGACGGCGTTGGTCAGCGCCCACTGGGCCGCCTTGCTGGAGTGGTAGCCGTTGGTGGCCGGGTAGGCGTGCCAGGACTGGGCGGACAGCACGTTGAGGATCGCTCCGCCCCCGTGGGCCGCGAGCGCCGGGGCGAAGGCCCGTACGACGTGGAGCGTGCCCCAGAAGTTCGTCTCCATCTCCGCGCGCACGGCGGCCAGGTCGCCGGTGACGAGGTCGGTCCAGTGGCTGACCCCCGCGTTGTTCACCACGAGGGTCACGTCGCCCGCGGCGTCGGCCGCGGCCCGTACCTGGTCGGGGTCCGTGACGTCCAGCCGCAGCGGTACGGCGCCGGGCAGGTCGATGGTCTCCGGGCGCCTGGCGGTCGCGTACACGCGGCGCGCGCCGCGGTCCAGGAGCTGCCGGGCGAAGTGGCGGCCCAGGCCCCGGTTGGCGCCGGTGACGAGCGCGACCGCGCCGTCGAGCGGGAGGCCGGGGGAGGGGTGGGTGGTCGGTGCCGAGTCGGGTGTGCTCATGCCGGTACGCTAGGACCTACCGTTGACGTCAGAGGCAAGTCCTCCGTCCGGACCTGCGGAAAGGGGAAGGCGCGTGCGTATCGGAGAGGTCGCCCGGCGCTCCGGAGTGAGCGTGCGGGCGCTGCGCTACTACGAGGAGCAGGGGCTCCTCACCCCCACGCGCACCCCCGGCGGTCAGCGCGAGTACGCCGACGACGCCGTCGGCCGGGTCGGCTTCATCCAGCAGCTCTACGCGGCCGGCCTGCCCAGCCGCCGCATCGCCGAACTGCTCCCCTGCGTCGACACCGGCACGACGACCGCGGAGCAGCGCGCCATGCTCGACGCCGAACGGGCCCGTATCAGCAAGCAGATCGAGGAGCACACCGCCGCGCTCGCCCGCCTCGACGAGATCGTCGAGGCAGCCGCCGAGCGCCGGGCCTGAGCGCCGCTCAGCCCCTGGCGCGGCGCTCGGTGTGGGTGGAGCGGGGAGCGGGCCAGGTCGCGGGGGGTTCCTGGGCCAGGCCCGTGAGGAGGGCCTCGACCACGCGCTCGGTCTGCCGGCCGGCGGCCTCGGGGGTGTCGAGGGTCATGAGGCCGTCGGCGAGGAGGGTGGCCACCCCGTGGACGGCGGCCCAGACGGTGAAGTCGGCCGCGGCGCGTGCCTCCGGGCCCAGTTCGCCCGCCGCGGCGAGGCGGTCAAGACCGGCGTCGACCACGTCGTGCGGGTGCGGGGAGATCGTGGTGTCGGGGTCGCGGGCGGGGGCGGCGAAGGCGAGGCGGGCCACGGCGGGGTCCGCCAGCGTCCAGCGGACGTAGGCGCGGCAGGCCGCGACGAGCCCGCGGCGGGCGTCCTCCTCCGCGGCGGTCGCCTCCGCCATCCGTTCGCCCAGCCCGGCAAGGACGCGTACGGACAGGGCGCGGACCAGTGCGTCGCGGGAGGAGAAGTGGTGGTACGCGGCGCTCGGGCTGACGCCGACGCGGGCCGACGCCTCCCGCAGCGACCAGCCCGCGACGCCGCGCTCGCGGACGAGTTCCTCGGCGGCGTCCAGCAGCGCGCCTCGCAGGTCCCCGTGGTGGTAGCGCCTCTTGCCCATGGCGAGGATCTTAACAGTGTTCAGATGCGTGGTACGGTCGGACGCGGAACCGGATCTCAACACCGTTCAGATCGGAGTGCCATGTCCCCCAGCGCGTCGCCCCCCGTCGTACGCGGTGAGCCGGTCCAGGTCGCCGACGGCGTCCACGTGATCCCGGACGGCCGGACGGAGCTCGTGCCGAACGTCGGCATCGTGGTCGGCGAGGAGGCCGCGCTCGTCGTCGACACGGGCCTGGGGCCGCGCAACGGCGCGTACGTCCTGGAACGGGCGCGCCGGCTGGCCGGCGGGCGGCGCCTGTACCTGACGCTCACCCACTTCCACCCCGAGCACGGCTACGGCGCGCAGGCGTTCAAGGGCGTGGCGACGATCGTCGCCCCCCGGGCGCAGCGCGACGAGCTGCGACGCAAGGGCGCCGCGTACCTCGACATGTTCCGGGGCCTCGGCCCGGCCGTCGCGGCCGAGCTGGAGGGCACCGAACTCGTCGCCCCCGACGTGGTCCACGACGGTGACGCCGCGATCGACCTCGGCGGGCACACCGCGGTGCTGCGCCCCGTCGGCCCGGCGCACACCGTGGGCGACCAGGTCGTGCTGGTCGACGACCGCGTGCTCTTCGGCGGCGACCTCCTGGAGACCCGGATCTTCCCGATCACGCCGTACTTCCCGCCGCACGACACCGACGTCGACCCGCGCCGCTGGATCGACGTCCTCGACCGCCTCGCCGCACTCGCCCCCGAGGTCGTCGTCCCCGGCCACGGGGAGGTCACTGACTCCTCGGTGATCGGCGACGTCCGCGACTACCTCACGTACGTCCGTACCGAAGCGGACCGCCTGCGCGCCGCCGGCGTCCCCGCCGACGAGGCGGCCACCGCGATCGACCGCTCCGCGCGCGACCGCTGGCCCACGTGGGAGCGCCCCGAGTGGATCACCCTGGCCGTCCGCGCCTTCTATGACGCCGCCCCCGGCCACTGAGCCCTCACGATCGCCTGGCTGTCGGCCTCAAATCCCCTACGCTGACCGGGACTTCAGTTCTCCGAGCGAGAGCGGGACGGTCTTCTATGACGGTGGGCCCCGAAGCGACAGTCGTCGCCAAGGCAGCAGGGAGCGTGCTGAAGAAGGTGTCGGACCACACTTCCGGCACACCGACATGGCCGAACATGCACGAAGCGCTGCTGGAGCTGCACGAGATCCTGAGCGACTGGTGCGAGGCCGCGAGACGGACCGGCGAGGCCCTCGGGCACCTCAGATCCCGGCACCTCACGCGCGTCACGGTGGAGCGTGAGGGAGGGACGTCCAACTCCGGGGTGCCGACGAGAATGTGGACGATGCTGGGGATCCCCGTGAAGCCGGGCTATATCGAGTCGGCGCGGCGGGACATCGACGCGGTCATGTCCCCGGCGGCCCCGCTGACCCAGCGGTGGAGCGTCACCAAGCGCCGCCAGGCCGCGCGTCGTTCGTTGCGCGGTCTGATGCGGATCTACTGCGCCGACCTTCTCGAAGAGTTCGAGGCCGCGGTGGAAGCCCGCTCCAGATGGGTGACGGATCATCGCCACAAGATCGACCGTGCCCTCAAGCAGGGGATCGACGCCGACGAGCTCGACCGCCTGATCCGTGAGACGGCCCGCAGCACTTCCCGGTTGGACGCCGTACGGGAGAAGCTGAAGCGACTGATCCAGGAGCGCTACCCGATGGGGAGCCCGGCCGGACAGAGCGGGTAGCGTCGATCACCTCGCTGATCCGGGGTTCTTGCGCTGGTTGGCATGAAAGCGTGCCTTCTTCTGGCGATTCCCGCACGTGTTCATCTCGCACCATCTGCGGGTGCGGCTCTGGCTCGTGTCGAAGAAGGCGGCCTGGCAGGTCGGTGAGGCGCACAGGGCCAGTCGTCCGGCCCGTTCACCCGAGATGATGTCGATGGCGTCGGCGGCGATCACGCTGAGGGCGTCTTCCACGCGGGAACCCGAGCTGAGCCGCCACTGCCGCGTGCCCTCGGGCGTGAGGATCGCGGCGGCCCGGCCGGCAGCGCTGCGGTCGTTGATGACGTGGACGGCCGACGCGGGCAGAGCCTCCTGGAGCGCGGCGGCCGTCGCGGCGGCGTGAATCGACTCCCTCAGTTCCCGGGCGCGGTCGAGCTGGGTGGTGGTGCAGTCGTCCACGGGGAGGCCGCTCACCGCCAGCCAGTCGACGAGTCGCTGGGGGGTGGGGATGCGCTCCACGGGGTTGCCGCGACGCTCCGTCAGGGTCGCCGTGAAGCTGGTCGCCAGCACGCTGCCGAGGCGGAATTCAGGGAACTCAACACGCATGGAACCACCTTAGCTGGTTGCATGCTGACATGATGACATGCTAGAACCGTCTTAGACGGTTCCATGATGGACAGGAGGTCTCATGCCCCCCTCGACCAGCGACGTGCACCCCTTCGAAGCCCACGCAACGGATGCCGACCTCGACGATCTGCGCGCGCGACTGGCCGCGGCGCGACTGCCGGAGGCCGAGACGGTCTCCGGCGCCGCACCCGGCCCTCGCCGGTGGGAACAGGGCGTTCCGCTCGCCGCCCTCGTCGATGTCGTGAACTACTGGCGCACCGGGTACGACTGGCGGCCGTTCGAGGAACAGCTCAACCGGATCGGCCAGTTCCGTACGACCATCGACGGTCTGGGTATCCACTTCCTGCACCGCCGATCCGCGCGCGCAGATGCCACTCCGCTGATCCTGACGCACGGCTGGCCGGACAGCGTCGTTCGCTTCATCGACATCGTGGACGAGCTGGCGGATCCGGATGACGCGGACGCGCCGGCGTTCCATGTCGTGGTCCCCTCGCTGCCGGGCTTCGGTTTCAGCGACAAGCCGACCGTCACCGGGTGGGGAACGGAAAAGATCGCGGCCGCCTGGGTGGAACTGATGGGAAGGCTCGGCTACGGCACGTTCGTCGCCCACGGCGGCGACTGGGGCGGCAACATCACCACGGTCCTCGCCGGCCGGTTCCCGGCACACGTTCTCGGCATCCACACGACGTTCGCGGAGGGGCCGCCCGGACTGACGACGGACGGGCTGACGGCGGTCGAGCGCGAGTGGGTCGAGGACACCCGCGATTTCTGGCGCCGGCGTGCGGCGTACGCGAAGCAGCAGGCGACCCGGCCGCAGACCATCGGCTACTCGCTCGTCGACTCACCGGTCGGGCTTCTCGCGTGGATCCTCGACAAGTTCGCGGAGTGGTCGGACACGGAGGACAGCCCGTTCGAGAGGATCTCTCTGGACCGCGTCCTGGACGACGTCACCCTGTACTGGCTGACCCGGACCGGTGCCTCGGCCGCCCGCCTCTATTACGAGAGTCACAACGCGCTCGACCCCGAACTCCGGGTCGACGTCCCGTCGGCACTCACCATGTATCCGCGCGACGTCGAGAAGTGCCCGCGCCCCTGGGCGCAGGAGCGGTACCGGCAGATCGTCCGGTGGGAGCTGCCCGAGAGCGGGGGACACTTCCCGTCGCTGGAGGTGCCCGAGTATTTCGTCAAAGACCTGCGAGAGGGCCTTGCGGCGGTGCTGGCCGCTCAACGTTGAGCTCTCCGCTCTTTACGGCCGAGCTCCGCCCTGCGCTTCCTGTCCGCCCGGCTGCGGGACCACCGCCGGCGACGCGGTACCCGCTGGAGGCGGCTGACCCCCGGTCGTCAGGCCCTGCTGACACTCGCGCACCTGCGGTGCGGACACACCTACGCCCAGCTCGCCGCCGGGTTCAGCGTCGGCACCACCACCGCCTACCGGCCCTCCTACTCCGGCAAACACAAGAAGCACGGCATGAACGTGCAGGTCATCACCGACCCCGCAGGGCGGCTGCTATGGGCATCCCCAGCGCTGCCCGGAGCCGTCCACGACATCAGGGCCGCGCGAACCCACGGCATCATCGACGCCCTGGACCAAACCGCCGTGGATAGCTGGGCCGACAAGGGCTACCGCGGCGCCGGCGGCACCCTCCGCCTGCCGTACTGGGGTCGGGGGGAACGCTCTCCGCAGGCCAGCAAGCCGTCAACCGCTCGCACGCGAAGATCCGCGCACTCGCCGAACAGGCGATGGCCACCCTCAAGACCTGGCGGCTTCTACGCAAACTGCGGTGCTCCACCACACGCATCACCGCACTCGTCCAAGCCATCCTCACCCTGCACCTGACCTGCCCAAACTGAGGTTGGAAAGGCTCACCGTCTAACGGCCGCCAGCTGGGCCGCGTCCCATTCCACGCCCTCCTGAAGGCGCGTGAGGGTAACCCGGGTAGCCCTGCCCCGACTGCGGATACGGAGCCGGACCGCCTGGACCGGTCCCGTAGCCGTACTGAGCGTATTGCCCTGACGGTGCGTGACCACCCGTATGCGAAGGCGGGCCGTACACGTAAGCCGTCGAATCGACGAGCGGCGGAGGAGCGGGAACCCCAGAGCCGTGTTCCGTGCCCGGGCTCCGATGGCTGTACGCAGCCACCTGACTCTGCGAATAGCCGGGCGGCCCTTGCACCGATGCAGGCACGTAAGGAACCGTTGGCCCCAGAGGTACCGGGTCCCTTGCGGCATTGAGGCCGTATGGCGTGGTGTAGTTGACGTGCCTGTCCTGGACACCTCCGGGAAAGGCGATCTCATGTTGGTCGGGATAGGACTGCCTGCCGAGTGATGCGGTTACGTCGATGCCGCCGGGCGCCGACGATTGGTAGCGAGTCACCGGAGCGTCGGGATCCCGGCTGGGGTCAAGACTGTGCGAGATGGACTGTGCACGTTCAATCATTTCGGTCGAAGGGTTCGGGTCCCGGGTAAAGCTGACCAACGAGGATTGCTGCGTGGTGTTCTGGTACGACTGCAAGCTCACCGGCAGCCTGTCGTTGTGCGGCCGAAATCCACCGGCTGCGGCGATCTGATGCGGCTCACGTCCGTCAATTCGGTAAAGCGGCTGGGAGTCTGCGCGGTATACGACTTGCCGCCCGGCGGCGGGACCGGTTCTGGCGACGATGATATCGCTCGGATGGGGTCCATACGTGCTGGATCCGTAGCCAACGGCTTGAGGTGGATTGTGACTGACGGCTCGAGGGAATCGCGAATATTGCTCAGCGAACTCCGCCGCGGAGACCACCCGGTCCATAGAGCCGTCACTGTCCTCAGGGTCGGACGCGTACCTCTGAGGGGAATAATCCCGACGATTCGACATGACCGCTTCCCTTCCATCTGTGACCGTGCGCCTGCTGACACTGCCGCGCGGGGACGTCTACCTCTGAGTACCCGCCCGGGTTACAACGGCCCCGCTGCGCGACCGGTTCACTGAGCGTTTTCCAACCTCAGTTTGGGCAGGTCAGGTGCAGGGTGAGGATGGCTTGGACGAGTGCGGTGAGGGTGGGTGCGAGGGCGGCCAGGACGTCGATGGCTTCGGCGATGTACCGGTAGGCGGTGGTGGTGCCGACGCTGAACCCGGCGGCGAGCTGGGCGTAGGTGTGTCCGCACCGCAGGTGCGCGAGTGTCAGCAGGGCCTGACGACCGGGGGTCAGCCGCCTCCAGCGGGTACCGCGTCGCCGGCGGTGGTCCCGCAGCCGGGCGGACAGGAAGCGCAGGGCGGAGCTGGACACGTCGATCCCGGACGGGTAGCAAGCACGCGAAGCCTCTGGCGGAGACGGTTCTCTTGGTCGAAAACCCATCTACCAGGGGCTTCACCGCGCTGTCAGCCCAACACCCCATCACCCACGCGAGGTTGGAAAAAGCTCAAGCCCTCGCTGTACGCCACCGGCGGCTGGTCCTCGAACCACATCAGCGTCAGCATGCTCTCCATGAGTGGATGAGACCCGAGGCCGAACGGCAGCACGTGCACGCGCACCCCTCGACCTCGGAAAGTCCGACGAGGTGCGTGATCTGATCGGCCATGGTGTCGGGGCCCGCCGACCGGGCGTCGCAGCACCGCCTCGTCCAGTAGCGCCCACACTACGGGGCTTGCCGGATCGTCGAGCAACTGCGCGCGGTTGATGCGATTCCCAGGCTCGCACGGGCGTATGCCTCTGTCCGGAGGATGCCCGGGACGAAACTCAGACCGAATTCCCGGATCATCGTTGCCTGTTTCTCGAGTTGCCGTGCCGCCTCGAAGAATTCGGCGACTGCCGCGTCCTCGTCCGGCAGGAAGCTGGTCAGCACGTCTCCCGTGCCCAGTACCTTGTCCAACCGCCGCGCGTCGTTTCTGGAGGGTGTGCGGCGGCCCGCTTCGATGTGGGCGATGTGCGAGCGGGTCATCAGCGCTATGTCCGCCTCCCGTCTCACTCTGTAAGCGGATCGCTACACAGCGACGTCCGTGCGGCTCGGCTGCACGAGAGACCCCAGGAGTTGACGACATGCGCGACCGTACGGCCTCCGTCATGCGGCTGTTGCCGTGGAACTCGCCGGAGGGCAAGCCCTGCTATCTCCTCGGGGGCGGGTCCGGCTACGTCTCCCGGGTTGCGGACGACATCGAGCGGGTGCAGCTCAAGATGGCGGTCGAACTTCTGGGCCACGCCGGCGGCATGCCCGATGACGACGCGACCACTCTCCCGGAGTTCCGCTACCTCGTGGCGCGCATGGCCGAGTCGTTGACCGACGTACACCGGGTCGCCGAGAGCCGCGGCGCCCGGATCCCCGCGCCCCACGACGACGACCAGTAGCACGCGCCCCGCTGGTGCGGTGACCACATACCCCGGTCAACCTGAGCTGTCACCGCACTACCCTGGTGCCGGAACGCGGACGGAGGCGCGGACTCAGATGAGCAAGACCGATCCGCACATTCACGTAGAGCAGAAGGTGGTGCAGGCCGGCTCCGACGTCCGCAACCTGATCGTGTCGACGTTGGGCCGCGTGCCCGACGCACCAAGCGTCGTCACCACCGGTTGCGGACAGCAGGTGCCCTACGCCATGACCTCTGCCCGTCCGGAACGTGTCACGTGCCTCGCCTGTCGGGAACATGCTCACCGGGAGTACCTGCGCTTTGCCGACCAGGTCGAGAGCCTGAGCCGGATGCCCGGTACGACCATCACCGGTGACCAGGCGGCCACGGCCGTGACACGGCTTCGGGACCTCGCGGTGAGGTTCTCTGCCTGAGGCGCTGTGAACGCATCGGTTCGCCGGGTTGTCACCGCATGTCCAACCGCCACGACCACCGACCCGGCGAACCTGCGCGGTCACCGCACTTAGCCGCACCGGGCCGGGGGTTTCGCGTCCTCCGCGGGCGTGCGGTACGCCCTCAGCGGGGAGTTGGCGGCGGCCGTCGCCGCTATCGCCGCCACCGCCGCCAGGCCGCCCGTCACCAGGGAGACCGTCGCGGAGGTGGCGGAGGCGACGAGGCCGCCGCGGAAGTTGCCGAGTTCCGGGCCCGCCACGCCTATGACGTGCTCGACCGACGAGACCCGGCCCCGGTAGGCGTCCGGGGTTTCGAGCTGGACCAGGGCGCTGCGGGTGATGACGGAGACCGTGTCGGCCGCGCCCGCGACGGCGAGGCAGGCGAGAGCCAGCCAGAGAGGGCCCGCCAGGCCGAAGGAGGCGAGGGCCAGGCCCCAGACGGTGGCTGCCGTCAGTTGGACCAGGCCGCCGCGGCGGACGCGGGTGACCGTGCCGGAGAGCAGGCCCGCCGTGATGCCGCCGACCGCGACGGCCGAGAGGAACAGGCCGAGGGTCTGCGGGTTGCCGCCGAAGCGGGCCTCGTTGACGAGGGGGAAGAGCGCGATGGGCATCGCGAGGAGGGTGGCGGACAGGTCGGTGGCCAGCGAGCCCCACAGCGTGGGGCGGGCGAGGACGATGCGCCAGCCGCCGCGTTCCGCCCGGCGTCTGCCGCCCTTGGCCCGTACGCCCTCGGGGGGCATCGCGGGGAGGCGGAGGACCGCGAGCATCGCGACGGCGATGGCGGCGGCCTGGGTGGCGTACGCGGCGGGCAGGCCCCACCGGGCGATGATCAGGCCGGCCGTGGCGGGTCCCGCGAGCATGGCCGCCTGGAAGGAGACGTTGTTCAGCGCGAGGCCCGCCGCGACCTGGTCGGCCGGGAGCAGGCGGACCGGGAAGGTGCGCCGGGCGGGGGCGCCGAGGGCGGCGAAGGCCGTGGCGCACGCCACCAGGGCGAGGAGGAGGACGACGTTGGTGTTGTCCGCCAGCGCCTGGGTGCACAGGGCGCCCGCGGCCAGCAACTGGCCCGCGGTCGTGGCCCGTACGAGCGCGCGGCGGTCGACGGTGTCCGCGAGGGTGCCGCCGAGGAGGCCGAACAGGATCATCGGCAGTCCGGTGGCCAGGCCGATGGCGCCGGTGCCGACGGGGCTGCCCGTCAGGTCCCAGACCTGGGCGAGGACGGCGACGAGGGTGATCTGCGCGCCGAGTTGGGAGGCCGAGGTGCCTGCCCACAGGGCGCGGAACGCAGGACTGCCGCGCAGCGGGCGGGTGTCGAGGAAGCGGACGCGCCGGCTCATCGGGGTGGCTCGGCGAGGTGCTGCTCGATGCGTGCGCGCATCGACCGGCGCGCCAGCGCCTGCTGGACGTCCTCCACGACCGCGGGCATCGCGTACGGCAGTTCGCCGTTCAGCTCGGTGACCGCCGCGTGGGTCGCGCGCCACTCCGCCTCCAGGAACGGCACGAGCGACCGGCCGCGCTCGGTGAGGTCGATCCGCCGGGTGCGGGCGTCGGGTCCCGGCTCGGAGGTGACCAGGTCCTCCTTGCGCATCGCGGCGACGGTCTGGCTGACCGCGGAGTGCGAGCGGTGCAGGGACTCCGCGAGCTCGCGGATGGTCAGGGGTCCGGTGTGGGCGAGCCGGATCAGCGGATACGCGAACCGGGGGCGTACGCCCTCGATGCCGCGGTCGGCGTAGACCTGCTCGATCTCGGCGTCGAGGGAGGCCAGCAGCGCGTGGAGGGATTGCCAGGGGTCGGGCAGCTTGGTGGGATCCGGAGATGTCACAGCGCTAATATAACAGCGCTGTCGTAATTAGTGAGGCGCGTGTCTGTCGCGGAAGGCGCCCGGGGGCAGGCCCACCCGGCGGGTGAACAGGCGGGTGAAGTGGCCCGGGTCGGCGTAGCCGACGCGGCGGGCGATGGCCGCCACCTTGAGGTCCGTGGTGGCGAGGAGGTTCTTGGCGGTGTTCAGGCGGGTGCCGAGGACGAAGTCCTTCGGGCTGCACCCGGCCGTGTACTGGATCTCCTCGCGCAGCTCGGCCGGCGGGAGCGACAGCCTGCGGGCGTGCTCGGTCACGGTGAGGGGGAGGTGGGCGGCGCGGGCCAGTTCCTCGGCGACGGGCGGCTGGGGCGGCGGGTCGGCGCGGGAGTGGCGCAGGGTGGCGAGGAGTTCGTGGAGGGCGGCGGCGGAGGTGGCGTCGTAGGCCGGCTCGGTCTCGTTGCAGACGGTGGCGAGCTTGCGGATCGTACGACGCGCGGGGGCGCCCGTGGTGAGGGGGACGACCGCCTCCTCCGGGGCGGGGACGAGGCCGCGCAGGGTGCAGGCGGCGACGGCGGGGCCCGTGAAGCCGGCGAAGGCCACCGTCCAGCCGGGCTTTCCGGGCCCGTAGCGGTGCGGGACGCCCGGCAGCAGCCACAGCAGCGTCGGGGCGCCCACGTGCACGCGCTCCCGCCCGCCCCCGGAGAACCAGCCGGAGCCCGCCAGCAGGACCAGCGCGACGTGGTGCTCCACCACCCGCGGCCCCACGGCGCGCGGCGGCACGTCCTGGACGCCGAGGTCCGTGCACCACAGGCCCGCGGGCCGCCCTGCCGCCGTCGGCACCGGCCGCCGCCGCCACCGCTCGCGGCGCTCTGACCCCGGGGCCCAGTCGGTGTTCCCGACGTCGAGCCGCGCAACGCTGCCCATGCCTCTCCCGTACGGACTCGGTGACCGGTTCCGCAGGGGAAGAGCGCGGGCGGGGCCGGCCGTCCCGCGGCTTTGCCGGTGCTTTACCAAGCCGCGGGCTGCCGTTCGTCAGTAGCCGAAGGCGGGGCCCCGGTAGAAGAAGCGGAGCGAGGGCGTGGCCTCGTAGTTCGCGGTCGTGCCGATGTCCGGGGCGTGCGGGCGGCCTTCGGCGGCGGCGCGCCAGTCGTCGAGGCCGAGGAACTGCCCGGAGGAGTCCCGCTGGGTGAAGACGACCTTGTCGTCGCCGTCGAGGAAGTACTTCCAGTGGGCGGTGGCGGCGTCGGACGCGCAGGCGCCCGGCTGCTGGCGGACCGGGGCGCCGTCGGCGTCGGTGCCGGAGTGGGTGAGGCACATGCCGGTCGCGTGGTTGCGGAGGCGTACCTCCTGGACGGGGGGCAGGGAGACGAGGAGTTCCCACTGCTGGCTGCGGGTGCCGTCGCAGTCGGCCTCGTACGGCTGGGCGCCCGCGGCGGCGGCGATGTCCATGCAGCGGCCTGTCGCGGCGACGGGCAGGGTGGTGCGGTCGTCGGCGGGCGGGGACCAGTCGGGCGGGGGGCCGGTCTCGGCGTCGCCGGCGGGCGGCGCGCCCGAGGCGGTCGGTTTGCGGTCCGGGTCGCCCTTCGCGTCGCCGTCGTCGGCCGCGCCGGCCTCGGGTCCGCCGGTGCGGTCGGCGGAGGCGGTGGGCGGCGGGTCGTCCGGGTCGTCCTCCCCGTCCTCGCGTGCCGGGTTGCTCCGCTCCGCGGTGGGGGTGGGGGCCGCGGTCGTCGCGGTGGGGACGGGCTGGGGCGGGGGGTCGCCGCCGCCCGGGAGGGTGGTGTAGCCGGTGACGACGACGGCGAGCACGGCGGCGCCGACGGAGGCGGCCTTGACGGCGGCGGCGAGCCCGCTGGACGCGGCGGCGCCGGATGCTCCGCCGGCGGAGACGGACGCGGAGGTGGAGGCGGAGGTGGAACCGAGGGTCGCGACGGCGCCGTGCGCACCGCCGGTGCCTGCGCCGCCCGCGGCCGCGCCCGCCTCGGCCACCTCGCCGCCGGGCGCCGCGGTGCCACCGGCGGCCCCCGCCGTCGCGGCGTCCGCGGTACCCGCCGCTCCCGCGGCCGTGGGGTCCGAGGCGCCGTTGGCGCCGGGCGTCCCCGCCCCCGTACCCGGCGTCGAACCCTCCGCGCCTGTACCCGGCGCTCCCGTATCCAGCGCCGCACCCGCCTCCCCCGAACCCGGCGCACCCTCCGGTCCGCCCACCCCGTACGACGCCCCCGCCCACAGCAGCAGGCTCGCCGGCAGCGCCGCGGCCAGCGAGCCGTTCAGCTCCCGCAGCTCCGCGCTCGTCCGCCGGCACCGCCGGCACACCGCCAAGTGGTGCTCCAGCCCCCGCTGTCCGCGCCGCCGGCCCCCGCGCCGTACCGACGCGGCCAGCAGCCCCGTGTAGTGCCGGCACTCCGCCGGCGCCCCGGCGTCCCCCGCGCGCTCCGCCAGGTACGCCTCGCGCAGCCCCTCCCGCGCCCGCGCCGTGAGCGACGCGACGCCGCTCGTCGTCAGGCCCAGCAGCGGCGCGATGCGGTCCGGCGACTCGCCCTCGACCGCCGAGTGCCACAGCGCCGTCTGCCACCGCTCCGGCAGGCTGCGGAACGCGCGCAGCACCAGGTTCGCGTCCTCCCTGCGCAGCGTGCCCTCCTCGCTGCTCTCCACCGTCGGCGCCCGCGTCAGCCAGCTCTCGAAGTCGGGGGACAGCTCGGTGCGCCGGGCCGTACGGGACCACGCGGCCGCGGTACGCCGGACGGTCGCCAGCAGGTACGGCCGCCACGGTCCGTCGGGCCCGCTGCCGCCGCGTACCGCCCGCAGGGCCCCGGCGAACGCCTCCGACGCGAGGTCCTCCGCGGTGTGCGGGTCGCGCGTGCAACTGCGCGCGTACGCGAGGACGGCGGCGCGGTGCCGCCGGTACAGCTCGTCGAGCGCCGCGTCGGCGGCGCCGGGCGGCGCGGCGCGGACCCGGGCGGTCAGGTCGGCGTCGGCGGTCGGGGTCTCGGACATGGCGGTCATTCCATGAGGGGGAGAAGGGCGGAGGAACGCTTGTCAGGCGGAGAGCGGGCTACGGGCGGCCCGTCCCGCGACGATGCGAATCCGTTATGCGGCCGGGGAGTTCACCGGGACAGAAGTGCAAGTGCCCGCGGTGACCGGGGACTTGGTCCGCCATGTGACGTGTGTAATTTTACATGGCACCAAAGTCTCGTGTGCATGACAGCACTCGGCACCCACTCGGAGGCTCACGTGATAGCCAAACCCCCCACGGCGAGAACGGGGTTCACCCTGCTGATCGCCGCCCTCGTCATGTGTCTGGGAGCGGCGTACGCCCTCGTCGTCCCCGCCGGCGCCACCGCGGCGCCGGACCGGGCCCCCGCGCCCGTATCGGCCCTCGCGCCCAGCCCGGCCACCCCCGACGCGATCGCCGCCGGCCTCGCGCCCGCCGACCCGGCGACGACCGCCGAGCCGAAGGCGGAGGCCACCCTCCTCCCGCCCGTGGCGGCCACCGCCGACGCCGCCGCGCGCAAGCTGGCCCGTACCGCGGCCGGGCCCGGGGAAGCTGCCTGCAACGTCGCCGATTTCACCTCCAAGACCGGCGCCGCGCTGGTCGACCAGATCAAGGCGTCGGAGACGGCCTGCGTCAACACGCTGTTCGGCGTCACCGGTGCCGACGCCCGCGCGCTCTTCCAGGAGTCGCAGATGGTCACGGTGGCCAACGCCTACCGCGACACCGCCTCGTCGTACCAGGGCGACAACAGCGCGTCGATCACCCAGATCGTGCTGTACCTGCGCGCCGGCTACTACGTGCAGTACGGCGATCCCGACGGCGTCGGCGAGTACGGCCCGGCGCTCAAGAGCGCCGTCCAGGGCGGCCTGGACGCCTTCTTCGCCTCGCCCCGCGCGTACGACGTGACGGAGGCCAACGGCGAGACGCTGTCCGAGTCGGTCGTCCTGATCGACAGCGCCGTGGAGAACGCCCGCTACCTCGACGTGGTCAAGAAGCTGCTGACCGGCTACGACTCCTCGTACGACGAGTTCTGGTGGATGGTCAACGCCGTCAACAGCACCTACACCGTGATCTTCCGCGGCAACTGGGTGCCCGAGTTCATCGACGCCGTGGCCGCCGACCAGAGCCTGCTCGCCCTTCTGCGGGACTTCGCCGTGAAACACAAGGACCTCGTCGGCACCGACAAGCAGTTCCTCGCCACCAACGCCGGCCGCGAACTGGGCCGCTTCCTCCAGCACGACCAGCTCCGCGAGGCGGTCCGCCCGCTGGCCAGGGAGCTGCTCGACGCCACCTCCCTCGACGACCCCGCCACCGCCGCGCTGTGGGTCGGCGTCGCCGAGATGACGGACGCCTTCGACAAGGAGAACTGCGACTTCTTCGGCACGTGCAACCTCCAGGAGCGCGTGCGTCAGGCGGTGCTGCCGGTCACGCACACGTGTGCCGACAGCCTGGAGATCGTGGCGCAGAAGCTGACCGACGAGCAGCTCGCGCAGTCCTGCACGAGCATGCTCGGGCAGGACGAGTTCTTCCACGGCGTGGCCAAGGACAGCGGGCCGGTGGCGGACGACCACAACACCAAACTGGAGGTCGTCGCCTTCGACTCCAGCCTCGACTACCGGACCTACGCCGGCGTCGTCTTCGGCATCGACACCAACAACGGCGGCATGTACCTGGAGGGCGACCCGGCGCAGGAAGGCAACCTGCCGCGCTTCATCGCCTACCGCGCGGAGTGGGCCGACGAGTTCGAGATATGGAACCTCAACCACGAGTACACGCACTACCTCGACGGCCGGTTCAACATGTACGGCGACTTCGCGGAGAACATGAAGACCCCGACCGTCATGTGGATCGAGGGCTTCGCCGAGTACGTCAGCTACGCGTACCGCGACCTCCCCAACGAGGACGCGATCGCCGAGGCGGGGAACAACACCTACGCCCTCAGCACGCTCTTCGGCACCACCTACGAGAACGCCGACTCCACCCGCATCTACCAGTGGGGTTACCTCGCGGTCCGCTACCTCCTCCAGTCCCACCCGGAGGACGTCGCCGCGCTGCTGGGCCACTACCGCACCGGTGACTGGGAGGCCGCGCGCACGCTGCTGACCGGCACCATCGGCAACCGCTACGACGCCGACTTCGCCGCCTGGCTGAGCAGGTGCGCGGCCGGCGACTGCGGCACAGCCGCGGCGCGCTAGCCCTCGATGATCCGATGCCCCGTCCGCGACCCGGCGGGCGGGGCACCGCCGCGCGTGGCTTCAGCGCCGGGAGCGGCGCAGGAACTGGTCGAGGGTGACGGCGGTGAGGATCAGCAGGCCCTCGATCGCCTGCTTGTACGTCGGGTTCCAGCCCAGCAGGTTGAAGCCGTTCGAGATCAGGCCCAGCAGCAACACCCCGATCAGCGTGCGCCAGATCGTGCCCTCGCCGCCGAGGATGCTCGTGCCGCCGATGATGACCGCGGCGATCGCGGTGAGTTCCAGCAGCGTCCCCGTGCTGGCCTGCGCCGAGCCGCTGCGGGTCGCCGTCACCAGGCCCGCGAGGCCCGCGCAGGTCCCGCTCAGCGCGAGGGTGACCACCCGCACGACGCCCGTTCTGACCCCCGACAGCCGGGCCGCCTCCGGGTTCCCGCCGACCGCGTAGATGCTGCGGCCCAGCGTCGTACGGGACTGGAGGAGCCAGCACGCCGCCGCCACCCCGAGGAACAGCAGCGAGGGTGCCGTCACGTCGGCGAGGACCGTGGGGCTGCTCAACTCGGCGAAGGAGTCGAGCTGGTCGGCGTGCGGGTACACGATCGCGCCGCCGGTGAGGATCACGGCCAGGCCGCGGTAGACGATGCTCAGCGCCAGCGTCGCGATGAACGAGTGCACCCGGGAGACGACGGTGACCAGCCCCGTCACCGTGCCCATCAGCGCGCCCGTGGCGACCGCCGCCGCGTAGCCCGCCGGGACGCCCGCGGCGCGCGTGGTCTCCACAGCGACGATCGCGCTGACGGCGAGGACCGCGCTGACCGACAGGTCGAACATCCCGCACGTGATGCAGAGGGTCAGCCCGCACGCCAACAGGCCGATCACCACCGCCTGGTCGAGGACGTTCACGAGGTTGCCCGAGGTCAGGAACGTGTCCGTGGAGAGCGAGAGGGCCGCCGCGAGCAGCAGCGGGGCGGCCACGATCCCGTAGTCGCGGATCTCCAGCCCGCCGCGGGGCGCGGGGGGACGGCTCATCGCAGGCCCGCCAGCGCCAGTACGTCCCGCGCGTCCGCCGTCCCCCGCGCGAACTCCCCCGCCACCCGTCCCTCCCGCATCACCAGCACCCGGTGCGCCAGCCCCAGCACCTCGTCGATGTCCGACGACGCGACGAGCACCGCCACCCCCTCCGCCGCCGACTCCGCCAGCAGCCGGTGGATCTGCGTGCGCGCCGCCACGTCCACGCCGCGGGTCGGCTCGTCCGCCAGCAGCAGCCGCGGGCGGCGGATCAGCCACTTGCCGAAGAGCGACTTCTGCTGGTTGCCCCCCGACAGCGTCCACGCCGGGCGGTCCAGTCCGGCCCCGCGGATGTCCAGTTGGTCCGCCGCCGCGCCGGTCGTCCGGCGCTCCGCGTCCCGTCGTACGAAGCCCAGCCGGCGCCTGTCCGCCAGGCTGGCCAGCGCCAGGTTCTCGGCGGTGGACCGGACGAGGACGAGCCCCTGGTCCGCGCGCGACGCCGGGATCAGGCCGGCGCCCAGCGCCATCGCGCCGGTGACGCCGGTGACGCGGCGGCCCCCGACCGTCACCTCGCCGCCGTCGCGGCGGTCCGCGCCGAAGACCGCGCGCAGCGTCTCCGTACGGCCGCTGCCCGCAAGCCCCGCCAGGCCGACGATCTCGCCCGCCCGCACCTCAAGGCTCACGTCGCGGACCGTGCGCCCGCGCGACAGCCCCCGCACGGCGAGCACCACCGGCGCGTCCGCGGGCACCGGCGCGGGCTCGGGGTAGAGGGTCGCGACTGGTGTGCCCACCATGTCGCGCAGCAGGTCCTGCGGCGTCGTCCCGGCCGCGGGCACGGTCGTCACGCGCCGCCCGTCGCGCAGCACGGTGACGGTGTCGCAGGTGGCGATCACCTCGTCCAGGCGGTGCGAGATGAGCACGAAGGCGATGCCCGCGTCGGCGGCCAGCCGCCGCACGGTGGCGAGCAGCCGGGCTGCGTCGGCCTCGGCGAGCGCGGCGGTCGGCTCGTCGAGGACGACGAGGCGGGCGTCGTGCGCGAGTGCGCGGAGGAACTCGACCTGCTGGCGGGCGGGGAACGGCAGGTCGCCGGCGCGGGTGTACGGATCCGGGGCGCGGGCGGCGTACGGGGCGGCGGTGTCGGCGCCCTGGGTGCTCGCGTCCTTGGCGCCGGCCTCGGCGGTGTCCGCCTGAGTGGTGCCTGCCTCAGTGGTGTCCGCCTCGGTGCTGCCCGCGACGGCGCCGTACGAGCCCGCGCCCTCCGCGCCGCCGCCGTCTCGACCCGCCGGGTCCCCCCACCCCGTACGCGCCACCAACTCCCCGTACCGGCGCCTCTCCGCGGCCCCGTCCCGCAGCCCGTACCGCCGGCTCGGCGTCCCCAGCAGCACGTTGTCCAGCACGCTCAGCCCCGGGACCACCGTCCCCTCCTGGGTGACCAGTACGATCCCCGCCCCCAGCGCGTCCCGGGGGCCGCGTATCCGGATCTCGCGCCCGTCCACCAGGACCCGCCCCCGGTCCGCCCGCGCCGCCCCGCACAGCACCCGGGCCAGCGTGCTCTTGCCCGCGCCGTTCTCGCCCACGAGCCCGTGCACCCGGCCCGCGCGCAGGCTCAGGGACACGTCGTGGAGGACCGGCGTCCCGCCGTAGCTCTTGCCGATCCGGTCGAGCGCGACGTGCATGCCGCGGGCCGCCCCCGTCAGTCGTCGTATTCGCCCTTGATGCCGAGGGAGGTGATGTCCTTCTTGGTGTACACGCCCTCCTTCTCGGCGAGCGACGCCATGTCCGTCGACGCCGGCACGTCCTCGCCCCGCGCGTGCGCCAGCCCCAGTTCCGCGGCCTTCGCGCCGGACGTCGTCACCGGCAGGTACGGAATGCCGTACCAGCGGCCCTCCTCGACCGCCGCCACCGCCTGTCGCGAGGCGCCGTTGCCGACGTACGCGATGTCCTTGCCGTCCGCCGCCGCCTCCGCGCCGAGCACCGCCTGCGAGGAGCCGATGACCACGTCCACGTCGGGGTGCGCCTGCATGATGTCCTGCATGGCCGTCCGGCCCGACTCGCGGGTGTAACCGCCCTCGACGCGCGCGACGACCTCGACCCCGGACTCCGCCTCCAGCGCGTCGACGACCGCGTCGGTGCGCGCGTTGTCCAGCGGGAGGGTCTTCAGCCCTTCCAGGTACGCGACCTGGCACGTGTCCGCGCCCCGGTCCGCGCACGCGCCCGCGCCCAGCTCGCCGAGCCTGCGGCCGTTCTCCACGGGGACGTCCACGAGCGAGATCGCCCCGTCGACCTGCGGCGCGGCGGTGTCGTACGCGGTACCGACCGGGGTGAACTCGACCACCACGGCGATGTCCTCGCGGAGCGCGGCGCGTACCGCCGGGACGACGGCGCCGCCGTCGACGGCCTGGACGACGAAGACGTCGAAGCGCTGCGACGTGACGGCGTCCTGGATCTGCTGCACCTGGGTCTGCGCGTCGAACTCGGCGTCGAAGAACTCCGCCTCCGTGCCCTCTTTGCGCGCCTGCTTCTCCACGCCCTCGAAGGTGGCGGCGGTGAAGGAGTTGGCCTTGGCGAAGCCGAAGAACGCGACCCCCTCGGGCGCCGCACCCCCGTTCTTGCCGCCGTCCTTACCGCCGGCCCCGCCGCCGTCGTCCTCGTCGGCGCATCCCGCCACGACCAGAGATAACAACAGTGCCGCGGCCGAAGCCCGCTTCCCGATCAACTCTTCCGCCCCATTCCCACGTAGAACCACTCTCCGCCCGGACGCCGCCGGTCCATGTCGTCTTCCGGCCGCCACTCGTTGACCTGCGTCACCCCCGGCTCCAGCACCTCGAAGCCCTCGAAGAACCGCGCGACGTCGGCGTGCGAGCGGTGGATGAGCGGTGCCGTCGCCTTGTCGTAGACCTCCCGCGCCGCCGCGCCCTCCTCGGGGTGGGCGTCGTCGGTGAGGTGCGAGACGGCGATCATGCTGCCCGGTACCAGCGGTCCGGTGAGGGTGCGCAGCACGCCCCACGGATCCTCCTCGTCGGTCAGGCAGTGCAGGATGGCGATGAACAGCACCGCCACCGGCTGGGAGAAGTCGATCGTGTTCTGGGCGTCCGGGTGGTTCAGCACCGCCTCGGGGTCCCGTACGTCCTGCTCGATGACGGTGACGGTCTCGTCCAGCATCCGCAGCGCCTGCGCGTGCGCGCGCACCACCGGGTCGTAGTCGACGTAGACGACCCGCGCCTCCGGGTCCTCCCGCTTGGCGACCTCGTGCACGTTCTCCTGCGTCGGCAGCCCCGTGCCCAGGTCGAGGAACTGCCGGATCCCCCGGGCCGACGCCTCCCGCACGGCCCGGCCGAGGAAGCGCCGGTTGGCCACGCAGATGTGCCTGCTCGGCCCGAGGGCCATGATCTTCTCGGCGGCCTCCCGGTCGACCTTGTAGTTGTTCTTGCCGCCCAGGTAGTAGTCGTACATGCGCGCGGCGTTGGGGACGGTGGTGTCGACGCGGAGGAGCGGGGAGTCGGGATCGGTCACTGCGAGCCTTCGGCAGGAGACAGAAGGGGTGGCGAGGTGCCAAGTGGGCGCACGATAGCAGGGGTTGAACCGGGCGCTCCAGGGTGCCCCCGGGTTCAGGCGGGCACCGTCCGCCCGGCGAGGAAGTCCTCCCACGTGCGGTGACCCACCGCGTGGCCCGGGGTCAGGTTGGCGCCCGCGCGGAACGCCGCCGCCGCCTTCCCGGGCAGGCGCACCGGCAGGACCGGGCGGCGGCGGCCGGTGGCCTTCAGATAGCCGCGCAGGAGGTCCTTCATGTCGTACGTGCGCGGGCCGCCCATCTCCGCCACGAGCCCCGCGGGCCCGGCGAGCGCCAGCTCCGCGAGGCGCTCGGCGACCTCGGCGGCGGCGATCGGCTGGATGCGGAAGCCGGCGGGGGCCGGGACCACCGGCAGGCGAGCCATCGCGCGGGCCGTCGTCAGCGTCAGCTCGTGGAACTGGGTGGCGCGCAGCGTCGTCCACGGCAGCCCGGACTCGGCGACGATGACCTCGGCGGCGCGCTTCGCGGCCACGTAGCCGAACATGGCGCGGTCCGGGCCGCTGACGACCGGGGTGCGGTCGGCGCCGACGACGGAGATGTAGACGAGGTGCGGCCTCCCGGCGGCGGTGGCGGCGTCGACCAGGTGCCGGGTCTTCACGTCGTCGCCCTTGGAGGTGCCCGCGCAGTGGACGATGACGTCCACACCGGCGACGGCCTCGGCGGCGCCCTCGCCGGTGGTGAGGTCGCCCGTCACGTACTCGATGCCGTCGGCGGACGCGCGGGCCTGCCGGCTGAGCACGCGCAGCGTCGTGGCGGCGGGCCGCAGGTGCGGTGCGACGAGCCGGCCCAGCGTGCCCGTACCGCCGGTGAGCAGAATGGCCGATGTCATGATCACTCCAGATGGTTCCGCGGTCGTGTACCTGCCCCCCGATCACAACCCGCAGGTCGGATGGGGTCTACTGCAGGGACCCCCCGCGAGTGAGGGATGTGACAGATGGACGAGCACCACGTGCCGGCCGAGCATCCGGACGACCGGCTGGCGGCGCGTTTCGAGGCCGAGCGGAGCAGGCTGCGGGCGGTCGCGTACCGGATGCTGGGCTCGGCGGCGGAGGCGGACGACGCCGTGCAGGAGACCTGGCTGCGGCTGAGCCGGTCCGACGCCGACGCGATCGAGGACCTGACGGCGTGGCTGGTCACCGTCGTCTCGCGGGTGTGCCTGAACATGCTGCGGTCCCGCGCGCGCCGGCGGGAGGAGCCGCTTGAGGTGCGCACGGAGTCGTACGGGGACGGGGGTGCCGCCGCGCCGGGGGGCGGCGGGGCCGGCTCCGGGGACCCCGAGGAAGAGGCGCTGCTCGCCGACTCGGTGGGCGTCGCCCTGCTCGTCGTGCTGGACACGCTGGCGCCCGCGGAGCGGCTCGCGTTCGTGCTGCACGACATGTTCGCCGTGCCCTTCGACGAGATCGGGCCGATGCTGGAGCGCACCCCGGCCGCCGCCCGCCAGCTCGCGAGCCGCGCCCGCCGCCGCGTGAAGGGCGGCACCCCGGCCGCCGCCGCGCCGGGCGAGGACCTGCGCCGCAGGCGGCGGATCGTCGCCGCCTTCCTCGCCGC
Source organism: Streptomyces sp. WMMC500 (assembly GCF_027497195.1). NCBI lineage: Bacteria > Bacillati > Actinomycetota > Actinomycetes > Kitasatosporales > Streptomycetaceae > Streptomyces > Streptomyces sp. WMMC500. The sequence continues at coordinate 5,131,500 of NZ_CP114905.1, forward strand.
GACCCGCGGCGGGGACTTCGAGGCGCTGGTGTCCCTCCTCCACCCCGACGTCGTGCTACGGGCCGACCGCGCGGCGACCCCCACGCCGGAACCGGTCGAGGTCCGCGGCGCGGCGCCGGTGGCCCGGGGCGCGATGGCCGCGGCGGGCCGGGCGCGGTTCACGGGCCCCGCGCTGATCGACGGGGTTGTGGGCCTCGTCATGGCGCCGCGGGCGCGGGTGCGGCTGCTGCTGAGCTTCACGGTGGCGGACGGGCTGATCACGGAGATCGACATCATCGCGGACGCGGACCGGCTGCGGGGGGTCGACGTGGGCGTACTGGAGGAATGATCCGCAGGCCCGCCGGCGGGCGGGCGGCCGGGGCTACGCTCGGCGGCATGAGCGAGACGTGGGAGCCCACTGGGGCGGGGGTGTTGCGGCTGCCGTCCGGGCGGTACGTGCGCGGGCGCGGCCTGCGCAAGCCGGCGCCCGCGGGCCCCGACCCGGAGCTGGGCGTGTACCTGCTGGGCCGGCCGGCGCCGGAGACGGCCTGGGACAGCCGCTGGGTCCGGTGGCCCGACTTCCGGCTCCCGGCCGACCGCCCGGCGGCGGAGGAGGCGCTGCGCGAGGCGTGGGAGCGGGCGGAGACGGAGCGGGTGGAGGTCGCGTGCGGCGGCGGGGTGGGCCGTACGGGCACGGCGCTGGCCTGCCTCGCGGTGCTGGACGGGGTGCCGGCGGGCCGGGCGGTGCGGTACGTACGGGAGCACTACAACCGCCGCGCGGTGGAGACGCCCTGGCAACGCCGGTACGTGACCCGCTTCCCGGAGAGCCGCGACGCGCGGGCCCGGTAGCCCGCGCGCGGTCGCGGCCGTTTCTGCCTACTCCAGCCCCGCCACCAGGATCTCGCCGTTCTCCTCCCGTACCTCGTACACCCTGATCGGCTTCACCGCCGGCGGTGACAGCGGCTCCCCCGTGGCGAAGTCGAAGACGCTGCCGTGGCACGAGCACAGCAGCCCGTCCTCCGTGACCTTGCCCGACGACAGATGGCAGGCCAGGTGCGTGCAGTAGTTGGCGCTCGCGTAGACCTCGCCCTCGAAGCGGGAGACCGCCAGCTCGGTGTCGCCGACGAAGAAGCGGCGCACCACTCCCTCCGGGACCTGACCGGAGCGGGCGACTCTCACATACGTCGTGTTCTCGGTGCCGGGCATCGTCACTTCCCTCCCGCCAGCGCCGGCTCCGCCGCCGCCTCGTCCACCAGCTCCATCAGGTCCACGTCGTCGTCCCCCAGCCGCACCGGATCCGGCGCGGCCCCGCGCGCGATCAGCTCCCTCGCCGCCGCCACCTCGTCCCCGCGCTCCGCCGCGAACGCGGCCCGCAGCACGCCGTCTTCGAGGTAGAACGCGGTGAAGTCGCGCTCCGCCACCGAGCCGCGGACCACCAGCCGGTCCCAGGCCCGCGCGTGCCCGCAGTGCTGGAGGTTGAGGCCGAACTGGTCCGACCAGAACCAGTGCGGGTCACCGTGTACGGCGCTGCGGCCCAGGATGTTCTTCGCCGCCGCCATTCCCTGCTTGTTCGCGTTGTCGAAGTGCTCCACCCGCACCCAACGCCCGTACAGCGGATGCCGGTGGTTGGCCACGTCGCCCGCGGCGAAGATGCCCGGGACGCTCGTACGGCAGTGTTCGTCGACGAGGACGCCGTTCTCCACCGCGACGCCCGAGGCCCGCGCGACCGCCGTGTTCGGCACCGCGCCGACCGCGACGACGACGGCGTCCCCCTCGACCCGCAGCCCGGACTCCGCGGTGACCACGACGCCCGCGGGCCCGGTGCGTACCGACGCGACGGTCTCGCCGGTGTGCAGTTCCACCCCCGCGGCGCGCTGGACGTCCGCGCAGAAGCGGCCCATCTCCTCGCCGAGCACGCGCGACTGCGGCACCGCGGCCTGCTCGACGACCACCGGCCGCACCCCGCGCGCCAGCGCCGTCGAGGCCACCTCCGCGCCGACGAAGCCCGCGCCGACGATCACCACCCTGCTGCCGGGGCGCAGCAGCGACCGCAGCCGCAGCGCGTCGTCCAGCCCGCGGAGGTGCACGATCCGCTCGTCGTCCGCCGGCACGCCCGGCAGCCGCCGGGCGCTCGCGCCGGTGGCGAGGAGGAACCGGTCGCCGGGCACGGTCGTGCCGTCGGCCAGCTCCAGGGCGCCCGCTGCGGTGTCGATGCGCCGCGCGGCGGTGCCGAGGTGCAGCTCGACGGCGTTGTCGCGGCACCACTGCGCGGACAGCAGCGCCGCGTCGGCGTCGTCGGCGGCGCCCTCCAGCAGTTCCTTGCTGAGCGGGGGCCGCTGGTACGGGGCGTGCGGCTCGTCGCCGACGAGGACGACGCGGCCGTCGAAGCCGCGGCGGCGCAGGGTGCGCGCGGCGACGGCCGCGGTCTGGCCGGCGCCGATCACGACGACGCTCCTGGGGGTGTCGGACATGGGGTCACTCCTGGGTGGCGGCGGTGGGTGGGACCGGGGAGGGGGCAGAGGGCGCGGTGGCAGGCCAGGCGGAGAGTCCGGTGGAGGATCCGGTGGCAGGAGCGGCGGGCCGGGTTGTGGAAGCCGCGCCTGGGCCCGGGGCCGCGCCTGGGCCCGGGGCCGCGCCTGGGCCCGGGGCCGCGCCTGGGCCCGGGGCCGCCGCCGACGCGGCGAGGGCCGCCGGGCGCAGCCACACGCCGCCGTCCGCGACCCGTACCTCGTACCGCGGCTGGCACTCCTCGCGGTCGTCCGCCTGCCCGGTGCGCAGGTCGAACGCCCACTGGTGCCCCGGGCAGACGACCCGGCCGTGCAGCACGGTGCCGCGCGCCAGCGACTTGCCCTTGTGCACGCAGGCGTCGCGGAACGCGAACACCTCGCCGTCGGCGTAGAAGAGCGCGACCCGCTCCTCGCCGAGCACCACCAGTTTCTTTCTGCGCCGGCTCACGTCGGTGAGTTCGGCGACCCGCGTCCACGCGGACATGTGCTCCTCCGGATATGAAGAGACGGCGGCGGCCGGAATGTCGCGTCCGGCCGCCGCCGTCTGCCGGCTCGCGGTCCTTTCAGGCGGCGGCCGCGGCCGGCTCCAGGTCCGGCCGGACGTAGTGGTCGTAGAGCGCCTGGGTGTACGAGAAGCGCATCTCCGCGCCCCAGCGCACGAACTGCAGGCACCGCTGCTGCAGCCGCGGGGTGTCGGCGTGGTCGAGCACGATCTGGTATCCGCGCTCGCCGTGCACCACGTCCGAGGTGATGTGCAGATCGAAGAACTCGATCTCGTCCTCGGTGAATCCGTAACTCTCCCGCAGCGGCACGATCTGCTTCTTGTAGATGCTCGGCACCTGCGACTCCAGGCCCACGACGAGCGCGGCGGTGGCGACCACGAAGTGCTCGCGCATGGCGACCGCGTAGCACCAGGACTGCAGTCCGCGGGTGACGGGGTTCATGTTCGAGGGGTCCTCGATGCGCTCCCTGGTGGTGCCGCACGCCTCCGCGAAGCGGATGAGGAGATCGGTGTGGCGGATGTCGGCCAGCTCCTCCTCGTACATGTTCTGGAGCGTGAAGTCCTTGGCGCCGGTGAATTCGTCGGGGGTGTTTCCGTAGATGTACCCCAGGTAGTCGGCGAACGGGCCGACGTAGTGGTAGTGGTTCTCCGCCCAGCGGGCGAAGTGCTCGCGCTTGAGCTGCCCTTCCGCCCACGCGGTGCTGAAGGAGGCGTTCTTCGCCTCGCGGCCCTTGATGGCCTCTTCGAGCGCGCTGCGGAATGCGTCCCTAGAGAGCAGTTCCGTCATCTGCTGCGTCCTTTCCGCGGTCCGTGTGCCACCAAAGTAGGCAGCGTGCGGGGGAGTCGAGGATGGTGTTTGTGCACAGGCCGGTGCGGAATCTCTGTGCACTGTGCCGGTACGCCGGCGGGTGTGAAACGGGTGCGCGTCAGAAGAGGACGGTCGCCAGCGCCGTGGCCGTCACCAGCCCGGCGACGACCGGCACGAAGCAGTGCCGTACGACCTCCTGCACCGGCACCCGCGCCACCCCCGCGACCGCCAGCAGCGAGGACCAGGCGATGAGCACCCCGCCGCCGGTCCACACCGAGCCCATCTGCCCCACGGCGGCCAGCGTCGCCGGGTCGACGTCCGCGGCCGGGCCGAGGGAGCCGGAGAGCGAGCCGGTCAGCGGCAGGCCGGCGAAGCCGGAGCCCTCCAGGCCGGTGATCATGCCGATGAGGAGGATGGCGAACGCCACGACGAAGCCGACGTCGGGGATGTACTGGTCGACGGCGGTGACGAGGTCGAAGAGCAGCGCCGGCGGGTCGTCGTCCTGCACGCCGGTGATCTGGGTGATGAAGTCGACGTTGCCGAGGAAGAAGAATCCGGCGATGGGCACGACGACGCCCATGGCCTTGAACGCGAAGACCAGCCCGTCGACGACGTGGTCGGCGGCGGTGGTCAGGCCGTCCTTGCCGTCGATGCTGAAGACGGCGGCGAAGAGCAGCAGCATCGCGACGCCGCCGACGAGCCCGGCGGCCTCGCCGCCCTGGACCTCGGTGACGGCGCCGGTGAACTTGCCGAGGAGCATGTAGCCGACGATGGCGGCGAAGGTCAGCGGCACGAGGACGGCGAACGCGCGGGAGCGGCGCACGGGTTCGCCGGTGGTGCCGTCGGGGCCTGGGCCCGGGTCTGGGTCGGGGGGAGGCGTACGGCCCGCACCCGAGCCGGCGTCCGGGCCCGTACCCGAGCCGCGGCCGTCCCCCGGCGGGCTGAGCAGCTTCGTCGCCGCGCCCGCGCCCCCGCCGGACGCCGCCGCCGTACGCGCCGCGCGCCCCGTCCCCGTACCCCCGAGGGACGCCGCCGAGCCCCCGCCCTCCGCCGGCAGCGACTCCGCGTCCGCCTCCGCCTCCCAGCGCAGCCGGTGCGCGTCGTCCACCGTGCCGAAGGAGCGCCGCGCCTTCAGATACACCAGCGTCAGCGCCACCACCCCCGTGATCACCGACAGCACCATCGCCCGGTCCGCCACCGCGGACGTCTCCACGCCCGCCGCCTTCGCGGACAGCCCCGGTGCCACCTGGATCACGTAGTCGCTGGACAGCGCCATGCCCTGCCCCGCGATGGCGATGGCCGCCGCGGCGCTCACCGCCGGCAGCCCGGCCCGTATCGCCGCGGGCAGCAGAATGGCGCCGATGAGCGGCACGGCGGGCGTCGGCCAGAAGAACAGGCTGATGAAGTACGTGACGCCGGCGATGGCCACGAACGCCATCCGCCCGTTGCGCATCAGCGCCCGGAACGGCACCACCATCCGCCGCTCCGCGCCCATCGCGCGCATCGCGCCGAGCAGCGCGGTGATGAGGGCGATGATGAGGAAGATGCTGAACAGCTCCCCGGCCGCCGTCAGGCTCGCGGAGAAGATCGAGGCCAGACCCTTCACCAGGCTGCCGCTGTAGAACCAGGCCGTGAGAAAGGTCGCGACGACCGCGGGAACGACGACGTTACGCCGCGCGATCATCACGCCGATGATGACGACGACCCCCGCGAGATACGTCCAGTGCGCAGCAGTCAGCTCCACGTCCGCACTCCCTACCCGGCGCCCGGCACCGCTGCCGGACGGCCGAAGTCCGATGGTTGTGCGGCACTCTGGCGACCGTTTCTGCCAGGCCACAGGGGGAGGGTGCACATTGTCCGGCACATTATTTGTGCACTGTGCGGGCGGGAAGACCTGGGAGTTTCCGCGCCGTTTCCCGGCGGGGTCCGGGCCGTTGCCCGGTGGCCGGAATGTGCGGTACGCACAAGGAGGTCGCCGGATCCGGGGGCAGATTGCACATGGATCTTCGGGTCGGCCGGACGGATACTCGCCGTATGGCCGAGTCGTACGAGTCGCAGCAACCGTCCGTCCAGGGGCAGCCCGGGCGGCAGCGCCCGCCCCGTGCCCCCGTGCTCGCCGCCGGCGGCATGGCCGCGAGCGCGCACCCCGCCGTCACCTTCGCCGGCGCCGCCGCGCTGCGCGACGGCGGCAACGCCGTGGACGCGGCGCTGGCGATGGCCGCGATGTCGTGGCTCGCGCTGCCCGGCCAGTGCGGCGTCGGCGGCGACGCCTTCGCCGTCGTACGGGAGCCGGACGGCCGGGTGTGGACGGTGTGCGGCAGCGGCTACGGGCCCGACGGCGGCGACCTCGACTTCTACACGTCCCGGGGGCACGGCGCCGTGCCGCTGGCCGGCCCGCTGGCCGTCGCCGTGCCCGGCGCGCCCGCCGCCCTCGCCGCCCTGCACGCCGAAGGCGCCACCCGTGAACTCGCCGAGCTGTGGGCCCCCGCCGCCCGCGCCGCCGAGGGCGGCCTGCCCTGCACGGCGAAGACCCGCCGCGACATCACCGAGGAGGAGCAGCTCCTCGCCGCCGACGCCGACGCGCTACGGAACCTGCTGCCCGCCGGCCGCCCGCCCGCCGTCGGCCACCGGCTGGCGCAGCCGGACCTGGCCGCGACGATACGCACCCTCGCCGCCGATCCCGCCGCCTTCTACACCGGCGCCTTCGCGGAGCGGGCCGTGGCCGCCCTGCGCGCGGCGGGCGCGCCGTTCAGCGGGGAGGAGTGGGCGCTGACCGGCGACGTGGCGCCGCAGCCGGCGATCAGCACCGGCTACCGGGGCCGTACCGTGCACCAGACCCCGCCGCCCACCCCCGGCTGGACGGCCCTCCAGCAACTCGCCCTCTGCGACGGCACCCTCGGCGCCCTCGCCCCGCTCGGCGCCGACGCCGTGCACCTGCTTGCGTCGGCCGCGCGGCTGTCGTTCGCGGACCGCGTGGAGCGCTGCGGGAGCGACACCGAGGTGTGGCGCGAGACGCTGACGGCCGACGCGATCGCCGCGGGCCGCGCACGCCTCGCGCGCGGCGGGGTGCCGGCGGGCGCGGCGGGTCCCGCGGACGGCGACACGACGTCGATGGTCGCCGTGGACGCGGACGGGCGGGCGGTGAGCTTCATCCACTCGCTGGCGTTCACCTTCGGCGCGAAGGTCACGGTCCCCGGCACCGGCGTGCTGCTCAACAACCGCCTGGGCCGCGGCGCGTACCTCATACCCGGCCACCCCAACGCGGTCCGGCCGCGCCGCCGGCCGCTGCACACGCTCAACGCCTGGGTCGTCACCGACGCGGCGGGCCGGCTGGAGCACGTCGGGAACACCCCGGGCGGCGACGGCCAGGTGCAGTGGAACACGCAGCTCGTCTCGCACCTGCTGGACCACGGGCTCGACCCGCAGGCGGCGGTGGAGGCCCCGCGCTTTTACATCCACCCGGGCAGCGACGCGGACGTCCTCGGGCAGCCGGAGGAACTGCGCTGCGAGTCGCGGCTGGGCGACACGGTGCTGGCGGGGCTGCGGGAGCGGGGGCACGAGGTGACCGACGCGGGGCCGTGGGGCGCGGGAGGCAGCGCGATGGTGATCTCGGTGGACGCGGAACGGGGCTGCCTGCTGGGCGGCGCGGACCCGCGGCAGGACGGGGTGGCGCTCGGTGTCTGAGGGGGGTGCGGAGTCCGGGGCTCCGGTGTCCGGGGGTGCGGTGCCGGCGGGGGATGCCGGTGGTACGGGAACGGGGTTGCGTAGGGCGGGCGTTGCGACGGAGGCAGGGACTGACGGCGCCGGGGGAGCCGCACCCGTGCCGCAGGGGGACTACCGGGCCGCCGTCGTCGACGGCGGGCTCGCGTTCAGCGCCGGGATGACGCCGCGGGCCGGCGGCCGGCTGACCGTCACCGGCCTCGTCGGCGGCGACGTCGACCCCGCGGTGGCCCGGGACGCCGCCGGTCTCGCGGCGCGTAACGCCGTCGCGGCGGTCGTCGCCGCGCTGGACGGCGACGCGGGGCGGCTGCGGCGGCTGCTGCGGATGATGGTCTACGTGGCGTGCGTCGACGGGTTCCACGACCTGTCGGCCGTCGCGGACGGCGCCACCGCCGGGCTCCGCGAGGCCGCACCCGCGGCGGGGCTGCCGGTCCGGTCGGCGATCGGGGTGCGGTCGCTGCCGTCGGGGGCGCCGGTGGAGGTCGAACTGACGGCGGCCGTACGCCCATGAAGCGGCTCCGCGCCTGGCGCCGCACCGCGCAAGCGCGCAAGCGCGCGGCGGGGTCCGGCCCAGAGCCCAGGTCAGCGCCCGAGCCCGCGGGCGGCGCGTCGTCCCGCGGCGCGCCCGCGCCTGGCGGCGCTTCCGCGCCTGGCGGCGCTTCCGCGCCTGGCGGCGCTTCCGCGCCTGGCGGCGCTTCCGCGCCTGGCGGCGCTTCCGCGCCTGGCGGCGCTTCCGCGCCTGGCGGCGCTTCCGCGCCTGGCGGCGCTTCCGCGCCTGGCGGCGCTTCCGCGCCTGCGGACAGATCCCCCCCCGCCAGATCCGCCCCCGCCACGTCCGATTCCGCCAATCCCGGGGCTGCCGAGTCCGCCCCCACCCAGCCCCCGGCCCCCCGCCGGCCCAGCCGGTGGGGGCTGCTGCCCGTGCTCGTCGCCACCGTGACCACGACGATGGCCAACACCGTCGTCAACGTCCCGATGACCTCCATCCTCGCCGACCTCGACGCTCCCCTCAGCCGCGGCGTGCTCGTCGCCACCGCCTTCCCCGTCACCCTCGCCGCCCTCATGCCCGTCTCCGGCTGGCTCGGCGACCGCTTCGGCCACCGCCGCGTCCTGTGCTGGGCGATGACCGGCGTGCTCGTCGGCTCCGCCGGGGCCGCGCTGGCGCCGAGTCTGCCGGTGCTCGTGGCCTTCCGTATGGTGCAGGGGCTCGCCGCCGCGCCCGTCCTGCCCGTGGTGATGGTGCTCGTGGTGCAGGTGCTCGGCGAGGAGCGACGCGGGCGGGCGCTGTCGCTGTGGGCGGCGGCCAACGGGGCAGGGCAGGCGCTCGGGCCGACGACCGGCGGGCTGCTCGCCGAGTTCCTGGGCTGGCGCGCGGTGTTCTGGCAGATCGTGCCGCTGTCCGCGCTCGTCGTCCTCGGCGGCCGGCTGCTACTGCCCGCCCCGGCCGCCGCCGCCGCGTCCGCGGCCCGTACCCGCCTGGACTGGCGCGGCGCGCTCACCGTCACCGGCGGCGCCGCGCTGCTGCTGACGGCGACCTCCGCGGTGCCGTCGCAGGGCGTCGGCTCGCCCGCGGTGTGGGGGCTCGCGGGCGGCGGGGTGCTGTGTCTCGCGGCGTTCCTGTGGGTGGAGCGGGGCCGGCCGGGGGCGTTCCTGCGGCCCCGGCACCTGGTCGAGGTGCGGTATCTGCGCTCGTCGTTCGCCGCCGCCGCGCAGATGTACGCGCTGGGGGCCACGCTCCTCGCGGCGCCCGTCTACCTGGTCGGGACGCACGGCCTGCCGGAGGGCACCACGGGTCTCGTCGTGCTGGCGCTGCCGCTGGCCATGGCGTCCCTCGCGCCGGTCGCCGGGCGGGCGACCGAGCGGTTCGGCGGCCGGGCCGCCATGCGCGGCGGGCTGCTGACGCTGCTGGCCGGGCTCGGCGCGCTGGCCGCCGTCGCCGGGTGGCGGGGTACGGCGGTGCCGCTGGTCGCGGCGCTGCTGGCGCTCGGCGCGGGGGTGGCGTTCGTCCAGACGCCGGCGGCGACCGGGGCGTCCCGGTCCCGGGCGGGGCGTACGGGCGCGGGGCTCGGCCTGTTCAACCTCGTACGGTTCGGCGCCACCGCCCTCGGCACCGCGTCCGTGGCGCTGCTGGGCACTGAACCGGAGCGCCTGGTCTGGGTCTTCGGCACCGGCGCGGCCCTGGCGGCGGCGGCGTTCGCCTTCTCCTTCGCCGGCCGGGACCCGCAGCCCGACGCCGCGACCGCGCCGGCGCGGCGGGACGGCGACCGGCCGCACGCCCCGGCGCGTACCCGCTGACCGGCTCCCGCCGACCGGCCCCCGCGGCTACGCCGGTGGCGACAGCTCCGCCTGGAGCACGCGCAGCGAGTCGTTCAGCGTCTGGATGCGGTGCGCCAGCCAGACCGTGAACTGCGTCTCCGCGGACCGTACGTCCATCTGGAGCGCCCGCGACGCCCGTTCGAGCTTGTAGAGCATCGTGTTGCGGTGCAGTTGCAGCCGCCGTGCCGCCGCGTTGAGGTTGCCCGACTCGGCGATGTAGGCGAGCACGACCTGCTCCAGGTTGCCCGTCTGGCCGTCCGCGCGGCGCAGCGGCTCCAGCACCTCGCGCGCGAACTCCCGCCCCTGCGCGCTCGCCGCCGCCTCCTCGACCGCCGCGAAGACGCGCAGCTCCGCGTACCCGCACACCTCCGGCACCTGGACGCGGCCGGACAGCTCCAGCGTGATCCGCGCCTCCCGGAAGCTCGCCGCGACCCCCGCCGCGCCCGTGGCCGCCCGGCCGTAAGCGATCTGCGCGGCGGAATCCGCGCGGCCCGCCACCAGCCGGTGCAGCCAGCGGCCGTACCGCTGCAGCGCGGTCTTCTCGGCCTGCGCGTCGAACGGCGCCGCGGCGTCGGCCGCCGCGAACTCGGCGACGACGACCAGCAGCCGGCCCATCAGCGTCGCCATGGTGAACCCCTTGCCGTGCCCCGGCGCGGCCCCTGCCGTCCCCGGGCCCGTACCGCCCGGGCTCTGCGCGCCCCCGCTCGCCGCGTCCGCCACCCCCGCGACCGCCCGCTGCACCGCCTGCGCCCGCGCCGCGCTCGCCGCGGGCATGGCGACGACGAAGACGGCGTGCCGCGCGTCCATGTCGAACCGGTAGTGCCGCGAACGCGCCTCCAGCTCGTGTGCGTCCGTGAACCGCCCGTGCACCAGCGTGTCCAGGAAGTCGTCCCGCGAGCGCTCCTCCGCCTCCGTGACCGACCGCTGCCGCAGGATCTCCGACGCGACCAGCGGCGCCCCCTGCTCCACGATCACCCGGTGCTGCGCGAGCGCGTGCGACTCCGGCGCGAGCACCGGCTCGACGACCGCCACCGTCCCGTACGGCTCGCCCGCCACGCCGACCGGCGCGCACACGACGTGCAGCCGCTCGCCCCACGGTGCGGCCACGTCGAGGTCGCGGGCCGGACCGACGTGCCGTCCGGAGTGCCCGGCGCCCGCCGCGTGCGGCCGGGCCTTCGCCGCCTTCGCGTGGACGGAGTCCGCCAGCTCCTGCCACTCCGCGTCGGAGGCCGCCCGGTCGCGCTCGGCACGGGCCAGCAGCTCGCCGCCGCGGTCCAGGATCAGCACCGAGCCGCCGGAGAGCGTCGCCATCGAGCGGGCCAGCGCGGGCAGTCCCGAGCCGGAGGCGAAGACCTCGCCGAGGGTGCGGTGGACGCGGACGCTGTACTCCAGCACGTGCGCCGTGTCGGCGATCGACTTCACCGCCACCAGCCGCCCGACGCGGTGGTAGTCCGCCTCGGGCGCCAGCCGGACCAGCGGCAGCCCGGCGGTGTCGGCCGCGCGCATCAGCGGGCCGAGGTCCGGTTCCGTGCCGGGCTGGAGCCGGGCGAGCACGGCGGCGGCGCCGCGGGCGGCGAGCCCGGAGAGCAGCCGGCGGGAGTCGGGGGCGGCGGCGAGTTCGGCGGCCGGGGCGTAGACCGCGATGCCCGCGAGGTCCTCGCCGGCCGCGGGGCGCTCGGCGCCGGGCGGCGGCGGCAGCTCGGCCAGCGGCAGGCACCAGGTCACCTCGCGGCGCAGCCCGGCCTTGCCGCCCAGCAGCCGCCCGCGCAACACGGGCTCGGCGAGCAGCGATTCCACCGTCATGGGTGGATTGTGCGATGTGTCGTGTGCCATCTGCCTACATCCTCCAGCGGCGATGGTGCGGATTGTACGAAGCCGCGTCGGCCGGAAACGCCGAAGCTAGGGACTGTCACGGGAACCACGACACGCTGCCCGGCCGATCAGGACGTGGAGGTCATCTTGTCGAGAAAACCACTTGCGCACCAGAGTCCGGGTAAACCGGTCTGGCGGAGGGCGCGGCGATGACGGTCCTCCGCTCGACCGATCCCGCCGCGCCCGGCGAGACCGTCACCGAGGTCGCCGCGGCCACTCCCGAGCAGGCCGCCGCCGCGGTACGCACCGCCCACCGGGCCTTCGACGGCTGGGCCGCCGCCCCCGCCGGGCGCCGCGCCGAGGCGCTGCACGGCGCCGCGGGCGAACTGGCCGCGGACGCCGAGGGGCTGGCGCTGCTGATCTGCCGCGAGGAGGGCAAGACGCTCGGCTCGGCCCGCGGCGAAGTGGCCAAGACCGTCGAGCAGTTCCGGCTGGCCGCGCAGCTCGCGTACCTGGTGGAGGGGGCGACGTACCCCGGTGAGAGCCCGGGCGTCGCGGCCTTCACGCTGCGCGTGCCGCTCGGCGTGGTCGTCGCCGTCACGCCGTGGAACTTCCCGGTCTCCCTCGCCGCCCGGAAGATCGCCCCCGCGCTCGCCGCCGGGAACACCGTCGTCTTCAAGCCATCGCCGGTCACGCCGGGCGCCGGCGAGCGGCTCGCCGCCGCCTGCCATCGCGGCGGGGTACCGGAGGATGTGCTGCGGGTCGTCCAGGGTGACGACCCGGCGGCGATGGCGGCACTGGCGGGCGCGCCGGAGGTACGGGCCGTGACGTTCACCGGCTCCGACCGGGTCGGCGCGGCGCTGCGCGGCACGGTCGGGCCCGCCGCCCGGGTCCAGTTGGAGCTGGGTGGGCACAACGCCGCCCTGGTCTGCGCCGACGCCGACCTGCCGCGCGCGGCGGCGGAGGTCGCGGCCGGGGCCTTCGGGCTCACCGGGCAGGTGTGCACGGCGACGGACCGGGTGCTCGTGGAGCGGCCGGTGGCGGCGGAGTTCACCGCGCTGCTGGCGGAGCGGGCCGCGAAGCTCACCGCCGGGCGCGGCGACGACCCGGGCGCCGACGTCGGCCCCGCCGCCACCGCGGGGCAGCGCACCCGCCTCGCGGGGCTGCTCGACTCGGCCGTCGCCGCGGGCGCCGTCGTCGCGGGGCGCGGCGCGCTGGCACCGGGGGCCGACCCCGCGGGGCACTGGGTGCTGCCGGCGGTGCTGACCGGCGTACCGGCGGACCATCCGGTGAACACCGGCGAGTTGTTCGGGCCGCTGCTGTCCGTGGTCCCCGTGGACGGCCCGGAGCAGGCGCTCGCCGAGATCAACGCGGACCCGCACCGGCTGGTCACCGCGATCCACACCCGCGACCTCGGCACCGCCGGCCGCTTCCTGCGGGCGGCGCGCTGCGGGGTCGTCAAGGTCAACGAACGGACGACGGGCAACGGCGTCGCCCCGCCCTTCGGCGGCTGGGGCGCGTCCAGCTCCGGGGCGTTCCCCGAAGGCGGGCGGACGGCGCTGGAGTTCGTCACGGACACGAAGACGGTCTACTGCGCGTACTGAGGAAGGAAACCCCATGCACATGATCCACCGGCTCACCCTCGAGGACGCCCTGGTCATGCTGGAGGCCGCCGAGGCCGAGGCCGCGAGGATCGGCGTCAGGCAGACCATCTGCATCGCCGACGACGGCGCGCACCCGATCGCCCTGCACCGCATGACGGGCGCGCGGCTGACGGGCGTGGAGATCGCCATCGCCAAGGCGTTCACGGCGGCGGGCCACCAGCGCGCGACGCACCTGTTCAACGAGGAGCCGAAGGGCCCGGCGCTGCCCGGGAACGAGGCGTTCGGGATCCAGCACATGCACCCGGGACGTTTCGCGGCGTTCGTGGGCGGGTTCCCGGTCGTGTACGAGGGCGAGGTCGTCGGCGCGGTGGGGGTGAGCGGCGGCAACGGCGACCAGGACAAGGCGGTCGGCGCGGCGGCGCTGGCGGCGTTCGAGCGGAAGGTGGCGACGCGGGGCGCGTGACGACGGCACAGACGACACAGGCGGCGCCGCGCCCGGCCGCGCGCGCGGACCGCGGCCGGGCACCGTACCGCACCGACGCGGCCCTGATCCTCCTCACCGTCACGGCGGGGATCACGGACGCGATCTCGTTCCTGGGCCTGGGCGGGGTGTTCACGGCGAACATGACGGGCAACCTGGTGCTCGTCGGCATGGCGGCCACGTCGCAGGAGTCGTGGCCGGAGGTGCTGCGGGGCGACGTCCTGCGCTGCACCGCCTCGTTCGCCGGCTTCGCCCTCGGCATGTTCGCGGGCTTCCGCCTGCTCCGCGCCCGCCCCGCCGGATCGGTCCGGGTACTCGGCTCCGGGCTCGCCCTGCACGCCGTGTTCCTCGCCGGCTGGGTGGCGGCGGACGCCGACCCCGGGACGGCCGCCGGCGCCGGGCTGATCGCCGCGTCGGCGACGGCCATGGGCGTGCAGACGGCGGCGGCCCGGGGCCTGGACCGGGCGGGCATCACGACGACGTTCGTCACCGGCACCCTGACGTCGCTGGTCTCCGGCCTGGCGCAGGGCGACCGCCGGCACGCCGCGCTGCGTACGGCGATCCTGACGGCGCTGCTGGCCGGGGGCCTGATCGGCGGGGTGCTGCTGGCGTACGCCCCGCGGGCGGCGGCGCTGCCGCCGCTGGTGGCGACGGCGGGGGCGATGGCGCTGTGCGTACGGCGGGGCCGGCCCGGTCGGGGGTCCGCGGGCGCGGGGTGAGCCGCCGGGTCAACGCGCGGGGTGCACCAGGTACTTGAGATGGGCCACGCCGTCCCCCTCGACGGCCCGGACCTGCTCAAGACGTACGCCCGTACCCGCGAGGTCGTCGAGGGGGCGGGAGCCGCCGCCGAGGAGCACCGGGACGACGTTCAGTTCGAGCACGTCCAGCAGCCCCGCCGCCAGGTACTGCCGCAGGATCTGCCCGCCGCCGTACAGCATCACGTCCTTGCCGCCCGCGGCCTCCTTCGCCCGGGCGAGCGCGGACTCGATGCCGTCGGTGACGAAGTGGAAGGTGGTCCCGCCCTCCATCTCCAGTGCTTCGCGCGGGTGGTGGGTGACGACGAACACCGGGTAGTGGTACGGCGGGTTGTCGCCCCACCAGCCCTTCCACTGCTCGTCGGCGGCCCAGGGCCCGCGGCCCACGGGGCCGAACATGCCGCGGCCCATCACCGCGGCGCCGATGTTCGCGATCATCTCCTCGAACACGGGCGAGCTGGCGCTGACGGTGCCGCCCTCCATGCCGTGCGACGCGCGCCAGCCGGCCAGCGGGACCACCCACTCGTGGAGGCCCTCACCGCCCGTCCCGAGGGGGTGCTCCTCGCTCTGGTCCGGCCCGGCGACGTAGCCGTCGAGGGAGATCGAGATGTGACACCTGAGCTTGCTCATCGTGCTCCTCGGGGATTCGGCCGAAGCGGCAGCGCCGTCCGGCACCGCACCGAGAGCATCGCCGGACCCGGGCAATGACGTCCAATGCCAATCTTTCGAAGATCACATCAATACTCTTGATATGTGCTGAACCTCGTCCATCTGAAGGTGCTCGCGGCGGTGGCGCGCCACGGATCCGTGACCGAGGCCGCGCGGGAGTTGCACTACTCGCAGCCGTCCGTGAGCCACCACCTGTCCCGGCTGGAGGCGGCCACGGGCGCGAAGCTCGTCCAGCGCGTCCACCGCGGCATCCGCCTCACCCCGGAAGGCGAACTCCTGGCCCGCCGCGCCACCGAGATCGTCGGCCGCGTCGACGCGGCCACCAGCGAACTCGCCGCCCAGGTCGGCCTGCGCGCCGGCCGCGTACGCCTCGCCGCCAACGCCTCCGTCCTCAGCACGATCGTCCCGAAGGCGGCTGTGGCGCTGGCCGAAGCCCACCCGGGCCTGGCGCTCGGCATCGTCGACCGGCACCCGGTCGAGGCGCTGCAGATGCTGCGCCAGGGCGACGTCGACGTGGCGCTCGTCTTCCGCTACGCGCACGCCCCGCTGGACGACGACGGATTCCGCCTGACCCACGTGGCGGACGACCCGATCCACCTGGTCAGCCGTCACCCGGACGACACCGTGGCCCACCACCGCCACACGCCGTGGATCGGCGGCTGCGAACGCTGCCGGGCCGAACTCACCGCGGTCTGCGCCCGCCACGGCTTCGCGCCCCGCATCGACTCGCTCTGCGACGACATGGTCGTGGTCCAGGCCCTCGTCGCCGCGGGCATCGGCGTCACGACCCTCCCCGGCCTGGCCCTGCGGGCCCACCGCGGCGCGGGGATCCACACGACGGAGATCCCGGACGCCCGACGCCGGATCTACACGGCGACGTACGGCGACCCGCCGGATCCCCCGGGAACGAGGGCCCTGATAGAGGCGATCCAGAAGGCGGCGACGGAGAACACCGTTCACTGAGGCCCGAAGAGACGTCCCGAGGGCGGGACTGTCACAGCACGATCCTAGGCTTGCCGCCCATGAGCGAACTCTCCCTCCTGCAGACCGCCGACGTACCCTTCGCGGCCCTCACGGACTTTCACCTCGTCACCACCGGCACGGGTCCGCTGCTGGTGGGCACGCATCCGGACGGGGCGTGCACGTGGGACCCGCTGCGGGACCGGTGGGCGGAGCACCGTCTCGACAGCCCGTGGCCGCCGGGGGAGGAGGACGGTCCCGCCGCTCCGTCGGCGTTGCGGGCCCTGGTCGTCGGCGGCCGGATCGTGGTCGGCGGCGGCTCGGAAGACCTGCGGTTCGCGCAGTGGGATCTGGCCAGCGGCGAGGTCCGCGCCTTCGCCGATGACGACGACTTCGACGTGGAAACGGTCGGCTCGCTCGAACTCCCCGGACGGTCACTGTTTCTCGTCTCCCCCGACGCGGAGGCCGTGGCCCTGTGGGACGTCGGCGGCGACGGCACCGCGGAACGCATAGCGGAACTCAACGCCAGGTGCGATCGCACCGCGGCGACGGGGATGCTCGGTCACCGGCCGGTCCTGGTCACCGCCGACGAAGACGGCGGCCCCCTCCAGGTGTGGGATCTGAACGACCGTGTGCCCCTGGTGGGGTTCGACAAGGACCTGGAGACCGCGGAGGGCGAGGAGAGTCTGCTGGCCGTCGGTCTGGCGGAGGTGGGCGGCCGCCCGCACGTGGTCGCGGCCGGCGGAGGCGGCAGCGTCGTCCTGGGGGACGTCGACAGCGGCGAGTGGGGCGCGCCGTTCGCCGGGTGCGTACCGCAGGACGAGACCGACATGCTGGTGGACACCGGCACCGCGAACGGTGTGCCGATCGCCGTGACCTGCACCTACGACCCCTACCCCGCCGAGGACTTCACCAGCGTGCTGCGGGCGTGGGACCTGGAAGGGGGCCACGCGCGGGGCGGCCCGGTGGCCGCGCACGAGGGCGGGGCGCTGGGGGTTCAGCTCACCGAGCTCGAGGGCCGCACCGTGGCCGTCACGGTGGGGCGTGGCGACGGGTTCGTACGGGTGTGGGCACTCGACGGGTGAACGGTGCCGGCTGCGGCGGCGGGTGCTGCGCGGTCGGTGACTCCATCGGGTGAACAACGCCCCCGGCCGGCATGGCCCTTGCTGAGGCGGGCACGCCCTCGGCACGGGAGTCTGCACGCAAGGCTCGACGTCCGGCGGTGAGCGTCGCCGTCCGTGTCGGGAAGCCCGCAGGGGGGCGACTGGATGACCGTCAGGGAACGGCGCCGGTTCCGGCGGGACCCGGTGGCGTACATCGAGAACCTCCGTCGCCGCAGCACCACCGGCCTGATCCGGCTGCCCGGAGGCGGCTGGTGTGTCAGCGACGCGGATCTGGCGCAGTCGCTGCTCCGCAGCCCGGAGTACCACACGGACAGGTCCGGCTTCTTCGGCGAACTGCTGCCCACCCGCGGCGCGCAGATCGACGTCGGCCACGCGGTACGGGACGTCCTGCGGGACGGGGTGCCGCACTACCGCGCGGCCCTGACCACGGCGGTGGCCGGGCTCCCCGCGGCCGGCCGGTGGCCCGCCGCCGGCACCCGGCTGGTGCACCACTGCCTGGAAGACCTGCTGTTGCACCCGGGCACCCCCGCCACGACGCGCAGACTGATGCGCCGGGCCGCCCTCGGCGGCGTGGCGCTGCGGGCACCGCACGTGTGGCAGCGGAGCCGGGCGGAGGTGCTGCGTGCGCGGCTGCTCGCCGCCGTGACCGTGGAGATCGCACACCGGCGGGAAGGCTTCGCCGGCGAACCGCGCGACGTGCTGGACGCCTTACTCGGCGCCTGTCCGCCCGGCGAGAGGGGCGACCGGGCGGTGGCCGAGCTGTACCTGATGATGTTCCGGGCGATCCTGGCCCCGCTCAGCGTCTCGCTGGCGTGGTCGCTGCTGCTGGGCTGCCTGCACCACACGGCACCTGCCCCCTGGCCGTGGCCCGTCGACCGGGTCGTACGCGAGGCGCTGCGCCACCGCCCGATGGCCTGGATGCTCGGCCGAGTCCTCCCGCACGCCGTCGAGTTCGGCGGCGTCGCCTTCCAGCCCGGCGACCTGCTGTCGGTCAGTCCGTATCTGCTGCACCACGACGCACGTCTCTGGAGCGACCCGCACGCCTTCCGGCCCGACCGCTGGGCGGGAACGGGCGTGCACGGCCCGTACATCCCCTTCGGCGCCGGTCCCTTCGTCTGCGCCGGCGCAGCGGTGGCGCACACCCTGGTCACCGAGGCGCTGGACGCTCTTTCCCGCGGCGCCCGCCTGACCGTCACCGGCGGCGACACCCGCCCGGCCATGGCCGAGGGAAACGTGCCCCGCCCGTTCACGCTCCATCGCCTGGCGCAGCCACCCGGGCCACCCGCCGGACACGAGAAGGGAAGGAGGTGAGCGGTCATGGCCGCGTCGATGCGCCGCATCTTCGGCAACAAGCCGTCCCGTCGCTGGTACTGGTACTAAGGCCGGCTACCGCCGACCGCCGTACGGAGACCGAGGTGCAAGGCCCGGATGTCGTCCCGGCGTCCGGGCCCGCCGAGGGCCCGCCGCGGAGACAGCGGTGCCCGTGCGCGTCAGCTCTTCGGCTTGATGTTCGGGTTGAGGTGGAAGAGGTTGGCGGGGTCGTATTCCGCCTTGACCGCTGAGAGCCGCTCGTAGTTCACGCCGTAGCCCTCACGCAGAAGCCGCTCGCCTTCCTCCAGGAAGCCGGGGAAGTTGAGGTAGACGCCCCCGGCGGAGAACGTGCGCAGGTCGGCGAAGGCGTCGCGCACCCAGGTCACGTTCTCGGCCGAGTCGGCCTCCGCCTCCCAGTTCGCCTCGATCCCGACCAGATAGGGGGCGTCGCGGTTGGCGAACGCGGTCTCCTGCTCGCCGACGCGGGCCATGGCGCCGCCCTGGTACCAGACGTCGATGGTGGACCGGGGCGAAGGCGCCGCAGCGGCGTGCGCGGCAATCCGCTCGATCAGCGCGTCGCTGAGCTCGGGCACGTTCATGGACTTCCAGTAGTAGCGCCAGCCGTCGGGGTAGTCCTCGTCCAGGATCGCCTGGGCCTCCTCGTACGGCATGGTGCCGCTGAGGTCGCGGATCGGGTCGGCGATCTCCCGCAGCGGCCGCAGGAGTCGCTCACCCTCTGCCGGGTCACCCGGGTACGGCGCGAGCACTGCCGCGCAGTCCTTCCCGTGCGCCTCGCGCGGGAAGTCCGCCGCCTCCGGGACCTTCCCGAGGAGCCCGATCGGGGCGAAGTCGTCCGGTCTCTCGGACAGGTAGCGCTCGCAGGCCCGCAGCACCTCGTTGGCGCGGGCCGCGGGGTAGAACACGAAGCAGACGAAGACCTCCGGTCCGACGGGATGCAGGCGGTACTCGAACGAGGTGACGACGCCGAAGTTGCCGCCACCGCCGCGGAGCGCCCAGAACAGGTCCCGGTGCCGGCTCCCGTCGGCGACCAGGAGACGCCCGTCGGCGGTGACCACCCGTGCGGACAGGAGATTGTCGCAGCTCAACCCGTGTTTACGCCGGAGCCAGCCCATTCCCCCGGACAAGGTCAGGCCGCCGATCCCGGTCTGCGTCACCACGCCGAGTGGAGTGGCGAGCCCGTGGCGCTGGGTCTCCCGGTCGACGTCCCCCAACGTGCAGCCACCCTGCGCGACCGCCCTGCGCCCCTCCGGGTCGACGTCGACCCGTCTCATCTCCGACAGATCGATGACCAGCCCGCCGTCACAGACCGCGTGGCCGGCGACGCCGTGCCCGCCTCCGTGCACGGCGACCGGCAGCCCGTTGTCTCGGGCGAAATGGACCGCGGCGACTACGTCCTCGTCGCCCGCACACCGGGCCACCAGTGCCGGGCGCCTGTCGATCATGCCGTTCCAGAGCTCTCGCGCCGACTCGTAGCCGGGCTCTCCCGGCCGTAGGAGTCGCCCCCGCAACCTGGAGGCGAACGCGTCCACGAGGGAGCTCGGCACGTCCGCCTCCCCACCGCGCCGCTCCCTCGTCGTCGGCGTGCCGCCACGGGGGCCGTGTCCTCCGCTCATGGGGATCACCTCGGTTTCAGCATCACGCCAAGCCGGGTGAGCCGCCATCCGAGCTCTCCGCGCGCCGTGTGACCCGGCGGGTGCCCTGGGT
Source organism: Streptomyces sp. WMMC500 (assembly GCF_027497195.1). NCBI lineage: Bacteria > Bacillati > Actinomycetota > Actinomycetes > Kitasatosporales > Streptomycetaceae > Streptomyces > Streptomyces sp. WMMC500. The sequence goes on from NZ_CP114905.1 coordinate 5,151,773, forward strand.
GAGGAGCCCGCACGAGCTGCGGTGATCAGGGGTTTCTCCGCGCTCGGTCAGCACCGCCAGGCGCGTGTCCCTCAGCCCACCGTCCCGGCCAGGGCCATGTCCACCTGCCGCGGGGACAGGGCGTGCTCGATCGCCAGGATCCCGGCCCCGATCGCCGCCGCGTTCTCGCCCGTCCGGCTCGGCTCGATCCGGAGCACGTGCGTCGCCAGCGGGTGCGACCTGCGGTACACCGCCTCGCGCACGCCCGCCAGCAACTGGTCGTGCACCGCCGCCAGCGCGCCGCCCACCACCACCGTCTCCGGGTTGAAGAAGTTCACCAGGCCCGCCAGGACCTCGCCCACCGCCCGGCCCGCCTCGCGGACCATGCGGACCGCCTCGCGGTTGCCCTCCTTCACCAGGCGTACGACGTCCAGGCCGGCCGACGCCTCCAGGCCCAGCTCCTTCAGCCGGACCGCCAGGGCCGCGCCGCCCGCGATGGCCTCCAGGCAGCCGGAGTTGCCGCAGCGGCAGAGGTCCTCGCGCTCGCCCACGCGGATGTGGCCGATGTCGCCCGCCGAGCCCTGCGCGCCCCGGTGCAGGCGGCCGTCGGCGATGATGCCGCAGCCGATGCCCGTGCCCACCTTCAGGTAGAGCAGGTACGACGTGTCCGGGAAGGCCCGGCGCTGTTCGGCCAGGGCCATGACGTTCACGTCGTTGTCCACCAGGGCGCGGACGCCGAAGCGCTCGTCGAAGAACTCCGGGATGGGGAACTGGTGCCAGCCCGGCATGATCGGCGGGTCCACCGGGCGGCCGGTGGAGAACTCGACCGGGCCCGGCACGCCCGCGCCGATGGAGCGGAGCGTCTTGGGGTCCCGGCCGGCCTCCTCCAGCAGCCGCTGCATGGTCCGTTCGACGTGGCCGAGAACCGCCTCCGGGCCGTCCGCGATCGTCAGCGGGTCCTCGCGGACCGCGAGCAGCGTGCCGCCGATGTCCAGCAGCGCGACCCGGCAGTGCGAGGCGCCCAGGTCGACGCCGGCGACGGCGTGCTCGCGGGTGCGCAGCGAGAGGCGGCGCGGGGGGCGGCCGCCGGTGGAGCCGGCTTCCGCGTCCTCGTCGACGAAGCCGTGCGCGATCAGCGCGTCGACGCGCTGGGAGACGGTGGAGCGGGCGAGGCCCGTGAGGCGGGCGATCTCGGCGCGGGTGGCGGCGGCGCCGGAGCTGATGAGGCCCAGCACCTCGCCGGGGGACTGGCCGGCGGGCGGGCTGTGCGGCGGGCTCTGCGGCGAGTGGGGGGACGAGCCGCGGGGCGGCATGCCGGCGGCCGACGGCGGCGGCGGTGGCGGCATCGGCGAAGAAGGTGAAGAAGCGGCTGTCACATCGACCACCTTAGAGACCACTGAGGACACCAACAAGCCCTTCTTTGTTCGACATCCGGCCAAAGTCTTTGCCAACTCATCAGGGAAAGCCCTTGCTTAGGCTCTTGACAGTCCAAAGAAGCCTGGGGACTCTGCCTTTCATGCTGACGATGCAGGACGTGTCCAAGAGCTTTCTGGGGGTGCGGGTGCTGCACGGGGTGTCGCTCGACCTCGAACCGGGTGAGGTCCACGCCCTGGTGGGGGAGAACGGCGCGGGCAAGTCGACGCTGATGAAGGTGCTCGCCGGGGAGTACGCCCCCGACGAGGGCACCATCACGCTCGACGGCACGGTGCACGCCTTCTCGCACCCCGTACAGGCCCAGGCCGCCGGGATCGGTCTCATCCACCAGGAGTTCGCGCTGCTCCCCCACCGCACCGTCGCGGAGAACGTCTTCCTCGGCCGCGAGCCGGTACGCCGCGGGCTCGTCGACCGGCGCGCCATGGAGCGCCGCACCGCGGAGCTGCTCGCCGAGCTGGACGAGACCGGAATCGCCCCCCACACCCAGGTCAAGGACCTGTCGGTGGCCCGCCAGCAGACGGTGGAGATCGTCAAGGCGCTGGCGGCGTCCGACGTCCGTGTGCTTGTCATGGACGAGCCGACCGCGCCCCTGGCCGACCACGAGGTCGAACTCCTCTACGCGCTCATCCGCCGCCTCGCCGCCCGCGGCATCGGCATCCTCTACATCAGCCACCGCCTCCGGGAGGTCTTCGACCTCTCCCGCCGCATCACCGTCCTCAAGGACGGCCGCAAGGTCGCCACCCTGACCACCGCTAAGACCACGCCGGACGACGTCGTCCGCGCCATGGTCGGCCGCGAACTCGGCTCGTACTACCCGCCCCGCGCCCGTCCCGAGGAACTGGGCGAGCCCCTGCTGACCGTCGCGGGCGCCGGCAACGAACGCCTGGCGGGGATCGACCTGACCCTGCGGGCGGGGGAGGTCACGGGCGTCGCCGGGCTCCAGGGTTCGGGCCGGACCTCCCTGGTACGGGCCCTCTTCGGCGCCGCGCCCTTCACCCGCGGCAGCATGACCGTCGCCGGCCGCGCGCTGCGCCCCGGCAGCCCGCGCCAGGCCATCCGCGGCGGCGTCGCCCTGGTCACCGAGGACCGCAAGGGCGAGGGGCTGGCGCTGCGCCAGTCCGTACACGACAACGCGCTGCTCGTCACCCGCGCCGTCCAGGGCAACGGCGCCCGGGCGGACGAGGTCTCCGGGCTCCTCGACCGCGTCAACCTCCGTTCCCGCGGCCACGACCAGGAGGTCCAGTACCTCTCGGGCGGCAACCAGCAGAAGGTGGTCATCGCCAAGTGGCTCGCCGCCCGGCCCCGCGTGCTGCTCTTCGACGAGCCCACCCGCGGCGTCGACGTCGGCGCCAAGGCCGCCATCCACACCCTGGTGCGCGAACTCGCCCGCGACGGCATGGCGGTGTTGATCGTCTCCTCGGAACTGCCCGAGCTGATCGGCATGAGCGACCGCATCCTCGTCATGGCCGACGGCACCTTCGCCGGTGAACTGCCCGCCGGTGCCGGCGAGGAGGACATCATGCGCCTGGCGACGGCCTCCGACGGCACCCCCGAGGGGAGCGCCGCATGACCGCCGTACGCACCGAGGCTCCCGTGTCGGCCGGCCCGCGCCGGTTCCCCGGGACGGGCCGCCTGAAGGTCACCGACCCCGTGGTCGGCGTCTGGCTGGCCGCCGCCGCGGTCACGCTCATCGGCTGGATCGTCGTCACCCTCGACGGCGGCCAGTTCATGACCCAGTCCAACGCGACCGGCATCCTGCAGAACTCCGTCGCCCTCGGTCTGGTCGCCGTCGGCCAGTCCGCGGTGATCCTCACCGGCTCGCTCGACCTGTCGGTGGCGTACCTCATCAGCATCGGCACGCTGGTCGCCGCCGAGACGATGGAGGGCGGCAGCGTCGTCACGGCGGTCCTCGCCGTGCTCGCGCTCTCGGCCGCGGTGGGACTCGCCAACGGCCTCATCGTCACCGGGCTGAAGGTCAACGCCTTCATCGCCACCCTCGGCATGGCGTTCATCCTGCGCGGCTACATCGAGGACAACTACACCGGACCCGCGGGCGACGTGCCCGCGTCCTTCCAGCGCCTGGGCTACGACCGCATCGGCTTCATCCCGGTCTCCGCCTTCCTGCTGATCGCCGTGGCCGCCGTGCTGTGGCTGATCACCAAACGCACCCGCCTGGGCCACCACATGTACGCCACCGGAGGCGACGAGCACGCCGCCCGCCTGTCCGGCGTACGCACCAGGCGCACCGTGATCTACGCGCACGTGCTGTGCAGCCTGTGCGTCGGTGCCGCCGCGCTGTTCCTCGCCTCCCGGCTCGGTGCCGGCGCCCCCTGGGCGGGCACCGAGGCGCGCTACGACCTGGACTCCATCGCCGCCGTCGTGCTCGGCGGCACGGCGCTGGCCGGCGGGCGCGGCGGGGTGGCGGGGACGCTCGGCGGGGTGCTGCTGCTGTCCGTGCTGGACAGCATCTTCAACCAGCTCTCGGTCGACCCGTTCTTCAAGAACGTCGTCCGCGGCGTCGTCATCATCGCCGCCGTCGCCCTCTATGCCAGGCGGTTCCGCCGCCGGGCGAAGGAACGCGACGAGGCGCGGGCCGAGGAGAAGGGAGCGCTCGCATGACGACGACCACACCCTCGTCCACCGCCGGGCCCGCGTCCGCCCTCGCCGGCATCGGCCGCCGGCTCGGTACGGGTGCCCCCGTCTACGTGCTCCTCGCCGTCCTGCTCGCCGCGCTGGCGATCACCGACCCCGGCTTCTACGAGCCCGACTCCTTCCTCGCCTTCGTCAAGCGGGCCGCGCCGCTGGTGATCCTCGCCGCCGGCCAGTACCTGGTCATCGTCTCCGGCGGGTTCGACCTCTCCGTCGGCGCGGTGGTCACCGCCGGGGTCGTCGCCGGGGCCGAGTTCTACGGTTCGTACCCGGACGCCCCCTGGCTGCTGGTCACCGCCGGGCTGCTGCTCGCCGGAGCGATCGTCGGCCTTGTCAACGGGCTCATCACCACCGTGCTGCTGGTGCCGTCGTTCATCACCACGCTCGGCATGATGCTGATCCTCGAAGGCGCCGTCTTCTACTGGACCGGCGGCTCCCCCCAGGGCGTACTGCCGGAGAGCTTCCGCGAGTTCGGCCGCGGCACCGCCGGCGGCTGGCTGCCGTGGGCGGTCCTCGCGTGCCTCGCGGTGGGCGCGATCGCCTGGTGGCTGATGCGCGCCGACTTCGGCCGTACGCTCCTGGCCACCGGCGACAACGAGCGCGCCGCCGCGCTCGCGGGCGTGCGCGTACCCCGCGTGCGCACCCTCGCGTTCGTGCTCTCCGGCACCGCCGCGGCGCTCGCCGCCGTGCTGGTCGCCGGCTTCTCCGGGGTTTCGGCGCAGGCCGGCCGGGGTCTTGAGTTCGAGGCCATCACCGCCGTCGTGCTCGGCGGGGTCATCCTCGGGGGCGGTCGCGGCTCGGTCGTCGCCGCCATGGCCGGGGCGTTCTCGCTCCAGGCGCTGTTCACGCTGCTCAACCTCCAGGGCGTCTCGGGCGCGCTGGAGTCCACGGTCCAGGGATTCATCGTCATCGCCGCCGTCGGCCTGGGTGCCGCCGACTTCTCCCGGCTGCGCCGACGCCGTTCACCGTCCTCGGAAGGGAAGTCCTCCTCATGAGCCGTACGCGCCGCACGACCCGCCCCGGCGCTCGAAACCGCTTGGCCGCCCCGGCCGCCGCGCTGCTGGCCGCCGCGCTGCTCGCCTCCTGTTCTTCGGACGCGCCGAAGGACGACCTGGCCGACGACGCCGCGGCCTCCGAGCAGGCGGAGGACGGTGACAAGCAGTCGGAGTTCTTCGACCAGGCGGACTACGACCGGCAGTTGCAGCTCACCGAGGCGACCCCGGAGGGGCCGGAGGGCAAGCCCTGGGAGCAGATGCTCGACCCGCAGGCGGCCGGCATGGTCGACACCTCCGAGTACGCCATGAAGGGCGGCGTCGACGGCGCCAAGCTGTGCTTCTCCAACGCCGGCGTCTTCAACCCCTGGCGGCAGGTCGGTTTGAAGACGATGAAGGCGGAGGTCGCGCAGCACGACGAGATCGCCGACTTCACCGTCCTGGACGCGCAGGGCAAGGACGACAAGCAGATCTCCGACATCCAGGAGCTGTCCGGCCAGGACTGCGACGCGCTGATCGTCTCGCCGAACACCACCGCCACCCTCACCCCCGCGGTCGAGGAGGCGTGCGGCAAGATCCCCGTGATCGTCTTCGACCGCGGCGTGGAGACCGACTGCGCGGTGACCTTCATCAGCCCCATCGGCGGGTACGCCTACGGCGCCGCCGCCGCGGACTTCCTGGTGGACGAGGTGGACAAGGGCGGCAAGATCGTGGCGCTGCGCATCTCGCCCGGCGTGGACGTGCTGGAGACCCGCTGGTCGGCCGCCGAGATCGCGTTCGAGAAGGCCGGACTCGACGTCGTCGAGGTGAAGTTCACCGACGGCGACCCGTCGAAGGCCAAGTCGATCGTCTCCGACGCCATCGCCCGCCACGGCTCGATCGACGGCGTGTGGATGGACTCCGGCGCCACCTCGGTGGCGGCGGTCGAGGCGTTCGAGGACGCGGGCGAGGACATCCCGCCGATCACCGGCGAGGACCAGCAGGACTTCCTCCAGGCGTGGAAGGACAAGGACCTCACCGCCATCGCGCCGGCGTACCCGACGTTCCAGTGGCGTACGCCCGTGATCGCCGCGCTGAAGATCCTGGCCGGCGAGGAGGTTCCCAAGGAGTGGACGCTGCCGCAGCCGGTCGTCACCGAGGAGAACTTCGACGAGTACTACAAGGAGGGCATGCCCCCGCTGCACTACGGCGCCTGCGGCTGCGAGGACCTGCCGGGCTACCCCGGTGACTGGGGCGGTGAGTGATGCCGGCCGGAAGACGGCTGATCGGCGCCAACCCGTGGATCTGGCACTCCCCGGTCACCGAACGCGCGCTGGAGGCGGTGCTGCCGCGGCTGGCGGGCTGGGGGTTCGACTGCGCGGAGCTGCCGCTGGAGCAGCCGGGTGACTGGCAGCCGGCCGTCGCGGCGAAGCTGCTGGACGACAACGGCCTGGCGCCGGCCGCGGTGGTCGCCGTGATGCCGCCGGAGCGCGGGCTCGTGCGCGCCGAGCCGCTGGCGGTCCGGACGACGCAGGACTATCTGCGCCGTTGTATCGACGCCGCACACGAGATCGGCGCGCCGGCCGTCGCCGGGCCGATGTACGCGGCGGTGGGCCGGGCCTGGCGGATGGACGCGGACGAGCGGGCGGCGGCGTACGCCGAGTGGCGGGACAACATCGCGCCGGTCGTCGCGCACGCCGCGGCCGCCGGGGTGCTGCTGGCCGTCGAGCCGCTCAACCGGTACGAGACCAGCCTGCTCAACACCGTCGCGCAGACCGTGACGGCGCTGGACGGGCTGCCCGGCGAGACGATCGGCGTGGCCCTCGACACGTACCACCAGAACATCGAGGAGCGGTCCCTGCCCGGCGCGGTGCGCGCCGCGGCGGGGCGGATCGCGCACGTCCAGGTGTGCGCCAACGACCGGGGCGCGCCCGGCGCGGACCACCTGGACTGGCCGGGCTTCCTCGGCGCGCTGGACGAGGCGGGCTACCGCGGCCCGCTGTGCATCGAGTCGTTCACGGCGCACAACGCGACCATCGCGGTGGCCGCGTCGGTGTGGCGGGCGCTGGCGCCGAGCCAGGACGCCATCGCCGTGGACGGCCTCGCGTTCCTGCGCCGCGTCTTACCGACCTGAGCCCCGGCCTCCCGCACCCGCCGCACCCGTACGCACCCTGACCGCGTACGCACCGCCGTACCGACGCACCGCAGTACCGCCCGAAGACGCCGCCGGGCCCGGAGAACCGCGACCCCGATCCGGGCCCGGCGGACCACCCCTGCGCGCGCACCGCGCGCCCCGGAGCCCCTCTCACCGACCGGTACGCCCGACCCATCCCGCACACCGAAGGAGAGGTACCTACACATGAGATGTCATGCCCGTGACATCCGAACGACGTTGGTCACCTTGCTGGCCGCCGTCCTGCTCGCGCTCACAGCGCTGCCGTCCAGCGCCGCGGAGAAGGCGCCCGCCTTCAAGGCGCTGCTGTTCACCAAGGCCGTGGGCTACGTCCACGGCTCCATCCCCGCGGGCATCCAGATGGTCCAGGAGGAGGCGGAGGAGAAGGGGTTCGAGGTCGAGCAGACCGACGACTCGACCGTCTTCAACGACGCCGCGCTCGCCGAGTACGACGTGATCATCATGCTGCAGAACTCCGGCATGGTCTGGGACACGGACGAGCAGCGCGCCGCCATGCAGACGTACGTGAACAACGGCGGCGGCGTCGCGGCCATCCACAACACGCTCGACATGGGGATCGAGAACGAGTTCCCGTGGTGGGACGAGCTGATCAACGGCGGCGCCCACATGCCCAGCCACTCGCCCGGCACGCTGCAGGGCACGGCCAAGGTCGCCGACACCGTGCACCCGTCGACCAAGGGACTGCCGGAGCGCTGGGAGCGCGCCGAGGAGTGGTACAACTTCGACCCCAACCCGCGCGGTGACGTGCACGTCCTGGTCACCGCCGACGAGACGACGTACGACCCGGGCGGCGACGCCATGGGCGCCGACCACCCGATCTCCTGGTGCCGCAACGCCGAGGGCGGCAAGGTCTGGGCCACGGCCATGGGCCACGAGTCCTCCGCCTACAGCGAGGAGCAGTTCCGCGACCACGTCGTCGGCGGCGTGAAGTGGGCCGCCGGCGCCGAGCCCGGCGACTGCGGCGGCACGGTGTGGAACGGCTACGAGAAGGTCACCCTCGACGACGACACCGCCGACCCGATGGAGCTGGACGTGGCCAAGGACGGCCGCGTCTACTACGTCCAGCGCGCCGGCGAGGTCCAGGTCTTCGACCCGGCCACCCACCAGACCACCACCGCCGGCAAGCTCGACGTCTACACCGGCGGCGAGGACGGCCTGGTCGGCATGGAGCTGGATCCGAACTTCACCAAGAACGGCTGGATCTACCTCTACTACGCCCCGGCCGGCAGCGCCGAGGACGTGAACCGGCTCTCCCGCTTCACGCTCAAGGACGGCAAGCTCGACACCGCCAGCGAGAAGAAGCTGCTGGACGTGCCGGCGTACCGGGACCGCACCTACCCCGAGCCCGGACACACCGGCGGCGCCGTCGAGTTCGGCCCCGACGGCACGCTGTACCTGGGCACCGGCGACGACGTGCCGCCGAACCTCAGCCCGGACTGGCAGGGCTACGCGCCGATCGACTGGCGCGAGGGCCAGGAGATGCTGGACGCCGCGCGGACCGCGGGCAACACCAACGACCTGCGCGGCAAGATTCTGCGGATCAAGCCCACGAAGAAGGGCACCTACACCATCCCGAAGGGCAACCTCTTCCAGAAGGGCCAGAAGAAGACCCGCCCCGAGGTCTACGCGATGGGCTTCCGCAACCCGTTCCGCTTCACCGTCGACCAGGAGACCGGCTACGTCCACGCCGCCGACTACGGCCCCGACCGCGGGCTGCCGACGACGGACCGCGGCCCCGAGGGCATGGTCGAGTACAACGTCATCAAGAAGCCCGGCAACTTCGGCTGGCCCTTCTGCCACGGTGACAACCAGCCCTACGCCCCGTACAACCCGGACACCGGCGAGGTCGGCGCGAAGTTCGACTGCGACAACCTGACCAACCCCTCGCCGAACAACACCGGCCTGACCGACCTGCCCCAGGTCCAGAAGCCGGACATCTGGTACGGCTACGGCCCCTCCGAGGCGTTCCCGGAGATGGGCGAGGGCGGCTCGGGCCCCATGGGCGGCCCGGTCTACAACTACGACGCGGACAACCCCTCCGAGACGAAGTTCCCCGAGTACTTCGACGGCGCGAGCTTCCTCTACGAGTGGACCCGCAACTACGTCAAGGAGGTCCGCTTCGACGACGACGAGAAGCTGCTGAAGATCAACGACTTCCTGTCCACGGCGACGTTCAACAAGCCCATGGACATGACCTTCGGCCCGGACGGCTCGCTCTACGTCCTGGAGTGGGGCAGCGAGTTCGGCGGCGGCAACAGCGACTCGGGGCTGTACCGCATCGACTACAGCCAGGGCAAGCGCTCCCCGGTCGCCAAGGCCACCGCCTCGGCGACCAACGGTGCCGTGCCGCTGGCGGTCGACTTCTCCAGCGAGGGGACGAACGACCCCGACGGCGACTCGCTCTCCTACGAGTGGGACTTCGACGGCGACGGCACCTTCGACTCCACCGAGGCGAACCCCGGCCACACCTACGACACGGCGGGCGACTTCACCGCCCAGCTCAAGGTCACCGACTCCACCGGCAAGACCGGCTTCGCCAACATCCCCATCACCGCGGGCAACACCGCGCCGAAGGTGACGATCGAGGCCCCGGTCCACGGCAAGCTCATCGAGTTCGGCGACCAGATCCCGTACAAGGTCACCGTGACCGACCCGGAGGACGGCGAGGTCGACTGCTCGAAGGTCTTCGTCAACCCGGCGCTCGGGCACGACGACCACGAGCACCCGACGACCGACCTGCCGGGCTGCGAGGGCACCGTCGACACCGGTGACCTCGGTGGCCATCCGGAGGGCGCGGACCTGACGTACGTCCTCAACGCGCACTACGAGGACGGCGGCGGCGACGGTGCGGGCGCGCTGACCGGGTACGCCAAGTCGGTCCTGCAGCCGAAGCACAAGCAGGCCGAGTACCGCGACGACCAGTCCGGCACCCGGATCATCGACCAGGCCGGGGCCGAGAACGGCAAGCGCATCGGCGACGTCTCCGACGGCGACTGGATCGCCTTCGACCCGATGTCCGTCGAGGGCATGAGCCAGGTCTCGTACAAGCTGTCGTCGCCGTACGGCGTGGGCGCCGTCGAGCTGCGCGCCGACGCCCCGGACGGGCAGTTGCTGGCGACGACGCCGGTGCCGAACACCGGGGGCTGGGACAACTACCAGGCCACGGAGGCCGTGCCGGTCGAGGCGCTGGCGGGGACGCACAAGCTGTATCTGAAGTTCACGTCGCCGCAGGACAACTCGTTCGACGTCGACTCGGTGACCTTCGGCTAGCACCCGGAAGTGACAGGACGGCGGCGCCCCGGGCGGTGAGCCCGGGGCGCCGCTGTGTCCGCCCGTGCCGGTCCGTCAGATCCGGATGCCGTACGTGGCGGCGTAGGCGACGGGGTCGACGTCCGTGCCGTAGTCGGTGCCCTTGCGCACCTCCAGGTGCAGGTGGGGGCCGGTGGCGTTGCCGGTGCTGCCGGCGTCGCCGATCCTGGTGCCGCCGGTCACGCGGTCGCCCGCGGCGACGGACATCCGGTCGAGGTGGGCGTAGAGGACGTAGTGGCCGTCGCTCATGCGGATCAGGATGTGGTTGCCGTACGCGCCCTCGGTGGAGGTGCTGTGGACCTCGCCGGGGCCGACGGAGTACACCGGGGTGCCGGTGGGGACGGCGAGGTCGACGCCGGTGTGGTAGCCGGCGATCCAGCCGTCGCCGGGGAGGCCGTAGCGCGCGGAGATCCGGTACTCGACGGTCACCGGCGGCGCCCAGCCCGGTGCCGGGGCGAGGAGGACCTGCCCGGGCCGCAGCACGTCCGGGTCGGCGCCGATCACCGACCGGTTGGCCTCGTACATGTGCTGCGTCGGCACCCCCATGCGGCGGGCGATCCCGGTGAGGTTGTCGCCTTCGCGTACGCGGTACGGGGTCGGCGCCGGATCCGCGGGCGCGGCGACGGCCCGGGGGGCGGGCGCGGGGGGAGCGCCGGCCGCGGTGACGCGCGCGGCGGCGCCGGTGCCCGCGGCGCCCGCGGCGCTCGCTCCGGTGAGCGCCGCGAGCAGGGCGGCGAGGACGACGGCGACCACGGTGCGCCGCTTTCGGGGGAAGTGGTGACGTCTCGTTGACACAGCGTCACGCTAGGTCCGCACCCGCCCCCGAACGGTGGCGGCGCGCCGTGATCACTCCACGACGAGCTGCACCGGGATGTTGCCGCGGGTGGCGTTCGAGTACGGGCACACCTGGTGGGTGGCCTCCAGCAGCTTCTTGCCCTGCTCGGCGGAGATGCTGTCGGGCATCTCCACCCGCAGCGTCACCTCCAGCCCGTAGCCGCCGGAGCCGTTGGGGCCGATCCCGACCTCGGCGGTGGTCGAGACGTCGGAGACGTCGAGGTCCATGCTCTTGGCCACGTGGCCCATGGCGCTGGTGAAGCAGGCGGCGTACCCGACGGCGAAGAGCTGCTCGGGGTTGGTGCCGTCGCCGCTGCCGCCCATCTCGGTCGGCGGGGCGAGCTTGACGTCGAGCTTGCCGTCGGAGGTGGCGCCGCGGCCGTCGCGGCCGTTGGCGGTGCCGACCGCGGTGTACAGAACGCTCATGGGAGGGCCTCTCCGGAAGTCGATAGCGTACAGACTGGTCTGTCTGCTTGCCCCCTCAGACTAGACAGATCTGTCTGGTACCGTCAAGGGGTGACCGCGCCACCGAAGTCTCCCGCCCGCAGCCGCGTCCTGGACGCCGCCACGCGGCTGTTCTACGCCGACGGCGTACACGCGGTCGGCGTCGACCGGATCATCGCCGAGGCGGGCGTGGCGAAGGCGACCTTCTACCACCACTTCCGTACCAAGGACGACCTGGTCGCGGCCTACCTGGCCGACCAGTGCCGGCGCCAGCAGGAGGCGGCCGCGGCCCTCGCGGGCGGCCCGCCGCGGGCCGCGGTGCTGGCCGTCTACGACTACCTGGCCGAGGCCGGCGCGGGCCCCGGATACCGCGGCTGCCCCTTCATCAACGCCGCCGCCGAGTACCCCGACCCGGACCACCCGGTGCGCCGGGCGGTGACGGACTACCGGCGGTGGTTCCGCGGCCTGATGCGGGACCTGCTGACCGCCGACGGGCACCCGGACGCGGCGCGCACGGCGGAGATCCTGCTGGTACTGCGCGACGGGCTCGTCGTGGGCAACGACCTGGACGACGCGGCGGAGCAGCGGAAGCTGACGCGCGAGGCGGTGGAGCGGGTGCTGACCCCGCGGGCCGCCTGACGCGCCGCGCTTGACGGCCCACGCCGCCGGCCGGTGCAGCAACACTGTGGACCCCTTGCGCGTCGGGTCGCACAAGGGGTCCGGGGGCGTAGCGCTCAGCTCTCGCCGGCCGCCGGGTCCTCGGCGTCCAGGAAGTCGCCGACGATGGCCGCCAGCCACGTGCCCCGGTGCATGACGGTGATGTGCGTCGCCCCCGGCAGCACCGCGAGCCGCGCCCGCGGCAGGCCCGCGACCCCGCCGCCGAGCAGCCGGAACATCTCCACCGCGTGCTCGGGCCGGATGATGTCGGAGTCGCCGATCACCAGCATCACCGGCGCGTCGATCCCGCTCACCTGCGCCTCGGTCCACTCCGCCGGCGCCGCGTCGAACTCCTTGACCCGCTCGATCAGCCGCGGCCAGTCCTCGACCCGGGGCGCCACCTCCGCGTACTCCGCCTCGAAGGGCGAGCCCGCCAGATGCTCCGGCTGCAGCTCCGCGATGCCGTCCAGCAGCCCCGGGTGGATCCCCGCGGTCGTGTACGACACGGAGGTCAGCACCAGCTTGCGGACCAGCTCCGGCCGGTCGAGCGCGACCTGGAGCGCGACGCCGGCGCCGAGGCTGTAGCCGAAGACGTCGGCCTTCGCCACGCCGAGGTGGCGCAGCAGCCCGGCGACGTCGGCGGCGAAGGCGGCGGTGGAGAAGGGCCGGTCGATGTCGGCGGTGCGGCCGTGGGCCTGCAGGTCGAGCGCGATGACCTGCCGCTGCTCGGCGAGCAGCGGCAGGACGGCACCGAAGGAGGTGCCGATGGCGGACAGCGCCCCGTGGATGAGCACGACGGGGACGTCGCCGGCGCCGGGGGTGCCGTGGATCTCGTAGTACATCTCCAGCTCGCCGACGGGCGCGAGGCCGCTGTCGACCAGGGTGGTGGCGGCGGGGGTGGCGGTGGCGGTCATCGTGGTGCTCCTCGTACGTTGCGTGAGTCGTCGTCTGCCGTGGTGTTTCGCGCGCGTCGAAGGATCAGACGGCACGGGCGTACGAAACTCATCGCGGCGTCGCCGGCTTCCGCCGGCGTCCGAGGAGCGCCCCGGCGCCGAGTGCCCCGGCGAGGACGAGCGCGGCGTTGACCCCGACCGCGGCCCTGACCCCGTCGAGCACCGCCCGCGGGCCGTCACCGCCGGCCGCGGTGATCCGGGCGGTGGCGACGGCGCTCATCACCGGGATGCCCATCGTGATGCCGACCTGCTGGGTCATCGTCGCGAGCCCCGTGGCCAGGCCCTGTTCGGAGTCGGGCAGCCCGGAGGTGGCGGCGACCATGAACCCGACGATCATCAGCATGTTGCCGACCCCGCCGGCGAACGTCGCCGCGTGCAGCAGCCAGATCCAGTCGCCGGAGGTGCCGAGCGCGAGCAGCGACGCGGTGGCGACGGCCTGGGCCACGCCTCCGTAGACGATGGCCGCACGGCTGCCCACGCGGCCGACGACGCGCCCGCCGAGGGTGCCGCCGAGGACGGTGCCCAGTCCCAGGACGCCGAAGGCGAGGCCGGTGGCGAGCGGGGTGTAGCCGAGCACTTCCTGCAGGTAGAGGGTGAGGAGGAAGACGAGGGAGGTCTCGGTGAGGAAGGCGACGAGGCCGGCGGCGTTGCCCCACACGACGGTGGGGCGCCGGAGGATGCGTACCGGCACCAGCGGCTTCTGTGCCCGCTGCTCGACAAACCAGAAAGCGGTGAGCAATACGGCGCCCCCGCCGAGCGCGGCGAGGGTGACCGGCTCGGTCCAGCCGGCCTCGCCGGCGTGGGTGAGCCCGTAGACGACCGCGAGCAGCCCGCCGGTGACGGTGACCGCGCCGGGGAGGTCGAGCCGGGGCCGGGCCCCGGGGCGGGAGTCGGCGATGACCGCGGGGGCGACGGCGAGGATCACGGCGGTCACGGGCACGTTGACGAGGAAGGCCCAGCGCCAGGAGAGCAGGTCCGTGAGGAGCCCGCCGAGTATCGCGCCCGCGGTGAACCCGGCGGACATCAGCGCCCCGTTGAGCCCGAGCGCCCGCTGCCGCAGCGGCCCCTCAGGGAAGGCCGTGGTGAGCAGGGACAGCCCGGCGGGAACGACGGCGGCGGTGGCCAGGCCCTGGAGCACGCGGGCGACGAGCAGCATTCCCGGGGAGGTGGCGACGCCGCCGAGTACGGAGGACAGGCCGAGCAGGGCCATGCCGCCGAGGAAGAGCCGCTTGCGGCCGAAGAGGAGGGTGAAGCCCGCGGCGGCGAGGGCGAAGGCGGTGGCGATCCACTGCAGGTGGGCGAGGGGGAAGCCGAGGCCGGCGCCGACGACGGGGAGGGCGACGTTGAGGATGGAGAAGTCCACCGCGACCAGGAACTGGGCGCCGAGGAGGAGGGTGAGCACGAGCTTCTGCCGGCCGGTCATGCGGAGTGCGGCGGGGGAGGGCGCGGTGGCGGCTTCGTCGAGCACGGACATGGAGGTTCCCTTCGAGCGGGCTAACGGGACCTGTGTTCCGTTAAGCTGGTGTCGAAGGTAGCAGGAGACCCGCTATTAATGAAACTGGAGTGCCGTTAATGAGTTCCGAGTCCGATCCCGGCACCCTGAGGCCCGGCGGCCGTACCGCCCGGGTCCGGGCGGCGGTCCTGCGGGCCGCCGGCGACGCACTGGCGGAACAGGGCTTCGCCCACCTCGACCTCGCCGACGTCGCCCGCCGCGCCGAGGTCGGCAAGACCACCGTCTACCGCCGCTGGGGCTCGGCCACCGGGCTCATCGCCGACCTGCTCGCGGACATGGCGGAGCAGTCCGTACCGCGCACCGAGACCGGCACCCTCCTCGGCGACCTGCGCGCCAACGCCCGCCTCGTCCTGGGCACCCTGACCGACCCGCGGCAGGGCGCGCTGTTCCGCGCCGTGATCGCGGCGGCCACGTGCGACGACCGCACGGCGGCGGCCCTGCACCGCTTCTACGCGATCCGCATCGCCGAGTGGGCCCCCTGCGTGGAACAGGCCGTGGCCCGCGGCGAACTCCCCGAAGGCACCGACCCCCGCGAAGTCGTCCGCGCCGTCTCCGCCCCCCTGTACTACCGCCTGCTCGCCAGCGGCGACCCCCTCGACGAAGCCGCCGCCGACCGCGCCGCGGAGGCGGCGGCGGTGGCGGCGCGGGCGGGGGCGTACGTGGGCGGATAAGCCGTTCGGCGGCGGCCGGCCGGGTGCAGGCACGGTGATCGCTGCGTGGTACCGCAGAGCGGGCGAGCGCCGGCTGGGGGCGGTGCGTCAGGCGTCGTGCTCGCGGAGGAAGGACTCCAGGCCCGGCAGGTCGTCGGTGTTGATCCAGTCCACGTTCGCGTCGAGCAGCGTGCGCCACAGGTTGTCGCGCGCCGGGCCCGGGGCGTCGGGCGTGGCCCAGAAGCGGATGGTCTGGCCCTGCCGGTGGGCGGTGTGGACGATCAGGTTCAGCCAGTTGCGCTCGGCGGCCGGCATCGTGCCGGTGCCCTGCCAGGTGAAGCTGGAGTTCCAGTTGCCGCTGACGAGCGGGATGAACGACGCGGGGACACCGGAGTTGATGTCGTCGTGGCGGCCGTCGTAGAAGGCGTAGCGGAGCTTCTCGGCCTCCATCGGCGCCCGGGCGCCGCGGTCGCCGGAGATCACGGCGGTCACCGCGCGGCGGCGGACCCGGCCGCCGGCGGCCGAGCTGAAGATCGAGCCGTAGCCGCGCAGCACCTCGGACAGCGCGCGGTAGGTGGGGTCGCCGGGGGTCTTGAGGTCGATGAGCAGTTGCAGGGTCAGCTTGTGGCCCTTGTAGACGCGGCCGCCGTTGGCGCGTATGCGGCGTGCGAGCGGGTCGAGGTAGAGCCGCTGGAGGGTGCGTTCGGGGTCGAGCTGCGACGCGTCGTGGGCGACGAGGAGTTGGCCGTCGACCAGCCAGATGTCCGACTCGACGCTGGCGAAGCCGTGGTCGAGCGCGTCGAGGAGCGGGCGCTCGTGGAGGTAGTCGTTGTGCGCGTGCGCCCGCCGCAGCGGCGCGGGCCCGCGGCCGCGGGCCCGGCCGCGGTCGGCGGCGTGGGCGGACGAGGCGAGCCCTCCGGCGAGCGCGCCGCCGGCGGCGGCGGACAGCGTGGCGACGGCGCGGCGTCTGGAGTAGGCGGACACGGGTCCCTCCCCTGGTACGGCGATCAGGATGGACCGAAGTATCGACGCCGCGGGGCGACTTGCACAGGGCGCCCGCGGTGAACGGGAGTTGACCCGTGTACGGCACGGGCGGCCGGCCCGGTGCGGACGCGCGGCAGGTCCGTGGGCGCACGAGGCCGCGTGGCGCGGGGCGCCTCCGGCTCCGTACCGTACGAGCCGCGCGGGCCGCGCTCCGTGCGGCTCGTCCGGTCCCGCCGCCTCAGCTCCCGCCGTACGAACCGCCCGACGGGCGCGCCCGGTCGAGGATCGCCGCCGTGTCCACCCCCGGCGGCAGCGTGCCGAACGCCAGCCCGCCGTCGCCGTCGAGGCGCGCCGCGCAGAAGGCGTCCGCCACCGCGGCGTTCCCGTGCCGGTGCAGCAGCGCGCCCTGGAGCACCAGCGCCATCGACTCGACCACGCGCCGCGCCCGGTACTCCACCGCCGTCACGTCCGCCAGGTCCTTGCGCAGCCGCACGACCGCCGCGTCGAGCCGCGCGTCGGCGCCCGCGACGGCGTCGACCTCGGCGAAGAACGCCGTCACCGTCTCCGGGCTGCGGGCCATCGCGCGCAGCGCGTCGAGCGCGGCGACGTTGCCGGATCCCTCCCAGATCGACGGCAGCGGCGCCTCCCGGTACAGCCGCGGCATGCCGGACTCCTCGACGTACCCGTTGCCGCCCAGGCACTCCAGCGCCTCCGCCGCGTGCGCGGGACCGCGCTTGCACACCCAGTACTTGGTCACCGCGAGCCCGATCCGGCGGAACAGCGTCTCCTGTTCATCGGCGGTGCCCGTCTCGCCGCGGTCCACGGCGGCGGCCAGCCGCATGCTCGCCACGGTCGCCGCCTCGGCCTCCACGGCGAGGTCGGCGAGCACGTTCGTCATCAGTGGCTGGTCCGCGAGCCGCGCGCCGAACGCCCGGCGGTGCGCGGCGTGGTGCAGGGCCTGGACGACGCCGAGGCGCATGCCGCCGGCGGTGGCCAGCGCGCAGTCCAGCCGCGTCATGTTGACCATCTTGATGATGGTCTTCACGCCCGCGCCCTCCTCGCCGACCAGGTGGCCGACCGCGCCCTCGTACTCGATCTCGGCGGAGGCGTTGGAGCGGTTGCCGAGCTTGTCCTTCAGGCGCATGAGGCGGAGGGCGTTGCGGGTGCCGTCCGGCAGCACGCGGGGGACGAGGAAGCAGGACAGCCCGCCGGGCGCCTGGGCGAGGGTGAGGAAGACGTCGGACATGGGCGCGGAGGTGAACCACTTGTGGCCGGTGAGCGCGTAGAGCCCGGCGCCGTCGCCGGCCGGCACGGCGCGGGTGGTGTTGGCGCGGACGTCGGAGCCGCCCTGCTTCTCCGTCATCGACATCCCGGCGATGAGGCCGGACTTGGCGGTGGGCGGGCGCAGCCCGAAGTCGTACGAGGCGGAGGTCAGCAGCGGCTCGTACGCGGCGGCGAGCTCCGGCGAGGTGCGCAGCGCGGGCACGGCGGCGTACGTCATGGAGACGGGGCACAGGTGGCCGGCGTCGGTCTGGCCCCAGACGAAGAGCTTCGCGGCGCGCGCGACGTGCGTGCCGGGGGTGCGCTCCCGCCAGGGCGCGGCGTGCAGGCCGTGCGCGACGGCGGTACGCATCAACTCGTGCCAGTGCGGGTGGAACTCGACCTCGTCGACGCGGTGCCCGTAGCGGTCGTGGGTACGCAGGACGGGCGGCTGCTCCTCGACGTCGCGGGCCCACTCCTGGGCCTGCGCGCCCCCGGCGAGCAGCCCCAGCTCGCGCACGCCGTCCTCGGCCCAGGCGGCGCCGTGGGCGCGGAGGGACTCCCGGAGGGCGGGGTAGGCGGCGACGTCGTAGGAGGTGAGCGGCGGGGGCTGGTTGGTGACCTCATGGGTCGTCGGCATGGGGGACTCCCAGGGCTCGCAGGGTGAAGGCGACGAGGTGCGCGGGGGTGTCGGCCCCGGCGCCGCCCGCGACCGCGCCGGACAGCGGTCCGATCAGCGCCTCCGCGCACGCACCGACGAGACCGGCCGCGGTCAGCAGCGGGTCCTGCCGGGGCAGCCGCCCGGCGGCGGTGCCCTCGGCGATGCGGGCGGCGAGCACGTCGCGGAACGCCCGCCGGAAGACGAGGCGTTCGGTCTCGACGGCGGTGTCGACGGGCTCGGCGAGCAGCGCGTACGCCAGCCGCGGACGGGCCAGCGCCCGGCGCGCGAACGTCTCCGCGGCGGCGGCGACACCCGCCGCGGGGTCGTCGGGCCGGCGGGCGGCGGCGGAGACGGCGTCGACCTCGGCGGTGACGACGCTGCGGAACAGCTCGACGGCGAGCACCGACTTGCTGGGGAAGTGCCGGTAGACGCTGCCGGTGGCGATGCCGGCCCGGGCGGCCACGGCGGCGACGGTGCAGCCGCCGTAGCCCTCGTCGGCGAGGAGCGCGCGGGCGGCGTCGAGGAGTGCGTGCCGCCGGTCGTCCATCCGCGCCTGGACGGCGGGGGTGCGGCGGTAGGGCATGGGAAGGATTGAAGCAGCGATTCAGAGCTTCAACAAGAGGCACGGAGCGATGTCAGTGGCGGGTGCCAGACTCGGGGCATGACGGATGAGCTGCGGCTGAGGGATGTGGTCGAGGCGGACCTGGAGGTCTTCCTCGCGCACGAGCACGACCCGGAGAACGTGCGGCGGTCGCACTTCCCGCCGCGCGAGCGGGAGCGTTTCCTGACGCACTGGCGGGAGCGGGTCCTGGGGGACCCGACGGGCCTGGTGCAGACCGTGGAGGTCGACGGCCGGGTCGCGGGGAACGTGGTGGCGTGGTGGGACGGCGACCGGCGGTTCCTGGGCTATGTCTTCGGCCGCGAGTTCTGGGGCCGGGGCATAGGCACGCGGGCGGTGGCCCGGTTCCTGGAGCTGGAGCGCCACCGGCCCCTGCACGCGGACCCGTACGTGGGGAACGAGGGCTCGGTCCGCCTGCTGGAGAAGCTCGGCTTCCGCCGGACGGGCAGCACGGAGTGGAACGGCGAGGACGAGCACGTGATGCTGGTCCTGGGAGGGCCCGACTCGGCGGCCTAGGCGGTCCGGGCCCGGTGGCCTGGCGGCATGGTCGGGCTCAGATCGGGGCCCGGGGGCTCGGCCGGCTCAGGTCGGGGGTCCCGCTCAGGTCCGGGGTCGGGCCCAGGTCCGGGGTCGGGCCAGGACCCGTCCACGCGCGTGGCCGGGCCGTCCCGGTCACCCGCGCGGCCCGTGCGGGCTACGCCGCGCCCTTGCCGCCGCGGACCACCAGCGAGTCCAGCAGCTCCTGCGTCACCGCCGCGATCTCCTCCACCGCCTTGTCGAACGCCTCGGCGTTGTGCGGCGCGGGGTGGCGGAAGCCGGAGATCTTCCGTACGTACTGCAGAGCTGCCGCCCGCATGTCGTCGTCCGTGACAGTGTCGGCGTACGGGGGGCGCAGGGTCTTGATGCTTCGGCACATATGTACGACGGTACGCCGTGCCGGTGACATCCGGCCGTGGCCGCCGGGGCAGGCACCGAGGGCTACCAGCTCGTGACCAGCAGGTGGTTGACGGCCAGCGCCACCGCGGCCTGCGCGGCCAGCCACGCGCGGTGGTCGCGGGCCGGGAGCAGGGCGGCGGCCGGCAGCAGCCAGAGGGTGAACGGCAGCCAGATCCGCTCCGTCTCCGCCTTGCTGAGCCCCGAGAGATCGGCCGCCACGATGCAGGCGAGCCCGGCGACCGCCATGGCCGCCAGGGCGTACGCGGCGGGGGGCGCGGCACGCCGCGGCCAGGCGGTGCGCACCGCGCGCCGGGCGCCCGCCACCGCCGCCAGGCCGGCGCTGAGCGCCGCGACGGCCAGATTCGCCCACACCCAGTAGCTGTACGGGCGCTCTCCGCCGAAGCCCTGGTAGTAGCGCTCGTGCAGCCGCGTGTACCCCTCCCACCACCAGAAGCCCGCGGCCGTGAAGGCCACCGCGACCGGCAGCGCACCCAGCACCACCCACGGCAGCGTGCGCAGCACCGCGGGCCCGCGGCCGCCGCGGGCGGCGCACCACAGGACCGCCGCCATCGGCAGCACCAGCAGCGTCAGCCCGTACGAGAGGTACACCGTCCACCCCAGCAGCAGCCCCGCGCCCGTCGCCGCCACCGCCGGGCGCCGCGCCGTCCGCGTCGCGGCCAGCGCCAGCAGCGCCAGGCCCCACGCGGCCACCGCCGCGAAGTAGCCGTCCGCCGACACGCCCGCCCAGACCGCCCACGGGCCCAGCACCAGGAACGGTGCCGCGCGCCGCGTACGGTCCTCGCCGCCCAGCGCCCGCAGCGCCACCAGCACCCCGACCGCCGCGGACCCGCCCACCGTGATGCAGAAGGCCGCCGCCCAGGCCCCGCCGTCCAGCCCCGCGCGGTCCAGGCCGACGAACGTGAGGACCGCGCCGGGCGGGTGCCCGGCGATGTGCGCGGGCCAGTTGTCCGGGGTCTGGATGAGGATGTGGTCGGTGAACGTGCGGACGGCGTGCCCCAGGTCGGCGAAGCGGGCGACGGTCTCGGGCCGGGCGTACTCGTTCGTCCGCGTCAACTGCTCGGTGACGCCGTCCCGCCACCCGTCGACCAGCGCCAGGGACCAGATCCACGCCATCGACGCCGCCCACGTGGTGAGGAGCAGGCGCCGCCACGGCAGGCGGTCGGCGAGCCCCGGCCCGTACGCGACGACGGCGACGGCGACGGTGAGCGCCGCGAGGGTGGCGGGCCCCAGGTGCGGGTCCCAGGAGGCGGACAGAGGCGGCCAGCGTACGTGCAGGATGTCGTCGCCGTTGACGGCACGTCCGACGAGGACGGCCGCCGTGATCAGCGCGGCGGCGAGGCCGGCGGCCAGGAGGTCCCGGCGGCGGCCGGCGGTGCTGCGGGCCGGCGGGGAGGCGGCGGGCACGGCACCGGCCTCCGCCGCTGCCGCGGTTCCGGGCCGGGTCGCGGCTCCGGCTCCGGCTCCGGCTTCGGCGTCGGCTCCGTGCGCGGGCTGCGCGCCGGATCCCGTCGCGGTCTCGGTTCCGGTGTCTGTCTCCGTACCGGCGCCGGGCGGCCGGGTGGGTGAGGAGGTCACGTCGCCACGCTAGGCAGCGGCGGGGCGCTCGCGCCCGGAACGCGCGGCGACGTCACGCTTTCGTCAGGAGTCGGTGCCGTGATACGGGTGTATCCGCGGCCTACGGTCGGTTCATGTCCGCCGCACGCCCGCCGGCACCCGACCGGGACGCCGCCGCCGGCCCCCGCTCCGACCCCGCCACCGGCCCGGGGTCCGCCCTCCCGCCGCCCGGCCCCTTCCGGCCCGCCTTCTGGCGCAGCCCGCTGCGCGGCCCGTGGTTCACCTCGCTCCTCGGCACGGTCCTCCTCGTCGGCCTTCCGGTGATGCTGCTGACCGGCCTGCTGTCGTACGCCGCCTACAACCCCGGCCTCCACGGCAACGACCGCACCCCCGGCAAGGGCCTCCTCGGCTTCTACCTCTTCGCCTGGCCCACCGACCCCCACTGGCTCTACCGCCTCAACCAGGGCGTCCACGTCACCCTCGGCGTCGCCCTCGTCCCCGTCCTGCTCGCGAAGCTCTGGTCCGTGGTGCCCCGCCTCTTCGCCTGGCCGCCGCTGCGCTCCGCCCGGCACGCGCTGGAGCGCGGCTCGATCCTGCTCCTGGTGGCCAGCGGGCTCTTCGAGTTCGTGACCGGCATCATCAACATGCAGCTCTTCTACGTCTTCCCCGGCTCCTTCTACACCCTCCACTTCTACGGCGCGTGGGTGTTCCTCGCCGCCCTCGTCGTCCACCTCGCCACCCGCATCCCCAAGCTGCGCCGCGGGCTGCGCGACCAGGGCATGCACGAACTGCGCGCGCCCGACCCCGCGCCGCCGACGATCTCGCGGCGCGGTGCCGTGGCGCTGGTGGGCGCGGGTTCGCTGGGCCTGGTCGCGGTCACCGCGGGGCAGAGCATCGGCGGCCCGCTGCGCCGCACCGCGCTCCTCGCCCCGCACGGCGGCGGCGACCCGGGCGAAGGACCGAACGGCTTCCAGATCAACAAGACCGCCGCCGCCCTCGGCATCGAGCCGGCCGACATCGGCGAGCGCTGGCGGCTGGTCGTACGCGCCGGGAACGGCCGCCGCGCGGTGTTCACCCGGGCGGAGCTGCTGGAACTGCCGCAGCACACGGCGTCGCTGCCGATCGCATGTGTCGAGGGCTGGTCGACGGACGACCAACTGTGGCGCGGGGTCCGGCTCGCGGACCTCGCCGCGCTGGTGGGGGCGGAGGAGGAGGGGGTGTTTGCGGAGTCGGTGCAGGAGAAGGGGACGTTCAAGGCGGCGTCGCTGCGGGACAACCAGGTGCGCGATCCGCGGTCGTTGCTGGCGCTCCACGTCAACGGCGCGCCGCTGTCCCGCGATCACGGGTACCCGGCGCGGATCATCGTCCCGGCCAACCCCGGGGTGCACAACACGAAGTGGGTCACCCGGCTGACGTTCGGAGAGCTGCCGTGAGCGGGGAAGGAGCGCCGGACGGCGCGCGGAAGCCGGACGAGGGGCAGGGGCCCGACGAGGTGCGTAAGCCGGACGGCGCGCGGAAGCCGGACGAGGGGCAAGGGACCGACGAGGTGCGTAAGCCGGACGGTGCGCGGGAGCCGGACGGTGCGCAAGAGCCTGGCGGCGCGCGGGAGCCGGACGGTGTGCGGCAGCCTGCCGACGGACAGGAACCGGACCGCGCACCGCGGCCGGACGGCCGCGGCGGGCCCGGCGGCGGGGGCTCGGGCCCGGCCGGGGAGCCCGCGCCGCCCACGCGGCCCGGCGGTGGTGACGGCGGCGGTGGCGGTGATCGTGGCGGTGACGGTGACGGTGGCGGTGTCCCTACGGGATCCGCCGCCCGGTCCGCGCGTCACCTCTCCGGTCTCGCCCGCGACGCCCTCACCCCCGCGACCGTACGCCGCCTGCTCGCGCCCGGGCCGCTCCCCACCCTCGTCCTCCTCCTCGCCTCCTTCGCGCTCACCGGCTACGCCGCCGTCCGCCTCTTCGACAAGCACCCCCTCGCCGTCGCCCTGTGGCTGGTCGCCGCGGCGATCCTGCACGACCTCGCGCTGGTGCCCCTGTACTCGCTCGCCGACCGCGGCGCACGGCGCGTACTGGGGCCGCGGCTGGTGAACTACGTCCGCTTCCCGGCCGTCGTCTCCGGGCTGCTGCTGCTCGTCTACTTCCCGCTCATCCTCCGCCAGGTGGGGCGCTACGAGCGCGTCACCGGCCTGCCCGCCGACGCCTACCTGTACCGCTGGCTGCTGATCACCGCCGGCCTGTTCGCGGCGTCGGCTCTGGTGCTCGCAGCGCGGCGAACCGTCGCCCGACCGCGGTCCAGCGGTCCTCCTCCTGCCAGCGGCCCGCCGCCGCGTACCTGAGCAGGGCGGGCAGCCCGACCCGGGCCCACGGGAAGCCGTGGTGGGCGCGATCGGGGCGGCGGCCCGCGGGGTCGCCGCGGACCCCGTCGGTGACGTGCACGTGCACGCGCTCGTCCACGTCGTCGTCGGCGGCGACCTCCACGACCAGCCGCCCCCCGGGCCGCAGCAGCACCGCGGCGCGGGCCAGGAGGGCGGCGGGGTCGCCGCCGATGCCGACGTTGCCGTCGATGAGCAGCGCGGTGCCCCAGCGGCCCTCGCCGGGCAGCGGCTCGAACACCGACCGCCGCAGCGCGGCGGCACCGCGCGACCGCGCGTGCGCGACGGCCTCGGAGCTGACGTCGACGCCGAGCGCGGGACGCCCCAGCGCGGCGAGCGCGGCCACGAGCCGCCCGGGCCCGCAGCCGATGTCCAGCACGGGCCCGGTACACCGCCGCAGCACGGTCACGTCGGCGCCCTCGGCCGCCCCGCACCACCGCTCCACGTCGAGCGGCAGCAGCCACCCGTCACGCCGCCGCAGGAAGAGCGGCCCGGCGCCGCTGCGCAGGGCGTGCGCGTAGGGGTCGGCGCGGTCCCAGGCGGCGTCGTCGGCGATGTCGGGGACGTCGTGGCGGGGCGGCCCGGGCGCGACGGGCGCGGTGGGGTGGCCAGGGGACCGCGGCAGGGCGGCGGGCCGGGGCGGGGGAGTCGTGAGGTGAGACACGGGTTGCGGGGCGCCGGGGCGGGAGGCCGCGGGGTGGCGCGTCGCGGGCGGGGTGTCCGCCGGCCGGCTTGCGCCGGGCAGTGCGGTCTCCGTCCGGGTGTGGGGGCGCGGCGACGGGGAGGGCTGCGGGTCGTACGGTCCGGGCGCCGGTTGCCGGGCGGGCAGGGTGTCCGCGGGCCGGCTCGTGCCGGGTACGGCGGTCTCCGCCGGCGTGCCGGCGCCGGCGGTGGGTTCCGGCCGGGGGCCGGGTGACGGAGCGGACCGGGCGTCGTACGGGTCGGCCGCTGGCTGCGCGGCGGGCCGGGCGGCGGGCGCACGGCTCGTCTCGCCCGCGGCCGTCCCGGACCGCGGGTCGGATCCGGCAGGCGTGACGGGGTACGGGGAGGGGCCGGAGGGGCGGCGGCGTGGGGTCGATGTCATCCGGCGGCTCGGCCGAGTGCGGTGCCGTCGAGCGCCGTGCCGCCGGCCGCCGATGCGTCCGGTGCCGAGGCGTCCGGTGCCGCGGGCTCCGGTGCCGCGGCGTCGGCCGCCGCGCCGTCGAGGGCCGCCCGGTCCCGGGCGCCCAGGCGGTGTGCCGTGGCGGCGAACCGGCCGCCCGGGGCGGCGGCTTCGGCGACCGGCGGGACGTCCGCCGCGGTGTCCACGTCGCGCAGCGGCGGCAACTCCCGTACGCGCAGGCCCGCCGCGAGCAGCCGGCGCTGCTGCGCGGCGCCCGTGTACGCCGTCGACATCGGTACGCCGCGCAGCAGTTCGGGGTCCGGCCGCGCCAGGCCCAGCGCCCAGAAGCCGCCGTCCAGCGCCGGGCCGAGGTAGGCGTCGCAGGCCGACCAGGCGTCGTCGGCCAGGGCGGGCGCCAGCAGGCCGGCGGTGAGTTGCGGGGTGTCCATGCCGACGAGCAGCGCAGGACCCGTACAGCCGCCGAACGCGGCGGCCAGCCGCTCGTCGAGGCCGCCCGCGGCCTGCGGCACGACGGTGAAGCCGGGCGGCAGCCAGTCGCCGGGCGCGCCGTCGAGGACGAGTACGCGGCGCCGGGCGGGCAGGTCCCGTACGACGGCGAGCGTGTCGGCGAGCGCGGCCTCCGCGAGCTGCGCCGCCTCGGCGGGGGTGTACGCGGGGGTGAGCCGGGTCTTCACCCGGCCCGGCCGGGGCTCCTTGGCGACGACGAGTACGGTGACGTCCCCGCCGGTCACCGCCCCGCCTCCGCGCCGGAACCTCCGGTGGAACCACCCGTGGGTCCGGCCGGCCGCGAGCCGCCACCGCCGCCCCGGCCGCCCGGGGCGCGCCCCGCGGCTGCGCCGGCACCCGCACGCGCCCGCGAGCCGGCACCCGCACCTGAGCCTGACCCGGCGCCGGCAGCCGTACGCGCCTGCGACCCCGCGCCCGCACGGGGCCCCGAGCCAACGCCCGCACCTGCGCCCGAATCCGCCCCGGCAGCCGTACCCTGCCCCGAGCCCGCACCCGAGCCCGCACGCGCCTCCGAGCCCGCACGCGCCTCCGAGCCCGCACCCGAGCCCACACGCGCCTCCGAGCCCGCACGCGCCTCCGAGCCCGCACCCGAGCCCACACGCGCCTCCGAGTCCGCGCCCGCGCCTGCACGTGGCCCCAGGGCGGGGCCTGTTCCGGCACCTGAACCCGCCCCGGCAGCCGAACCCGCTCCGCGCCCGCCGACGCCTCCCGTGCCCTCCCCCGGTGCCGTCCGCAGGACGCCCCGCATGTCGTGGACCGCGTGCCACGTGCCCCGCCACGTCCCCGTCACCTTCGACTTCCCCGTCCGCGGCGCGTACGGCACCGGCAGCTCCTCGATCCGCCACCCCGCGTCCGCGGCCCGTACCACCATCTCCAGCGGGTATCCGCTGCGCCGGTCCGCCACCTCCAGACCCAGCAGTGCCGTCCGCCGGGCGGCCCGCATCGGCCCCAGGTCGTGCACGCGCACCCCCGTGCGGCGGTACAGCATGCGCGCCAGCGCCACGTTGCCCGCCCGGGCGTGCAGGGGCCACGCCCCGCGCGTGGTCGGGCGGCGCCGGCCGAGGACGAGGTCCGCGGTGCCCGCCGTGATCCGGGCGGTGAGCAGGGGCAGCAGGCCGGGGTCCAGGGAGCCGTCGCAGTCGCAGAAGCAGACCAGCTCGGCCGTGGCCGCCCGCAGGCCCGCCGCGCAGGCGGCGCCGAAGCCGCGCCGCGGCTCGTGCACGACGGTGGCGCCGAGTTCACGGGCGAGGTCGCCGGAGCCGTCCGTGGAGCCGTTGTCGACCACGATCGCGCGCCAGCCTGCGGGGATACGGGCCAGGACCCGGGGCAGCGCGGCGGCTTCGTCCAGACAGGGGAGTACGACGTCGGTCATGGCCAATACCCTACGAGCGCAAAAGCCGCATAGCGGACACACGGTTCTTACGAATCACGGACATCGCCCGTCGCCATCCGTTCGGCCCCCGCCGGTCCGTCGCCGACCATGCCACGCTGGCGTCATGGACCCCGCCCCGCCGGCCCGGCCCCGGCCCTCCGGCCACCCGGCCCGCGTGCTCGTCGTCGACGACGACCCCACCGTCGCCGAGGTCGTCGCCGGCTACCTCGACCGCGCCGGCTACGCCGTCGACCGCGCCGCCGACGGCCCGCAGGCGCTGGCCGCCGCCGAGACCGCGCGCCCCGACCTCGTCGTGCTCGACCTGATGCTGCCCGGCATGGACGGCCTGGAGGTCTGCGCGAAGCTGCGCGACACCGGCCCCGTACCGGTGATCATGCTCACCGCCCGCGGCGACGAGGACGACCGCATCCTCGGCCTCGAACTGGGCGCCGACGACTACGTCACCAAGCCGTTCAGCCCCCGCGAGCTGGTGCTGCGCGTCGAGTCCGTGCTCCGCCGCAGCCGCGTCGCGGCGCCCGCCGGCGGCGGACTGAGCGGCGCCGGGCTCACCGTGGACCCGGCCGCGCGCCGGGCCGCCAAGAACGGGGCCGAGCTGGCGCTGACCCTGCGGGAGTTCGACCTGCTCGCGCACTTCCTGCGGCACCCGGGGCGGGTGTTCGGGCGGGAGGAGCTGATGCGGGAGGTGTGGGGCTGGGAGTTCGGCGACCTGTCGACGGTGACCGTGCACGTGCGGCGGCTGCGCGGCAAGGTCGAGGACGACCCGGCCCGGCCGCGGCTGATCACCACGGTCTGGGGGGTCGGCTACCGTTTCGACGCGTCGGCCGCGCCCGGTGCGGTAAGGGAGGGCGCGTACGATCGCGACGCAGACCCGGACCCACGGACCGATCCCCGCAGCGGCCCCGGCCGCGAGAACGATCCGGCACGCGAGACACCCAGAGGCGACCTCCCGTGAACGACATCCTCCTCATGGCCGCGTTCGCCTTCCTCGGCGCCGCCGTCGCCGGCGTCCTCGGCGCCGTCGCCCTGCGCCTGCTGCGCAACCGCTCCCTCGTCGTCTCCGTCTCCGTCGTCGCCGCGACCGCCGTCACCGCGATGCTGCTCGGCACCCTCGCGGTGGCCCGGGAGATGTTCCTCTCCGGGCACGACCTCACCGTCGTCAGCATCGTCTGCCTCATGGCCGCGGTCGTCTCCCTCGCCACCGCCGTGCTGCTCGGCCGCTGGGTCGTCGCCCGCAGCAACGCGCTGGCGGCGGCGACCCGTTCGTTCGGGCACGCCTTCGCCGAGGGCGGCTCCTTCGCGCCCCCCGCCGGCGACGCGACCGCCGAACTGGCGGGGCTGAGCCGGGAGCTGGCGGCCACCGCCGAGCGGCTGGCGCAGTCGCGGCAGCGCGAGCGGGCGCTGGACGCCTCCCGGCGCGAGCTGGTCGCGTGGATCTCGCACGACCTGCGGACGCCGCTGGCGGGGCTGCGCGCCATGGCGGAGGCGCTGGAGGACGGCATGGCCGCCGACCCCGGCCGCTACCACCGGCAGATCCGGGCCGAGACCGAGCGCCTCGACGCCATGGTCGGCGACCTCTTCGAGCTCTCCCGCATCCACGCGGGCGCCCTCGCGCTGGCGCCCACGCGGATGTCGGTGTACGACCTCGTCGGCGACGCGCTCGCGGGCGCGGATCCGCTCGCGCGCGAGCACGGCGTCCGGCTCGTGGGCGAGCCCCCGGAGCCGGCGGCGGCGGTGCCCGTGGAGGTCGACGGCAAGGAGATGACCCGGGTGCTGGGCAACCTCCTCGTCAACGCCATCCGCCGCACCCCCGCCGACGGCACCGTCGCCGTGACGGTCGCCGTGACGGAACAGGAGGGCGCGGCGGTGGTCGTCTCGGTGACCGACCAGTGCGGCGGCATACCGGAGGAGGACCTGACGCGGGTCTTCGACACGGGCTGGCGGGGCAACCACGCCCGTACGCCCGTGCCGCCCGCGGGGGCGGGGCTGGGGCTGGCGATCGTGCGGGGGATCGTCGAGGCGCACCGCGGGCGCGCGGAGGTGCGCAACGTGCCGGGGGGCTGCCGCTTCGAGGTCACCCTCCCCGCGGCGACGGGCTGACGCGCGCCGTACGCCGCCGGGTCCCCGCCGCTACCGCTGCCCCACCCCCAGCGGCGACTTCGCGAACTCCGTCACCCCCTCCTCGAACCCCACCGCCGGCCGCCACCCCAGCTCGGCCCGCAGCCGCGCCGAGTCCGCCGTGATGTGCCGGACGTCCCCGAGGCGGTACTCGCCGGTGACCCGCGGCGCCGGCCCGCCGTACGCCGCGGCCAGCGCCGTCGCCAGCTCGCCGACGGTGTGGACGTCCCCGCTGCCGGCGTTGTACGCGGTGAGCGTCCCCGCCTCCGCGACTCCGGCTGCCTCCCCGGCTTCGGCTGCCCCCCCGACTTCGTCTCGGTACACCGCCTCCAGCGCCCGCACGTTGGCCTCCGCGATGTCCCGTACGTGGACGAAGTCCCGCCGCTGCGCCCCGTCCTCGTACACCCGCGGCGCCTCGCCCCGCTCCAGCGCCGAGCGGAAGAAGGAGGCGACGCCCGCGTACGGGGTGTCGCGCGGCATGCCGGGGCCGTACACGTTGTGGTAGCGCAGCGACACGGCACGCGCGCCCGTGACGCGCGCCCACACGCCCGCGATGTGCTCCTGCGCCAGCTTCGTCGCCGCGTACACGCTCCGCGGGTCCACCGGCGCGTCCTCCGCCACCAGCCCCGGCCGCAACTCCGCGCCGCAGCGCGGGCACCGCGGCTCGAAGCGCCCGCCCGCGAGGTCCGCCTCCGCCCGCGGCCGGGGCCGTACGGCGCCGTGCGCGGCGCAGTCGTAGCGCCCTTCCCCGTACACGACCATCGACCCCGCCAGCACCAGCCGCCGCACCCCCGCGTCCGCCATCGCGGTCAGCAGCACGGCGGTGCCGAGGTCGTTGGCGCCGACGTACGCGGGTGCGTCCGCGAAGTCCTCCGTGAGGCCGACCATCGCGGCCTGGTGGCAGACCGCGTCGGCCCCGGCGAGCGCCGCCGCGACGGCGTCGCGGTCCCGTACGTCGCCGTGGACGTACGCCTCGTACGCCCCGCGCCGCTCGCCGGGCGGGCCCGCGTCCCGTACGTCCAGTACCACCGCCTCGTGCCCCCGCTCCGCGAAGGCGGAGACCACGTGCGATCCGATGAACCCGGCGCCGCCGGTGACGAGTACGCGCATGCCGGCGAGCCTAGGGTCGCCGGCCGCGGCCGGCGGGCACTGCCACGCCCGCCGTCACACTCCGGTAAGGGACCGGGCAGGACTCCCGTAGGCGGGGACTCCGGTAAGAGGGCAGACCTATCCAGGAATCAAGACAGATATTCCTACTCTTTCGAGCGATTGGCGCCGCTTTGCCCGAAGTCTAGCTTCGTGCCATGACGACCTCGCCTGAAGAAACGTCCGCGTCCGTCGAACCCCCCGCCCGTCTCAGCCTCGACACCGCCGCCGCGCGGAACCTCACGACCACCACCAAGACACCCCCGCAGATGCAGGGGATCTCCTCCCGCTGGCTGCTCAAGGTGCTGCCGTGGACGGAGGTCAAGGGCGGTGCGTACCGGGTGAACCGGCGCCTGACCCACACGCTCGGCGACGGACAGGTCGAGTTCACCACGGTCGGCGACGAGGTGCGCGTCATCCCGCAGGAGCTGCGCGAGCTGCCGCAGTTGCGCGCCTTCGAGGACGAGGAGGTGCTGACGGCCCTGGCCGACCGGTTCGAGCAGCGGGAGATCGCGCCGGGGGACGCGGTCGTGTCCGCCGGGGCCGCGGCGGACCGGGTGGTGCTGGTCGCGCACGGGCGGCTGGAGCGGGTCGGCACCGGGAAGTACGGGGACGAGACCGTCCTCGGCGTCCTCGCCGACGGCGACTACGTCGGCGACGAGGTGCTCCTCACCGCCGACGGCACGTGGCCGTTCACCGTGCGGGCGACGACCCGCGGCACGGTGCTCGTCCTCCCGCGCTCCGCTCTCGACGAGTTGCTGGAGCAGTCGGCGGGGCTGCGCGAGCACCTGGAGGCGTTCGGCTCCCTCCCGCGGCAGCGGCAGAACAGCAAGGGCGAGGCCGAGATCGAGCTGGCCTCCGGCCACCGCGGCGAGCAGGCGCTCCCGGGCACCTTCGTGGACTACGAGCTGACGCCCAGAGAGTACGAGCTGGAGGTCGCGCAGACCGTGCTGCGCGTCCACAGCCGGGTCGCCGACCTGTACAACGACCCGATGAACCAGGTCGAGCAGCAACTGAGGCTGACTGTCGAGGCGCTGCGCGAGCGCCAGGAGCACGAGCTGGTGAACAACCGCTCCTTCGGCCTGCTGCACAACGCCGACCTCAAGCAGCGCATCCACACCCGCTCCGGCCCGCCCACGCCGGACGATCTGGACGAGCTGATCTCCCGGCGGCGGTCGACGCACGTGCTGCTGGCGCACCCGCGTGCCATCGCGGCCATCGGCCGGGAGTGGAACGCGCGCGGTATCTACCCGCCGCGTACGGAGTACCTCGGGAGCGAGGTGAACAACTGGCGGGGCATCCCGCTGCTGCCGTGCAACAAGATCCCCATCACCCCGGAGGGGACCAGCTCGGTCATCGCGATGCGGCTCGGCGAGGCGGACCAGGGCGTGGTGGGGCTGCACCAGACGGGGCTGCCGGACGAGATCCGGCCGGGCATGAACGTCCGGTTCATGGGGATCAGCGACCAGGCGATCATCTCCTACCTGGTGAGCACGTACTTCTCCGCGGCGGTGCTCGTCCCCGACGCGCTCGGCATCCTGGAGGACGTACAGATCGGCGCCAACTGACCGGCGCGTGAGGGTGCCCGGCCGGCCCGGCGGAAACAAGCGCCGGCCGGGCGCCGTCCTCAGCCCGGCCACGTCCAGTCGGCCACCTCCGGCAGGTCCGTGCCGTGCTCGCGGATCCAGGCGTGGTGCCTGCCCCGTACGTCCTCCATCCGCTGCCGCACCGCCGCCGCCCGCACGGCCAGGCCCGGGACGCGGTCGACGACGTCCATCACCAGCCGGTAGCGGTCGAGGTCGTTGCGTACGACCATGTCGAAGGGCGTGGTCGTGGTGCCCATCTCCTTGTAGCCGCGCACGTGCAACTGGTCGTGCCCCGCGTGCCGGTAGGCGAGCCGGTGGATCAGCCACGGATAGCCGTGGTACGCGAAGATGACCGGTGTGTCGCGGGTGAAGACCGCGTCGAACTCCCGGTCCGTCATCCCGTGCGGGTGCTCCTCATGGGGCATCAGCCGGGCGAGGTCGACGACGTTGACGACCCGGACCGCCAGCTCCGGCAGGTGCTCGCGCAGCAGCGCCGCCGCGGCCAGCACCTCCTGCGTCGGCACGTCACCGGCGCAGGCCAGCACGACGTCCGGCGCCTCACCGGGGCGCTCGGTGCCGGCCCACTCCCAGATGCCCACCCCGCGCAGGCAGTGCGAGCGTGCCTGCTCCAGGGTCAGCCAGTCGAACGACGGCTGCTTGCCGGCGACGACGACGTTGACGACCCCGCGGGTCCGCAGCACGTGGTCGGCCACACACAGCAGGGTGTTGGCGTCCGGCGGCAGGTAGGCCCGGACGACGCCGGGGCTCTTGTTGAGGATGTGGTCGACGAAGCCGGGGTCCTGGTGGCTGAAGCCGTTGTGGTCCTGCCGCCAGACGTGCGAGGTCAGCAGGTAGTTGAGGCCGGCGACCGGCGCGCGCCAGGGCTCGTCCTGCGCGGTCTGGATCCACTTGATGTGCTGCGCGGCCATGCTCGCGACGATGTGCGCGAACGCCTCGTACGACGAGAACAGCCCGTGCCGGCCGGTGAGGACGTACCCCTCCAGCCAGCCCTGGCACAGGTGCTCGGAGAGCACCTCCATGACCCGGCCGTGCGGCCCGTGGTGCTCGTCGGTCGGCTCCGCCTCCGCCTCCCACGCCCGGTCCGTGACCTCGAACAGCTCCTGCAGCCGGTTGGACGCGGTCTCGTCCGGGCCGAAGACGCGGAAGTCGCGGCGCTCCGCGGTGTCGGCCATCACCTGCCGCAGCATGGCGCCGAGCACCCGGGTCGGCTCGTGGAGCCGGGTGCCGGGCCGGTCGACGGCGACGGCGTACGTGTCCGGCCCCGGCAGCGGCAGCGCGCGCAGCAGCCGGCCGCCGTTGGCGTGCGGGTTGGCGCCGAGGCGGCGGTCGCCGCGCGGTACGCAGGCGAGCACCTGCGCGCTCGGCCGGCCGTCGGCGCCGAAGAGCCGCTCCGGTTCGTAGCTGCGCAGCCACCGCTCCAGCTCCGCCAGGTGCTCGGGGTTCTCCCGCACCTCGGGCAGGGGCACCTGGTGGGAGCGCCAGGTGCCCTCGACCGGTGCGCCGTCGACGGCCTTCGGCCCGGTCCAGCCCTTGGGGGTGCGCAGCACGATCGCCGGCCAGCGGGGCCGGTCCGCCCGGCCGCGCCGGCCCGCGGTCCTGGCGGCGTGCTGGAGGGCGGCGATCCGGTCCAGCGCGGTGTCCATCGCCTCGGCCATGTCCCGGTGCACCTGCGCCGGATCGTCCCCGGTGACGTGCAGGGGCTCGTGGCCGTAGCCGCGCAGCAGCTCGTCCAGCTCGACCCGCGGGATGCGGGAGAGCACGGTCGGGCCGGCGATCTTGTAGCCGTTGAGGTGCAGGATGGGCAGCACGGCGCCGTCGTGCACGGGGTCGAGGAACTTGTTGGCGTGCCACGACCCGGCCAGCGGCCCGGTCTCCGCCTCGCCGTCGCCGATGACGCAGGCCGCGAGGAGCCCGGGGTTGTCGAACGCGGCGCCGTAGGCGTGCGCCAGTGAGTAGCCCAGCTCGCCGCCCTCGTGGAACGACCCGGGGATCACGGGCGCCACGTGGCTCGGTGTCCCGCCGGGGAAGGAGAACTGCCGGAACAGCCGCGCCATCCCGGCGGCGTCGCGCGAGACGTCGGGGTGCACCTCCCCGTACGAGCCGTCGAGCCACGCGCCGGCGTAGACCGCGGGGCCGCCGTGGCCGGGTCCCCAGACGCAGACGGCGTCGAGGTCGCGGGCGCCGATGACGCGGTTGAGGTGGGTGTAGACGAGGTTGAGGCCCGGGCAGGTGCCCCAGTGGCCGAGCAGCCGCGGCTTGATGTCACCGGGCGTCAGCGGCTCGGTGAGCAGCGGGTTGCGGGTGAGGTAGATCTGGCCCGCGGCCAGGTAGTTGAGTGCGCGCCAGTGGGCGTCGAGGTCGGCCAGCTCCTGCTTCTTCATCGTCGTCCCATCGACGAAGGGGGCGGTGGGCGGTACGGGCAAGTCTGACGGCCCGGGGGCGGCACCCACCACCCGACGGGGCGCGCCGCGCGCCCGCCGGCCCCGGACAGCCCCGCTATCACCCGGATGGCGGGCACGGCTCGCGCGGGACGGCGGGTACGGGTGGGACAGACTGCCACTTATGTGGACGGCGAACCCGGGGACCGGTGATCAGATGGCCGTGTCGGTGTCGGTCGTGCTGCTGCTGTTGGTGCTGGCCGTGGTGTTTCTGCGCAGCGGCACGCTGAAGACCTCGCACGCGGTGGTCTGCGTCCTGCTCGGCTTCTATCTGTCCGGGACCACCGTGGCGCCCACGATCCAGTCCGGCCTGGAGGCGACGGCGAACGTGGTGAGCAGCATCCGGCCGTGAATGTGGCGGAGCCGGGAACTATTCGGTACCGCCTTGGGCGTTGAACTCCCGGGGGATGACCTTGGTGGACGCCTGATCGGAATCAAGCGCGCACGCTGTGTGCACGTGCATTTGCGCGTGCACGTAGCCACCAACACAGCTATGATCCCCGACAGTTGACATTGGCAACCACCTTGGAGAAGCGCTGTGGCCCACGCATACAACGGCATTGCGGCCAGGGATCTTCACGGCGCCGCCTGGCAGAAGAGCCGGCACAGCAACTCGCAGGGTTCCTGTGTGGAGTTCGCCAGACTTCCCGGCGGCGAGATAGCCGTTCGCAATTCCCGATTTCCCGAAGGACCAGCCCTCGTCTACACCCGTGCCGAGGTAGAGGCGATGCTGCTGGGCGTCAAGGACGGAGAGTTCGACCACCTCATAGTTGACTGACACCCCCCTATTCCCGGCTGCACCGCCCGCTTCCGTCATCGGCAGGGTCACGTTGCAGCCGGTTGTCATCCGGATCCCGGCCGAATATCGCCCGCAGCAGGCGTCGATCGCGGTAGGTCAGCGATCCGCACGGAATGCGACCGCTTCCTTTCCGTCCGCGAACGGTCCCGGAGCGTGAATCACCCCGTATCCAGGGCGCCGCGAGGAGTAGTCGTCGCTGCGCAGAGGTTCCGCCACGGCACTTCGGCCCGGACGTTCGCGGGCCCGCCAGCGCGGCGTACGGGGGGCGGCGCGGGCGCGGCGATGCCGGTGTCGGTGGGCACGGCGGGCGCGTGCGGCTCACCCGGGTGCAGCAAGGATGTACGCGGCCCTGACGCCGCGGCGGTGCATCCCGGCGGCGGGAAGGACGATCAGGCGGCTCTGCGCGCCGTACGGGCCGTACGCGCCCCACAGGCCGTACGCGCCGTACGGGCCCTGCGCACGCGGCTCCTCAGTCCTCCGCCGGCTTCGGCAGGTGGAACACCGCCCACACCACCTTGCCGCGCAGCGCGCCGTCCAGCGGATGCCAGCCCCAACTGTCGCTGAAGGAGTCGACCAGGTACAGCCCCCGCCCCGACTCCGCGCCCACGTCGGCCACCCCGGCCACCGGGCTCGCGGTACTCGGGTCGCGTACGGCGCACACCAGCCGGGACGCCCAGCGCATCAGATGGAGCCGTACCGCCGCGTCCTGGGCGGTGCGGCCGCCCAGGGCGTGTCTGAGCGCGTTAGTGACCAGCTCCGAGACGACCAGCGCGACGTCGTCGCTGAGGTCGGTCAGCTCCCAGTGCCGCAACGTGGTGTGCGTGAAGGCGCGCGCGCCGCTTACGGACTCATGGCTGCCGGATATCGCACAGGACGCGGCGCCGTCGACCGAGGCGGAGTCCAGCGGGGGCAGCCCTCGCCATAAGGGCGCGAGCACGGCTGCTGCTTCGGTCCCCATGCGCGGCACTCCCCAGTCGCGTGCGTGTCTGTCGTCACCGTGCGGATGCCCATGGTTCCGAATGCTTTTGGCAGATGCAAGGGCAGATGCACGTGCACGGGGGAGGAATGTCTAGCAACTTACTGGTTCATGGGCATTAGCTGGCAAGATTTTCTCGGTTGGGTAACCGATCGGGCACGCAATGATACGGAGTGATGGCAGTATGGGCCGGTGGCGCCGGGGGCGCGCTCGTAGTGCCATGCCGTGTAAGTGCCATATCGCCGAGGTGGGTGGAGGGCTCCGATGGCCGTGGACGGATCAAGCGGATCGGTCGTGCGCCGTATCCTGCTGGGCTCCCAGCTCAGACGGCTGCGGGAGGAACAGGGGATCTCGCGCGACGCCGCCGGATACGCGATCAGGGCCTCGGAATCCAAGATCAGCCGGATGGAGCTGGGCCGGGTGAGTTTCAAGAGCCGAGACGTGGAGGACCTGCTCACGCTGTACGGCGTGACCGATCAGACCGAGCGCGACGCCCTCGTCGGCCTCGTCAGCGAGGCGAACACCGCCGGGTGGTGGCACAGCTACAGCGACGTGCTGCCGGGCTGGTTCCCCACCTACGTGGGACTGGAGTCGGCCGCCTCCGGCATCGACGTGTACGAGGTCCAGTTCGTGCACGGCCTGCTGCAGACCGAGGAGTACGCGCACGCCGTCGTCACCGCCGGCCTGCCGATCTCGTCGGCCGAGGCGGACAAGCGCGTCGGCGCCCGGCTGGAGCGGCAGAAGCGGCTGTACGCCGAGCATCCCGCCCAGCTCAGGGCGGTGCTCGACGAGGCCGCGCTCAGCCGCCCGTACGGCGGCAGACAGGTGATGCGCAAGCAGTTGCAGCACCTGCTCGACGCCTCCGAGATGTCGAACCTGTCGCTGCGGATCATCCCGCTGGCGCAGCACGGCCACACCCCCGACTCCGGCGCCTTCACGATCCTGAGCTTCCCGGAGGAGGACCTCTCCGACGTCGTGTACGTGGAGCATCTGACGAGCGCGCTCTACCTGGACAAGCCGGAGGACGTCGCGACGTACACGAAGGCCATGGACCTGCTGCGCGTCGCCGCCCAGGACGAGGCGGAGTCACGGGAGTTGTTGCACAGGCTCATCCGGGAGGTGTAGGGAGGCGCACTTCGCGCACTTGTACGATGGCGTGTCAGCGGTCACAGCCGTGCCCGCCGTCCGCCGTGCGCAGGGGTGCAGCCTCGCTCATGTCTCTCTTCTCCGACCTCGCCCTGCAGTACATCGACGGCAAGTGGTGCCCCGGCGCGGGCTCGTGGGACGTCATCGACCTCGACCCGTACAGCGGTGAGCAGCTCGCGGCGGTCACCGTCGCGACCGCCGCGGAGGTGGACGCCGCGTACCGCGCGGCGGAGCGGGCGCAGCGGCTCTGGGCGGAGCGCTCGCCGTACGAGCGGCGGCTGGTCTTCGAGCGCGCGCTGCGCCTGGTGGAGGAGCGCGAGGAGGAGATCACCCGCGCGATCGTGGCGGAGCTGGGCGGCACGCGGCTGAAGGCGGCGTTCGAGATCGCCCTCACCAAGGAGGTGCTGCGCGAGTCCGTGTCGTACGCGCTGCGCGCCGAGGGCCGGCTGCTGCCGTCGCCGACGCCCGGCAAGGAGAACCGCGTCTACCGGCTGCCCGTGGGCGTCGTCGGCGTCATCGGCTCGTACACCTTCCCCCTCCTGGTGGCCGCGAAGTCCGTGGCGCCCGCCCTCGCGCTCGGCAACGGCGTGGTGCTCAAGCCCCACGGCTACTCGCCCGTCGTCGGCGGCACGCTGCTGGCGTGGCTGCTCCAGGACGCCGGGCTGCCGCCCGGCCTGCTGAACGTCGTGATCACCGACACGGCCGAGATCGGCGACGCCTTCATCGAGCACCCCGTGCCGCGCGTGCTGTCCTTCACCGGCTCCACCGAGGCCGGCCGGCACGTCGCGAGTGTCGCCGCCCGGCACTTCAAGCGGACCGTGCTGGAGATGAGCGGCAACTCCGCGCTCGTCGTGCTCGCCGACGCCGACGTCGACTACGCCGTGGACGCCGCCGTCTTCAGCCGCTTCGCCCACCAGGGGCAGGTCTGCATGGCCGCCAACCGGGTGCTGGTCGACCGGGCGGTGCTGGCGGAGTTCGCGGAGAAGTTCGTCGCCAAGGCGGGCGCCCTGACCGTCGGCGACCCGGCCGACCCCGCGACCCAGCTCGGCCCGCTCATCAACGCCCGCGAGGCCGCCGACCTCACCGCCCAGGTCGACGCGGCCCTCGCCGCCGGCGCCACCGCGCTGCTGCGCGGGCGTACGGACGGCACGCTCGTGGAGCCCACGGTGCTGACCGGGCTGCCGGCGGACAGCGAGCTGCTGCGGCGGGAGTTCTACGGTCCGGTGGCGTTCCTGCTGCCGTTCACGGGCGAGGACGAGGCGGTGCGGATCGTCAACGACACCCCGTTCGGGCTGAGCGGCGCGGTGCACACCCGCGACCTGGAGCGGGGCGTACGTCTCGCGGGGCGGATCGACTCGGGGATGGTGCACGTCAACGACGGCACGATCCAGGACGAGCCGCTGGTGCCGTTCGGCGGCGAGAAGTGCTCGGGGATGGGGCGGCTGAACGGCGAGTCGACGGTCGACGCCTTCACCACGCTGAAGTGGATCTCCGTGCAGCACGGCCGGACGCAGTTCCCCTTCTGAGCGCCCGTACGGCCTCGTTTCCGCACCGGTCACCCGTTCGGCGGCGCGCATGTCGCCCGGCCGGTCGAGGGCCCGGAACATGGCGGTGGACGGAACCCCCTTCCCGTACCCCCTCCGGACCTCTCGACATCAAGGACAGGAGACCCGCGATGACCGCTCCCACCACCGCCCGGACCGCCCGCGACCTCATGCACGAAGGCGCCGAGTGCATCGACTCGACCGAGTCGGTCGCCACCGCCGCCGCGAAGATGCGCTCCATGGACGTCGGCTGCCTGCCGGTGTGCGGCCAGGACGGCAAGCTCGCCGGGATGATCACCGACCGCGACATCGTCGTGGAGTGCGTCGCCCAGGGCCGGGACATGACGACCTGCATGACCGGTGAACTGGCGGCCGGCCGGCCGGTGTACGTCGACGCCGGTGCCCCGGTCGAGGAGGTGCTGCGCACGATGGAGCAGAACCGCGTGCGCCGCGTCCCGGTCATCGAGGACCACCGGCTCGTCGGCATGATCACCGAGGCGGACCTGACCCAGGGGCTGTCGGACGAGCAGATCGCGTCCTTCTGCCGCAGCGTGTACGCGGGCGGTCACCACTGACCTGCCGTACCGCCGCACCGGACCGCGCAGGGCCGGGCTCCCGC
Source organism: Streptomyces sp. WMMC500 (assembly GCF_027497195.1). Lineage (NCBI taxonomy): Bacteria > Bacillati > Actinomycetota > Actinomycetes > Kitasatosporales > Streptomycetaceae > Streptomyces > Streptomyces sp. WMMC500. The sequence continues at coordinate 5,191,179 of NZ_CP114905.1, forward strand.
GCGGGGAGCCCGGCCCTGCGCCACCGGCGGCGCGGGGCGCCCCCGCGTACCGTGCTAGTCAAGGTTGACTAGGCTGGGAGGCCACACTTCCCCGCGGAAGACAAGGGGTTCAGTTGTCCGCGACCCGCCTTCTGGTCCTGGGTGCCGTCCGCCGGCACGGCCGTACGCACGGCTACCAGGTCCGGGCCGACCTGGAGTACTGGGGCGCCCACGAGTGGTCCAGCGTCAAGCCCGGCTCGATCTACCACGCGCTCAAGCAGATGGCCAAACAGGGGCTGCTGGTCGCCCACGAGGTGGCGCCCAGCACGGCCGGCGGCCCGCCGCGTACCGAGTACGAGATGACGGCCGAGGGCGACGCCGAGTACTTCCGGCTGCTGCGCGAGGCGCTGCGCCGCTACGACGAGAAGATCGACTTCCTCACCGCGGGCGTCGGCTTCCTCGTCGACCTGCCCCGCGCCGAGGCCGTCACGCTGCTCAAGGAGCGGGTCGCGGCGATGGAGGAGTGGCGCGCCCAGGTGCTGCGGCACTACTCGCCGCAGCAGGACGAGGACTTCGGGCACATCGGCGAGATCATGCGGCTCTGGCTGCACACCGCCGAGGCCGGCGCCGAGTGGACCCGCGCCCTGATCGGGCGGCTGGAGGCCGGCGCGTACGTGATGGCCGACGAGGGCGACCCGTGGGCCGGGGTGGCGACGAGCCCGGAGGGTCCCGGCGCCCCGGACGACCGCTAATCAAGTTTGACTAATCGCGGGACGGGGGATACCTTCGCGGGGCGGTGGTCAAATTTGACTACCGGAGGAGCGGAGGAGGCGTATGACGGCGATCCTCGCCGAAGGACTGCGCAAGACGTACGGGAGGAAGGGCGCCGCGAAGGCGGCGCTCGCGGGCCTGGACCTCGCGGTCCCCGCGGGCACGGTGCACGCCGTGCTCGGCCCCAACGGCGCGGGCAAGACCACGGCCGTACGGATCCTGGCCACCCTGCTGCGCCCGGACGCCGGCACCGCGCGCGTCGCGGGCCACGACGCCGTACGGGAGCCGGACGAGGTCCGCTACCGCATCGGGCTGCTCGGCCAGCACGCCGCCGTCGACGAGGTGCTCAGCGGGCGGCAGAACCTGGAGCTGTTCGGAAGGCTCTACCACCTCGGCCGCGCCGGCGCTCGGCGGCGGGCGGCGACGCTGCTGGCGCGGTTCGGCCTCGACGACACCGGCGACAAGCCCGTCGGCCAGTACAGCGGCGGCATGCGGCGGCGGCTCGACCTGGCCGCGAGCCTGCTCATGCGGCCGCAGGTGCTCTTCCTGGACGAGCCGACGACGGGCCTCGACCCCCGCGGCCGTACGGAGGTGTGGCAGGCGGTCCGCTCGCTCGTCGGCGACGGCACCACCGTGCTGCTCACCACCCAGTACCTGGAGGAGGCCGACCAACTCGCCGACCGGGTCTCGGTGGTCGACCACGGCCGCGTCGTCGCCGACGGCACGTCCGACGAACTGAAGGCCCTGCTCGGCGGCGACCGCATCGACGTCGTCGTCCGGGACGCGGACCGGCTCGACGCCGCGGCGGCCGTCATCGGCATGGCCGCGCGCGCCGGGGAGGCCGACATCGAGGTCGACGCCGACGCGCGGCGGATCAGCGCCCCGGTCGCCGACCGTATGGCGGCGCTGGCCGAGACCGTGGCGGGGCTCGGCGCGGCCGGGGTGGCGGCGGAGGACGTGTCGCTGCGCCGGCCGACGCTGGACGAGGTGTTCCTCCACCTCACCGGCCGCAGACAGGAGCAGGAGCAGCCGCAGGAGCGGGAGCAGGGACGGGCACAGGGACAGACAGGACACGCCGCGGGCGGCGCCGGTGACGCGCGCGCCGCGGCGGAAGGGAGCGCCGTATGACCGCCACCACCCTCGCACCCCCGCCGCCGGCCCGTACCGCGGGCGCCCGGCTGAAGTGGGCCGTCGTCGACGGACTGACGATGACCGGCCGCGGCTTCGCGCACTGGGCCCGCCGGCCGGGCGCGGCCGTGGTGAGCCTGGTCTTCCCGGTGATGATGCTGGTGGTCTTCACCTACCTGCTCGGCGGCGGCATGGCCGTGCCGGGCGGCGGCAGCTACCGCGAGTACCTGGTGCCCGGCATGCTCGCGCTCGCGATGTCCTTCGGCCTGGAGGCCACGATGGTCTCCCTCACCTCCGATCTCGGCAAGGGCGTCGTCGACCGCTTCCGGACCATGCCGATGGCCCCGTCCGCCGTCCTCGTCGGCCGGTCGCTCACCGACATGGCCGAGTCGGTCGCCGGGCTTGCCGTGATGGCCGGCGCGGGGCTCGCGGTCGGCTGGCGCTGGCACGGTTCGTGGGCGGAGGCGCTGGCCGCGTTCGGGCTGCTGCTGCTCCTGCGGTTCGCGATGCTGTGGGCCGGGATCTTCCTCGGCCTGGTGGCGGGCAAGCCGGAGATGGTGCAGGCGGTGCAGATCCTGGTGTGGCCGGTGGCGTTCCTGTCCAGCGCGTTCACCTCGCCGGAGACGATGCCCGGCTGGCTGGGCGCCGTCGCGGAGTGGAACCCGATGTCGGCGACGGCGGGCGCGATCCGGGAGCTGTTCGGCAACCCCGGCTGGACAGGCGACTCGTGGGCGGCGCAGCATCCGGTGCTGCTCGCGGTGGTCTGGCCGCTGGTGCTGCTCGCGGTGTTCTTCCCGCTGGCGGTGCGCCGGTATCTGCGCCTGGGGCGCTGAAGGCGCGTACGGGCAGGTGGCGGGCGGCGCCCGCGGGCGTGGGCGACGGCGCCCTCGACGCGGGTGGCGCCCCCGCTGCACACCAGTGGCGCCCCGTTTGTACGACTTGATCTGATGTGCCGCCGTGCCTCCGTACCCTTCCGACCCCCCGGGGGCGTTCTTCATGCGCCCGACTTATGCTCGCGGGCGTAAACCTTTCGGCACGTCCGCGGGGGGTGATGGTCCAGTGGGTCAGGAGCCCGAACCGGATAACGGCGAAGACAAGCCGCAGTCCGACGAGGCGCACAGCGCGTTCACGCCGCCCTTCGGCGTGCCTCTCCCCCCGGCGCCCGAAGACGGCCAGACGACCTCGGAGTTCGCGCGCCCCGCGGGCATCGGCGAGCCCGCCGCCGAGGACCACGGCGCGGGGTCCGGCTTCCGGCCCCCGCACGGCGGCCCCTCGGCCGCCGCCGGAGTCGCGCCGCCGCCCCCGCCGGCCACCGGTCCGCTGTCGCGATCCACGCCCTGGCAGGACCGGATGCGTGTCATGCTCCGTACGCCCATGACGGAACGCCCCACGCCCGAACGGACGCTGTCGCCCACCGAGGAGACCGCGCTGCCGGTGCCGCGCGTCCTCGACCTCACCCTGCGCATCGGCGAACTGCTGCTCGCCGGCGGCGAGGGCGCGGAGGACGTCGAGGCCGCGATGTTCGCCATCGCCCACGCCTTCGGCCTGGACCGCTGCGAGCCGACCGTCACGTTCACCCTCCTGACGGTCACGTACCAGCCCTCCCTGGTCGAGGACCCCATCACGCTCAACCGGACGGTGCGCCGCCGCGGCACCGACTACAACCGGCTCGCGGCCGTCTACCGCCTCGTCGACGCCATCGTGGACGAGGAGGCCGCGGTCAGCCTGGAGGAGGCGTACCGCGGCCTCGCCGAGATCCGCCGCAACCGCCACCCGTACTCCAAGTGGGCGCTCACCCTCGCCAGCGGCGGGCTGTCGGGCGCCGCGGCGACCCTGGTGGGCGGCGGGCCGCTGGTGTTCTGCGCGGCGGCGATCGGCGCGATGCTCGGCGACCGGCTCGCGTGGCTGGCGGCCGGGCGCGGGCTGCCGGAGTTCTACCAGTTCGTGGCTGCCGCCATGGCCCCGGCGGCGGTCGGCGTCACGCTCAACATCGCCGACATCGACGCCCAGTCCTCCGCCGTCATCACCGGCGGGCTCTTCGCGCTGATCCCCGGGCGGGCCCTGGTCGCCGCCGTCCAGGACGGGCTGACGGGGTATTACATCACCGCCTCCGCGCGGCTGCTCGAGGTGCTCTACCTCGTCGTCGGCATCGTCGTCGGCGTGCTCATCGTGCTCTACGTCGGCGTGCAGCTCGGCGCCGAGCTGAGCCCGGACGCCGCGCTGCACCGCCAGGAGCGGCCGGTGGTCTCCCTGCTCGCGGCGATGCTGCTGACGCTGGCGTTCGCCGTCCTGCTCCAGCAGGAGCGTTCCACCGTGATCGCCGTGACCCTCAACGGAGGCGTCGCCTGGCTGATCTACGCGGTCATCGCCCACCAGGCGAACAAGTCGCCGGTCCTGGCCACCGCGCTGGCCGCCGGCCTCGTCGGGCTCTTCGGCCAGCTCTTCTCGCGCTACCGGTTCATCTCCGCGCTGCCGTACGTCACGGCCGCCATCGGCCCGCTGCTGCCGGGCAGCGCCACGTACTTCGGCCTGCTGGGCTTCGCCCAGAACGAGCTGAACGCCGGCGCCCGCTCGCTGCTGACCGCCGCCGCGCTGGCGCTGGCGATCGCGATCGGGGTGAACCTGGGCGGCGAGATGGCCCGGCTCTTCATGAAACGCCCGGGCGAGAAAACGACCCCCGCCCGGCGGGGCGCGAAGCGCACCCGCGGGTTCTAGGGGCCGTCCCCGGCGTCCGTGCCGGCACGCGTCGCCGCGTACCGCTCGTACGGCCGCGTACCGCTCGTATCGCTGCGTACCGCGCGTCAGCGGGGCCCGCCGGTCAGTGGTGGCCGCCCGCCGCCTCCAGGCGCTTCTTGGACGCCTCGATCTCGGCCTCCGCGTCCTGCCGGCCCACCCAACTGGCGCCCTCCACGGACTTGCCGGGCTCCAGGTCCTTGTACACCTCGAAGAAGTGCTGGATCTCCAGCCGGTCGAACTCCGACACGTGGTGGATGTCCCGCAGGTGCTCCACCCGCGGGTCGTGCGCCGGCACGCACAGCACCTTGTCGTCGCCGCCGGCCTCGTCGGTCATGCGGAACATGCCGATCGTGCGGCAGGCGATGAGGCATCCGGGGAACGTCGGCTCGTCCAGAAGGACCAGCGCGTCCAGCGGGTCGCCGTCCTCTCCGAGCGTGCCTTCGATAAAGCCGTAGTCTGCCGGGTAGCTGGTCGAGGTGAAGAGCCGCCGGTCCAGGCGGATCCGGCCCGTCTCGTGATCCACTTCGTACTTGTTCCGCGAACCCTTCGGGATCTCGATGGTGACGTCGAACTCCACGGGTGGCTCTCCTTCAAGATCAGCATGGTTCAGATGATTAAGTGTCCCCCACGCAGCGGGGTGGTGGCGAAAGGGGCTGGTCCCTGGTGAGGGTCGGGGTCGGGGTCGCGGTGGCACGGCGGAAGGCCGCCCGCTGGGCACGGCACTGGACCCGGCGGTGGGAGGCACAGCCCCTGCACACCCGTCGTACGGTGCGGCTGGTGGCCGCGTCCGGCGCGCTGGGCGGCGTCCTCGCCGCCGGTGTGATCACCGTGGCGGGGCCCTGGGACTCGGGTCAGCGTACGGCGGAGAGGCGGACCGCCGCGCGTGCCGACGCCGCCGATGGCCGTACAGGTGACAGGGATCACGGCGCCGCCGACGGCGTACCGGGCGACGGCGCCCCCGGCGACGGCCTGCAGGGCGCCCGCGCGGGCGCCCCGCGGGTGCTGACCCCGCTGGGCCCGCAGGACGGCACCCGGCCCGCCGGCACCCCGCGGCCGACCGGGGCCGGACTCGCCAAGGAACTGGCGCCGCTGCTGAAGGATCCCGCGCTCGGCTCGCCGACCACCGCGGCCGTGTGGGACGTGACCACGGGCCGCGAACTGTACGGCGAGCGCGAGACCGCCGGCGTCGTGCCCGCCTCCACGGTCAAGCTGGCCACCGGCGCCGCCGCCCTCGCGGCCCTCGGCCCCGACCACCGCATCCCGACCGCGTCGCTCGCCGAGGGCGGCGAGGTCTTCCTCGTCGGCGGCGGTGACCCCACGCTGACCGCGAAGCGGCTGGCGCGCCTGGCGCGGGACACGGCGCGGGAGCTGAAGGCGGACGGGGTGCGGAAGGTGGCCGTACGGTACGACGCCACCGCGTACGCCGGTGACGTCCTGCACGAGATCGGGCTCAACGAGAACATCGCGCCCGTCACCCCGCTGATGGTCGACGAGGCCCGCCTGGACGACTCCTGGCACGGCCCGGCCCCGCGCGCGACGGACCCGGCGCGGGACGCGGCGGACGCCTTCGCCGGGGAGCTGCGCGAGGCGGGCGTACGGGTCGCGGGCGAGCCGCGCGCGGAGCGGGTGCCGGAGAAGGCGGACGAGCTGGCGGCGACGTACTCGGCGCCGCTGGCGGAGCTGACCGAGCGGATGCTGACGTACAGCGACAACGACCTCGGCGAGGCGCTCGCCCGGCAGACGGCCCTCGCGACGGGCCGCGAGGCGAGCTTCGCGGGGGCGGGGAAGGCGGTCGCGGGGCAACTGAAGAAGCTGGGACTGCCGGTGCGCGGGGCGCGGTTCGCCGACGGCAGCGGCATCAGCCGGGGCAACCGGGTCTCGGCGGACCTGCTGGCCCGGCTGCTGGTGACGGCGGCGGACCAGGACCGCCCGGAGCTGCGGCCGCTGCTGACGGGGCTGCCGGTGGCGGGGTTCAACGGCACGCTGCGGGACCGCTACGGGGACGAGGGCGGCGGCGCGGGGGCGGCGCGGGGCGTGGTGCGGGCGAAGACGGGGACGCTGACGGGGGTCAACTCGCTGGCGGGGACCGTGGTGGACGCGGACGGGCGGCTGCTGGCGTTCGCGTTCTTCACGATGGGCGCGACGGACCGCACGGGGGCGGGGGACGCGCTGGACCGGATGGCGGCGGCGGTGGCGGGCTGCGGCTGCCGCTGAGCCGGCGGCTCACCTCCGGCCTCTCGAACCACCCCGTGTCGCAGGTGTGTTGCAGGTCCTCGTCCGGTTATCCACAGGTCTGTGGAGGAGGGCTGCGGGAGTTGCGGCCGGTATGGCAGCATCCGAGGCATGTGATCGCCCGGGGCTGGCCAGAGTCCCGGGGCGGGCCCGCCGAGTCGGGCCCGTGGGAGCACGATCGGGGGAGTGTGGGAGACGCATGCGCGAAATCGGGGGATCGCCGCAGGCAGAAGCAGGGCCGGTGGAAACGGGGCCGGAGGGAACGGGGCCGGCGGGAACGGGGCCGGCGGGAGCGCGTCGGCGCAGGGGCGTCGCCCTGGCCGTGACCGGGCTGCTGGCGCTGCTCGTGCCGCTGACCGGGCCCGCGGCCGAGGCGGAGCCGAAGCCGACGGTCGAGGAGGTGCACGCCCGCGTGGAGCGGCTGTACCGCGAGGCGGAGGCCGCCACCGACGCGTACAACGACGCGGAGGAGAAGGCGAAGAAGCAGCGCGAGGAGGTCGAGCGGCTCGACCGCGCCGAGGCCGCCGCGAGCCGGCGGCTGGCCGGGCTGAAGGACGAGGCGGGCGCGCTGGCCCGGGCGCAGTATCGCGGCGGCGGGGTGCCGATGGAGGCGCAGTTGCTGCTCAGCGACGACCCGGAGGAGTTCGTCGACGACCTGCGGCTGGCCCGCAAGGGGCAGCATGCGCAGCGGCGGCTGATCACCGAGGTGACCGGCACGCAGAGGCGGTTGGACGGGTACGCGAGGAAGGCCGCGGGGACGTACGAGCGGCTGGAGCGCAGCCGCGAGGCCAGGGCCGCGGCGAAGGAGAAGATAGAAGAGCGGCTGGCCGAGGCGAAGGAGCTGGAGCGGAAGCTCAAGGCCGAGGAGCGGGAGCGGCTGCGCCGGCTGGAGCGGCAGCGGGCCCGCGAGGCGCAGGCGCGCTGGCTGGACTCCGGAATCCTGGACGAGATCGACGCGGCGGCGACGCCCGCGGGCAAGAAGGCCATCGCGTACGCCACGGACCAGCTCGGCAAGGACTACGTGTGGGGCGCCGAGGGGCCGGACACGTTCGACTGCTCGGGGCTGACGATGCGCGCCTGGGAGGCGGCCGGGGTGGCGATCCCGCGGACCTCGCAGACCCAGTTGGCGGGGCTGCCGCGGATCGACGTGCGCGAGATGCGCCCGGGCGACCTGATCATTTATCACTCCGACGCCAGCCACGTCGGCATATATGTCGGTGACGGCGCGATCGTGCACGCGCCGCGGCCCGGCCGGCAGGTGACCGTGGCCGGCGCGGGCACCATGCCGATCAAGGGCGTCGTACGTCCCGACGCGTGATCTGCGTCATGTGGCCGACGCGCCGGATACGGGGCGCCGGGGCCCGGCGTGACCCCTCCCAGCAGGGCAAAGGGCCCGGGGAGCGGTCGCGTTCCGGGCCGCGTCACCCGTTCCGTACCGGCGGGTGATCACGCTAGGGTCCCTCCTTGGCGGTTTTGCTGCATAGGGCACGAGCCGCCGCACACGGCCGCGAGCGCGCTCGCGCCCGGCCGTCACCCTCGGGGGGAGGGAAGGAAGAGCGATGCCCGCACCCGGGCGTTCCCCGGCCTCCGGACCGTCCGGCGGACCTGACCAGTCCGCCGCAGGTGCCGGGGTGACCGATGCGCAGGCCGCACCGCGGCGGCGGCACCCGCAGCCGTCGGCCGTGTACGCGCCGTCGCCGCTGCCGCACGCGCCGTTGCCGGCGCAGCGTTCGGGCCACGGCGCCGTGCCCGGGCAGCCGCACGCGCGCGAGCGCGTGGTCCCGGAGCCGCTGACGCTGCTGCTGATAGAGGCGGAGCCGGGCAGCGGACCCGGCGTCGCGCGGATGCTGGAGCAGGCCGGCGCCGGCCGGCACGGCGAGCGGATCCGGGTGCGCACGGCGCGTAACCTCACCGAGGCGGAGCGGCTGCTCGGCCCCGACGTGCACTGCATCCTGCTGGACCTCAGCGTGACCGACGAGCCGGTCCCCGCTGACGACGCCGGCCCCGTGGGGGGCGGCGACGAGCTGGAGGCGCTGTACGAGGTGCTGGCCATGGCCCCGATGCACGCGGTGCTGACGCTCACCGACGAGGACGACGTCGAGCTGGCCGCCGAGGCGGTCCGCGTCGGCGCGCAGGACTACCTCTTCCGCGGCGAGCTGGACGGCCGGGTGCTCGGCCGCGCCATCCGGTACGCGGTCGAGCGCAAGCGGGCCGACCTGGCGCAGAGCAGGCTGACGGCCTCGCGGCTGCGGGCACAGGAGAACGCCCGGCTGGAGCGCGGGCTGCTGCCCACGCCGCTGCTCGCCGGCTCCGGCCTCGGCTTCGCGGCCTGCTACCGACCCGGCCTCCCGCCGCCCGCCGCCGGCGCCACCCCGACCCGGGCGCTGCTCGGCGGCGACTTCTACGACGCGGTGCGCACCCCCGACGGCGCGGTGCACGCCATGATCGGTGACGTCTGCGGCCACGGCCCGGACGAGGCCGCGCTCGGCGTGGAGCTGCGCATCGCCTGGCGGGCGCTGACCTTCGCGGGCCTCGTCGGCGACGAGCTGCTGGCCACGCTGCAGCAGGTGCTGGAGAACGAGCGGGCGGACGACGAGATATTCGCCACGATGTGCACCGTCGACATCTCCCCCGACGCCCGTCGCGCCGGCCTCTACCTGGCGGGCCACCCGGCGCCGCTGGTCGTCGTCCCGGGCGGCCGGCCGCGGTTGATGCCGCAGGAGCTGGGCGGCCCGGCGCTCGGCCTGCTGCCGCGCGCCCGCTGGCCGCGCCAGCAGGTGGAGCTGGGCGGCGCGTGGAGCCTGATGCTCTACACCGACGGCCTCATCGAGGGGCGCACGGGCCCGGGCCGCGCCCGGCTCGGCCAGGACGGCATGCTCGCGCTGCTCGGCAGGCTGCTGGACCAGGGTCTGGGCGGCGACGACCTGCTGCACGGCGCGGTCACCGAGGCACGGGCCCTCAACGGCGGCGACCTGAACGACGACGTGGCGGTCCTGCTCCTGGATCGGCCCCCGGGCCCGTGCGGACCCGGGGACCGGAGGTCGTGAGCGCGTGGCGCGTGCGCGCCGCGCGGGTCAGCGCCCGTTGAACGGGCCGTAGGGCCCGTCGGAGCTGCTGCCCCCGCTGCGCCGGCCGCCGCCGACCTGCTTGAGCGCGGGCCGGACGTCCACCATGAAGACGATGGCCGCGATCAGCGCGATGATCGGCAGGAACGACATGATCGGGAAGATGACCATCACGGCGAAGCCGACGCCGAGGATGATCAGCCAGAACTGCTTGGTGTTCTTGTCGGCGGCGCGGTACGCGTCCTCGCGGGCCACGGCCGCCAGGAACAGCGCCGCCCCGGCGAAGACCGTCAGGGCCAGGCTGAGCAGCCCGAGCAACGAGTAGAAGCCAGAGATGAGCACGCGGTCCACCGCCTATTAGTCCGACTCAGTGTTCAGGGATCCGGCGCAGACACCGTACCCGCATAACGCCCCGGGCACGCGAGGTGTGCCCGGGGCGTACTTTTCAGGAGTCCGTCTTGGGGGTCGTCTTCTTGGCGGCGGACTTCTTGGCGGTGCCGTTGGCGCCGGTCCTGGGGGTGCGCTTGCGGGGAGCGGCCTTCTTGGCGGCGGGCTTTTCAGCCGCGGGCCCGGCGGCGGCGGGCCCGGCCTCGTCGACGCCCTCGTCGGCGGCGCCCTTGTCCTTGTCGTCCGCGCCGGGCCGGATGATCTCGGTGGTCACCTGAACCGCGTCGGCGGTGTCGCCGCGCCACTCCGCGACCGCACCGCGGCCGCGCTCGGCCAGCTCGTCGTAGGTCTCGCGGGCCTTCACCGCGTACTCGGCGGCGCGGCCCACGCCCTGCAGCGCGAGATCCTGCGCCGACTCGCGCAGCTTCTTGATGTCGGTGTCCAGGTCGCCGAGCCGCTCGGCGACCTTCGCCTGCGCGTCCTTGGCCTGCTTCGACACCCGCTCCTGCACCTCACGCGGGTCGGTCTCGCGCATCGCGGACAGCCGCTCGGGCGCCTCGGCCCGCAGCCGCTCCACCAGCGCGGGCACCTCACGCAGCTTCTCCAGAGCCAGGTCGGCGGTGCCGGCGACGGCGTAGAGGGGCGTCGGGTCCTTGAGCGTCTTGCGTACGTCGTCGGTGATGGTCATGGCGTTCTCCTCCGGTCGCTGGCGGGCTTCACGTCGCCCTCACCCCGCCCGGCACCCGGCCGCGGGGCGTCCCCGTTCGTCTGTCCCTCCTCCGCGTCCTCGCCCGCTTCGCGGGCGTTCTCCTTGCGGAAGGAGTCGTAGATCTGCAGCAGCACCTGCTTCTGCCGCTCAGTGATCGCGGGATCGGTGAGTATCGCGGTGTGCACCGCCATCCCGTCGACCCCGTCACCCCGGCGTTCGTCGAGGATCCCCGCCTGTACGTACAGGGTCTCGGCGGAGATCCGCAGCGCCTTCGCGAGCTGCTGCAGGATCTCGGCGCTGGGCTTGCGCAGCCCGCGCTCGATCTGGCTGAGGTACGGATTCGACACCCCGGCGGCGTCGGCGAGCTGCCGCAGACTGAGCCGCGCGCTGCGGCGCTGCTCCCGCAGGAACTCCCCGAGGTTGCCGACGTGTATCGAACCCATGCCCCGATGCTGCCGCACCCCTGCTAACTATTGCAAGCACCTGCTTGCAAGTGTGTCGCACACCACATATCGCGATACTATCGCGATTCTCACGGGGTGTGGGAGCAGGGGTAGGGGCGAGGTGGCCCGGCGGCGGTTGACCTTCACCCTCGGGGAAGCCGCAGCATCGGTGGGGCCGGGCAGCCGCCCGGCAGGAGGAGGGACGGCATGGGGTTGCTGACCATCGGGGCGTTCGCGAAGGCGTCGCGGCTGTCGCCCAAGGCGCTGCGGCTCTACGACGAGCTCGGCCTGCTGGTCCCCGCCCGCGTCGACCCGGTGACCGGCTACCGCCTCTACGCACCGGCGCAACTGGAGCGGGCCCGGCTGGTCGCCTGGCTGCGGCGGCTCGGGATGCCCCTGGCCCGGATCCGGCACGTCTGCGCGCTGGACGCCGGGCCGGCCGCGGAGGAGATCCGGGCGTTCTGGGCGCAGGTCGAGGCCGACACCGCCGCGCGGCGGGAGCTGGCCGCCTTCCTCCTCACTCACCTGTCGTGGAAGGAACCCGCCATGCCCCTGGGAATCCGTTACGCCGCACTCTCCGAAACCGGCCTCGTACGCGAGCACAACCAGGACACCGCCTACGCCGGGGACCGGCTGCTCGCCGTCGCCGACGGGTACGGGAGGCAGGGAGCCACCGCGAGCGCGGCTGCGGTCGACGCGCTCAAGCGCCTGGAGACCGACGGCATCCCGGCGGGCGGGCTCCTCAACGTCCTGCAAGACGCGATGGAAGAAGCCGAGCGGGCCGTGCGCGGCGTCGGCCAGGCCGGGTCACCAGGCGGCTCCCCGGCCGGGGACGCCGGGACCACGCTCACCGCGATGCTCTGGACGGGGTCGCAACTCGCCCTCGTCCACATCGGCGACTCCCGCGCGTACCTCCTGCGCGACGGCGGGCTGTTCCGGATCACCCACGACCACACCCTCGTGCAGTCGATGGTCGACGAAGGACGCCTCACCCCGGCGGAAGCCGCCTCCCACCCCGAGCGCTCGCTGCTGGTACGCGCCCTGGGCGAGGGAGCCGACACCACCGCGGACCTGCGCCTGCACGACGCCCGGCGGGCGGACCGGTACCTGCTGTGCTCCGACGGGCTGTCGGCCGTCGTGCCGGACGACGAGATCCGCCGGGTGCTCTCCGGGGGCGGTGCGCCCGAGCAGACGGTCCGGGCCTTCGTCGCTCTCGCCAACGGCTCCGGCGGTCCCGACAACGTGAGCTGCGTGGTGGCCGACGTCGTGGAGGTGCCGGGGTAGGAGGCGGGCCGCCGGATCCGCTGTGCGCGGCGGGTGCGCGCCCGCGGCTAGGCGAACGTGTACGTCGTCCAGTCGGAGTGCACCCCGTAGCCGAGGCGCTGGTACAGCGCGTTGCTCGTCGGGTTGGTCGCGTCGGTGAACAGGGCCGCCTCCGTGGCGCCCGCGGCGAGCGTCGCGCGGGTCACCGCCGCCGTCACCGCGGCGGCGTAGCCGTGGCCGCGGTGGGCGGCCGGGGTGTAGACCGGGTCGACCTGGGCCAGCCCCGCGACCGGCGGGTTGACGCCGGCCATGGAGACCGGCGTGCCGTCCGGGGTCTCCCAGAAGGTGTAGCGCTTGTCGGCGTAGCGGGTCGTGGGCCAGGTGCCCGCGTCGATGGTGACGTCCTCGCCGACGTCGGCGGCGAAGCCGCGGCAGAAGTCCATGAGCTGCTCCCGGTCCCCCTCGCCCGCCTCCCGCGCCCGCCCCGGCGGGGCGGGGTCCGGCGGCGTGAGCGTACCGAGGCGGCGCAGCCGGAGGCGGACGGCGGGGGTGGGCGTCGCGCCCGTGTGGTGCTGCCAGGCCGTCGCGAAGGCCGTGGCGGTGTCGTGGTCGCCGCCGACGGACGGGACGGGGTGGCCGAGCGCCGCGAGGCGGGCGGCGAGGGAGCCGGCCTGGTCCGCGGTGAGCGGGGTGAGGCCGAGGCCGCGGCCCGGCAGTTGGTGGCAGGTGCCGTGGACCGACCCCGCCTGCGCCAGCCGCCCCAGCAGCGGGCGCCCGCCGCCGTACGGTCCCGTCCCCCGCTCCCGCAGCCTTGCCGCCCAGGTCAGCGCCATGATGTGCGGTACGGGCCGGGCGCGCAGGAACTCCCCCGCCGCGGCCAGGAATTCGTCGAGGTCCCCGGTGAGCTGCCAGCCGTCCGCGCGCATTGCCTCATGATCCCCCGGCGGCCCGCCGGGGGAAAGCCCCGCGATCAGTCCGGGCGGCGGGCGGCGATCAGCGCCTCGACGCCGTCGAGTACGCGCTCCAGGCCGAACGCGAACTCGTCGTAGTCCGAGGGGTTCTGCGGCGCCTGCACGTCCGGCTCGTCGAAGGCGCCGCCCTCGACCGCTGTGCGCAGGTGCGGCAGGCGGCCGGTGTCGGAGACCCGGAGCAGGAAGGTGCTGTACTCGTTCATCAGCCGCTCCATCTCCGGCCTCCCGCCCATCGCCAGGGCGATCGTCACCTCCGCGCGCACCTGGTTGCTCACCAGCAGCGCCGTGGCCACCTTCTCGAACTCCGTGAGCGGGGTGTCGCGGAGGATGTACAGGGCCTGGTCGAGGGCCGCGAGCTGGTTCGGCGTGACCGGCGGGCCGCCGCTCGGGATGTGCGCCACGGCCCACGGGTGCGCGAACATCGCGGTGCCGATGGCCTGGTACCAGTGGCGCAGCCCCGCCCGCCAGTCGCCCTCGACGTCCCGCGGCAGCGGCGGCGGCGGGCCGAAGGCGCCGTCGACCATGAGCGTGACCAGCTCGTCCTTCGTGGCCACGTACCGGTACAGCGCCATCGTCGAGACGCCCAGCTCCTTGGCCACCCGGCCCATCGACGCGGCCTCCAGGCCCTCCGCGTCCGCGACCGCGACGGCCGCCGCCACGATCCCGTCCAGCGTCAGCCCCCGCTTCGGCCCCTTCTGCGGCCGGGGCCGCAGGCCCCAGGCGGCTTCCACGCTGGCGGGGACGGCTCCGCTGCCGCGCTGCTCGTCTTCGCCGTCCTTGTGAGCGGTGTCCCTGGCGTCCATGAAGGAAGTTTACGCCATACGCAGTGCCGTGTATGCTCTACGCAGTAGTGTGTAAGGTATACGCAGAAAGCCACGGAGAAAGGGGGAGCCGTGCCTCAGCCCACCCGCCCCGCCGTCGAGGCCGCCGGCCTCACCAAGGCGTACGGCGGCACGACCGTGCTCGACGGCGTCGGCCTGAGCGTCCCGCCCGGCAGCGTCTTCGCCCTCCTCGGGCCCAACGGCGCCGGGAAGACCACCACGGTCCGGATCCTCGCGACGCTGCTGCGCGCGGACGCGGGCACGGCGAGCGTCGCCGGGTTCGACGTGGTCGCGGACCGCTCCCGGGTCCGCCGGGCCATCAGCCTCACCGGCCAGTACGCCGCGCTCGACGAGCAGCAGACCGGCGCCGAGAACCTCCGCATGGTCGCCCGCCTCACCGGCCTGTCCCGGCCCGCCGCCGCCCGCCGGGCGGACGAGCTGCTGGAGCGGTTCAGCCTCGCGGGCGACGCCGCGGCCCGCCGCGTCGGCACGTACTCGGGAGGCATGCGCCGCCGTCTCGACCTCGCCGCCGGCCTGGTCGGCGACCCCTCCGTGATCTTCCTCGACGAGCCCACCACCGGCCTCGACCCCCGCAGCCGCCAGGCCGTCTGGGACGAGGTGCGCCGCCTGGCCGGCGCCGGCGTCACGGTCTTCCTCACCACGCAGTATCTGGAGGAGGCCGACCGCCTCGCCGACCGCATAGCGCTCCTCGACGGCGGCCGGCTCGTCGCCGAGGGCACGGCGGCGGAGCTGAAACAGCAGGTCTCCGGGGAGCGGCTGGACCTCACGCTGGTCTCCCCGGAGGCGTACGAGAAGGCGGCCCACGCGCTGGACCACCTCGCCGTGCGCCGCGACCCGGACACCCGCACCCTGGGCGTCACCACCGACGGCCGCGCCGCGCACATCCGCGACCTGCTCGACGCCGTCGATCCCGACCGCACCCTGATCGAGCGCTTCGCCGTGCACTCCGCCACGCTCGACGACGTCTTCATGAAGGTGACCCGCGATGGCTGACGCCCTGGCCCACTCGGCGACGATGGTCGGCCGCTCCGTGCGGCTCAGCTCCCGCAACCCCGATGCCGTGATCACCGCGCTGGCGCTGCCCGTGCTGCTGATGCTCGTCTTCGTCTACCTCTTCGGAGGTGCGATCGACACCGGCGGGGGCTACGGGCGTTACGTCGACTACGTCGCCCCCGGCGTCCTCGTCCTGTGCGCCGGCTTCGGCGCCGGCACGACGGCGATGAGCGTCGCCGACGACATGAAGGGCGCCGTCATCGACCGCTTCCGCTCCCTCGACGTCGGCGGCACCGCGATCCTCGCCGGCCACGTCGCCGCCAGCGTCGTGCGGAACCTGGCCGCCACGGTGCTGGTCTTCGGGGTCGCCTTCGCCATCGGCTTCCGCCCGGAGGCCGGCGTCGGCGGCTGGCTGGCGTCGGCGGGCATCCTGCTGGCGGTGATCACGGCCATATCGTGGGTCGCGGCGGCGGTCGGCCTGCTGGCCAACTCCCCGGAGGCGGCGGGCGGCTTCACGTTCTTCCTGGCCTTCCTGCCGTACCCGTCGAGCGCCTTCGTCCCGGTCGACTCGATGCCGGGCTGGCTGCACGGCTTCGCCGAGCACCAGCCGCTGACACCGGTGATCGAGTCGCTGCGGGGACTGTTGCTCGGGCAGCCGGTGGGCGGCAGCCCGTGGGAGGCGCTGGCGTGGTGCGCGGCGCTGGCGGCGGCGTCGGTGGCGGCAGCGGCGGTGCTGTTCAGGAGGCGGATGACGTGAGGCGGGCGAGGGCCCCGGTCCTTTGGACCCTCACACGCCGCCGAACAGCTCCAGCAGCTCCGTCCGGCCGGCCACCCGCGCCGCCGCGACCGCCGACGGCGATCCGGCCTGCGGATCCGCCCCGTGCCGCAGCAGCACCCGCACGACCTCGTCGGCCCCGACCCGCACCGCCGCCGCCAGCGGCGTCGCACCCACGGCCCCGACCTGGTCCGCGTCGGCCCCCCGCTGCAGCAGCGCGGCGACGGTCCCGGGGTGCCCGTGCACCGCGGCGAGCATGACGAGGCTGTCCCCGCCGTCGTCGCGCAAACCGGCCGGCACGCCTGCGTCCACGTAGGCGGCCAGCGTGTCGGTCTGCCCCTGCCGGGCCAGCTCGAAAGCCTTGGTGGCCAGCTCGAACACGGCGGGATCGTGCGCGGGCTCGTCGGCTCCGTTCATGCCGTCACCCTACGACGCGCATGCCTCCGCGCTACGTGACCGCCACCCGCCCGGCCGGTGCCAGCTCCGCCAGCGCGGCGACGGCGGGCGGCGCGCCCGGCAGTTCGCGCAGCAGCCGCCGCTTCTCCGGCTCGCGGTGGTAGCCGCAGAAGGCGACGCCGGCCGCGGCGGCGGCAGCGGCGTCCGCGGGGGAGTCGCCGACGAGTACGCAGGCGTCGGGCCGGACCGGCCAGTACGCGAGCGCGCCCTGCAGCACGGTCGGGTCCGGCTTCATCAGTCCCGCGTCGTCGGGGCGGCCGACGACCGGGCCGTCCTCGAACCAGCGGGCCAGCCGGGCGCGTTCGAGGAACACCCGGATGGCCGGTTCGGAGTTGTTGGACGCGACGCCGAGGAGCACGCCGCGGTCCGCGAGCCGGGCGAGCAGGCCGGCGGCGCCGGGAGTGGGCACGGCGGTGGCGCCGGCGGCGGCGAGTTCGAGCTCGTCCAGCCGCTTGCGCATGGCGGCGACGACGGGGTGCTCCGGCTGGCCGCCGTGGCGCAGCGCGGCGGTGGTGCGGCGGTACACCTCGTGCGGGTCGGGCAGCGGCGCGAGCCGGGCGCGCAGGTCGGGCAGCTCGTCGAGCAGGGTGCGCAGTTCGTCGGCGAAGCCGGGGGCGAGGCTGGCGGGCCCGCCGGGCGGCCCGGCGAAGAACCGGCACAGCGGCCCGTCGAAGTCGAGCAGGACGCAGCGCGCCCCGGCCAGCGGATCCACCCGCGCGGGCGCGGGGCGGGCCACGGGAGCCGGGCGATCCGCCGCGCCGTCCGCGGCGGGGTCGCGGCGGTCGGCGCGGCTTTCGGGAACGGCGAAACGGCCGTTGTCAGGGCGTGTCATGGGCGGCTTCGGGGTCGCGTACGGGAAGGGCGGGACGAAAGCGTCAGCGGTCCTGCGGGTCCTGCGGCTCCCGCGGGACCGGCGGTGCCGGAGGCCCGGGCGGGGCGGGCGGGGTCTGTGCGCCCGGCGGATCCGGCCAGCCCGACGAGCCGGGTGGGAACGGCGGGCCGTGCGGAGCCGACGCGTCCGGTGGACCCTGCGGATCCGGAGATCCCGGCGGGGACGGTGGTGCGGCCCCGTTCATCAGCTCCCCCAACCCGTGGACGACGAGGTCGGCGCGCCCCGTCCCGAAGGCGGTGGCCTGGGGCGAGGGGACGAAGCCGACGAAGGAGACGCGGGCGGTGCGGGCGGCCTGGAGGTCGGCGGCGGTGTCGCCGATCATGACCGTGTCCTCGGGCGCGGCTCTCGTGGAGGCCAGCGCCCGGTGCAGGCAGTGCGGGTCGGGCTTGAGGTGCTTGGCGTCGGCGGTCCGGCCGTGTATGTGGGGGCCGAAGTGCTCGGCGAGGCCGATCCGGTGGAGGTAGGCGCGTACGGACCGCTCGGAGTTGTTCGTCGTCACCGCTATCTGGCGGCCGGACCTCACCAGCCGGGTGACCAGTTCGTACGCCCCGGGCGTCGCCCGCGCGGTGACCACCGCCGTCAGCTCCTCCTCGGTCAGCAACTGCTCCAGTGCCACCGCCGCCCCGTCCCTCCCCGGCGCGTGCGCGACGTGGCCGAGCACCCGGTAGGGGTCGGTCTGCCCCGCCACCGCGGCCCACAGGTCCGTCTCGCCCAGCTCCGCGAGCCGCCGCCGCATCCGGTCGGCCACCGCCGCGGGCGGGTGTCCGTGGAAGAGCCGGCAGACGGGCCCGTCGAAGTCGAACAGAACGCACTTCGCGGACTGCAGGAGCGCGTGGAGATCGGCCACATCTCTCCATAAGTCGGTTGCCCCGGGGCGTGGTCAGGGCGGTGGGGGCAGCGCCCCGGCCGAGTAGCGGCGTTTCAGACGCTGGCGACGACGATACCCCGACTGGTCCGCGAGCCAGTCGGCGAGCGCCGCCATGACCTCCTCTTCCTCCGGGACCCGTGCCAGTCCCGCGGCCTTCACGGCGCTGTCCAGCGACCGCAGGACGCGCCGGGCCCCGCGCCGCAACTCCGCCCGGTCGGCGTCCGGGGAGAGGCTCAGCGCCGTGCGCATGGTGTCCGGGTAGAGCGACTGCGCGCGTTCGAAGTCGAGGTAGACCTCCAGGTCCTCGAAGCCGCGGACGGCGTCCGCCAGGCCGTGCCCGGTCATCTCCTCGTACCAGAGCTCCTTCATCCGCTCCGCCTCCCGCGGCCCGTAGCCCATTCGCACCAGGTGCGTGGCCAGCTCGTGCAGCGGGTCGCCGAAGAGGGCGATCTCCCAGTCGACGACGAAGAGGTCGCCCGCCTCGCCCGGCAGCCGCAGGACGTTGTCGCGGTGCAGGTCGGTGTGGAGGAGCCGGAAGGGCCGGCGGGTCAGGTCGTCGGCGCGCCCGTAGAAGCGGCGGGCGGCGGCGCCGGTGATGCCGAGCGCCTCGAAGAGCGTGCCGAAGTCCTCGTGGTACGTGAGGAAGACGCGGGTCTCCGCGAAGTCGACCAGCGTCCGCAGGAAGGCCGGGGTGTCGTTGCCCACCGGCCACTCGGACGGCAGCGGCGGCAGCTCGGCGGCGGGCACCTCGGCGATGCGCCGCATCACCTCGGCGAGCTTGCGCAGCGTCGGCTCGCCGACGGGCTCCTCCGCCGGATGGTCGGCGGACAGCGGCGTGCCCTCGGTGAAGGTGTGCAGCGCGTGGCTGCCGCGGGTGAGCAGGCAGGTGGGCACCGCGGGCAGGTGCGGCCGGACGGCGGCGAGCACGTCGGCCTCGCTCCGCCAGGTGCGCGGGAGCACCTCGACGGTCTTCATCGGCGTACGGATCTTCCCGCTCGCGCCCGGCTCGGCGTGCACTATCGCGGCGAAGGTCTCGTCCAGCGGCACCACGTAGTTGGTGTTGTGCTGGCCGCGCAGCAGGATGCCGCCGGGGCGGCGGCGGTGTCGCCAGAAGTGCCAGCGCAGCCGCAGCTCGTGCAGCAGTCGCGGCGGGCCGCCCCGGGATGCGGGCGCTTCGGTGGACATGGGCGGTGGCAGACCGTTCACGAGCAGGTCGGATGGGAGCAGCCGCCCTGCGGAGGGCGGCTGATGAGGGCTGAGAGTACCGCAGGTCGGTTGCCGCGGCGTGACGTCGGCGGTCACAGTGTCGGGGGAATCCCGGGATACGGCTTCGCAATTTTCTGCCATGCCGATTCGAACCACCGTTTGGCGCTGTCCACGTACGCGGCCTCGTGGCGGTCGCGGGCGTCGTGGGCCGAGGAGTGGCGGAACAGGGAGGTGTCGACGCCGAGGACGTCGTAGATGTCCATGTTCTCGTCGCCTGTCGGGGCGGGGACGCGGTTGGGGACGACCTCGTAGAAGCCGGTGAGGGCCTCGGTGCCGTTGAGGACGTAGAGCTTCGTGGTCGGGGTGAGGGGCACGCCGCGGACCTCGATGGAGAGCTCCTCCACGCCGCCGCGTTCGCGCAGGTACTGCAGGGCGTGCGCGAAGGAGCGCGCGTGCAGTTCGACGAGGCGGTCCAGGCGCCTGAGCGGGCGCGGGTCGGTCGGGTCGTCGACCAGCAGGGGGAGCGCCAGGTGGGCGTCCGGGCTGGGGACCATGACGCGGCAGGTGACCGAGCGGGGCGCGGGGCGGCCGGCGGCGATGGCCATCAGGGTGGGCGCGATCGCCTGGTTGAGGGTCTCGGTGGTCAGGCTGAAGGCGTCGAGGGTCACGTGGGTGGCCTGAAATGCCGTGTCGAGCCGTTCGGCCAACTCCACCCCCGCGGTGAGCGGCGGGGCCTCCTCGCGGTGGGCGGTCGGCTCCGCGACGGTCGGCGGTGAGCCTCTGCCGACGTCGGCGAGCAACTGCTCGCGCTTGAGCAGGTCGAGTGCCTTGCGCACGACGCCGCGCTCGACGTCGAACTCGTCCATCAGGGCTTTCTGGGTCGGCAGGCTGTCGCCCGGCTGCAGTTCGCCGGAGGCGATGCGTGCGCGCAGTGCGTCGGCGACGCGGTCGCGCGCGATCCGGCCGCCGTTTGCCGAAGGCTGGTCCCTGCTCACCCCGCCAACCTTACAACTTCCGGCCAACCGGCGTGGGTTGTCTCAGAAATGTTTTGAGTTGGTCACCAACTGGGCACAAGTTAAGCAGAGTTGGTCACCAACTCTGCGACCCTGGCGGCAACTGACGGAAGTTGGCGGTGATGGTCGTCGCCCGGGGCTCGCGCTCTCCCGCTGTCCGAAGGCGCATGGGGGGAGGGGGGACCACTGCGTACGCAGAAGGGAGGGACCCACCATGCCGGTAGGAATCACTCTGGCGATGTCGGCGCTGCTCGTCGGCTTCGAGCGCTTCGTCGAATGGCGCTTCGGCGCGGTGGGAGCGATCGGGCTCACCACCTTGCTCGTGGGGCTCAAGGCGCAGAACGTCACGTGCATGACCATCGGCGGCCTCGCGCTCGCTCTGCTCCTGCTCCAGTCCGCCGGGCCCGGCCGCGCCGCGGCCGGGCAGTGAGACAGGTCACAGCAGAACGGCACAACGGCAGAACCGCAGAACCGCAGAACCGCAGAACCGCAGAACGGAAAAACGGAAGAACGGGAGCAGGAATCTAGAACATGTCGGGACACCACGGTCGGCGCGAGGTGCGCAGCAGGGCGTCCGCCCGCGCGGCGGCGCCCGGGCGCTCCTCGTCGACCACGCCCAGCGCGGCGAGCCGCACCGCGGACTCGTCGCCGAGGCAGAGCCGCGCGAGCTCCGCCACGCTCAGGGCGAGGTCGGCCGGCCGGTCCGTGGGAGTACAGCCGGTGCCGTCCGGGCCACCGGCGTCCAGCAGGAAGCGCCCGCCGGCCAGGCCGGCCGGGTCGTGCACGTCGAGCACCAGAGAGCCGGAGGCCGCGTACGCGCGGGCCTCCAGAAGACGCGGGACGTCCAGTGGCCGCAGCCACAGGTAGTCCGCGTGCGTGGTCACCCGGGCCGCCCGAGGGTCACCTAGGTAGAGGGGGAGGAGATCGTCGGGCGCCCGGTGGCCCGTATGGATGGTCGTGATCCAGTCGAAGGAGACCAGGTAGCGCCACAGGGCCCGCTCCGCGGCCGGCGTGACGGCGATGAGGTCGGTCACCGTCAGCTCGTCGTCGGAGAGCTTGCCGGGCCAGTCGCCCCACTTGGTGCGGTACGTGACGAGGCCCTCGGGCTCGCCCGCCGCCGAGCGGTACGCCGCGTAGAAGGGCTCGTGCCACGGCTCGTCGACGCTGAAGCGGGCGGCGCCCGTGTGCGTCTTCCAGCGGAACGCGCTCCGGTCCACCGCGCCCGGCACCAGCCGGCGGAAGCGGTCGTGCAGCGCCGGGCCGATCTCCCTCACCTCGGCGGCGTCGAGGAGTTCGACGGTGCCGCCGTCGTCCGGCCCCGCGTAGCGCGGGTCGAGCTGGGCGCGCCGGGTGGTCACGTCGTAGGCGGTCGTCCAGGTGGCGGGGCCGAAGCCGTGGCGGCCGTAGATGGGGTACTCCGCGGCGATCAGGCTGGCGACCACGTCGCCGCGCTCCTTCGCCGCCGCCAGGTCCTCCCGCAGCATCCGGCTCAGCAGCCCCCGCCTGCGGTGCGTCGGCAGGACCGTGACGGAGGAGACCGCGCACGAGGGCACCGCGGCCCCGCCCGGAACCGTCAGCTCCTGGGCGAAGCTGCGGTACGTGCCCACCCAGCGCCTGCCGTCGTACGCGCCCCGCACCCGGTCGAGGTCGCGCTCCTCCAGGAACAGCGCCACGTCCGCCTCGGTGACCGAGGGGGCGCGGAGGAAGCCGGTGTGGCACGCGCGCAGCCAGTCGGCGATGTCGCCTTCGGCGAGCGTACGGATCTCGGTGCCTTCGCTCATGCCCGCGCTCCGGCCCGCGGGAACAGCCCTGCCGAATATTGGATCATCCGCCCACGCTAGGCGGCGGGCGTCAGAACGTCGCGCGAATTTCCCCGACCTGCTCCCCGCCGCCCAGCAGCGGCGCCGCCCCGATCCTGGCCAGCACCGGCGAGCGCACGCCCAGCAGCGCCAGCGCCCGTGCCAGCACCGGCCCCACGGCCCGCAGCGCCCCGTCGTCGACCTTGAACGCCAGCGCCCGCCCGTCCGGCAGCGCCACCGCCTGCACGCCCTCCGCGCCGACCTTCGCCAGCGCCCCCGGCACGCCCCGCATCAGCCAGGTGTCCCACCGCCGGGTGCCCGCGACGTACTCCGGGTGCGCCCGCATCGCGTCCGCCACCCGCCGCTCCGGCGTGCGCTCCGCGGCCAGCACCAGCCGCCGGAAGCCGCGCGCCAGCGCCGTCAGCGACAGCGACATCAGCGGCGCGCCGCAGCCGTCGACGCCGACGTGCCGCACCTCCTCGCCCGCCGTCTCCTCCACCACCTGCCGCACCAGCCGCTGCACCGGGTGGTCGGCGGCGAGGTACGACTCCCGCGGCCAGCCGTTCGCGACGCAGGCCGCGAGCATCGCGGCGTGCTTGCCGGAGCAGTTCATGGCCACCCGGTCGCGGGGCCGCCCCGCGGCGAGGTACTTCTCCCGCTCCTCGGGGTCCAGCGGCAGGTCGGGAGGGGTCTGCAGCGCGTCCTCGGGCAGCCCGGCCCCGGCGAGCATCTTGCGTACGAGATCAAGGTGGAACGATTCGCCCGAGTGGCTGGCCGCGGCCAGCGCCAGCCGCTCACCCGCCAGCGGCCCCGCGTCCGTACGCGCCCCCGCCCGCAGCACGGCGACCGCCTGGAACGGCTTGTTCGACGAGCGCGGGAACATCTGCCCGGTCACGTCCCCCCACGCCCGCTCCACGCGGCCGTCCGGTGCCAGCAGCACCAGCGACCCGCGGTGCCGCCCCTCGGCGAAGCCCGAGCGGACCACCTCCGCGAGCACGGGCGCGGGACCGGTGTACTCGCCCTCCTCGGCCGGGACGGGAGCGGGGACCGGCGGCGGGGATATCCAACTGCTGTCGTGCATGGGCGGGCGCCTTCCGTGCCGGGACGGCCTCGGGCCACAGGTTCCGTCGCTCCGTCAGACCTCAGGACAGCAGGTCGTCGACCTGCGCCTCCCCTTCACGATAGCGGCGCGCGATCTCCGCGCTGCACTCGTCCGCCGTCCGCTGGAGCCGCCGCCTGCGGCCGGAGATCCGCGCCTCGTAGCCGGCCAGCCGGGCCAGCCCCTGGTCCAGTTCCTCGTCCGTACGGGCCGACAGGTCGGACAGGGCGACCTCCGCGAGCATCTCCTCCGCCAGCTCCCGGTACTCCTCGCGCAGCGGCGTACCCAGCGTGACGTGCCGGGCCGAGGCGGGTCGTGGCGAGGGGCCGTCGGTGAGGATCTCGGGCAGCCGGTCCAGCACCGGCGAGCGCGGGCTCGACCGGCGGCCCAGCTCGGCGCTGAGGATGTCGATCCGGCCGTGCAGCAGCCGGCGTACGTAGCTGAGGTCGGCCTCCTCCTGCTGCGCCGAGCGGCGCAGCAGGCGCAGCTCGTGCAGGCCCAGCGCGTCGAGCGGCGCGGGCGGCACCGCCGCCGGGTCGGGGGCGGCGACGAGCGAGGCCACGGTGGCCGCGGGGCCCGCCGGCGCGGGCGCCGCGGAGTGCGCCCCCGCCTTCGCGGTCTGACCGGTCTGTGCCGCCTGGGCGGTCGGCGCGGCCCCGCCGTCCGGGGAGCGCGGCCCGGGCGTGCGGGGCCGGCGGTCGGCGGCCGGGCTGCTGCGCGCGGTCGGTACGGGCGGCGTGGGCCGCCCGGCTCCGGGAGAGCTCATGCGAGTGTCAGTCCCCTTCGTCCGAAGATGCCGCGTCGGCGTGGCGACCTGCCGGACACCGAAGGCAATCGTGCCATCGCACAGGGTCGTGCCGCAGGGAGACTGCGCCCGTTCGGCCCCGCGCACGCTGCGGCGCCCGGGGGCACGGCGGCGCACGTCGCGCCGCCGGGATAATGCGACGCATGCGAGCGGTGGTGCAGCGGGTGGACGGCGCGCGGGTGGAGGTCGGCGGCGAGACGGTCGGGGAGGTGGTCGGCGAGGGGCTGTGCGTGCTCGTGGGCGTCACCCACGACGACACCCCCGCGAAGGCCGCGCAACTGGCCCGCAAGCTGTGGACGCTGCGGGTGCTCCAGGACGAGAGGTCCTGCTCGGACATCTCGGCGCCGCTGCTCGTGATCAGCCAGTTCACGCTGTACGGCGACCCCCGCAAGGGGCGCCGGCCGACCTGGCAGGCGGCGGCGCCGGGGGAGGTCGCGGAGCCGCTGGTCGACGAGGTCGTGGCCCGGCTGCGGGAGCTGGGCGCCCAGGTCGCGACGGGGGTGTTCGGCGCGCCGATGCGGGTGACGCTGACGAACGACGGCCCGTTCACGGTGCTGGTCGAGGTCTGAGCCGTACGCACTTCCGGGCGGCGTTCGACGCCTGCGCGCGGAGTTCGTACGCACCCGGTGGGCTAGTGGGGGCGTGCGTGACATCCGAGGCGCACGGGAGCACGCCCGCGCACCCTGGGCGCCGCCCCGCGGCCTCAGGGCTCGACCACGGTCTCCTGCGCCGCCGCCGTCTCGTCCGCCAGCAGCGCCGCGTCCGCGGGAACGTTCCGCTTCACCAGCGCCAGCGCGATCGGCCCCAGCTCGTGGTGGCGTACCGAGGTGGTGACGAAGCCCAGCTTGCGCCCCTCCTCCTCGGCCGCCAGCCTGATCACCGCCCCGTGCGGGGGCAGCGTCACCTCGCTGCCGTCCAGGTGCAGGAACACCAGCCGGCGCGGCGGCCGGCCCAGGTTCTGCACCCGCGCGACCGTCTCCTGCCCCCGGTAGCACCCCTTCTCCAGGTGCACCGCCGTGCCTATCCAGCCCACCTCGTGCGGGATCGTGCGGTGGTCCGTCTCCAGCCCCAGCCGCGGCCGGTGCGCCGCCACCCGCAGCGCCTCGTACGCCAGCACCCCGGCCGGCGGGCCCGCGGCGGCGGCGAAGTCCGCCAGCTTCCCGCGCGGCAGGAAGAGGTCCCGCCCGTACGCCGTCTCGCGCACGGTCACGCCCTCGGGCACCTCCGCGATGGAGCCCGCCGGCAGATGGACGACGGCGAGGTCGTCCGTACGGTCCGCGATCTCCACCCGGTAGAAGAACTTCATGCTCTCCAGGTACGCGATGAGGTCCTTCTGCGTACCCGGCTCCACGTGCGCCCACGTCGTCTCGCCGTCGTCGACGAGGTACAGCGCGTGCTCGATGTGCCCGTGGGCGGACAGCACGAGCGCCTCGGTGGCGTGCCCCGGCGCGAGCGCTTCCACGTGCTGCGTCAGCAGCAGGTGCAGCCAGCTCAGCCGGTCCTCGCCGGTGACCGACACGACGCCGCGGTGGGAGAGGTCGACGAAGCCCTCGCCGGCGTCCAGGGCTCGCTGCTCCCGGAAGAGATCGCCGTAGTGCGCGGCGACGCCCTCGTCGGGAGCCTCGGCGGCGACCGCCCCGGGCAGGGAGAGGAGGGGAGAAGGCGCGTTCATCCTTCAAGAGTACGTCCGGGCGGCCACCCGGGGTCACGGCCCGGATTCGGCCGCGCGCCACGGACTTCGGAGCCTGCCGCGCCCCGGAGCGTGAGCCGTCAGGGGCGGGACGAGGGGGAGTTCCCCGACGTGCCCGGCGTGCCGGACTCGGCGCACGTCGCGCACCGGCCGAGGATCGCGAAGTGCCGCACGTCGCTCTCGAACCCGAACCGCTGCCGCAGCGTCTCCGCGAACGGCTCCGCCACCGCGTTCTCCGCCTCGATCACCCGGTCGCAGTCGCGGCACACGAGGTGCAGATGGTGGTGGCGTTCGGCGATGTGGTACGTCGGCGGGCCGTGGTTGAGGTGCGCGTGGCTGACGAGGCCCAGCTCCTCCAGCAGCTCCAGCGTGCGGTAGACCGTGGAGATGTTGACGCTGGCGGCGGTCTTGCGGACCTCGCAGAGGATGCCGTCGGGCGTCGCGTGCTCCAGGGAGTCGACGGCCTCCAGCACGAGCTGGCGCTGCGGCGTCAGTCGGTAGCCACGTTCGCGCAGGTCGCGCTTCCAGTCGGTGGTCTCCACGGCTCAAGTGTATGAGTGCCGCGCCGGAACCCCGGCCGGTTGCCGGAAAGCGCACCGGACGAGCGTCAACGGAAGAACGCGATCCCGTCGTCCGGGAGGTCCGTCAGATCCCTCGCCCACTCCCGGGGGTTCACCACCTTCTTGAGCTGTGCCGACATGTACGGCCGCAGCTCCACCTCCGGCGTGGCCTTCTCGCCGACCCACATCAGGTCGCCGTTCACGTACCCGTAGAGCCGCTTGCCGCCCGCGTACGGCGGGGAGGCGGCGCTGCGCGCGACCGCGTCCGTGGCCAGGTCGAGCTGCGGCTTGCCCTCGGCCATCTCGCCGTACCAGACCTCGGCGACGCCCTGGTCGCGCACCATCACGACGTCGAGCTGCCGGTCGGGCCGGATCCGCCAGTACCCGCTCTCGCTCTCCAGCGGGCGCACCTTCTCGCCGTTCTCGTCGAGCACCCAGGTGTACGACGTGTACGCCAGGAAGTCCCGGCCGTCGTGGCCGAAACGCAGCTCCTGGCCGAAGTTGCACTTCTCGCTGCCGGGGAAGTCGAAGACGCCCGCACCCTGCCAGTCGCCGAGGAGGAACGCCAGCGGGACCAGGTCCTTGTGCAGGTCCGAGGGGATTTCGATCGGCATCGTCAGCGCTGGCCCTGGTACAGCTTCTTCACGACCAGGCCGGCGAAGGCCAGGGTGCCCACGCAGACCAGCACGAGCAGGATGTCGAAGGTGACGACAAGCACGGGAGCGCTCCGTAACGATGAGGGACGTACCGCCGCCGAGTCTAACCGCCGCGCCCGGCACCGGCCCGGCGGGCGTCAGCCGCCTCCGTGACCCCCGGCCCGCCCCCGCGCCCCGGCTCCGGCAGTCAGGCAGTCGGGGGTCGCAGTTCGCCGGTGCCCCGGGGGACGAGCCGGACCGGCACCGTCTGGCGCGTCGCCCCCCGGCGGTCGCCGTCGAGCCTGCGCAGCGCCAGTTCGGCAGCCGCGGTGCCGATGGCCCGCGGGTCCTGGGTCACCACCGTGAGCCCCGGGCGCAGCACGTCCGCCAGCGGGAGGTCGTCGAAGCCGACGAGCGCGACGTCCTGCCGCGCGTCCGCGGTCAGTGCCTGCACCGCGCCCAGGGTGGCGAAGTTGTTGCCGGTGAAGACCGCGGTCGGCGGCGGGTCGAGAGCCAGCAGCCGGCGTACCGCCGTGGCCGCCGCGGCCGGGTCGTGGGCGTCGGCGGCCAGGGTCCGGTCGTAGGGGATGCCGGCCTCGGCCAGCGCGTCGCGGTACCCGCGGAAGCGCTCCTGACGGGTGAAGAGCGAGGCGGGCAGGTCCCTGACGAAGCCGATCCGGCGGTGCCCGTGCGCGATCAGGTGGGCGGTGCCCTCCTTGGCGCCCTGCCGGTTGGCGCTGACCACGCAGTCCGCGGCCAGGCCGGCCGCCGGCCGGTCGAGGAAGACCAGCGGCAGCCCGCTCTCCCGCTCCCGGCGCAGGTGGCGGTGATCGCCGCCGGCGGCCGGCACGATCATCAGGGCGCTGATACGGCGCGCCAGGAAGGTGGTGACGAGCGTGTTCTCCCGCTCCACCGACTCGCCGGAGGAGCCGATGAGCAGGGTGAGCCCGCGGTTGCCCACCGCCTCCTCGATGCCGCTGGCGACCGTGCCGAAGAAGGGGTTGCCCATGTCCGGCACGACCAGCCCGACGGTGGAGTCACGCGAGCCGATGCGCATGTTGCGCGCCATCAGGTTCGGCTGGAAGCCGAGTTCCTCGACCACCGCCATGATCTTCGC
This sequence comes from Streptomyces sp. WMMC500, assembly GCF_027497195.1. NCBI lineage: Bacteria > Bacillati > Actinomycetota > Actinomycetes > Kitasatosporales > Streptomycetaceae > Streptomyces > Streptomyces sp. WMMC500. Next base: position 5,219,613 of record NZ_CP114905.1, read on the forward strand.
CCGGGTCTCGTCGGCGACCGGTCCGTCGCCGTTGAGGACGCGCGAGACGGTCTTGGCGCTCACCCCGACCCGCTGGGCCACGTCCGTGAGCGTCGGCCGCCGATGGCTCGGCATCTGCTTCGCCTCTTCCTCCGTCTGCGCAGGTCGTCCGGGCGAGGCAGCGAGCGGCAAGCCGTCAGCGCGAGCGCAGCCCGGCGGCCCGCACCGCCTTCTCGTCGGCTACGACCGTACCTCCGCTCCCCGCTCCGGGCGTCAGGGCCCCGGTCATGATCGCGACCACCTCGGCCATGGTGTGGTCGGCCGGGCTGAGCTGCGCGACCCGGCGGCCGAGCCGCTGGACGTGGATGCGGTCGGCGATCTCGAAGACGTGCGGCATGTTGTGGCTGATGAGTACGACGGGCAGGCCGCGGTCGCGGACCCGGCGGATCATGTCGAGGACCTGTCCGGACTCCTTCACGCCCAGGGCGGCGGTCGGCTCGTCCATCACCACCACGTGCCGCGCCCAGGCCACCGCGCGGGCCACCGCCACGCCCTGCCGCTGGCCGCCGGAGAGCGACTCGACGGCCTGCGTGAGCGAGGTCAGCCCGATCTTGAGTTCGGCCATGTGCGCGGCGGACTCCTCGCGCATGCGCCGGGTGTCCAGCATCCGGAAGACCCGGCCCAGCACGCCCTTCCTGCGCAGTTCGCGGCCGAGGAACATGTTGGTGGCGATGTCCAGCGAGGCGGCGACGGCCAGGTCCTGGTAGACGGTCTCGATGCCGTGCCTGCGGGCGTCGAGCGGGTCGCGCAGGCGCACGGGCGCGCCGTCCAGCTCGATGGTGCCCTCGTCCGGGTGCAGCGCACCGGTGAGCGCCTTGATGAGGCTGGACTTGCCCGCTCCGTTGTCGCCGACGACGGCGAGCACCTCGCCGGGCAGCAGGTCGAAGTCGCAGCCGTCCAGGGCGGTGACGTGGCCGTAGCGCTTGACCAGGTCGCGGGCCCGGAGCACGGGGGTGACGTCCGGCCGCGGCTTCGTCGTCTCGTCCGGTGTCATCGGCCGGCCCTCCTGCGGGAGATCTGGTCCACGGTGACGGCGAGGATCACCAGGCCGCCGGTGATGAGGGTCTGGTAGATCGAGCCGACGCCCATCAGTTGCAGCCCGTTGCGGAACACGCCGACGATCAGCGCGCCGATGAGGGTGCCGAGGACCATGCCCCGGCCGCCGAAGAGGCTGGTGCCGCCGAGCACCACGGCGGTGATGGAGTTGAGGTTGTCGTCGGTGCCCGCCTTGGGGTCGCCGACGCCGGTGCGGGAGACGAGCAGCAGGGCGGCGATGCCGTAGATGAGCCCGGCGAGGGTGAAGATGCCCAGCCGCAGCCGGTCGACCCGGATGCCGGTCAGCCGGGCCACCTCGGGGCTGTTGCCGAGGGCGTAGGTGTGCTTGCCCCAGGCGGTGCGGCCCAGCAGGTAGGCGAAGACGAGGAAGAGGACGACGGTGAGGACCGATCCGTACGTCACGTCGGTGCGGCCCATCGGGAACGTCTCGCCGAGCGCGGTCAGCTCGTCCGGGAGGTCGGTGATGGTCTGGTCGTCCGAGTAGATGTGGGTGAGCGCGAAGGCGATGTTGAGCATGCCGAGCGTGACGATGAACGGCGGCAGCCTGATGAACGTGACGAGCGCGCCGTTGGTGAAGCCGAGCAGCGCGCAGACGGTGAGCCCGGCGGCGATGGCGAGCAGCGGCGGCAGGCCGCTGTCGGTGGCCAGCTTCGTCATGACGATGCTGCCGAACGCCATGATCATGCCGCAGGACAGGTCGATGCCCGCGGTGAGGATGATGAGGGTCTGGCCGAGGGCCAGGGTGCCGACCACCATCACCTGCTGCATGACGAGCGAGAGGTTGCCGCCGGAGAGGAACTGCTCGCTCTGGAAGGAGAAGAAGACGCAGGCGGCCAGGAGGGCGGCCAGCGGGCCGGTGGTGGGGTGGGTGGCGGCGCTGCGCCAGGTGGGCGGCGCGGTGAGCGGTGGCGGGGCCGGGGGCTGCGGGGCGGTGGTCGTACTCAAGGCGGTGGCTCCTCGGACGGGTGGTGTGACGTGCTGACGGGTCGGTCTGCGGGCGGGCCGGCCGGGGCGGTCAGCCCCAGCAGTGCGCGAGCCCGTAGCCGGTGTCCTCGGCCTCGACGCCCTGGGCGGGGGTGTCGCTGATCAGGGTGACGCCGGTGTCGGTGTAGCCGGAGACGTCCTTGTCCTTGCGCACGTGGTCGGCCACGGCGCGGACGCCCTCGCTGGCCATCTTCAGCGGGTACTGCTGCGAAGTCGCCGCGATCTTCCCGGACTTGACCGCCTCGGTGCCGGTGCAGCCGCCGTCGACGGAGACGATCAGCACGTCGTCCTCGCGGCCCTTGGCCTTCAGCGCGGTGTACGCGCCGAGCGCGGCCGGCTCGTTGATGGTGTAGACGACGTTGATGTCCGGCGCCTTCTGCAGGCAGTTCTCCATCGCCGTCTGCCCCTTGGCCTGGTCGCCCTGGGTGTCCTGGGCGCAGACGAGCGAGTCGTCGCCCTCCTCGATCCCGTAGCCCTTGAGGAAGCCGTCGTGGCGCAACTGCCCGACGGAGATGCCGGGCGCGAGGTCGAGCATGGCGATCCTGGCGTCCTTGCCGGCCATCCGCTCCTTGGCGTACGCGCCGATGAGTTCGCCGGCCTTGAGGTTGTCGGTGGCGAAGAGCGCGTCGGTGGCGTCCTGCGGTTCGGTGGGGGTGTCCAGCGCGATGACGACGACGCCCTTGTCGCGGGCCTGCTCGATGGCCGGGACGATCGCCTCGGAGTCGTTGGGTGTGATGAGGATGCCGTCGACGCCCGCGGCGACCATGTTCTCGATGGCGGTGACCTGGCCCTCGTTGTCGCCGTCGAACTTTCCGGCGGCCGTGGAGAGTTCGACCTTGTTCCGGCCGGCGGACTCCTCCGCGCCCTCCTTCATCTTGACGAAGAACGGGTTGGTGTCGGTCTTGGTGATCAGGCCGACCCGGATCTCGTCGTCGGACCCGGACCCCTGGGCTCCCTCGCCGCACCCGGCCAGCAGCAGCGCTGCTGCGGCACATGCGGTGACCCTGACGGCGGTGGTGCTGCGGACTGCTCCCTGCATGGACCTGCTCCTTCTCGGGTGCGCGGACAGCACGTGTCATCGTTGACATATGTCAACGTTGACACCGGCTGTCGAAGATGGTGGACTCCGCGGCGAGCAACGTCAATGCCCTTGACTCGAAACGAGTCGGCAACGGAGGTCATCCAGATGAGCCGCTGGAGAACACCCGCACTGACAGCGACCGCGGCGGTCCTCGCCGCCACGCTCACCCCCGCCGCGCAGGCCGGGCCGCGCGCCACCGGACCCGTCAACCCCGGTTTCGAGACCGGGGACCTCACCGGCTGGACCGTCGTCTCCGGCGACGCGTTCGCCGACTCCGCCGTCAGCACCGCGAAGGACTACTGGGGAGGCCCGTTCCACCATCGCGGCGACCACCACCTCTGGGGCTACGCCGCCGCGCAGGACGACGCCGTCGGCGAGCTGCGCTCCTCGACGTTCACGGCGGGCCGCGCGCTCAGCTTCCTGGTCGCCGGCGGCTGGGACCCCGACCGGCTGTACGTCGCGCTCGTCCGCGACCGCGACGGCAGGGAACTGGCCCGGCAGACCGGCATGGACGACGAGGCGTACGCCCGCGTCGTGTGGGACACCTCCGCCTGGGCCGGCGAACAGGTCCACCTCCGCGTCGTCGACGACAAGAAGGGCGGCTGGGGACACCTCAACCTCGACGACGTCCGCACCGAGCGCCCGCGGAAAGACGACAACGGCCTGACCTTCAACCGGCTGGGCCAGGCCAACCAGCCCGCCGACCGCGACTACGCCGCCGACCCGCTGCGCCCGCAGTTCCACTACACGCCGTACCAGGGCTGGATCAACGACCCCAACGGCCTCGTCCACTACGGCGGCAGACACCACCTGTTCAGCCAGCACCACCCCGACGCGCCCAAGTGGGGCCCGATGCACTGGGCGCACGCCGAGAGCACCGACGCCGTCCGCTGGCGCGAGCTGCCCGTCGCGCTCACCCCGCCGCCGCGCGCCACGCCCACCGACAACTCCGGCATCTTCAGCGGCAGCGCCGTCGACGACGACGGCACCCTGACGGTCGCGTACACCCGCTTCACCGACACCGCGGCGCACCCCGGCGCCACCCCCGAGACCGTCGAGATCGCCACCAGCACCGACGGCATGACGTTCACGCCCGTCGCGCAGAACCCGGTCGTCGCCGGGCCCCCGCCCGGCTCCGCGGCCGGCTTCCGCGACCCCAAGGTCTTCCGGGACCCACTCGACGGCCGCTGGAAGATGGTCGTCGGCTCCGGTCACGACGGCCGCGGCAAGGTGCAGTCGTACGCCTCCGACGACCTGCGGGAGTGGGAGTACACCGGCGTGCTCGCCGAGGGGGACGGGACCGACGGGGCGATGTGGGAGTGCCCGGACCTCTTCCCCCTGGACGGCAGGTGGGTGCTGCTCTACGCCACCAACGAGGGCGGCGAGTCGCTGCAGCGGTACGCCGTCGGCTCGTACGACGGGCGGACCTTCACGCCCGAGCGCCGCGGCGTCCTCGACGGCGGCGGCGACACGTACGCCGCGCAGAGCTACGAAGACGACCGCGGGCGCCGGCTGATGACCGCGTGGATGAGCGACTGGAACGCCAAGGAGCCCACCCGGCTGAACGGCTGGGCCGGCGCCCAGACCGTCCACCGCGAGCTGTTCGTGCGCGCGGACGGCGGCCTCGGCGCACGCCCGGTCGCCGAGGTGGCGGGTCTCGCCGCGGGCCCGCCCGTCACCGTGACGGACAAGCGGGTCCGGGGCACCTGGCGGCTCGGCCGCGGCGACACCGCGCGGCTGCGGGCCGAGCTGGACCTCGGCGCCACCACCGCCCGCACCGTCACCCTCCGGCTGCACGCCTCCGCCGCCGAGGCGACCGAGCTGCGCTACGACACCGCGACCGGCGAACTGGCCCTGGACACCGGCCGGTCCGGCTATGGCACCCGGGACGTCTTCACCACCCGTACCCGCCCGGACGCCGACGGCGTGCTGCGGCTCGACGTGCTGATCGACCGGTCGTCGGTGGAGGTGTTCGCCGGCGACGGAGAGACGCTGACCGCCCGGGTGTACCCCCGCTACGCGGAGTCCGACGCGGTGGAGTTCGCCGCGGACGGCGGGAGCCTGCGGCTGCGCCGCGCCGAGCTGACGCCGCTGGGCAGTGCCTGGTCGTAGCACCGCCTGGTCGTAGCACCTGGTCGTAGCACCGCCGGAGGCCCGGCGTGGCAGGCCGGCCTCCACCTCTGCGGGCGGCCCGCCCGGGGCGCATCCCCGGGCGGGCCGCCCCTCCCCGTGCCCTCGCGAGAAAGGCCGCAGCATGCAGCCGAGCACACCCGTCGCCGTCCTCGGCGAATGCGTCGCCGACGCCTTCGCCGCGCCCGCCCCGGCTCTCTCCGGCGGAACCTCCGGAGCCGGCCGGGAGCCGGCCGCGCTCGGCCTGGAGGTCCGTCCGGGCGGCGGGCCCGCCAACACGGCGGTCGCGCTCGCCCGCCTCGGCACCCCGACGCGGTTCCTCGGCCGGCTGTCGGCGGACGTCTTCGGCCGGCTCTCCCGCGCCCGCCTCGCCGGCTCCGGCGTCGACGTGTCCCGCTGTCCGCAGGCCGCGGAGCCCAGCACCCTGGCCGTCGCCGACCTCGACGGCCAGGGCCGGGCCGGCTACGCCTTCCACGCCGAGCGGACCGCCGACTGGCAGTGGACCCGGGCCGAACTGCGCGCCGGCGTCGAGGGCGGGCTCGCCTGCCTGCACACCGGGTCGCTCGCGCTGGTCCGCGATCCGGGCGCCGCCCGCATCGAGCAGGTGCTGCATGAGGTACGCCCGCGGGCCACCGTCAGCATCGACCCCAACGTCCGCGCCCCGCTGGTCGACCCGCGCCGCTACCGCGAGCGGCTGCGCGACTGGTGCCGTACCGCCGACGTCCTGCGGGTCAGCGACGACGACCTGGCCGAGCTCGCGCCGGGCGCGACACCGGCCGCCGCCGCGGACGCCTGGCACACGCACGGCGTCCGCCTCGTCGTCGTCACCCTCGGCGCGCGGGGCGTCTTCGCCTCCCTCGACGGCAGCCCGCTGCACGTGCCCGCGCCGCGCACGGCGGTGGTCGACACCGTCGGCGCGGGCGACGCCTTCACCGCGGGGCTGCTGCACGCGCTGCACGCGGCGGGCGTGCTGGGCGGCCGGCTCGCCGGACTGACCCCCGAGCTGCTGGCCGAGGCGGTGTCCCTGGGCGTCCGGGTGGCGGCGGCGACCTGCGCGGTACGGGGCGCGAACCCGCCGTGGGCGGCGGAGCTGGACACCGTGGCGTGACCCGTACGCCCGGCCCCGCCCCGCACCGCGAACCCGGCGCGTCAGCCGGCCGCCTCCCCCATCCGCCAGACCTGCAGGGACTCCACGACGGCACCGCCGCCGAACACCTGGAGCCCGAGGGCGTCGGTGCGGTTGCTGTACGCGCGGGTGGTGATCGACTTGTGGCCGCCCGCGTACGCCTCGACCATGGAGCGGTCCAGGAAGACGTCGAGGCCCAGCCGGCCGCCGTCGAGCGCCAGCGGGCCGCTGTGCACCCCGAGCTGCCCGCCGAGGCCGGAGTTGTTGCCCGTGCGGGTACGGTCCACGCCGAACTCCCCGGCGCCGTCGTCGTAGAAGAGGCGGGTGTACTCCTCGGCGCCCGGGCTGCGCAGCACGTCGATGCCGAAGCGGGGGTCGGCGCCCGGCGCCATGGCCAGCCGGACGTGCAGCATGTCGCCGCGGGCGCTGCCCAGGTGCCCGTTGGCCTCGGCGACGCTCAGCGGCCCGGTCACGTCCACCAGCGGCGGGCCGTCGTGGAGCCGGGCGGTCTCGGCCACCGGGCGCACGCCCAGGTCGCCGTCGGGCCGCATCGTCACTTCGACCGGGAGGCCGGCGTTGTGGGCCCAGCCGGCGTCGAAGTGCGCCTGCTCGGTGCGCCGGTCCTGGGCGATGGAGAAGACCAGCGACCGCCCGGAGCCGTCCACGAAGCCGCTCGGGCCGGTGAAGTGGTCGCCGTAGTCGAGCAGCCGGGGCTCGGCCGTGTCCGGCGTCCAGGTGCGCGAGGCCGCGTCCCAGACGCCGACCCAGTAGTACGTGAACCTGCTGGAGTACTCGCCCGGTCCTTCGGGGAAAGCCGGGTTGACCAGCAGGACGTTGCGCTGCCGCCCGCCGGGGTCCGTTCCGATGGGCAGGAACACCGGCAGCTCCCAGACCTGGCCCGTCCGGGGGTACGCCCGCACGTCGCCGGTCATCAGCGGTCCGGCGTACGTCCAGTCCTCAAGGTCCGCGGAGGTGTACAGCAGCGCGGTGCCGCCGACGGCGCCGCCGTCGTCGGCGAGCACGCCCGAGCCCACGAGCTGGAAGTAGGTGCCGTCCTCCTGCCAGGCGAACGGGTCGCGGAAGTCCCCGAACCGCACCTTCCGTCCCGCACCCACGTCCAGGTCCCGCGTCTGCCGGGTCACCAGCGCGGGGTGCATCTCCCACGCGGCCAGGTCGGGGTCCGCGGGGTCGGCGGGGCGGGCCAGGCCGACGGCCTGGTTGGGGACCTGCGCGTCGTCGCCGGCGGTGAAGAGCAGCGCCGGAGTGCCGTCCGGAGCGAGGACCGCGTCGCCGGACCAGACCCCGTCCGGCGCGACGCTGCCCGCCGTCGGCCGCAGGGCGACCGGCAGGTCGCGCCAGCGCACGAGGTCGTCGCTCACGGCGTGGCCCCAACTGATGTTGTGCCAGTACGGGCCGTGGACGTTGTGCTGGTAGAACAGGTGGTACCGGCCGTCCACCTCGATGGGGGCGTGCGGTTCGTTCATCCAGTGGTTCGGCGCGGTGAAGTGGTAGCCGGGGCGGTACCGGTCGCCCAGGTAGCGGGAGCGCGCCATCGCGAGGTCGGGTACGGGCACGGTCCCGCCCGCGAAGGTGTCGAGATCCGCCCGGTACTCCGCGGCCACCTCGGCGGCGCCGAGCGCCACGTTGCGGATCCTCACCTCGTCGATCAGCCCCGCGAACATGTTGACCGCGAAGACGCCGTTCACGATCTCCGGCGTGCTGTGCCGCCCGATCAGCAGGGGCACGCCGGCGGGCGCGAAGAGGGCTCCGCCGGGAACGGGCGCGGAGGCGACCTCGCGGCCGTTGAGGTACAGGCGCAGCGCACCCGCGGCCGGATCGAAGGTGCCCGCGATGTGGGCCCACGCGCCGGGCGCCAGGGCGGCGTTCTGGTCCACGGTCGCCTGGTGCCAGGCGGCGCCGTCGCCGACGCCGAAGAGCCAGCGGCCGTGCCGGCCCACGCCGAGCGAGAAGCCGCGGTTGCCTGCCCGCTCCTGCTGGTTGACGACGGCGGACTCCTTGCCGCCGTCGCCCCACTCGAAGGCGCTCGGCGCGACCCACGCCGCGGCCGTCAGCGCGCCGGTGCCCGGGTCCAGCGGGGCGTCCCGGGTGACGTAGGTGGAGTAGCCGTCGAAGAGCAGCGCCGCCGACAGCGTGCCGGCAGCCGCGTCCGCCGGCTCCCACAACGGGTCGCTGTCGGGCTTGTGGACGGCGTCGGTGAAGACGTACGCGATCGGGTCGCCCCGGCCGCTGACCTGATCCGTCGTCGTGACGCCGCGGCCCTCGCGGAAGCTCCAGTGGGCCACGAGCCCGTCGTCCCGCCGCGGCGCCCCGGCCGCGGTGCGTACGCCGTGGGCGGCGCCGCCCAGCGCGGCGGTACCGGCCAGCGACCCGGCGACGGCCAGGAGCGTACGTCGTCCGAGTACGGCCTTCCGCGGCACCTCTCGCGGTGTGTCGCTCATCTGTGTCCTCCTCGTTCCGCTCCCGGCGGACTGTATTCCTAACTCGTTAAAGGTCAACCCCTTCTGCCCTCTTGACGGTGCCTTACCAGGATCCAGAGCGTCTGACCGCCGCGTTCGTCTAATACGAGTTAGCCCCTCACGCCTAGTTGAGCGTGTCGGGGTGCGGGCCGGTGCGCAGGTCGCGGTCGAGACCGGCGATCGCGGTCATCTCGTCGTCGGCGAGGGCGAAGTCGAAGACGTCGAGGTTCTCGCGGATGCGGGCGGGCGTCACCGACTTGGGGATGACGACGTTGCCGAGTTGGAGGTGCCAGCGCAGGACGACCTGCGCGGGGGACCTGCCGTGCCGGGCCGCGATCGTGGTGAGCGCCTCGTCCTTGAGCACGGCGCCCTGCGCGAGCGGGCTCCAGGCCTCGGTGGCGATGCCGAGCCTGGCGTGTGCGGCGCGCAGCTCGCCCTGCTGGAGGCCGGGGTGGAGCTCGACCTGGTTCACGGCGGGGACGAGATCGGAGCCGGCGATGAGGCGGTCGAGGTGCGCGGGCTGGAAGTTGGAGACGCCCGCGGCGCGGATCCGGCCGTCGGCGACGAGCCTCTCGATGGCCTTCCAGGACTCGCGGTACAGGTCGCGGGCCGGGGTGGGCCAGTGGATCAGGTAGAGGTCGACGTAGTCGATGCCGAGCTTGGCCGCGCTGGTGTCGAAGGCCCTGAGGGTGGCGTCGTAGCCCTGGTCGGGGTTCCACAGCTTGGTGGTGACGAAGAGGTCGCCGCGGGCGAGGCCGGAGCCGGCGAGGGCGCGGCCGACGCCGGTCTCGTTGCCGTAGACCGCGGCGGTGTCGATGCTGCGGTAGCCGGCCTCCAGGGCGGCGCCGACGGCGGCGGTGGTCTCGGCGTCGGGGACCTGGAAGACGCCGAAGCCGAGCTGGGGGATCTCGACGCCGTTGTTGAGCCTGATGGTGGGGATGACGGGGGTCATATGCGATTCCTTGCTTCGAACAGGGGGTTCGGTGGGTGCGAGTGATGGGGCCCGGTCAGTGGTGGACGGAGACCGGAACCGCTTCCGCCGCCGGGGACCCCGCGACGACGTGTCCGGCCGCCCGGGTGCGGCGGTCGAGGGAGGCGGCGACGAAGGCGAGGATCAGGGCGGTGCCGGAGAGCAGGGCGCCGACCCAGTTGGGCGAGGTGTAGCCCAGGTCCGCTGCGATGACGACGCCGCCGAGCCAGGCCGCCAGGGCGTTGCCCAGGTTGAAGGCGCCGATGTTGGCGGCCGACGCCAGGGTGGGCGCGGCCGCGGCCTGGTCGAGGACCCACTTCTGCAGCGGGGGCACGGTCGCGAAGCCCAGCGCACCGATCAGCGCGAGGGTGACCGCGGCCAGGACCTTGTGGTGCGCGGTCGCGGTGAACAGCAGCAGGGCCGCGCTCAGACCCGCGAGGGCGGTGAAGAGCATCGGCATCAGGCGGCGGTCGGCGAAGCGGCCGCCGATCAGGTTGCCGAGGAACATCCCGATCCCGAACAGGACGAGCAGCAGGGTCACGGCGCCCTCGGTGTAGCCCGCGACGTCGGTCATCATCGGCGTGATGTAGGTGATCGCGGCGAAGACACCCCCGTACCCGAGGACCGTCATCGCCATGGCGAGCCACACCTGGACGTTCCGGAACGCCGCGAACTCGCGCCGGACGCTCACCGATTCCGGCCGGCCGGTCTCGGGCACGAGCTTGGCGACGCCGAGGAATCCGATGACGCCGAGCAGGGCGACGATCACGAACGTGACGCGCCATCCGGCGGCCTGGCCGAGGGCGGTACCGCCGGGGACGCCGACGACGTTGGCCACGGTCAGGCCCATGAACATCAGGGAGATGGCCGACGCCTTCTTCTCGGGCGCCACGAGGCCGGCGGCGACCACCGAGCCGATGCCGAAGAACGCGCCGTGCGCGAGGGAGGCGACGATCCGGCCGGTGAGCATGAGCCCGAAGGTCGGGGCGAGGGCGGACAGGGTGTTCCCGACGACGAACAGCGCCATCAGGAACATCAGCATCTTCTTGCGGGACACCTTCGTGCCCAGGACGGTCAGCAGCGGTGCGCCGACGACGACGCCGAGCGCGTAGCCGGAGACCAGCCAGCCGGCCGTGGGGATGGTGACGCCGAAATCACCTGCGACCTGGGGCAGCACGCCCATGATCACGAATTCGGTGGTGCCGATCCCGAAGGCCCCGATGGCCAGGGCCAGGAGCGCGAGAGGCATGGGAGCTACCTTCCAGGTGGTTGCGCGTGACGCTTACGCTCCCTGACAATAGTTGCAGACGCGGGGCAATGCAAACGCAGGTAAAGCCGAAGTAAATTAACCGGCGTGCGCAACTATATGCCCGTGCCCGTGCCGGATCCGTGAGGGCAGGAGACGCCCTGCCCCGTGGTCAGGCGGGTACGGTCCCGGATTCCACGACCTTGACGAGCGGCGCCAGCTCGGGGTGTGTGAGGGCCTCGTCCAGCGCTTCACGCAGAGCGGCGTCGTTCGTGGGCCTCGCCTCTTCGAGGAGCTTGAGGCCGGCGTCGGTGACGTTGGTGTAGATGCCGCGGCGGTCGGTGGGGCACAGGTAGCGCTCCAGCAGACCCCGGTCCTCAAGGCGGGTGACGAGGCGGGTGGTGGCGCTCTGGCTGAGCACGACGGCGTCGGCGACCTGCTTCATCTGCAGGTGGCCGCCCTCGCCGTCGTGCTGGCGGCTCAGCACGTCGAGCAGGGAGTACTCGCGCACGCTCAGGCCGTGGCCGGACTGGAGGGCGCGCTCGATGTGCGCCTCGATCTTCCCGTGCAGCAGCGACAGCGCGCACCAGCCCTGGGCCAGGGCGGTGAGGGCCGGGTCTGTGGCGGTCATGGGTCTCAGGCCTCCGTGGGAGCGACTGAAACCCACGATAGGGCATGCGCGAAATAATCTGCGTGTGCACGTAGACCGCGCCTGCATGCTCTAGCCGGCGAACCCGCCCTTGGGCTCGATGATCTCCAGGTTCGTGCCGTCGGGGTCGTTGAAGTACGCGACCTTCGTGCCGAGCGCTGCTTCGGGGGTGACCTCGCCCGCGAGGAAGGTGTAGTCGTCGCCGAGGAAGTCGTAGCCGGCGTCCTTCATGCGCTGGTACACCGCGTCGAGGTCGTCGACCCTGAGGCACAGGTGCATGGAGCCGGGTCGGTTCGCCATGCCGTTGGTCTTCTCCCCGACCGGGTCCTGGAACTGGATGAGGTCGATGCCCAGGCCCTCGATGTTGATCGTCGCGTACCGCAGTCCGGCGACGGGCAGCCCCTGGGATCTGCCGAAGGGCACGCTGTTCATCGTGCCCTGGGCGACGGGATCGCGTCCGGTGAGTGCCGAGTAGAACGCGAGGGAGGCGTCCAGGTCCGACACCGAGATTCCGACGTGCGCGGGACGGTCGAGGTTCATCGGGGTGCTGGCGACAGCCATAAGGGCCCCCTTCGTTCGATCCTCGCCATGGGTGCCTTATGTCACAATTTTATCCTATTGACCTTGCCGTGCCCGGTTCCGGAACTGCGCGGGCGACGAGCCGACCACCCGGCGGAACGCGGTGCTGAACGCGCTCTCGGACAGGTAGCCCGTGGCCCGTGCGAGCTCGGAGATCGACAGGGTGTCGCGGGTGAGAGCGTCGCGCGCGAGGCTCATGCGCCACTGGATCAGGTACTCCAACGGCGGGACTCCGACGTGGTTCTTGAACGCCTGGGCGAACGCGGAACGCGACATGTGGCTGATCTCGGCGAGCTCCTGGAGGCTCCAGGAGTGGGCCACGTCCGCGTGTACGGCGCGCAGGGCGGCGCCGATGCCGTCCTCGTTCAGGGCGCCGAGCCAGCCGGTGGGCCGGTCCGTCTGGCCGGCGTGCGCGCGCAGCATGTGCACGAGCAGGATCTGGGCGAGGTGGTTCTGCACCAGCGGGCCGCCGGCGGCGGTGATGCCGACCTCGGTGGCCAGGAGATCGATGAGTGTCGCGAGCCGGCTGCCGTGAGGATCGGCCACGCGGACGACCACGAGCGGCGGCAGGAGATCGGTCAGGAGGGCCGCGTTCCTGTCGTCGAACGCGATGTGCCCGACGCAGAGGTAGAGGTCCTCCTCGGACTCCGGGCCGATCCGCACGACCCCGTCCTCGGCGCCCGCCCACAGCGGCTCCGCGGGGCGCGGGTGTGCGTCGAGCGTGCTGGCCAGCACGTAGGGCGGAGGGTTGCCCAGCATGAAGGTGTCCCCCTCCTCAAGGAGCACCGGCTCGTGCCCGTCGAGGACCAGCCGGCATGTGCCGCGCACGAGGCCCCCGACCCGCACGTGCAGGAACGGGCCGAAGCGCACGGCCCACTCTCCCGCGGCCCGGAGGTTGGGCCCGACCACCGTGCGGGGCCGGAGCAGGCCGATCGCGTCGGCCACCGGATCCCCGAATCCGAGCACCGACGCCACCTCCCTGGACGATACGTAAAGAACTCTGGACCCTGCATTATGGATGGTATCTCCGATCTCCCGCACTCTCGAAGTCGAACGGATCGGCTTCGAGAGAGCGATGGAGACACCCTGATGGGACAGTTGGAAGGCAAGACCGCGGTGGTCACCGGGGGCAGCACCGGTATCGGTCTGGCCACCGCCGTACGGCTGGCCGACGAGGGCGCGTACGTGTTCGTCACCGGCCGCCGGGAGTCCGAACTGGAGGCCGCGGTCAAGACGATCGGAGCGGACCGGGCCACCGCGGTCGTCGGCGACATCGCGAAGCCGGCGGACCTGGACCGGCTCTACGACGCGGTCCGGGCGCGCGGCCGGGGTGTGGACGTGCTCGTGGCGAACGCGGGGGTCGGCGCGTTCGTGACGCTGGAGCAGACGACCGAGGAGCACTTCGACCAGACCTTCGGGGTCAACGTCCGGGGCACGCTGTTCACCGTGCAGAAGGCTTTGCCGCTGCTCAACGACGGTGCCTCGATCGTCCTGGTCGGTTCGACGGCCGGTGACCGCGGAGTGGAGGCGTTCGGCGCGTACGCGGCGTCGAAGGCGGCCGTCCGGTCCTTCGCGCGGACGTGGTCCAACGAGCTCAAGGGCCGCGGCATCCGGGTCAACGCGGTCTCGCCGGCATGGATCGAGACTCCCGGGGGCACCGCCGCCTTCGGCGACGAGGAGACCGCCCGGGCCGTCAGGGAGAACGTCGCGGCGACCGTGGCCAAGGGCCGCATGGGTCAGCCCGAGGAGGCCGCCGCGGTCGTGGCGTTCCTGGCGTCGGAACAGAGCAGCTACGTCGTCGGCGCGAACATCTACGTCGACGGCGGCACGAACCAGATCTGAGCGGGCGGCACACGGTGGGGTGGCGTCTGCGGGCGCCCCTCACACCAGAGCCGTGCCCCGCCTCACGGTCGAGCCTCTCGCCGAGCCGATGACCCGCCCTCAACCGGTCGGACAGCCGGTCCGGGGGGTGGGTCGGCCCGCACGGGCATCTCGCGGCCCCGCCACCGGCGGCGCAGCCAGCGGTCGTGGCTGGCGACGACGATCGCGCCCGGCCCGGTCGCCAGCGCGTCCTCCAGTTCGTCGCACAGCCGGGGGGAGAGGTGGTTCGTCGGCTCGTCCAGCAGCAGCAACTGCGGCGGGCGGGCGACCAGCAGCGCCAGCGCCAGGCGGCGGCGCTGCCCCACCGACAGCCGCCCGACCGGCTTGTCCAGGTCGGCCTCGTGCAGCAGGCCCAGCGATGCCAGCGGCACCCGCTCCGCGCGGGCCGGGCCCAGCGCCGCCTCGTAGGTGTCGCGGGCCGCGCGCTCGGGCCGCGCGAAGACGGTGTCCTGGGTGAGCAGCCCCACGGACAGCCGGCGCCGCCTGCGCACCTCGCCCTCGGCGACCGGCAGCCGCCCGGCGAGTACGGCCAGCAGCGTCGACTTGCCCGTCCCGTTGCCGCCCGTGACCAGCAGCCGGTCGGTGGCGGCCACCTCCAGCTCGTCCAGCCTGAGCCGCCCGGGGACCCGTATGCCGCGCAGGGCGATCAGCGGCTGCGGTCCTTCGGCCGCCCGGGCGGCCAGGTCGCCGGCGGCGAACCTCAGGGGGCGCGGTGGCTCGGCGACCTGGACGCGCTCCAGCTCCCCAAGCCGCTGGGCGGCGTTGCGCACCCGCCGGGAGATCGAGTTCTGGACGCGGCCGGCCCGGTGGCCGTAGCCCATCTTCTCGTTGTCGGTGGGGCCCCGGTCGGGGGCCACCCGGCGGGCGGTCACCCCCACCGAGACGCGCAGCCCCGCCAACTCCTCCTGCTCCTCGGCGTACTGACGCTCCCAGCGCGCCCGCGCCGCGCGCTTCTCGGACAGGTAGGCGCTGTAGTTCCCGCCGTAGCGGACGGGTCCTGCCGCCGCCGGGTCGAGGTCGATCAGGTCGGTGCAGACGGCGTCGAGGAAGGCCCGGTCGTGGCTGGCGAGCACGACGGCGCCGGGCAGGGCCCTGACCTGTTCCTCCAGGAAGGCGGCGGCACCGTCGTCGAGGTGGTTGGTCGGCTCGTCCAGGAGCAGGGCGGCGGGCCGCCGGACGAGCAGCGCCGCCAGGGCGAGCCGGCCGCGCTGCCCGCCGGAGAGCGAGCCGAGCGTGCGGCCGTGGTCCACGGCGCCGAGGCCCAGGCCCGCCAGGACCAGGGCGGCGCGGCGGTCGGCGTCCCAGGACTCCCGGTCCTGGGCCTGTTCGAGGCGCCTGCCGTAGGCGTCGAGGACGTCCCGGTGGGCGGGGTCGTCCTCGGCGACCCGGGCCAGCTCCCCGCTGAGCCGGTCCAGCTCGGCGAGGTCCTCGCGGGCCTCGGCCAGCGCCTCGTCCAGGACGGCGGCGACGGTCGTGTCCCCGTCGAAGGGCATCTCCTGGTGCAGGAAGCCGAGGTCGGCGACGCGGGTGACGCTGCCGGCGTCGGGTTCGTCGACGCCGGCGAGCACCCGCAGCAGCGTGGACTTGCCGACGCCGTTCTCCCCGATCAGGCCGATGCGGTGACCGGGGGAGGCGGTCAGACAGACGCCGTCGAGGACGCGGCGCCCACCCAGGTTGCGGACGAGGTCGTGGGCGAGAAGTGCGGGCTGGGGCACAGGTCGGTCCGTCTTCCGTGAGGGGGGCCGGCCCGCCGGGCGCGGGGCCTCGGACGCGGGCCACGTCACACGCCGGCGGCTCACACCGCCGGAGCGCCCGTCTCCCGCAGCGTGCCGTCGGCCAGGCGCAGCCAGCGGTTGATCCCGATCTCCGCGAGGAACCGCTCGTCGTGGCTGACCACCATGAAGGCGCCCTGGTAGGAGTTGAGCGCGCTTTCCAGTTGGCCCGCGTTGACGAGGTCGAGGTTGTTGGTCGGCTCGTCGAGCAGCAACAGATGCGGCGCCGGCTCCGCGCACAGGACGCAGGCCAGGGTGGCGCGCAGCAGCTCGCCGCCGGACAGCACACGGACCGGCAGGTGGGCGCGCGGACCGCGGAAGAGGAACCGGGCAAGCAGGTTCATCCGCTCCGCCTCGGGCCGCTCCGGGGCGAACCCGGCGAAGTTCTCCGCCACCGTCCGGTCCGGGTCCAGCAGGTCAAGGCGCTGCGAGAGGTAGGCGATCCGGCCGTCGTTGCGTTTGATCCCGCCGCCGTCCGGAACGAGGTCGCCGGTGATCAGCCGCATCAGGGTGGTCTTCCCGGCACCGTTGGGGCCGGTCAGCGCGATCCGCTCCGGGCCCCGGACGGTCAGGTCGACGCCGCCCGCGGCGAACACCTCCGCGTCACCGAGACGCACCCGCATCGCCTCGCCGAGGAACAGGTTGCGTCCGGCGGGCACCCGGGTGCCGGGCAGGTCCAGGGTGAGCCGGGCCTCGTCGCGCACCGCGCGGCCGGCCTCGTCGAGACGGGCCTGGGCGTCGCTGACGCGGGAGGCGTGCATGGTGCCCGACCTGCCCGCGGCCTCCTGCGCGCTCCGCTTCAGGTTGCCGGCGACGATCTTGGGCAGGCCGGCGTTCTTCAGGTTCTTCGCGGCGTTGCTCGCGCGCCGCTCGGCGCGCTCGCGGGCCTGCTGCGCCTCCCGCTTCTCCCGCTTGAGTTCCTGCTCGGCGCTGCGGACGTTCTTCTCGGCGACCTCCTGCTCGGCGCGGACCGCCTCCTCGTACGCGGTGAAACCGCCGCCGTACAGGCGCAGTTCCGCGCTGCCGAGTTCCGCGATGCGGTCCATGCGGTCCAGCAGTGCGCGGTCGTGACTGACCAGCAGCAGGCTGCCGCTGAAGTCCGACAGGGCGTCGTACAGCTTGTGCCGGGCCTCGGCGTCGAGGTTGTTGGTGGGCTCGTCGAGGAGGAGGACGTCGGGCTGCTTGAGCAGGTGCGCGGCGAGGCCGAGGGAGACGATCTGGCCGCCGCTGAGCGTGGCGAGGCGGCGGTCCAGCGTGAGGTCGTCCAGGCCCAGCCGGTCGAGTTGGGCGCGGGTGCGCTCCTCGACGTCCCAGTCGTCGCCGATGGCGGCGAAGTGCTTCTCGTCGACGTCGCCGGACTCCACGGCGTCCAGCGCGCGGATCACCTCGGCGACGCCGACGACCTCGGCGACCGTGAGGTCCGCCGTGAGCGGCAGGTTCTGCGGGAGGTAACCGAGGGTGCCGCTGACGGACACCGAGCCCGTGACGGGCGTGAGTTCACCGGCGATCAGCCTGAGCAGGGTGGACTTGCCGGAGCCGTTGGGGGCGACCAGGCCGGTGCGGCCCGGCGTCACGGAGAAGGACAGGTCGTGGAAGACGGGGGTGTCGTCGGGCCAGGCGAAGGAGAGATGCGAGCAGACGACGGCGGCGTCGGACATGGGAGAGACCTCGGAGGAAAAGCGGGCAGAACCCGAGCGGAAACGGTCCTGTGCCCTGGGTGACGTGAGAAGAGGGGGAACGACGAAACGGACCACCTCGGCAGCGCTCCGCGCGCCGGCCGGTGGCCGTCAGATCCGGATCTCACCCGGAGATGTCGTCTTCACCCACCACGTCTGTGACTCCTCAGTCGACGATCTACGTCACCGTCCACGGTAACAGGCACGCTGGGCCCCCCGCCTTACAGTTGGCGCATGGCCAAGAAGCTAGTGATCAAGGTGACCGCGGGAACGGATGCGCCGGAGCGCTGCTCGCAGGCGTTCACGGTGGCGGCCGTCGCCGCCGCCAGCGGGGTGGAGGTGTCGCTCTGGCTGACCGGCGAGTCCGCGTGGTTCGCCCTGCCCGGCCGGGCCGCGGAGTTCGAGCTGCCGCACGCCGCGCCGCTGCCGGAGCTGCTCGACGGGGTGCTGGCGGGCGGGCGGGTCACGCTGTGCACGCAGTGCGCCGCGCGCCGCGGGATCGGGGAGAAGGACGTGCTGGAGGGCGTACGGATCGCCGGCGCGCAGGTCTTCGTCAGCGAGGCGATGGCCGACGGCACCCAGGCCCTCGTCTACTGAACGCCCGCCCGCCGTCTCATTTCTCGTCCCACCACGTGTCGTCCTCTTCCCGCCGGTTGCCGATGATCACCGCGACCGGCGGGAGGGCGGCCGCGACCACGCACATCGCGATGGCGGCGGTCGCGGAGAAGGGGTAGACGACGGCGCCGGCGAGGACGAACAGCAGCACCGCCGTGCCCATCAGCAGGAAGTACCGCCTCCGGCGCCGCGGCTGACTCGGCGGCACCCGGGGGTCCGACTGGACGCCCTCGTGGCGGAAGCCCCGCATGCCTCCACGGTACGCCCGGGAGGCGGTGCGGGGCTTCCGCGCGGACTGCGGGCCGCTCAGACCGCGATCGCGACCTCCGAGAGGCCGCCCCGCGTGGCGACCACGGTGCGGTCGGCGGTGCCGCCGGGCACCAGGGCCCGTACGGTCCAGGTGCCCTCCGCGGCGTAGAACCGGAACTGGCCGGTGGCCGACGTGGGCACCTCGGCGGTGAACTCGCCGGAGGCGTCCAGCAGCCGCACGTAACCGGTGACGGGCTCGCCGTCGCGGGTCACGGAGCCCTGGATGGTGGTCTCGCCGGCCTTGACGGTGGCGGCGTCGGGGCCGCCTGCCTTGGCTCCGCACATGGGGTCGTGTCCTTTCTCGGGGTGTGACCGGGCTGTCGGCGCGCTGCCGTCAGTCGTTGGCGCCGAGCTCGATCGGCACGCCGACGAGCGAGCCGTACTCGGTCCAGGAGCCGTCGTAGTTCTTGACGTTCTCCTGGCCCAGCAGCTCGTGCAGCACGAACCAGGTGTGCGCCGAGCGCTCGCCGATGCGGCAGTAGGCGATGGTGTCCTTGGACAGGTCCACGCCCTCGCCCTCGTACAGCTCCTTCAGCTCGTCGTCCGACCGGAAGGTGCCGTCGTCGTTGGCCGACTTCGACCACGGGATGTTCCGCGCGGTGGGCACGTGGCCCGGCCGCTGCGACTGCTCCTGCGGCAGGTGCGCCGGGGCCAGCAGCTTGCCGGAGAACTCGTCGGGGGAGCGGACGTCGACCAGGTTGAGGGTGCCGATCGCGGCCACGACGTCGTCGCGGAAGGCGCGGATGGCGGTGTCCTGCGGCTTGGCCTTGTACGCGGTGGCCGCGCGCTGCGGCACCTCGGCGACCAGGTCGCGCGAGTCCAGCTCCCACTTCTTGCGGCCGCCGTCGAGGAGCTTGACGTCGCCGTGGCCGTAGAGCTTGAAGTACCAGTAGGCGTACGCGGCGAACCAGTTGTTGTTGCCGCCGTAGAGGACGACCGTGTCGTCGTTGGCGATGCCGCGCTCGGACAGCAGCTTCTCGAAGCCGGCCTGGTCCACGAAGTCGCGGCGCACCGGGTCCTGGAGGTCGGTCTTCCAGTCGATGCGGACGGCGTTCTTGATGTGGTTCTTGTCGTACGCGGCGGTGTCCTCGTCGACCTCGACGAGGACGACCTTCGGGTTGTCGAGGTTGGCCTCGACCCAGTCGGCGTCCACCAGGACGTCACTGCGGCTCATCTGCTTCTCTCCTCCGGAGCGCTGAGACGGGGGTACGGGCGGGTGTGCACCCGGCGACGCGCGGCAGGCAGGGCGGAGCGCCGGGGGCGGAGTGTGCGGACAGCCGGGCTGGCGGTGCGGGGAGGCACGGGCCCGGCTGGGGGCGGGAGCTGCGGACCCGGACCCCGGTCAGGCGGTGCGACAGAGCATGGCGGCGACGCGGCACAGGTCGACGGCGCGCCGCTGGGTCAGGTGATCTGCCTGTCCCCGGGGGCGGGGACCGCTCATCGAGCACAGCATGCGGTCGATCGTACGGAGGGACGCGCGCCTGTGTCACCGGCGTGTCGGATGATGAGACGGCTTCGTCCGGCATATGAGACCTGGGGGGAGGCGGGGGTGGCGCGCGGCGGCCCGCACGGGGGATGGCGGGGGCGGGCCTTCTGCGGTACGGACTCAACGGTCTCAGCTTACGGACGGGTGGCCCGTGGCGGGCGGCGGGCGCGCCGCCTCAGTTGCCGGCCGAGCGCTCGTCGCCCAGCTCCACGTCCCTGCCGCTGCCCGTGATGACGATGCCGTCCTTCGTCACGTCGACGTCCGTCAGACGTATCCCCGGCGGCAGGTCCTCGATCGTCCAGTTGTAGTCCATGCGGTCGCGTACGAAGTCCTCCAGGCCGGGGACGCCCCTGAGGTTGTCGACGTCGGTCGCGCGCAGCCGGATCGTGTCCCCGTCGACCACGCTGACCTTGCCGAGCAGCGACTCCTCCAGCCGCTGCCCGAGGAACGACGTCCCGACCGTCGCCTTCACCTTGTTCTCGCCGGCCGCGCCCTTCCCGCCGTACGCGACCTCGATCACCGGCAGCGCCGCGGAGATGTCCGCGTACGTGATCGTCACCTTGCCGTCGGCCTTGTCCGCCGTCGCCCGGTCCCAGTCGTCGCCCTCGATCCGCACGCCCTCCAGCTCGCCGCGCACGCCGTCCAGGCGCAGGGACCGGCCGTCGCTGCCGACGGCGTCGATGCCGTCGATCCGTACGTCCACGGCCTCGAACTCCCGCGACATGACCTGGGTGAGGAAGGGGAACCCCTTGATGTCGATGTCGGGCCGCTGGGAGAGCCCGTACTCCTTCTCGATGCGGTCTGCCGCGTTCGACTCGGCGAACCTGAGCGCGATGCGGTCGGCGGCCACGGCGAGCACGCCGAGCACGACCAGCACCACCCCTGTGATCTTCAACGCGCGCATCGGTTCTCCGCCCCCCGGTCGGTCGTGCCTGAGAGCTTAGATGAGGTGTACGGCCCCGTACCCGCAGGTTGGCGGGAGCGGCTGCCTGCGGGAGCGGGGCTGCTCCGTCAGAGGAGCGCCAGCCCGAGCAGGTGGACCGCGGGGACCGAGAGCGTGAGCGGCAGGGACACCCCGGCCGTCATGTGCACGAACCGCGAGGGGTAGTCGTAGCTGGCCACCCGGACCGCGACGAGCACGCACACCCCGGCCGCCAGCCCCAGCAGCCCGCCGGCGGCGCCCATGTCGGTGCCGAGCCCCGCCGCGAGACCGCCGGCTCCGGCCGCGGCGACGGCGGCGACGGGCGAGACGTTCGGCGGCAGCGGCACCGCGCGCCCCAGCGTCCCGGCCGCCACGGCGACGGCGCCGACGACGACGGCGTGCCGCTCGGCGGCGAGGTAGCCGGCGGCCAGGACGGCGAGGGCCGCGGCGGCGAGGGCGACGTTGAGCGCGGTGAGGCGCTCCTTGGGGGCCTGGGTGCTGCGGAGCTGGACGAGGGCGATGAGGAGGAACCAGCCGCCGAGGGAGCCGACCGCGGCGATCACCGCGTCCTCCTCGTCGACGGCGAGGACGGTGCCGGTCGCGGTGAGACCGGCCGCCGCGGCCAGCGCGATGCCCTCGCGGGCGGGCCACATGCCGTTCAGCCGGAACCAGCCGGCGGCGGTGACGCCCTGGAGCAGGGCGACGGCGACGGCGAGCCCGGGCCGCACGTCGAGCGCGGCGGTGACGGCGAGGAGGCCGGCGAGGACGGCGGTGAGCGCGGCCGGCTGCGGGCCGGGCGCTATGAGGACGGAGGTGCCCTCCTCGCGGAGCACCTCGGCGGGGGGCTTGGGGCGGCGGGGGGTGGGGGCGCCGTAGAGGGTCCCGGTCTCGGGGCCGCCGGGACCGGGGAAGCCGGCTGCGGCGACCCCGAGGGCGGGGGCGCGGCCGGCGGGGGGAACGTCGGGGTGGGGGTCCCGGGGGGCGGGGTGGGCGGCTGGAGTGCCGGGGTGGACGGGGGCGCCGGGATGGCTGCCTGTCGCGCCGGGGTGCCCGGTGGCGGTGCCGGGGTGGCCGCCTGCGGCACCCGGGTGGGCTGCGGTGCCGGGGTGTCCCGGGCCCGGGGCGGCGACCCCGGCGCCGCCGCGGTCCCAGCCGCCGGGCCACTGCGCGCCGTCCCCGGCGGCCGGGCCGTGGTCGGTGACCGGCGGCAGGTAGGCGGTCTGCCCGACGTCTGCCCCGCCGCCGGGGCCGCCGTGCGGCGAGGGGCCGCCGGCTCCGGTGCCGCCGTAGCGGGCGGCCCCGTCGTCCGGTGCCGGCGGGAGGTACGCGGTCTCGTCGGCCGCCGCCCCCGCCGCCTGCTGCGGCGGATACGCCGCCTGCCCGGCCGGCCGGCCGCCGGGCCCGCCGCCACCGGGCGAGCCGCCGCCATGTCCCGGACCGGGCCCGCCCAGCGAACCGGCGCCGTACGCCGCGCCGTGCCCGCCGGGCTGCCCCGCGCCCGCGGAGTCCTGGCCGCCGCCGTACGGCGCCACGTGCCCGTCTCCGTACGGACCGGTGCCATGCCCGCCGCCGTACGCACCGCCGTAGGCAGCCCCGTACGGGCCCGCGTCCGTCACCGGCGGCAGGTACGCCGTCTGCTGGGCCGCCGCCGACTCCTCGTGCAGCGCCATCCCCAACTGCGTCTCCGGGGCGGCGTAGCCGTCGTCGCCCTGGCCCGCCGCCGGCGGGAACTGCGTCTGCCCGCCCGGCGCGCCGTCGCCTTCGCTCTCCTCGTACGGGCCCCAGCCCGCCTGCGCCGGCGGGGGCGCCGACCACGGCTCGGGGTCGTGTCTCTGGTCGCTCATCGTGCGCCTAGCCTCCCGCGAACGGGGGCAGGACCTCAACCGTCCCCCCGTCCGCCAGCGCCACCCCCGCGTGGTCGCGCGCGCCCACCGCCCGCCCGTCCACCAGGAACGAGCAGCGCGCCAGCACCCGGGCAAGACCCTCCCCGTGCCGCCCCCGCGCCGCGGCCAGCGCCTCGGCCAGGGTGTCCGCCGCGTAGGGCTCCTCCGCGGTACCGGCCGCGGCCTTGGCCGCCGCCCAGTACCGGATGGTGCCGTGTGCCGTCATGGCGTGCCGCCCCTTCCCGTCCTCTTCGCCGTCGTCGGTCCCGCTCGCGCACCGCGTCCGCCCCCATCATGCCCCTGGCGAAATTCTCGTCGCCCCGGGCAACCTTCGACGTACGCTGCGGACGTGCTCGTCCGCATACTCCGCGCCCACCTGCGCCCGTACCGCCGGGACCTCGGCTGGGTCGTGGCGCTGCAGCTCGTGGCGACCCTGACGACGCTCTACCTGCCCACGCTCAACGCCGACATCATCGACCACGGCGTCATCCCCGGCGACGACGGCTACATCCTGCGCACCGGCGGCTGGATGGTCGCCGTCAGCGTGCTGCAGCTCTGCGCGGCCGGCGGCGCCGTGTTCTTCGGCGCCCGTACGGCCAACGCCCTCGGCCGCGACCTGCGCGCCTCCGTCTTCGGCCGCGTGCAGTCCTTCTCCGCCCGCGAGATGGCCCGCTTCGGCGCCCCGTCCCTGATCACCCGCACCACCAACGACGTGCAGCAGATCCAGATGCTCGCCCTGATGACGTTCACGATGATGGTCGCGGCGCCGATCATGTGCGTCGGCGGCGTCGTCATGGCGCTCAACCAGGACGTGCCCCTGACGTCCCTGCTGCTCGTCGTCGTGCCCGCGGTGGGCGTCGTCGTGACGCTGATCGTGCGCCGCATGCGCCCGCTGTTCCGCAGCATGCAGAAGCGCATCGACGAGGTGAACCGCATCCTGCGCGAGCAGATCACCGGCATCCGCGTCATCCGCGCCTTCGTCCGCGACGAGCACGAGCGGCGCCGCTTCGGCAGGGCGAACGACGAGCTGATGGACGTGGGGGTACGGGCCGGCCGGCTGCTGGCGCTGCTGTTCCCGACCCCGATGCTCGCGGTCAACCTGTCGAGCGTCGCCGTCGTCTGGTTCGCCGCCGGGCGGATCGACAGCGGCGCCATGGACGTCGGCGCGCTGACGGCGTTCCTGTCCTACCTCATGTACATCCTCATGAGCGTCATGATGGCCACCTTCATGTTCATGATGATCCCGCGCGCGGAGGTCTGCGCCGAGCGGATCCAGGAGGTGCTGGACACCGAGTCGTCCGTCGTGCCGCCCGCGGACCCGCGGCCCGCCGCGGCCGAGCCGCGCGAGCGCGGCCGGCTCGACGTCCGCGGCGTCGAGTTCCGCTACCCGGGCGCCGAGGAGCCGGTGCTCAAGGACGTCGGCCTGGTGGCACGCCCGGGGCGTACGACGGCGGTCATCGGCAGCACGGGCAGCGGCAAGTCGACGCTGCTGGCCCTGGTGCCGCGGCTCTTCGACGCCACGGCGGGCAGCGTCGAGGTCGGCGGCGTGGACGTACGGGACCTGGATCCGGCGGCGCTGGCGCTGGCCATCGGCTACGTACCGCAGAAGCCGTACCTCTTCAGCGGCACCGTCGCGTCAAACCTCCGCTACGGAAAACCCGACGCCACCGAGGACGAGCTGTGGGACGCCCTGCGCACCGCGCAGGCGGCGGACTTCGTGCGCGCCATGGACGGCGGCCTCGACGCGTCGATCGCGCAGGGCGGCGCGAACGTCTCCGGCGGCCAGCGGCAGCGCCTCGCCATCGCCCGCGCGCTGGTGCACCGGCCGGACATCTACCTCTTCGACGACTCCTTCTCCGCCCTCGACTACGCCACGGACGCCGCCCTGCGCGCGGCCCTCGCGCGCCGGCTCGGGGACGCGACGGTCGTGATCGTCGCCCAGCGGGTCGCCACGATCAGGGACGCGGACCGGATCGTGGTCCTGGACGAGGGCCGGGTCGCGGGCACGGGGACGCACGCGGAGCTGATGGCGGCGAACGAGACGTACCGGGAGATCGTGCTCTCCCAGTTGACCGAGACGGAGGCCGCGGCATGAGCGCGCCGCAGCGGGAACCGGAGAAGGCGCGGCCGGAACCGGTGGCGCCCCAGCGCCCGCCGGGCCCGCGCCCCGCCGGCGGCGGGCCGATGCGCATGTTCAGCGGCCCGCCCGTCGAGCGCTCCATCGACTTCCGCGGCTCCGCCGTCCGCCTCCTGCGCACCCTGCGCCCCGACCGCACCCTGATCCGCGCCATCCTCCTCCTCGGCGCCGCCAGCGTCGCGCTCACCGTCGCCGGCCCGAAGCTCCTCGGCCACGCCACCGACCTCGTCGTCGCCGGCGTCTACGGCGGCGAGGTCGACACCGGCTCCGCCCGCCCCACCGACGGCATCGACTTCGGCGCCGTCGGCGTGACGCTGCTGTGGGCGGCCCTCGTCTACGTCGCCGCCTGGGGGCTCGGCCTCGCGCAGGCGCGGCTGACGGCCGTGGTCGTCCAGCGGGCGGTCTTCCGGCTGCGCGCGGAGGTGGAGGCCAAGCTGTCGCGGCTGCCGCTGTCGTACTTCGACCGCAACCAGCGCGGCGAGATCCTCTCCCGCACGACCAACGACATCGACAACGTCGGGCAGTCGCTCCAGCAGACCATGAGCCAGATCGTCACGTCGCTGCTGACGATCGCCGGGGTGCTGGCGGTGATGTTCTGGATCTCGCCGCTGCTGGCGCTGGTCGCGCTGGTGACCGTGCCCCTGTCGATCACCGTCGCGACCCGGGTCGGCAAGCGGGCGCAGCCGCAGTTCGTGGCGCAGTGGGCGTCCACGGGCAAGCTGAACGCGCACATCGAGGAGATGTACACCGGCCACTCGCTGGTCCAGGTCTTCGGCCGCCGCGAGGAGGCGGCGGAGACCTTCCGCGAGGAGAACGACGCGCTGTTCCGGGCCGGCTACCGGGCGCAGTTCGTCTCCGGGCTGATCCAGCCGGCGATGATGTTCATCGGCAACCTCAACTACGTGCTGGTCGCCGTCGTCGGCGGCCTGCGGGTCGCCTCCGGCGCCCTGTCGATCGGCGACGTGCAGGCGTTCGTGCAGTACTCGCGGCAGTTCAGCCAGCCGCTGGGGCAGATCGCGTCGATGGCCAACCTGGTGCAGTCGGGCGTCGCGTCGGCGGAGCGGGTCTTCGAGCTGCTGGACGCGGACGAGCAGGAGCCGGACGCCGAGCAGCCGGCCCGGCCGGCGGTGCCGGTGCGGGGCGAGGTGGCGTTCGAGGGCGTCTCGTTCTCGTACGACCCGGAGAAACCGCTGATCGAGGACCTGTCCCTGAGGGTGCGCCCGGGCCAGACGGTGGCGATCGTCGGCCCGACGGGGGCGGGGAAGACGACGCTGGTGAACCTGCTGATGCGGTTCTACGAGGTGGCCGGCGGCCGGATACTGCTCGACGGCGTGAACGTGGCGGAGATGAGCCGCGAGGAGCTGCGGGCGCAGATCGGAATGGTGCTCCAGGACACGTGGCTGTTCGGCGGCACGATCGCGGAGAACATCGCGTACGGCGCCCCGGCGGGCACGCCGCAGGAGAAGATCGTCGCCGCCGCGAAGGCCACCCACGTCGACCGCTTCGTACGCACCCTCCCCGACGGCTACGACACGGTGATCGACGACGAGGGCACGGGCGTCTCGGCGGGTGAGAAGCAGCTCGTCACGATCGCCCGCGCGTTCCTCGCGGAACCGGCGATCCTGGTCCTGGACGAGGCGACCAGCTCGGTGGACACCCGCACGGAGGTCCTGATCCAGCACGCGATGGCGGAACTCCGCACGGGCCGCACGAGCTTCGTGATCGCCCACCGGCTGTCCACGATCCGCGACGCGGACGTGATCCTGGTGATGGAGGCGGGGAGCATCGTGGAACAGGGCACGCACGGGGAGCTGCTGGCGGCGGAGGGCGCGTATGCGCGGCTGTACCAGGCGCAGTTCGCGGAACCCGTTGCAGAAACGATCTAGGTCACCCGTGCGGGTGGACTCCGTCCCGGACCGATGATCTGCCTGGCGCGAGCGGGAGAGACTGGCAGCGGCCCGGAAGGGGGTGCACCATGACGGTTATGGCAGAGCGCACGGCACACACACCGCAGATGACGGTCGAGGAATTCGAGGAGATCGCCAAGGCTGCCGAGAAGCTGAACGACGCCGTCAGGTTCGAGTTCATCGACGGACGGATCGGAGTCAAGGGCGTGCCGGACGGGGACCACAACGAGATCGTCGGGTGGCTACTGGAAGAGTGCGTGCAGAGCGGGAACGGCCTGCGGCCGTACACGAGCGACCTCGGTCTCGAAGTCGAAAAGTACCGCACCGGCCGCGCAAAGCCGGACCTTGCGTTCGCGCCGAAACGCAGCTTCACCGGCCAGGGCGACTGGGCCGATCCCGCGCCCCTCGCGATGGTCGTCGAGGTGACCTCGTACGACTCGGACACCAACCGGCGGGACCGTCAGGACAAGCCTGCCGCGTACGCGGCCGCCGGCATTCCGGTGTTCCTGCTGATCGACCGGGATGCGTGCACTCTCACCGCGTACAGTGAGCCGTCATCGGAGGGCTACCACCTCACACGCACGGCGAAGTTCGGCGAGAAACTCGCCCTCCCCAAGCCGGTGGGGATCGAACTCGACACCGAGGAACTCAAGGACTACATCCGCTGACGGCCTCCGCCGCCCACGTGGCGATCCGCTCCAGCAACCCGTCGCTCGCCGCGTTCTCCGCGTGGCCGAAGTCCTCCTCCAGCCACAGTTCCGCCCCGCCCGGCTCCGCCGCGGCGGCGAGGGCGTGGGGGTGGTCCAGGGGGAAGTAGCCGTCCTGGGTGCCGTGGACGATCAGCAGCGGGGCCGGGGCGATCAGGGGGACCGCCGCGGTGGGGGAGAGCGGTACGGGGTTCCAGCGGCGGTGGTGGATGCGGGTCTTCAGGACGAGCCGGGAGACCGCGCGGCCCGTACGGCGCTCCACCACCCAGTGCAGCCGCCGCATCGGCGCCGTGCCGCGGTAGTACCAGCGGGCCGGGGAGCTGACGGACACGACGGCGTCCGCGTACGGGACCGTGCCCGTGGGGACCGCGCCGGCGCCGAGCGCGTCGGCGCCGAGCGCCACCGAGCCGTCCGTGCCCGAGCCGAGGGCCACCGGACCGTCTGCCCCCGGACCGTCCGCCCCCAGGCCGAGCGCCGGACCGTCTGCCCCCGGACCCTCCGTGCCCCACCCCCCGGCACCCGCACCGCGCCCCGCGACGGCGTTCCCGTACGCCCCCGTGCGCCCCTCGCGCCCCCCGCGCTCCCGTCCGTCCCCCCGCGCTCCCCCGCGATACAGCGCGCCGTGTCGCAGCACCACCGAGCCGCCCATCGAGAACCCCACCGTGGCCACCCGCCCGTGCCCCAGCGACCGTGCCCACGCCACCGCCGCCGCCAGGTCCAGCACCTCCCGGTCCCCGACCGTCGACCGCCCGCCCGAGCCGCCGTGCCCGCGGAACGAGAACGTGACCACCCCCGCACGCTGCGCGAACACCGCCGCCGCCCGCCGGATCGCCGGCCGCTCCAGTGCGCCCGTGAAACCGTGCGCGACGACGATCGCGGGGGCGCCGGGGCCGGGCCCCGGGACGTACGCGGCCTCGATCGGCACGCCGTCCGCGGCCCGCAGGAGTGCCGTGCGAGAACCCGGCTGGGCGGGGGCGGCGGGACCGGGTACGGTGTCTCGCGAGCCGGACGAGGCCATGGGAATGGAGCTCATGTGGGCTATTCTGACGTCTGAAGGACCCGGGCAAGGTTGCCCCCGGGTCCTTTCGTGCTTTCATGCCACCTTCTGAGGAGGCCGACCACATGGGCAAACGCAGAGGCAGAGCCGAGACCCCGACGACCGACGCGAGCGCGAGCGCCGCCACCGCCGCGCACCGGGAGGTGCGCCCGTGAGTTCCCTGCTGCTTCTGACCAACGCCCTGCAGCCCTCCGCCGAGGTGCTCCCCGCGCTCGGCCTGCTGCTCCACAACGTCCGGGTGGCCCCCGCCGAGGGTCCCGCGCTGATCGACACCCCCGGCGCCGACGTCATCCTCGTCGACGGCCGCCGCGACCTGCCGCAGGTGCGCAGCCTGTGTCAGTTGCTGCACTCCACGGGCCCCGGCTGTCCGCTGATCCTCGTCGTGACCGAGGGCGGGCTGGCCGCCGTCACCGCCGAGTGGGGCGTGGACGACGTCCTGCTGGACACCGCGGGACCGGCCGAGGTGGAGGCGCGGCTGCGGCTGGCGCTGGGCCGGCAGCAACTGCCCGCGGACGACAGCCCCACCGAGATCCGCAACGGCGACCTGACGGTGGACGAGGCCACGTACAGCGCGAAGCTCAAGGGGCGGGTGCTGGACCTGACCTTCAAGGAGTTCGAGCTGCTGAAGTACCTCGCGCAGCATCCGGGGCGGGTGTTCACCCGGGCCCAGTTGCTGCAGGAGGTCTGGGGGTACGACTACTTCGGCGGCACCCGCACCGTGGACGTCCACGTGCGGCGGCTGCGGGCGAAGCTCGGCCCCGAGCACGAGTCGCTGATCGGCACGGTACGCAACGTGGGTTACCGCTTCGTGGTGCCGGACAAGGCGGAGAAGAAGGCCGAGAAGCACGCCGAGAGGCAGGAGCAGAGCGGCGCGGCGCAGGAGGCACGCCACCGGGCTTAGCGGGTCCCGGGCCCGTGGCCGGGGCTGTACGGGGCGGGGTAGTGCGGCGAGTCATCACGCGTAGACTTGCGCCGTGGCCAAGGTGACGCGGGACGACGTGGCACGACTGGCGGGGACCTCGACCGCGGTCGTGAGCTACGTCATCAACAACGGACCCCGGCCGGTCGCCCCGGCCACCCGGGAGCGGGTGCTCACGGCGATAAAGGAGTTGGGCTACCGCCCGGACCGCGTGGCCCAGGCCATGGCCTCGCGGCGTACGGACCTCATCGGCATGATCATCCCGGACGCGCGGCAGCCGTTCTTCGGCGAGATGGCGCACGCGGTGGAGCAGGCGGCGTCCGAGCGCGGAAAGATGGTCCTCGTCGGCAACTCCGACTATCTCGACGACCGCGAGGTCCACTATCTGCGGGCCTTCCTCGGCATGCGCGTCTCCGGCCTGATCCTCGTCAGCCAGGGCCCGAGCCCGGCCGCGGCGGCGGAGATCGACGCGTGGGACGCGCGGGTGGTGCTCATGCACGAGCGCCGGGACCAGCCGGAGGACCTGGTCGTCGTCACGGACGACGTCGGCGGCGCGCGGCTGGCGACGAGCCACCTGCTGGAGCACGGCCACGCGTACGTGGCCTGCCTGGGCGGCGTCGAGACCACCCCGACCACGGGCGACCCGGTCACGGACCACGTGGAGGGCTGGCGCCTCGCGATGCGGGCGGCGGGCCGGCCGACGGAGGGCCGTCTCTTCCAGTCCCCGTACAACCGCTACGACGCCTACCAGGTCGGCCTCAAACTCCTCGCGGGACCCGACAGGCCCCCGGCCATCTTCTGCGCCACCGACGACCAGGCCATCGGCCTCCTGCGCGCGGCCCGCGAGCTGCGCATCGACGTCCCCGGCGAACTCGCGGTGGCGGCGTTCGACAACGTCAAGGAGGCGGGCCTCACGGACCCGCCCCTGACGACGGTCGCCTCGGACCGGCCGGCGATGGCCCGCGCGGCGGTGGACCTGGTCCTGGACGAAACCCCCCTGGCCACCCGCCGGGAACGCCTGAAGCAGTTCCCGTCGCACCTGGTCGTCCGCCGCTCCTGCGGCTGCGCGTAGCGGTACGGGACGTCGGCTCGGGGCCGGCCTGCGGCCAGGGCCGAATGCAGGAGCCCGTACGTCAGAACCCGGCGCGCCTTCGTACGGAACGCCGCCAGCGATGCCAGGCCGATGTGCAGTTCCGCGCCCGCCGGGTTAGATCCCGTCAAGGTTTCGTCCCAGCGAGTGTCGTTATGGTCTCCGATGTGCTGTGCAAAGAACGGGTGGTCAATTGACCAGGACCATCCCACAGTCCAGCGCAAAGGAAGGCGGGAAAGCTTGCTCGGAAATAAGAAGTTCCGGACCAGCGGCATGTCGGGGATGACGATTTTACCGCTCGCCGCATGAGTGTGACGTGCAAGGGGAACGAGGATCTGCGGCAGGAAGCGCGGATAATAGAGATCGGTGCCGCACGGATCTGGCTGATGACACTGCGGATGAAGCGAGAAAAAAGCACGTGCGGGCTGACTGTGCCGGCCGATCCCGAACTCTTCCGGTTAGTCCTTTCCTTGAAGGGCGCCATCGGGATCCGTCAGGATGGACGTGAGACGCCGATCGTCCCAGGCGAGATGTGCATCATCGACACGTCGATTCCCTGGGACTGTGTCGTGGAGGCCGACAGTGTCACGAAGGCGATCTGTCTTGAGATCCCGAAGAACACGCTTTCCCTGCAGACGGATCAAAGCGCCTTGACACTGGCAGGGCGGATTTCCGGGAAGGCGGGTGTGGGCGCTCTGCTGGCGCGGTTCCTGAGCACTCTGGCGGAGGAGTCCGACACCTTCCGGGAGCATGACGGCCTGCGATTGGGGAGGGCTGTCACCGATCTCACGTCCGCGACGCTGGTGCACCACCTGGACGCCCAGGACGAGCATCCTCCTGAAAACCGCGCCCAGGTGCTGACACGGCGCATCCGCGCGTTCATCCACCGCCGCCTCCACGACCCCGAGCTGGCCCCGCCCCTCATCGCCGCCGCACACCACATCTCGGTCAGCTACCTGCACCGCCTCTTCCAGGTGGAAGGCGACACCGTCTCCGGATGGATCCGCCACCAGCGCCTCGAACGCGCCCGCAGCGACCTGGCCGACTCCGCCCTTGGCCACCTGCCCATCCACCGCGTCGGGGCCCGCGTGGGATTCGTCGAACCAGCGGTCTTCGTCCGCACCTTCCGCTCCACCTACGGCGTCACGCCGGGGGAATACCGCCGCCGGGCCCTGAGTCAGGCGTAGCGTCCGGGTCAACCGACCACGCCGGCGTTCAGCTCGGCGATGTCGCGCTCGGCCGGGCTGCGCAGCCCGGCCGGTGCGGTGCCGACCCGTCGTTCCCAGGCGTTGAGTCCCGTGCTTCAGGCCGCTTGACCGGGGTGCACACGCTTGCGCTCTCGGCGATCCGTACCTGTAGAGCCTCGGTCAATGAACAGTCCACTTGCCGTCAATGACGCTTCCCGACCGTCCAGGCACGCTGGAACGAGAACGGATGAGGACGGGATTTGGGGATCGGGACCGAGGGGGCCGAGGAATGAAACTGAACTACATCGAGTACTGCCTCGCCGACCGGAATTTCTATGACGAGCCTGATGGGAGAGCTACGGAGGATGGCGCATACCAGCAGGCGGTGAAACCCGTTCCTCATGGCTGGCGGACCCTCCGGAAGGGGCCGTGGTTCAACTACCTCTGCGAGGCGTTCCCGCTTCGCAAGCAGGGCTGGAAGATTCACGTGTCGGCGCGCCTGGAAAACGCCCAGGAGGTCCTGGACGTCACGTCGGGCTACTGCCTGGACAAGCAGATATCCTTCAAGTTCCTGGTCAACAGGACCGCGTTCGTCAGACGCAATCTGAAGTACGCCGACCGTGGCGGCAGCGGAAAGTTCATCACGATATACCCGGCCTCAGACGAGCAGTGTGAGGAATTGCTGCGGGATCTCGACCCGAAGCTCCAGGGCATGGGGGGCGCGTACATCCTCAGCGACCTGCGCTGGCAGGACGGTCCGCTTTATCTGCGCTACGGCGGATTCGTGGAGTGGTATACGCGCAACGAGTTCGGCGAGCCCGTCCCCGCGATCGAGGGGCCGGACGGGACGCCCGAGGTCGATCGTCGGGATCCCGTCTTCACCGTTCCCGACTGGGTCGAGCCGCCGGCCTTCCTGCGCGAGCATCTGCACGCGCGGGAGGACAACGCGCCACCGCCCGGGTTCGACTACGAGATCGAATCCGCCCTCCACTTCTCCAACGGCGGCGGCGTCTATCTGGCCACGCAGAAGTCGACGGGCCGCAAGGTCGTGCTGAAGGAGGCGCGCCCCAACGCCGGGCTCGACCAGCTCGGCCGCGACTCGGTGGCCCGGCTCGGGCGCGAGCACGACTTCCTGACCAGGCTCGCCGATCTGGACGCCACCGTGAACTGCTACGACTACTTCACGCTCTGGGAGCACCACTTCCTGGTGCAGGAGCACGTCGAGGGAACCACGCTCAACAAGCGTCTGGTTGCCGAGAACCCCCTCATCAGGACCGACCCGAGTGAGGAGACGGTCGCCGAGTACACGATATGGGCGGTGGACATGGCCGACCAGATCGACGCCGTCGTCGCGGACCTGCACAGCAGGGGCGTCGCCTTCGGCGACCTGCACCCGAACAACATCATGGTCACCGAGGACGGCGCCGTGCGCCTCGTCGACTTCGAGCTGGCGACCATCGCCGGCGAGGAGCAGCGCATCGGCATGGGCGCCCCCGGCTACGTGCCGCCCGACCGCCGGGACAGCGTCGCCGCCGACCTCTTCGCGCTGGGCTGTATCAAGATCTCCCTCTTCCTTCCGCTCACCACGCTCTTCTCGTTGGACAGCACCAAGGCCCGGATGCTGGTCGACGTCATCGAGGAGCGCTTCCCGGTGCCGGCCGGCTGGGGCGCGACCGTGCTCCGGCAGCTCGACCTCGGGCCCTGTGACTGGGCGGGCACCGCGGAGCAGATGGCACGGACCGCCGCGCTGATCGCCGGCGCCGGCGAGCAGGAGCCCGGCGAGCGGGAGCCCGACGGTCCGGAGATCGACTGGCCGCGGATCGAGGCGTCCATGGCGCGGGCCGTCTGGGACAGCGCCACGCCCGACCGCACCGACCGGCTCTTCCCCGGCGACGTCGAGCAGTTCTCCCTCACCGGCCTCGGCTTCGGCTACGGCGCGGCCGGTGTCCTCTACGCGCTGGCCTTCGGCGGCCACGGGCGCGAGGAGCGGTATGAGCGGTGGCTGCTCGACCGCGTACGCGACCACACCGCTCCGCACCGTCTCGGCTTCTACGACGGCCTGCACGGCATCGCCTACGCCTTCGAGGAGATCGGCCGGCGCGACGCCGCGCTCGAAGTCCTGGAACTCGCCGCTCAGGCGGGCGACGTCTCGCTGGCCGACGAGCTGCTGACCGGGCGCAGCGGTGTCGCGCTCAACCAGCTCTTCTTCGCCCGGCGGCTGGGCGACCGGGAGCTGCGCCAGGCGGCCGTCGACGGGGCAGAGCGGCTCGCGGAGCGGCTCGCCGTCCAGCCGCCGCAGCCGGAGGACGAGCGCGGGCGGCGCCGCCGGGCGGGCCTGCTGCACGGCACCTCGGGCACGGCGCTGCTGTTCGTCCGGCTCTTCGAGGAGACCGGCGAGAGCACCTACCTGGACCTGGCCGAGCGTGCCCTGCGGTACGACCTGGACTGCTGTGTCCACGTCGAGGAGCAGGACGTCCTCTATGTGGACGAGGGCTGGCGCAGCATGCCGTACATCGGCACCGGCAGCGCGGGCATCGGCCTCGTACTCAGTGAGCTGCTGCGGTACCGGGACGACGAGGAGCTGCGGATCGCCCTCAACCGCATCCGCCGCGTGGCGTATCCGGAGTTCCACATCTGCCCGATGGTCTTCAACGGGACGGCCGGCCAGATGGGCTTTCTCCACCACCTCCGCGAATTCGACACCGACACCCGGGAGATCGACCGGCGGATCGCCATCAAGCGCGACTGGCTGCGGATGCACATGGTGGGACTCCGCGGCGACGTCGCGATCCCCGGCGACCAGCTCATGCGGCTGTCCATGGACTTCGGGACCGGAAGCGCGGGTGTGCTGCACGCCCTGCACACGATCCGCGACGACTCCCGGGAGATTCTTCCCTTCCTCAAGCCCTTCTCCCTCGCCGAGGGCGAACCCGGGCGCTGAAGGGAAAGCAGGAAAACTCAGGAAACAACCAAGTAAGGAGAGAGATCATGCAGTTCGTTCTCGGCCTGCAGGCCAACGAGGTCGACGCGACGGCGGGCAATGACGCGCCGGCCGCCCCGAGCACCCTCAGCCCCTCGCTCTGCTTCAGCGGCGCGTCGGCGGTGCTCTGCTGACGCAGGGTCCTGCTCGCCGTATTCGAGAGGAGAAAACCGTGCAGTTCATCCTTCAGTTGCAGGGGGTCCAGACGGCCGGGCCGGCCGGCGAGGACGCCCACGACCTGGTCCGCAGTGGGAGCACACTCAGCGCTTTCACCTGCGTGAGCACCGGTAGCTACGCCTTCTGCTGAAGACCACGACTCACCCCGGAAGGGACCCCTTCATGGCCTTTGTACTCGAACTCCAGGCATCCGCGGTCGACGGCCCGGATGCGCAGGACGACCCCGCGTCGCGGACCCCCAGCGCGCTCAGCACCTCGACCTGCATTGCCACCAGCACTGCCAGCGTCTTCGCCTGCCTCTGAGCGGCTGAAAGAACAGAGCGGGCTCCGGGGCTTCTTCCCCCGGAGCCCGCGCTCTCTCATCGTGACGAAGGGAGACGCATGAGCCTGTCGGACGCCGACCGGCTGCTGGCCCACACCGTGCGGCGGGCATGGGGGTGGAACACCCTGCTGCTGCTGGCCGAGCTGGTGGGAGCCGGCGGCGCACTGCTGCTCCCCGCCCTGCTGGCCGCGGCCGTGGACGAGCGCCTCACCGGGTCCGGCACCGGCGCCACGTACGCCCTGGCCGGACTGGCGGCCCTGCTGGCGCTGTCCGAGGCTGCCGTCGTGCTCCTCACCCCCTGGTGCACGGCCACCGCCACCCTCCACCTCCGCCGCGGAATGCTCTCCCACCTGCTGTCGCTGGGCGTGAACGACCGGGACGCCCACTCCCACGGCGACCTCACGACCCGCCTGCTGACGAACGCCGCCGAGACCGCGTCGGCCGTTCCCCTCCTCGGCTCCTGGCTCTCGTCCCTGCTTGTCTCGGGTGGTGCGCTGGTGGCGCTCGGCCTGATCGAGATCCGGCTGGCGCTGATCTTCCTCGCCGGCCTCCCGGTGGCCGCCGTACTGATCGGTGCGTTCGTCCGCCGCATCTCACCGCTGCTCACCGACTACCTCGCGGTGCAGGGCCGGATATCCGGCCGGTTGCTCGAGGTCCTCACCGGCATCCGCACCGTCCGCGCCGCGGGGACCGAGCGGCGCGAGGCGGGCCGCATCCTGGCCGACATGCCGGAACTGCACCGTATCGGGCGGGAGTCCTGGCGACTCCAGGGCCGGATGAACGCCCACACCACCCTGGTCATGGCGGCGATGCAGGTCGCCGTCCTCGGTGCCGCCGGACACGCGCTGATCGGCGACCGGATCACGCCCGGACAACTCGTCGCGTCCGTCACGTACACCGGTATGGCGCTGGGACTGCTGCGGCAGGCCGACGCCTTCATGGCGCTGGCCCGCGCCCGCGCCGGAGCCCGGCGGCTCGCCGGGCCGGCCGCGCTCCCCCCGCTGCGGCAGGGCGACCGCGACCTGCCCGAGGGTCCGGGGACGCTGACGCTCCGCTCGGTCACCGTCCACGGGCCGGGAGGTCCGCTGCTGCAGGATGTCGACCTGACCGTACCCGGCGGCAGCACCGTCGCCGTCGTCGGGCGCTCCGGGGCGGGGAAGTCCACCTTGGCCGCGGTCGCCGGCCGGCTCATCGAGCCCGACCGCGGTGACGTGACCCTCGACGGAGTGCCCTTGGCGGAGCTGAGCGCATCGGCGCTGCGCGCCGCGGTCGGATGGGCGTTCGAGCGCCCCACGTTCCTCGGGGCCAGTCTCCGCGAGGCCATCGGCTTCGGCACCCCGGGGCTGACCGACGGGCAGATCCGGGATGCCGCGGCTGCCGCCCGCGCTGACGCATTCATCCGGCGACTGCCCGCGGGATACGACACCCCCGCCGGCCGGGCGCCGCTGTCGGGAGGAGAACTCCAGCGGATCGGGCTGGCACGCGCCCTGGCGCACGGTGGCCGCCTGCTCGTTCTCGACGACGCCACTTCCAGCCTGGACACCGTGACCGAGATGCAGATCACCGAGGTGCTCAACGGCGCCCTGGGACACACCACCCAACTCGTCCTGGCCCACCGCATCTCCACCGCCGCCCACGCCGACCTCGTCGCCTGGGTCGACGAGGGATGCGTCCGCGGGCTCGCGCCCCACGGCGAACTGTGGCACGACCCGGACTACCAGGCACTGTTCCGGCCGGTGAACCAGCGAGAGCGGAGGTTGAGCCATGCCCGGTGAGTCCCCCGCCCCCGATCCGCCCGGCTGGCGGCTCATCGGCCGCGGCCTGCGGCGGCGGCGCGGCCGGCTCGGGACGCTGGCCGCGTGGTCCGTGCTGGAGGCGCTGCCCACGACGCTCTCCGGCCTGCTGGTGACCCGCGCCGTCGACGACGGCTTCCTCAGTGGCAGCGCGGTGACCGGCCTGGCGTGGCTGGCGGCGCTGTTGGCCGCGTACGGCGCGGGCGCGCTCGCGTCCCGCTTCACCTTCCCCGCCGTCGGCTCCCTCGTCGAGCCGCTCCGGGACGACCTGCTGCGCGGCGTCGTGGACGGTGCCGTGCGAACAGGCTCGGTCCGGGGCCCGGGCCGGGGCCGGATCCCGGACGGCGCGTCCGTCTCGCAGGTCTCCCAGCAGGTCGAGACCGTGCGCCGGACCAGCGCCGCGATGCTCAACGGGCTGCGCCGGTTCGCGTTCACCGTCGGCGCGACCGCCCTCGGCCTCGCGGCGCTCGACCCCCGGATCCTGTGGCTCGTGCTCCCGCCCCTTCTGGCCTCCGTCGCGCTGTTCGGGCTTCTGCTGGTCACCCTGGTGCGCCGCCAGCGGGAGGCGATCGAACGGAACGAGGCCACCGCCGGCGCCATCGGTGACGCGCTGGCCGGCGGGCGCGACATCACCGCCTTCCGTGCGCGGCACCGGGTGGTCGACGACGTCACCGTCACGCTGCGGGAGGAGCGCGCGGCGCAGCTACGGCTGGCCGCCGCCACGGCCGTCCGCAGCCTCATCGTCGCCGCCGGCACCTATCTGCCGCTGCTGTTCGTCCTTCTGGCCACGCCGGGGCTCCTGGACGACGGTGTCTCCGCCGGCACGGTCCTTGGCGCGATCACGTACCTCGGCGTGAACATCGAGCCGGCCATGCGCATGCTCACCGACGTCCTCGGCGGCTCCGGCCTCCAACTGGCCGTCACCCTGCGGCGGCTGGCCGACGCCCACCCCGGCCCGGAGCCGCCCGCGTCGCCGGAGCCGCCCGCCCCCGGCGGCGGCGAGCTGCACCTGGAAGGCGTCGGCTACGCCTACGGGGCCGACGCCGAACCGGTCATCCACGACCTGAGCCTGACCATCCGGGACGGCAGCCACCTCGCGGTCGTCGGGCCCAGCGGAATCGGCAAGTCGACGCTGGCGGAGCTGTTGTCCGGAGGGCTCGGGCCCGCACGTGGCAGGATCCACGTGGGCGGACTGCCACCGGACACGCTGTCCAGGCGACAGCGTGCGGCGCTCGTCGCGCTGATGCCGCAGGAGGCATACGTGTTCTCCGGCAGCGTCCGGTGCAACCTGAACTATCTGCGCCCGGACGGAGCCGGCGCCGAAGGCGGCGAGGCCACCGAAAACGGCGAGGACGCCGAAGACGCCGCCCTGCGCCGGGCCGTCCGGGAGGTCGGGGCCGCGGACCTGGTCCGCAGGCTCGGCGGCCTCGACGCCCCCGTCGACCCGGCGGCCCTCTCCCAGGGGGAACGGCAGCTCCTCGCCCTCGCCCGCGTCTACGCGGGACCGGCACGGATCACGATTCTGGACGAAGCCACGTGCCACCTCGACCCCGCGGCCGAAGCGCGTGCGGAGCACGCTTTCCGGCGCCGGCCCGGCACGCTGATCGTCGTCGCCCACCGGCTGAGTTCCGCGCTGCGCGCCGACCGCGTACTCGTACTGGACGGTCCCCGCTCCCATGCCGGCACTCATGAGCAACTGCTCGCAGCCTCGGCCTTGTATGTCGATCTCGTCGGGCACTGGAACGTCAGCACGGCAGAGGGCCCGGCACAAGCCGGCCGCTGAGGTCGCAGGCTCCGGCTTTATATCGGGCAAACGCGGTTTTACTCCACTTCTTACATCTGTCTCAGACGTCTCTCAGAATCCCCGGGGATCGTCGGGGACATGACGGAGCACACGTACAGCACCAGCATCCAGGCCGCCGACGGGGCCGCCGCGGGCCACCCCCAGACCCTCGCCGGCGGGCAGGGCGCGCACGGCGGGTTCGCCGGGTTCGGCGCCCCGCCGCCGCCCCCCGCGGGGCCACCGCGGCGCCGCCGGGCCAAGGGCCCCCTCGGGCTGCTCGCCGCCGCGGCGCTCGTCGCCGCCATCGTCGGGGGCGGCAGCGCCGCGCTCGTCGGGGAGCTGACCGATTCGTCCGGTACGAGCAGCAGCAGCAGCGCCGCCGGCGCCGCCAGCGGGACGCAGGTGTCCGCCGGGAGCAACGGCACCGTCGCCGGCGTCGCCGCCGCCGTGAGCCCCAGCGTCGTGGAGATCCAGGCGTCCTCGAGCGCCGGGCAGTCGACCGGGTCCGGGGTCGTCGTCAGCGAGAGCGGCGAGATCCTCACCAACAACCACGTCGTCTCCGGCGCCCAGCAGGTACAGGTCACCTTCAGCGACGGGTCCACCGCGTCCGCCGAGGTCGTCGGCACCGACCCCGACCTCGACATGGCCCTCGTCAAGGTGTCGGGCAAGAGCGGCCTCAAGCCCGCCGTCCTCGGCGACTCCGACTCCCTGAAGGTCGGCGACCAGGTCGTGGCCATCGGCTCGCCCGAGGGCCTGAGCGGCACCGTCACCAGCGGCATCGTCTCCGCGCTCGACCGCGACGTGACCGTCGAGAAGGAGCCGGAGCAGCAGCAGCCGCGGGGCGGCGGCCAGTGGCCGTTCGGCTTCGGCGGCGGCCAGTACAACGGGGAGCTCGGCTCGGAGACGACCACGTACCAGGCCATCCAGACCGACGCCTCGCTCAACCACGGCAACTCCGGCGGTGCGCTCGTCGACATGCAGGGCCGGATCGTCGGCATCAACTCGGCCATGTACACCCCGCCGGAGGACTCCTCCTCGGGCAGCGTCGGGCTCGGTTTCGCCATCCCCATCAACGATGTCAAGCACATCCTCGACGACCTCAGGAACAATTGAGGCCGTGACCGAGCAGCAGCAGCGCATCCTGATCGTCGACGACGAGCCGGCCGTGCGCGAGGCGCTGGAGCGCAGCCTCGCCTTCGAGGGCTACGGGACCGAACTCGCCGTCGACGGCCTGGACGCCCTCGACAAAGCCGTGTCGTACCGGCCCGACCTCGTCGTCCTCGACGTGCTCATGCCCCGCATGGACGGGCTGACCGCCGCCCGCCGGCTGCGGGCCGGCGGCGACCGGGTGCCCATCCTCATGCTCACCGCCCGCGACACCGTCGGCGACCGCGTGACGGGGCTCGACGCGGGCGCCGACGACTACCTCGTCAAGCCGTTCGAGCTGGACGAGCTCTTCGCCCGCATCCGCGCGCTGCTGCGCCGCCGCGCGTACGCCGACGGCGGCGGCGCGGAGCCGCCCGACGCCTCCGAGACGCTGGAGTTCGGCGACCTGCGGATGGACCTCGCCGCCCGCGAGGTCACCCGCGGCGGCCGGCCGGTGGAGCTGACCCGCACCGAGTTCACGCTGCTGGAACTCTTCCTCCAGCACCCGCGGCAGGTGCTCACGCGCGAGCAGATCCTCAAGGCCGTCTGGGGCTTCGACTTCGAGCCCAGCTCCAACTCCCTCGACGTGTACGTCATGTACCTGCGCCGCAAGACGGAGGCCGGCGGCGCGCCCCGGCTGGTGCACACGGTGCGCGGCGTCGGCTACGTCCTGCGCGCCCCGGAGGGGAAGAGCCGGGCGGGCGGCAGGTGACCTCCCGCTTCGGCCGGCTCCCGCTGCGCTCGCGGCTGGCCCTGCTCACCGCGGCCGCGGTGGCGGTGGCGGTGGCGGCGTGCGCGGTGGCGGCGTGGTTCCTGGTGCGCTCGCAGCTCCTGTCGTCGCTCGACGAGGAGTTGACCAAGACGGAGCCGGCGTCCGGGATCCAGATCGAGAACGGCAGGCTCCAGTGCCGCCAGTCGGTGCCGGACGCCACCGGACCGTTCACGCCGAGCGGCCCGACGGTGCAGCTTGTGCTGGAAGACGGCCAGCGGTGCTACCAGAACGGCGAACGGCTCGT
Source organism: Streptomyces sp. WMMC500 (assembly GCF_027497195.1). Lineage (NCBI taxonomy): Bacteria > Bacillati > Actinomycetota > Actinomycetes > Kitasatosporales > Streptomycetaceae > Streptomyces > Streptomyces sp. WMMC500. The sequence continues at coordinate 5,260,715 of NZ_CP114905.1, forward strand.
CGAGGTCCGGGGGCAGGACACCCGGGTCGCCGGCGGAGAGCTGGACTGGGCGGCCCACGACACGACTGCCGACGACGGCACCGAGTACCGCGTGCTCACGCGCCCCTGGCCCCGGGTCCCGGGCGTCGCCTATACCGTCGGCCGTCCCCTCAGCGAGGTCACCGACCCTCTCGACACCCTCGCCCTCGTCCTCACTCTGCTCGCCGCCGGCGGCGTCGTCGCCTCCGGCGTCGCCGGGGTGGCGCTCGCCCGCGCGGGCCTGCGCCCCGTGGAGCGGCTGACGCACACCGTCGAGCACATCGCCCGTACCGAGGACCTCGCCGTCGAGATCCCCGTCGAGGGCGACGACGAGATCGCCCGGCTGTCCCGCTCCTTCAACGCCATGACCGCCGCCCTCGCCACCTCCCAGGAGCGGCAGCAGCAGCTCATCGCCGACGCCGGGCACGAGCTGCGGACGCCGCTGACCTCGCTGCGTACGAACATCGAGCTGCTCGCCCGCAGCGAGGAGTCCGGCCGCGAGCTGCCGCCGCGGCAGCGCAGGGAGCTGCTGGAGTCCGTCACCGCGCAGATGACCGAGCTGGCCGCGCTCATCGGCGACCTCCAGGAGCTGTCCCGGCCCGACGCGGCGCCGGACCGGGCGCAGCTCGAAGTCGTCGCGCTGGACGGGATCGCCGAGCGGGCGGTGCGGCGGGTGCGGCTGCGGGCGCCGGAGGTGCGGATCGAGGCGGAGCTGGCGCCCTGGTTCGTCCGGGCCGAGCCCGCGGCGCTGGAGCGGGCCGTGGTCAACGTGCTCGACAACGCCGTGAAGTTCTCGCCCGCCGGCGGTCGGGTCGGGGTCCGGCTCGGCGGCGACGGGCTGCTGCGGGTGCGCGACCACGGCCCCGGCATCCCGGAGGCGGAGCTGCCGCACGTCTTCGAGCGGTTCTGGCGCTCGCCGTCCGCGCGCAGCCGGCCGGGCAGCGGGCTCGGTCTTTCGATCGTGGCCCGTACGGTCCAGCAGGCCGGCGGCACCGTGGAGCTGCGGCCGGCGGCCGGCGGCGGGACGGAGGCGCTGCTGCGGCTGCCGGGGGCGCCGGAGCCGCCGCCGGGGTCCTTAGCCGCGATCCGGGGGCGGGAGCCGGGGCGGCCGGGGTAGCCCGGGCGCGGGCGTTCGGCCTGGACAGGAGGCGGGCGCGGGGCCGTTCGGCGCGGGGCCGTTCGGCGCAGTGGGCGCGGAGCCGCGTCACCGGCGACGGCACCCGTACGGGGCAGGGCAACGGAATCGAAGGACATGCCTCCTTCGGGTGACGGTGCCGCGCGCTGCTGACCGACTGGGGTATCTCTGACTGCCAGACGCCGTACGCCCACGCCCGCCGAGGAGAAACCCCCCATGACCGTCCGGCCCCTCGCCGCCGTCCTGGCCGCCACCGCCGCCGCCGTGCTGCTGCCGCTGACCGCCGCCTCCACCGCCTCCGCCGAGCGCCCGCTGCCCGAGCCGTTCGACGCCACGCACCTGCGGCTGACGACGCAGTACGTCGCCGATCGCGCCAAGGGCGGCTTCACGTACCTGAACTGCGAACCCGTCGGCGGCACGCACCCCGCGGCGGAGTCGGCCTGCACGGACCTGGCGAAGGTCGACGGACGGTTCGAGGACCTGACCGACAAGCAGGGCGCGTGCACGATGCAGTACGAGCCGGTCGAGCTGCGCGCCACCGGCACCTGGCGCGGCAAGACCGTCGACTACGTCTCCGAGGTCTTCCCCAACCCCTGCACGGCGGACCTCGCGACCGGCGGGAACGTCTTCCACTTCTAGGGCCCGTTCCAGGGCCCGTCCACGTCCCCGCCGGTCCGGACGGCGCGGCGGCCCGCCGCCGGGCGGCCCGCCGCGCTACGGCTTGCGCCCCACCGCGCCGTACGCGTCGATCGGCCGGGGCGCGTCCGCGCCCGCCGCGTCCGCCGCCCCCGCGCCCGCCGCCGGCTCTTCCGGCCGCCAGAGCGTGATCGGCACCATGCCCGGTTCCACCAGCTCCAGCCCCTCGAAGCACCGGCCCAGCTCGTCCGGGCCGCGCAGGTGGTACGGGACGCCGCCGGCCTCGATGAGCTTCTCGCCGCCCTCGACGACGGCCTCGCCCGTGTCGGTGCCGTCCCACATCACCAGGTGGCTGCCCGACGGCAGGGCCGCCAGGACCCGGCCCACGATGCGGCGCAGCTCGGTCAGCTCCGGCTCGTAGCCCAGCACGCCCATGAACATCACCGTCACCGGCTCGGTGAGGTCCAGGGTGTCCGCCGCGCCGGCGAGGATCCGCTCCGGGTCGTGGTAGTCGGCGTGCACGTAGGAGGTCGCGCCCTCGGCGCTGGTGTTGACCAGCAGGGCGCGGGCGTGCGTCAGCACCAGCGGGTCGTTGTCGACGTACACGATGCGGGACTCGGGCGCGATCCGCTGCGCCACCTCGTGGGTGTTCTGCATCGTGGGCAGGCCGGTGCCGATGTCCAGGAACTGCCGGATCCCCACCTCCCGCGCCAGGTGGGACACGACGCGTATGAGGAACCGGCGGGACTCCCGGGCCATGGTGACGATGTCCGGGTACACCTGCGCCACCGCGTCGCCCGCGGCGACGTCCGACTCGTAGTTGTCCTTGCCGCCCATCCAGTAGTTCCAGATCCGTGCCGCGTGCGGCACGGTGGGGTCGACCACCGGAGGTGCGGCGTCCTCGCTGCTGCTCATCGTGACCATCCTGCCGGGAGGGGGCTGCGCCGGGGGACCATCACAGCAGAAGGGGGTGAGCGGCGCAGCCGTTCCGACGGCCCCGCCGCTCACCCCGTCGCTCAGCCCGGAGGGCTGCTACTGCCCCACCACCGTGATCCGGTCGGCGGCCGGCGGCGCCAGCGGCCCCTCCGCGCTGGAGTTCGCGGTCAGGTAGCTCTCCAGGGCCGCCAGGTCGTCCCCGCCGACCAGCGGGTCCGTGCCCTCGGCGAGGGTGGGGAAGCCGTCGCCGCCGCCAGCGAGGAAGGAGTTGACGGCGACCCGGTACGTGGCCGCCGGGTCCAGCGGCTGCCCGTCGAGCCGGACCGAGTCGGCGACGACGCGGTCGGCGCCGGACTTCGTGAGGTCCAGGGTGTAGGTCAGCCCGGCGGACGGCTGCAGGACCTTCGGCGACGCCTCGTTGGCGCCGCTGACCTGCTCGCGGAGCACCTGGAGAAGCTGCTCGCCGGTGAGGCTGGTCAGGTTCACGGTGTTCGAGAACGGCTGGACCGTGAAGCCCTCGCCGTACGTGACGACCCCGTCGCCCTCGCCGCCGGACGCCGCGTACGTGAGGTCCGCGCGGATCCCGCCGGGGTTCATCAGCGCCAGTTGCGCGCCCTCGTCGAGGGTCTCGGCGTGGGCGAGCTGCGCGTCGGCGATGAGGTCGCCGAGCGGGGACTCGGTGCCGGCGCGCGGGACGTCGCCGGAGATGTAGCCGACGGGCTTGGCCGCGATCGGCGCGGCGAGCGCGTTCCACTCCTCGACCAGCGAGGTCATGTCCGGCGCCTTCGGCTGCTCGCGGTCGACCACGTGGTTCCGGGCGTGCGGCAGCCTGGTCGCGGTGCGGACGATGTCGCCGCTGCGGCGGTCGTACGTCAGCGTGGTGTCGGTGTAGAGGCGGCCGAAGGACGACGCGGAGGTGACGCTGCGCGGCTTGCCCTCCGGGTCGGGGATGGTGCAGGCGTACGGCTGGTGGGTGTGGCCGGTGACGAAGGCGTCGACGCTCGCCGTCGTCCCCTTGGCGATCTCGGCGACCGGCCCCGAGATGCCGGCGCCCGGGCCGGGGGTGTCGCAGTCGTAGTTGTACGCGCCGCCCGCCGAGGCCGCGGGGAAGCCGCCCTCGTGGACGAGCGCGACGATGGACTCCACGCCCTGGCTGCGCAGTTGCTTCGCGTACGTGTCGAGCGTCTCGATCTCGTCGTGGAACTCCAGGCCCTTGATGCCCTCGGCCGAGACGATGTCGGGGGTGCCCTCCAGCGTCACGCCGATGAAGCCGATCTTCACGCCCTTTTTCTTCCAGACGTACACCGGGTCGAGGACCGGCTCGCCGGTCTTCTCGTCGGTGACGTTGGCGGCGAGGTAGGGGAAGTCGGCGCCCTCGTAGGTGCGGCCGTCGGTGTAGCAGCCGTCCTCGGGGTGGCAGCCGCCGTCCGCCAGGCGCCGCAGCTCGGCGAGGCCCTCGTCGAACTCGTGGTTGCCGACGCCCGCGACGTCGAGGCCGAGGCCGTTCATGGCCTCGACGGTGGGCTCGTCGTGGAAGAGGCCGGAGATCAGCGGGCTGGCGCCGACGAGGTCGCCGGCGGCGGCGGTGACGGAGTACGGGTTGCCCGCGCGGGCGTCGCGCAGGGAGGAGGCGAGGTACTCGACGCCGCCGGCGGCGATGGTCTTCTTCGAGCCGTCCGGCTGGAGCTCCGTGACCTGCCCCGAGGAGCCCTGCGGGGGTTCGAGGTTGCCGTGGAAGTCGTTGAAGGACAGCAGTTGGACGTCGACCGTGCGGCCGTAGCCGTGGTCCCGGTCCGGCCGGTCCGTGCCGTCCGCGCCCGCCGGCTGCGCGGCGGCGAAGAGGCTCCCGGCCACCGCGAGCGCGGCCCCGGCTGCCGCCGCCCGGCGCCCCCTTCGTCCCGTACCGCCTGTCGTACGAACCCAGCCTGCCCGCTGTGCTCTTCGAGACCTCACCATGAACGCCCCCTCGGCGCGACGCGGAAACACCGCTCGGCAGCATAGGGTCGACGCGCGTAGCACGTCCCCAACAAACACTGAACGATTCCCCAAGCCTGTCGGACGTTCGGCTGGCCTTAGGCTTTCTCCATGACGGAGTCCGGTACGACCGACACGGGGAAGCCGCGCGGCAGGCGCATCGACGTGCTCGACGAGCTCACGCCGTCCCAGTCCCACGCCGTGCTCGGCATCATCGACGCCGCCGCCGAAACCGACGGCCGGCAGGCCGTCTCCGAGCAGGGCCGGCTCACCCTCCGAAGAGGTCACCGCGACGGCGTCAAGCACCTCCTCCTCCACGAGGGCACGGAGCCGGCCGGCTACGCGCAACTGGAGGAGACCGACCCCGTCGAGCCGCCCGCCGCGGAACTGGTCGTCCACCCCGCGTACCGCCGCCGCGGCCATGGCCGGGCGCTGGGGCGCGCGCTGCTCACCGAGTCCGGCCAGCGGATGCGGCTGTGGGCCCACGGCGGCGGTCCCGCGGCCCGGCACCTGGCGCAGTTGCTCGGCCTCACCCTCTTCCGCGAGCTGCGCCAGTTGCGCATGCCGCTCGCCGGGTACGCCGGCGAGGGCGCGCCCGAGGCGCGGCTGCCCGCGGGGATCACGGTGCGGACGTTCCGGCCCGGCGAGGACGACGCGGAGTGGCTCGCCGTCAACGCCGCCGCCTTCGCCCACCACCCGGAGCAGGGCTCGCTCACCCAGGCCGACCTGGACGACCGGATGGCGGAGCCGTGGTTCGACCCGCGCGGCTTCTTCCTCGCCGAGCGGTCCGGCAAGGTCGTCGGCTTCCACTGGACGAAGGTGCACAGCGCGGAGCAGCTCGGCGAGGTGTACGTCCTGGGGGTGCACCCCGACGCGCAGGGCAGCGGGCTCGGCAAGGCGCTGACCACGATCGGGCTGCGCCATCTGGCGTACGAGCGCAGCATGCCGACGGCCATGCTCTATGTGGACGCCGACAACGCCCCGGCGGTCGCCGTCTACGAGGGCATGGGCTTCCGCACCCACGAGACCGACCTGATGTACCGCACGGAGGGCTAGGGGGCCTGTCGGACCCGGGGCGCGCAGCCACTGTCACCCGAGGGTTAGTCGCGTCGTTACCGTCGGTTCAACCTCGGTTGCGAGCATCGATGGATGCAGCGCTCCGCCGCGAACCTCTCCACCGTGCCGGGTCAGGCCCAGGCGCGGGAGAATGGGGACATGGACGACAGCTCGCCCCTGGTCACCTCCGCCCAGCCCGCGCAGCCGGCCCAGCCGTCGGTGGGCTCGATCGCCGCCCGCCGCCCGCACGCGGTGGCCCCCGCCATGCAGCGGGCCGCCCAGCAGATCGACCCGGACATCGACGCCGACGCCGACGACTACGCCGAGCGGGAGGCGGACGAGGAGCTGCCCCAGGGCCGCTTCCTGGACCGCGAGCGAAGCTGGCTGGCGTTCAACGAGCGCGTGCTGGAGCTGGCCGAGGACCCGGCCACCCCGCTGCTGGAGCGCGCGAACTTCCTGGCGATCTTCGCCAGCAACCTGGACGAGTTCTTCATGGTGCGCGTCGCCGGCCTCAAGCGCCGCATCGCCACCGGCGTCGCCACCCGCTCCGCCTCCGGGCTGCAGCCGCGCGAGGTGCTGGACCTGATCTGGAACCGCTCGCGGGAGCTGATGGCGCGGCACGCCGCCTGCTTCCAGCAGGACGTGCAGCCGGCGCTGGCCGACGAGGGCATCCAGTTGATCCGCTGGGCCGACCTGGGCGAGAAGGAGCAGGCCCGGCTCTTCACCCTCTTCCGGCAGCAGATCTACCCGGTGCTGACCCCGCTGGCCGTCGACCCGGCGCACCCGTTCCCGTACATATCGGGACTGTCCCTGAACCTCGCGGTCGTCGTCCGCAACCCCGTCAGCGGCCACCGCCACTTCGCCCGCGTGAAGGTGCCGCCGCTGCTGCCGCGGTTCCTGGAGACCGCCACGGTCGGCGGCGCGCAGCGGTTCGTCCCGCTGGAGGACGTCATCGCCGCGCACCTCGAAGACCTCTTCCCGGGGATGGAGGTCCTCGCCCACCACACCTTCCGGGTGACGCGCAACGAGGACCTGGAGGTCGAGGAGGACGACGCGGAGAACCTGCTGAAGGCGCTGGAGAAGGAGCTGATGCGGCGCCGCTTCGGGCCGCCGGTGCGGCTGGAGGTGGAGGAGTCCATCGACCCGTACGTGCTGGACCTGCTGGTGCGCGAGCTGAAGATCTCCGAGGCCGAGGTCTACCCGCTGCCGGGACCGCTCGACCTCACCGGGCTCTTCGGCATCGCGACGCAGGAACGGCCGGAGCTGAGGTACCCGAAGTTCATCGCGGGCACGCACCGGGATCTGGCCGAGGTCGAGTCGGCGTCCGCGCCCGACATCTTCGCGGCGCTGCGCGAGCGCGACGTGCTGCTGCACCACCCGTACGACTCCTTCTCCACCTCCGTGCAGGCGTTCCTGGAGCAGGCCGCGGCCGACCCGGACGTGCTGGCCATCAAGCAGACGCTGTACCGCACCTCCGGCGACTCGCCGATCGTCGACGCCCTCATCGACGCGGCGGAGAGCGGCAAGCAGGTGCTGGTGCTGGTGGAGCTGAAGGCGCGCTTCGACGAGCAGGCGAACATCAAGTGGGCGCGGAAGCTGGAGGAGTCGGGCTGCCACGTCGTGTACGGGCTCGTCGGGCTGAAGACGCACTGCAAGCTGTCGCTCGTCGTCCGGCAGGAGGGCGAGAACCTGCGCCGCTACAGCCACGTCGGCACCGGCAACTACCACCCGAAGACCGCCCGGCTGTACGAGGACCTGGGCCTGCTGACGGCCGATCCGCAGGTCGGCGCCGACCTCTCCGACCTCTTCAACCGGCTCTCCGGCTACTCGCGGCGGGAGAACTACCGCCGGCTGCTGGTCGCGCCGACGTCGGTGCGCGAGGGTCTGGTCCAGCGCATCCACCGCGAGATCACGCACCACCGGGCCGGCCAGCCCGCGTACGTGCGCATCAAGGTCAACTCGATCGTCGACGAGGCGGTCATCGACGCCTGCTACCGGGCGTCGATGGCGGGCGTGCCGGTCGACATCTGGGTCCGCGGCATCTGCGCGGTGCGGCCGGGGGTCGCGGGTCTGTCGGAGAACATCCGGGTACGCAGCATCCTGGGCCGGTTCCTGGAGCACTCCCGGATCTTCGCCTTCGGCAACGGGGGCGAGCCGGAGGTGTGGATCGGCAGCGCGGACATGATGCACCGCAACCTCGACCGGCGCATCGAGGCGCTGGTCCGGGTCGCGGACCCGGCGCACCGGGAGGCGCTGAACCGGCTGGTGGAGACGGGGATGTCGGACACCGTCGACTCCTGGCACCTGGACTCGAACGGCGACTGGACGCGCAACTCGGTGGACGACGCCGGCGGCAGGCTGGCGAACGTACAGGAAATGCTCATCGACGCCCGGAGGCGCCGGCGTGTCATCGCGGCATGAGACATCCGTGACGGCCACGGCGGCGCGCGGCGGCGCGGTCGCCGCGGGCGAAGTGCTCGCGCGGTACCTGAGCACGCAGGCGACGGAGCTGCTCCGCGGCCTGCGGGACCTCCCCGCGCAGGAGGCGGGCGCCGAGGAGGGCGCCGCCGCCGTGGCGGGCGCGGTCCACGACGCGGCGTTCCGCATCGCGGACACGCTGGGGAGCTTCGGCACTTTGCTGGACCCGGAGTGGGCGCAGCGGCTGGAGGGCGAGCTGTACTGGCTGGGCGCCACGGTCATGCGTGAGCACGTGTACGCGGCCCGGCGCGACCGGCTGGTCGGGGCGCTGCGCAGGCTGTCGGGCGAGGACGAGCCGGACCCGGCGGCCGGGGCGGAGCGAGGCCCGGGGCTGCGTAACGGGGCCGCGGACGCGGCCGGTGCCCTGCGCGCCGGCGGCGCGGTGCCCGGGGCGCGGGGCGACGGCGAAGCCGCGCCCGCGAACGCAGGCGTCGGTACGGACGCCGCCGCCCGCGACACCCGGGCCGGTACCGCCGCGGAACGGCGGCCGGTCGGCGGTGCGCGCACCGCGCCCGCGTACGCGACCCGCGGCGGCCGGCCGCGGGACAGGTCCGCCGGCCACGCCCCCGACGCGTCCGCCGCGTCCGCGTCCGCGGCCCCCTCGGCGCGCGGGGCAGCGGCCTCCGGCGCTCCGCGGGCGGTGGGAGCCGCCCGGGCCGGGGCGTTGCTGGAGCGGCGGCTCGGGCTCGCGCGGAGCCGGGCGCACTCCGAGGCGCTGGACGCGCTGACCTCCGCGCGCTACCACGCGCTCGCCGACGCCGTCGCCCTGCTCGTCTCCGACGCGCCGCTGACCGGCGCCGCCCGGCGGCCCGTCGTCGCGCTGCCCGAGCACCACGACGAGCTGCGCCGCGTGCTGGCCGCCGCCGTCGCCGCGCTGCCGCTGGCCCGCGCCGGCCGCCCGTACAACGCCGCGGCCCTCGCCCGCGGTCTCGCCGCCCCCCGCAGGGCCGGTGCCTCCGTCGCGGACGACGACCGCGACGACGCCCCCTGGCGGCACGTGCACGCGCTCGTCCGGCGTGCCCGGCACGCCGCCGAACTGCTCGCGGCGTGCCCGCCCGGCACCGTCCCCGTACGCCCCGCGGGCCCGCCGCTGCCCGCCGCCGGCGCCGCGCTCGACCGCGACCGCGAGGCCGTCGAGGCCGCCGCCGCTGCCGCCTCCGCCGCCGCGACCCCGAGGATCGCCCCCGCCACCGCCTACGCGCTCGGCGTCCTGCACGCCGACCAGCGTCACGAGGTGGAAGCCGCGCGCTTCACCTTCGGCACGCTCTGGCAGACGAGAGGGGAGCAGGAGTGAAGGAGCACCGGACCGATCTGATCCGCGCCGCGGGCTGCGTCCTGTGGCGTACCGCACCCCGGGTGCCCGGCGGGCTGGAGATCGCCCTCGTCCACCGCCCCAAGTACGACGACTGGTCCCACCCCAAGGGCAAGCTGAAGCAGGGCGAGGAGCCCCTGGCGGCGGCGCTCCGCGAGGTCGCCGAGGAGACCGGCATGGCCTGCGAGCCCGGGGTACCGCTGCCCACGACCCACTACCGGGTCGCCGACGGCCGGCCCAAGGAGGTCCGCTACTGGGCCGCGCGGACCCGCGGCGGCGCGTTCGTCCCCAACGACGAGGTGGACCGCGTCGTCTGGCTGCCGCCGGACGCGGCCCGGCGCAGGCTGAGCCACGGCCACGACCGTGCCCTCGTCGACGCGCTGCTGGCGGCGCTGCCGTCCGAGGCGGCCTGAGGGATCCCTGCGGCCGGGGGGCTCCTACGGCGCCGCGTACTGCCCGGCGAACTCCCCGCTCGGCGGGATCGGCGTGATCACGTCGAGGAGGATCCCGTTCGGGTCCGCGACGATGAAGTGCCGCTGCCCGAAGTCCTCGCTGCGCAGCTCCAGCTCGGGCCGCAGCCCCTCGCGTCCGACGAGCCGCTCCCACTCCGCGTCCACGTCCGCGACCTCGAAGTTGAGCAGCAGCCCGCGTGCGGACACGCGGTGGCCCTCGGGGACCGTGGGGTGCGCGGGGTCGAGCAGGGCCAGCTCGTACGGCGGGTCACCCGGCCGGCGCAGGCTCACGTACCAGTCCGCCTCGAAGGTCACCTCGAAGCCCATCAGCCGGACGTAGAAGTCCCGGGACTCGGTCAGTCGGCGCGTGCCGATCACGGGATAGAAGCTGGTCAGCTCCATGGCCGACTCCTTTCGCGTACCATCGGTATGTGAAGACCGTAGTTCGCGTACCATCGGTACGTCAAATGGGGACGGGGTGCGCATGACCGGGCGCGGAGGCGGCGGCGTGAGGGCGGAGCAGCGGGCGCAGACCAGGCGGGCGCTGCTGCGCGAGAGCAGGCGGCTGTTCGCGAGCCGCGGCTACGGTGCCGTGGGGCTGGCCGGGATCGTGCGCGCGTCCGGCGTGACGAAGGGCGCGCTGTACCACCACTTCGACGGCAAGGCGGACCTCTTCCGCGCCGTGCTGGAGGAGGTGCAGCAGGAGGTCGGCCGGCGGGTCGCGGAGGCCGCGGAGCGGCACGCGGACCCGTGGGAGCAACTGATCGCGGGCTGCCGCGAGTTCCTCGCCGCGAGCACGGACCCCGAGCTGCAGCGGATCATGCTCGTCGACGGGCCCGCGGTGCTGGGGTGGAGCGAGTGGCGGGCGATGGACGAGGCGGCGTCGGCGCGGCATCTGACGGAGGCGCTGACGGAGCTGGTCGCGGCGGGGGTCGTGGCGCCGCAGCCGGTGGCGCCGCTGGCGCACCTGCTCTCGGGCGCGATGAACGAGGCCGCGCTGTGGCTGGCGGCCGACGCCGGCCCGGACGACCTCGCCGACACCTGGGCGGCGCTGGCGCGGATGCTGGACTCGCTCCGTACGGCTCCGGGCGTCACGGCTCCGGGCGTGACCGCGCCGGGCGCTACTGCTGCGCGCCCTCGCCCGTCAGGTGCGTGAACGCCTCCAGGTTCCGCGTCGACTCCCCGCGCGCCGTACGCCACGCGTACTCCTTGCGGATCGCCGTCGCGAACCCAAGCTCCAGCAGCGTGTTGAAGCTGCCGTCCGCCGTCTCCAGCACCGTGCCCAGCACCCGGTCCAGCTCCTGCGGCGTCACCGCGGCCAGCGGCAGCCGCCCGACGAGGTAGACGTCGCCGAGCCGGTCGACGGCGAAGCTCACCCCGTACAGCCGCGTGTTGCGCTCCAGCAGCCAGCGGTGGACACCGGCCTCGTTCTCGTCCGGGTGGCGGATCACGAAGGCGTTAACCGACAGGGAGTGCCGGCCGACGATGAGCTGGCAGGTCGTCGAGAGCTTCCGGGTGCCGGGCAGGGAGGCGACGTACGTCCCCTCCGCGGGCGACTCGTAGTCGATCCCGGCCTCGCGGAGGGTGTCCTCGACGATCTTGCTCACCGCGGTCGTGTCCGTGTGCGCTGCCTCAGCCATGCGGCGATCGTAGGCGAGGTCGTACGCCGCCGGGGTGCCCGGCGATCGCGGCGGCGTACACGTCGGCCGTCGCGCGTGCCGCGGCGTCCCAGCCGAAGCCCGCCGCGTGCCCCGCCGCCGCCGCGCCCATCCGGCCGGCCAGCGCCGGGTCGGCGGCGAGCCGCCCGAGCGCGGCGGCGAAGTCCGCCGGGTCGTGGCCGTCGACCAGCAGCCCGGTGACGCCGTGGCGGACCGCGACCGGCAGCCCGCCGACCGCCGCCGCCACCACCGGCGTCCCGCACGCCTGCGCCTCCAGCGCGACCAGCCCGAACGACTCGCTGTACGACGGCATCACGAGCACCGAAGCGGCCCGGAACCAGCGCGCCAGCGACTCCTGCGCCACCGGCGGCGTAAACCGTACGACGTGGGAGATTCCCAGCCGCGCCGCCAGCTTCTGCAGCGCCTCCGGCTTGGCCAGCCCGCTCCCGCTCGGCCCGCCCACCACCGGCACCACCAGCCGCTCGCGCAGCGCCGGCTCCCGGTCGAGGAGCAGCGCCACCGCGCGGAGCAGCACGTCGGGCGCCTTGAGCGGCTGGATGCGGCCGGCGAACAGCGGCACGAAGGCGTCCTGCGGGAGCCCGAGCGCGGCGCGGGCCGCCGCGCGGGACTCGCCCGCGCCGCCGGGGCGGAAGACGTCGAGGTTCACGCCGGGGCGCACGATGGCGACGCGGGCGGGGTCGGCGTCGTAGTGGTGGATCAGGTCGTGGGCCTCGTCGTCGGTGTTGGCGACGAGCCGGTCCGCGGCCCGAACCACCTGGCTCTCGCCGATGACCCGGGCGGGCGGCTCGGCGCGGTCGCCCGCGGCGAGGGCGGCGTTCTTGACCTTGGCCATGGTGTGCATCGCGTGCACGAGCGGCACGCCCCAGCGCTCGGCGGCGAGCCAGCCGACGTGGCCGGAGAGCCAGTAGTGGGAGTGCACGAGGTCGTAGTAGCCGGGCCGGTGACCCGCCTCGGCCTGCATGACGCCGTGCGTGAACGCGCAGAGCTGCGCGGGCAGGTCCTCCTTGGCGAGCCCCTCGTACGGCCCGGCGTCCACGTGCCGCACGAGCACCCCGGGCGCCAGCTCGACGGCCGGCGGGAGGGCGGCGGTGGTGGCGCGGGTGAAGACCTCGACCTCGACGCCGATCTCGGCGAGCCGGCGGGCCAGCTCGACGATGTAGACGTTCATGCCCCCGGCATCGCCCGTGCCGGGCTGATGGAGGGGCGAGGTGTGCACGGAGAGCATGGCGACGCGACGCGGCCTCCGGTGCCGCGCGAGCGCGCGGAACCGGGACAGGTGGTGGCTCACGGCTGCTGGTTCCTCCTCGGAATCGCCGTCCTCCCCGCCGTGGAGCGACAACACCCGGGCCGGCGCGTTCATTCCCCGCGGAGCAGCCCGCCGGGTACCCGCGGCAGGCGCTACGACACCCACCCCCGCGGCGCCACCGCCGGCCACGCCACCGTCAGCTCGCCCTGGCGCCAGCGGCCGGGCCCGTCCGCCAGGGGCCAGTCCGCCGAGAGCGCACTGGCGGTGCGGATCCAGCGCTGCCGCGCGCCCAGCGGCGCGTACGGGGCGGCCGTCGCCCACGCGCGGTCGAAGTCCCGGAGGAACGCGCGCACCGGCTCCCCGGCGACGTTGCGGTGAATCAGCGCCTTCGGCAGCCGCTCCGCCAGGTCCGAGGGCGCGTCGAGGGTCGCCAGGTGCGCGGCGAACGTGACGGTGCGGGGGCCCTCGGGGCCCAGCGCCACCCACACGTGCCGCCGCCCCGCCTCGTCGCACGTGCCCTCGACCAGCAGCCCCTCGGGTCCGAGCCGGTCCGTGAGCCGCGCCCACGCCGCCGGGACCTCCTCCTCGGCGTACTGCCGCAGCACGTTGGCCGCCCGGATCAGCGCGGGGCGGGCGCCGCCGGGGAGCGGGACCTCGAAGCCGCCGCGCACGAACGTCAGCCCCTCGCGCGCGTACGGCCGCGCCGCCGCGACCCGCTCCGGGTCGATCTCCACGCCGGCGACCTCGGCCCGGGGGCAGGCCGTACGGAGCCGCTCCAGCAGTTCGACGGCGGTCCAGGGGGCGGCCCCGTAGCCGAGGTCGACGGCGACGGCCCGGCCCGTGGCGCGCGCGGTGCGGCGCAGGGCGCCGCCGTGGGCGGCGGCGATCCAGCGGTCCATGCGGCGCAGCCGGTTGGGGTTGGTCGTCCCGCGGGTCACGGCCCCGACCGGCCGCGCGGAGCGCGCGCCGGGCGCACCGGAGACGGGTCGCCGGGGCCGCTGCTGAGAGGCCATGGGTTCCAGCGTACGAGCAGCCCGCCGCCCGGCCGCCGGCCGCGCGCGACGAGCTCCGCCGTCCCGCTACCCCGCGGCCCCGTGCGCCTCGGACGCCTCCGCCGCCTCGTCCACGAACACCGACCGGCCCGCGATCACCGCCACCAGACCCGCCAGCTCCCCCGCCTGCAGCGGGTTCAGGCTCGTACCGACGACCAGCAGCCCCAGCCCGCCGCCGACCGGCGTGGCCAGCGCCCCCGCGAGCCCCACCTGCACGGGATCGGCGGCCGCCTCCTCGCCCACCTCCGCCACCGCCGCCGGCGGCAGCGCCGGCTGCGCCACGAAGCCGAACCCCATCCCCATGTCCGTCGCGTACGCCTCCGTGTACGCCGGCGCCGCGTCGTAGTGCTCCGCGAACACGGACGTCATCAGCTCGCCCAGGTCCAGGTCCGACGGGCTCTCCGGCACCTCGACCACGCCCGCGAACACCAGCCACGCGGCCTGCTCGCCGCTGCTCGGCAGCGGCGCCGTGACGATGCCGTTCATCAGCACGCCGTCCGCGTACAGCACGTCGTGCCACGCCACCAGCGCGTCGGTGAACTGCTCCCGGCGCTCCGCCGCCGTCCGCGGGTACGTCAGCCGCACCAGCTCCGCGCAGCGGGCCCGCGTCGCCTCCCGGTCGCCGCCGTCGGCCATCAGGTCGAACCAGTCGGCCGGCGCGTACAACCGGATCCGGCCGGGGGTCAGCGTGCCCATGGCGCCACCGTGTCCCTGTTCGTCAGCGCGCCGAAGTCCCAGGTGAGGAGCTTCCCGGCGGTGTCGATGGTGTCGTGCGAGCCCTCGGCGGTGAACGCGTTGCCGGTCCAGGTGGTGAAGTACTGGCCGGTGCGCATGCCGAACTCGCGCACGCTCATGCTGTACGAGGCGCCGCGCGCGAGCTGGAAGTAGCCCTGCGGCAGCTCCATGGCCGGCAGCCGGCCGCCGAGCTGGGCGACCATCCGCGTCGGCTGGTTGCTCGCCTTCGCGGCGGCCAGGATCTCGTCGCCGAAGCGCGCGCCGAGCTTGCCGAGGCCGAAGCCGACCGCGTCCAGGATGACGTCCTTGGTGGCGAGGGCCTTGAGGAAGCTGCCGGTGGTGCCGACCGCGGAGAGGTAGTGCGCGACGAGCGCCACACCCGCGAGCGCGAGCGAGGCGGCGCCGAGGAACTGCAGCCCGGGGACGAGCGCGAGCAGTCCGGTGACGGTACTGAGCAGGCCGGCGATGTCGCCGAGCGTCTTGAAGAGCGGGGCCAGCTCCTTGAGCGTGCCCATCGGGTCCATCACGGCCTGGCCGATGGCCTCCAGCGCCCCGCCGACCGCGTCGCCGAGCTTGTCCCAGAAGCCGGGCTCGTTCGGGGCGATGTCGAGGGCCTTCTGCAGCCGTCCTGCGGCCTCGCGGCCCTCCTGCTCGTAGTCGTCCGCGAGGCTGCGCGCCCGGCGGCGTACGTCGGCGAGCGGATCCTCGTCGGACCCGCCGGACCCGCCGGACCCGCCGGACTCCTGGTCCGCGCCGCGTTCCCCGCCCTCGTCCCGCTTCTCCTCCTCCTTCTTCGCCTCCGCGTCCGCCGTCCGCTCCAGCTCGGCGGCCTCCTCCTCCAGCCGCGCCGCCGCGCGCTGCTGGCGGTCGATGTTCTCGGCCCAGTCGGTGAGCACCGTACGGGCCGTGGAGAAGGCGCTGTACGCGTCCTTGACCTTCGGGCGGAAGTCGTCGGCGAGCAGCGCGCGGAAGGCGTCGGCGGCCTTGCCGCGCCAGTCGCCCTCGTCGGCGCCCTCCAGGACCCGGCATATCTCGCCCAGCGCGTCGGAGGTGCGCCGGACCGTGGCGGCGGTGTCCTTGGCCGTCTCGTAGTCGCCGGGGCAGGGCACGAAGCCCAGCGTGGGGTAGTCCGCGGCGGTGGGGGCGCTCACTTCCGCGCCGCCTCGGACAGGGCGGCCGCCAGGTCCTTGTCGAGGTCGGCGAAGCCCTTCTCGATCTGGTCGAGCGCCTCGACGGCGCCCTTGGCGAACTTACGCAACTGGCCGAAACCGTACGACCACTCGTCGCCGAACTCGTCCATGCGCCGCTCCAGCGCCACGGCCCCCATGGCCTTCGCGTCCACGTCAGCCATGGCCCGGGCCGGCTTGTCCAGGACTTCGCCGATGTGGGCCAGGTTGTGGCGGACGCGTTTCAGCATGTCGTTGTCGATGTACAGGTCGGACACGTGCGTCCCCCTCGGACCGGAACGGCGGGCTCTTCCGAGGGGCTGACGCTACCCGTGTGACGCGTGAGGCTGCTACGCGGGTGTGCCGGAGGATTCCGGGGCGGCCTTTTCGGCCGGTCCGGCCGATCCGGCGCGCGCCTCCGTGGCCGGATCCGTCACCTGCTCCGCGACGCGATCCGGCACCGGCTTCCCGGCCGGATCCCCCACCGGCTCTCCCGCCGGCTCCGGAACCGGGTCCTGTGCCGGCAGCCCGCGCATCAGCAGCGCGTACCCCGCCGCCGCCACCGTGCCCACCCCCGCGCACCCCGCCCACAGCCACCCCGCCCCGGCCGCGTCGATGACCCACCCGCCCAGCAGCGGGGCGGCCAGCGACGCGACGGCCCAGGACGTGGTGTACATCCCCTGGTACCGCCCGCGGCCGTGCACGGGGGAGAGGCGGACGACGATGCTGGTCTGCGTCGGCGCGTTGACGATCTCGCCGAGCGTCCAGACGCAGACGACGAGCGCGTACACGGCGACCGACCCGGCGAAGACGTTGAGCCCGAACCCGTACCCGGCCAGCAGCGAGGAGACGACCAGCAGCATCCGCGGGTCGCGGTGCTCGATGACCCGGGTCACGGGTATCTGCATCACGACGATCAGCACGCCGTTCACGGCGATGGCGACCCCGAAGTCCGAGCTGGAGAAGCCCTGGTCGCCCATCGCCACCGGCAGCGAGACGTACGCCTGCATGAAGATGAGCGCGATCAGGAACGACAGCCCGACGACCCCCATGAAGCGCCCGTCGCGCACCACCGTGCCCAGGCGCACGGAGTCCGCCGCCTCGCCCGCGGCGCCCGCGGGGCGTTCCGGCCGGGACTCCGGGAGCTTGACGTAGACGAGGATCGCGCAGACGAGGGTCAGGGCCCCCTCGATCAGGAAGCCGGCCCGGTAGCTGTACTCGGCGATGAAGCCGGCGCCGGCCGACGAGATCGCGAACCCCAGGTTGATCGCCCAGTAGTTGAGCGAGAAGGCCCGTACGCGATCCTTCGGCGGCACGATGTCCGCCATCATCGCCTGCACCGCGGGCCGGGAGGCGTTGGACGCCATGCCGACGGCGAAGGCGACGGCGGGGATGGCCACGGGGTGGGTGGTGAAGCCGAGCACCGCGACGGTCACGGCGGTCGAGGACTGGGCGAGCATCAGCGTCGGGCGGCGCCCGAGGCGGTCGGTGAGTACGCCGCCGCCGAGCGAGGAGATCACGCCGCCCAGCCCGTACAGCGCGGCGACGAGGCCGGCGTACGAGGCGGAGTGGCCGCGCTCCTGCGTGAGGTAGAGGGCCATGAAGGTGGCGACGAAGCCGCCGAGCCGGTTGACGAGCGTGGACGTCCACAGCCACCAGAACTCGCGGGGCAGGCCGGAGACGGTCTCGCGGGTGGCACGTCCGATGCGGGTGACGGGCACGGCGGAACCCCCGGATGTAAGCGGCGCGGCAAGTGACTGGATATTACGAAGCGGGGGCGCCGTTCCGCCACCGAATTGACGGCTGCCGTCAATCCGGGCCCGCGGCAGCCGGGGAAGGCCGCTCTATTAGGCTCGGAGCCATGGCCGACGCACCGTACAAGCTGATCCTCCTCCGCCACGGAGAGAGCGACTGGAACGCCAAGAACCTGTTCACCGGCTGGGTGGACGTGAACCTCACCGACAAGGGCGAGAAGGAGGCGGTGCGCGGCGGGGAACTGCTGCGCGAG
This sequence comes from Streptomyces sp. WMMC500, assembly GCF_027497195.1. NCBI lineage: Bacteria > Bacillati > Actinomycetota > Actinomycetes > Kitasatosporales > Streptomycetaceae > Streptomyces > Streptomyces sp. WMMC500. The sequence goes on from NZ_CP114905.1 coordinate 5,278,598, forward strand.
GCCGGCTGGCTGCCGGACGTCGTCCACACGTCGCTGCTCAAGCGCGCCATCCGGACCGCCAACCTGTCCCTGACCGCCTGCGACCGGCACTGGATCCCGGTGGCGCGCTCCTGGCGGCTCAACGAGCGGCACTACGGCGCGCTGCAGGGCAAGGACAAGGCCCAGACGCTCGCCGAGTTCGGCGAGGAGCAGTTCATGACCTGGCGCCGCTCGTACGACACCCCCCCGCCGCCGCTCGCCGACGACAGCGAGTTCTCGCAGGCGCACGACGCGCGCTACGCGCACGTCCCCAGCGAGCTGCGCCCGCGGACCGAGTGCCTGAAGGACGTGCTGGAGCGGGCTCTGCCGTACTGGTACGACAGCATCGTGCCGGACCTCCAGGCCGGCCGGACGGTGCTCGTCGCGGCGCACGGCAACAGCCTGCGGGCGGTGGTCAAGCACCTCGACGGCATCTCCGACGAGGAGATCCCGGGCCTGAACATCCCCACCGGCATCCCGCTGGCGTACGAGCTGGACGCCGACCTCCGCCCGGTCGGCAGCGGCGGCACCTACCTCGACCCGGAGGCGGCGGCCTCGGCGATCCAGGCCGTGGCGAACCAGGGCAAGAAGTAACGGCCCCGCCGCCCGCACACCGCCCGCGCGCACACACCGCAGCCCCTGCCCGGCGTCGTCAGGGCAGGGGCTGCGGGAGTCTCGTCGCAGGCGTCGTCCGGGGGCTCAGCCCGTCCGGGGGGCTCAGCCGCAGCTCCCGCCGCAGTTGCACGACCCGCCGGACTGGCACCCGCAGGAGCAGCCGGAGCCGCAACCGCAGGAGCTGAGCCTCGGCAGCGGGGTCATCTTCGGGCGCATCCGCGGCGGCCGTGCCGTGGTGCGGGGGGCGGCACGGGCGCGGGAGGTGGGTTCGTCCGGCATGCGGGACCTCCTAGCAGGGTGTTCCCTTCCTTCAGGAGGCTGCCCCGGCGGGCGGGGCGCACATGCGGGCGCGCGGATGCATCCGCGGCCTTCGTACGGCCGTACGCCCCGGATGCCGCGCCCGGCGCGCGAGCCGCCTCCGAGCGCGCCCGGCGCGCGCGGGGGCCGTGCCCCGTGCTCCGGGCGCCTACGCCCCTTCGACCGGCGCCGTGGGGCTCAGCTCGTCGACGTGCTCGCCTGTCACCAGATACACCACGCGGCCCGCGCACGAAACGGCGTGATCGGCGAAGCGCTCGTAGTAGCGGCCGATCAGCGTCACGTCCACCGCGGTCTCGATGCCGTGCTTCCAGCGGTCGTCCATCAGGTGCTGGAAGATCTTGCGGTGCAGGTAGTCCATCCTGTCGTCGTCCTGCTCCAGCTCCAGCGCCAGGTCGACGTTCTTGGTGGTGATGACCTCCGCGGTCTTCGCCATCAGCCGCTGCGCGAGCTGCCCCATCTCCAGGACGGTGGCGTGCAGGTCGTCGGGGATGCAGCGGCCGGGGTAGCGCAGCCGGGCGAGCTTGGCGACGTGCTTGGCCAGGTCGCCGGCGCGCTCCAGGTCCGCGCTCATCCGCAGCGACGTCACCACGATGCGCAGGTCCGTGGCCACGGGCTGCTGCCGGGCGAGCAACTGGATGGCCCGCGTCTCCAGCTCGCGCTGCAGGTCGTCCACCTTCTCGTCGCCCGCGATCACGCTCTCGGCGAGCTGCAGGTCGGCGTCGAGCAGCGCCGCGGTGGCACGGCCCATCGCGGAGCCGACCATCCGGGCCATGTCGACGAGGCCCTCGCCGATCGAGTCGAGCTCCTCGTGGTAAGAGTCCCGCATCCCAGTGTCCGTCCATCCTCTTTGCCGATTTATGCAGCATCCACCATGCAGGGGAGGATGCGCTACTCAGTGAATCGAGACCGACCTGAGAGTGAACTCTTGGCGACCAGTCCTCGAGACCGCACCCGGATGGCTGTGGAAGGGGTTGGCGAGGTGCCTAACCTGGAGTCATGGACGTGAACGCGGCGGTCGCCGCGGCGGCGGCGCTGGCCGGGCTGTGCACCGGCGTCATCGCCGTGCTCGCGTTCCGGTGGAGCGAGCGTGAGCAGGCCCGGCCGACGCGCACCTCGCTGCACACGGCCGCGGTGCTGCCGCCCGGTGTGGACACCGTGCTCTCCGTCCTGCGCTCGTCCGCCGTCGTCCTCGACGAGGACGACGCCGTGGTCAAGGCCAGCTCCGCGGCGTACGCCCTGGGGCTCGTCCGCGGCGGCCGGCTGGCCGTCGAGCCGATGCTGGCCATGGCCCGCGACACGCGCCGCGACGGCGAGATACGGCAGGTCGAGCTGGACCTGCCCCGGCGCGGCGGGCGCATCGCGTCCGGGGGAGGCGCGCTGGCGGTCTCCGCCCGCGTCGCGCCGCTCGGCTCCCGGCTCGTGCTGCTGCTGGTCGAGGACATGACCGAGGCCCGCCGCATCGAGGCCGTCCGCCGCGACTTCGTCGCGAACGTCAGCCACGAGCTGAAGACCCCGGTCGGCGCGCTGTCCCTGCTCTCCGAGGCGGTCATGGACGCCGCCGACGACCCCGAGGCGGTGGAGCGGTTCGCCGGCCGGATGCAGGGCGAGGCGACGCGGCTGACCAGCCTCGTACAGGAGCTGATCGACCTCTCCCGGGTGCAGAACGACGACCCGCTGGAGGACGCCGAGCCGGTACGGGTCGACGAACTGGTCGGCGAGGCCATGGAGCGGTGCCGGCAGCAGGCCGGCGCCAAGCAGATAACCATCGCCAGCGGCGGCAGCGACGGACTCCACGTCTGGGGCAACCGCGGCCAGCTCGCCGCGGCCCTGGGCAACCTGGTGGAGAACGCCGTGAACTACAGCCCGGCCCGTACCAGGGTCGGCATCGCGGCCCGCAAGCTGCCCGCCACGGGCGGCGACCTGATCGAGATCGCGGTCACCGACCAGGGGATCGGCATCTCCGAGAAGGACCGCGAGCGGGTCTTCGAGCGCTTCTACCGGGTCGACCCGGCGCGCTCGCGGGCCACCGGCGGGACCGGCCTCGGTCTCGCCATCGTCAAGCACGTGGCCGCCTCGCACGGCGGGGAGGTCACGGTGTGGAGCGCTGAGGGCCAGGGCTCCACCTTCACCCTGCGGCTGCCCGAGGCCGCACGTCCGAAGATCGGCCGGCCCGACACCGACCGCAGCGGAGCTCTCATCGGGCCGGAGGACCTCGACGGCGAGGACCGGCTACGGCTCGACGGGACCGACGCGTCAGACACAGCTCCGGAGGTCATCCCGTGACCCGCGTGCCCACCGCCCGGCGCGGCGTCGTCCGTCGCCGCCCGGCTCCCCCAACCCCGTGCTGTCCATCCACCTCGGAGGTCAGAGCGTGACCCGGGTTCTCGTCGTCGAGGACGAAGAATCGTTCAGCGACGCACTGTCGTACATGCTCCGCAAGGAGGGCTTCGAGGTAGCCGTGGCCACCACGGGCCCCGAGGCGCTCGACGACTTCGACCGCAACGGCGCCGACCTGGTGCTGCTGGACCTCATGCTGCCGGGGCTGCCCGGCACGGAGGTGTGCCGCCAGTTGCGCGGCCGGTCCAACGTTCCGGTCATCATGGTGACCGCCAAGGACAGCGAGATCGACAAGGTCGTCGGGCTGGAGATAGGAGCCGACGACTACGTGACGAAACCCTTCTCCTCCCGGGAGCTGGTCGCCCGGATCCGCGCGGTCCTGCGCCGCCGCGGCGAACCGGAGGAGGCCGAGCCGGCGGCCCTGGAGGTCGGCCCGGTGCGGATGGACGTCGACCGGCACGTCGTCACGGTCGCCGGCGACAAGGTCGACCTCCCGCTGAAGGAGTTCGACCTGCTGGAGATGCTGCTGCGCAACGCCGGCCGGGTGCTGACCCGGATGCAGCTCATCGACCGGGTCTGGGGCGCCGACTACGTCGGCGACACCAAGACCCTCGACGTCCACGTCAAGCGGCTGCGGGCGAAGATCGAGCCGGACCCCGGCGCGCCGCGGTATCTGGTGACGGTCCGCGGCCTGGGCTACAAGTTCGAGCCGTAACCGGCCCCGTACGGCGGAAGCGCGTGCGCGCGTGCGCCGTACGAAACGGCGCTTGCGCCGTACGGAACGGAGGGGCACCCGGCCCCGGCGCGCGGCAGCGCCGGGGCGCCGGGGCCCGTTCGTTCAGTGCTCGCTGACCGGGGTGTCCGAGGAAGCCGCCTCGTCCTCCGTGCCCGCGGTGCCGTCGGTGGCGCTCTCCGTGGCGTCCGCGTCCGGCGGCGTCGAGGCGTCGCCGGTGCCGTCCGTGCCCTCGGTGCTCTCCGTGCCCTCGGCGGCGTCCGTGCCCGTGCCCGCGTCCTCGCCGGGCTCTCCGGTCTCACCCGTCTCGCCCGGCTCGGCGTCGGGGGAGGAGGTCCCGGTCTCCACCGGGCTCGGCGACTCGGTCGCGGCCCAGGGCGCGTACTCACCCTCGTCCGCGACGACGAACGCGGAGAGCCGTACCTCGCCCTCCCCGCTGAACTCGAAGGAGAGCTTCTTCGTCGTGCCCTGCCCGGCGTCGTGCCCGTCGGGCAGCACCGCCGAGGCGTTACCCTCGCCGCCCAGCATCACCGAGCCGCCGGCCGGCACCACGACGCCGCCCTGCGCGTTCTCGCCGGACAGCTCCAGCTCCTCCCCGTTGTCCGCGAGCGTCAGCCGGTCCAGCGTCTGGTCGCGGGCGCCGCTGTTGAAGATGCGCGCGGAGACCGCGGCCGGCCCTTCGGCCTCCCGCGGGGTGATGACCACCGCGTTCTGGATCCTGATGTCGCCCGCGGTGACACGCGCGTTGTCCGGGTTGATCTTCAGGGTCTCGGCGTTGTTGCCCGCCCCGCACGCGGTCAGGGCGGCGAGCGAGAGAGCGAGGGCGGTCGCGGCGAGCGTGCCGCGTCGAATGCTGCTGCTCACGGGGCGGCATCTCCTTGGACGTGAAGGCCGGTTCGGCTTGGCTGCGGTGACGTTGGTGCTGGGGGGAACAGTACCGACCCCCTTCCGGGGGCACGGACCCGACCCGCCCTCTCGCGCCCCCGGCGCCGTCGCTCACGTCCGCGCGTACGGCAGTGCTAATGCCCGGCAATATCTGCGCGGGATGCGGTGTTGGAAGAAGCAGGGGAACGCCGGCGGAGGGAGAACGCGGATATCGATCACAGCCCGCGTGATCAATTCCGGGAATCCGGCCGGATTCGTGCGTGATCGGCCGAACGGAGCAGTGTGACTTCACCGGTCGACTCCGACAAATCGGGACGATCGTAGCCGTGCCGAGCCTTCCGGCGGCACGTGACCTTCGCGTTTCCGGTTTCGGGCAGAGGCCATCCCACCTGCGGAAACCATGATTCCGGCGCGGGGCGAAGCACGTTCCAGGGTCGCTTGTCAAGCCCCGAGACGGGCCCTGACCTGCGAAAACGCCATTCAGAAGCGGCCTGTGCCGTGTTACCCTGGATAGCCACGGAAGGGGTACCTGTCACATGACGTTCAAGGTTGGCGACACCGTGGTCTATCCCCATCACGGGGCCGCGCTGATCGAGGCCATCGAAACTCGCCAGATCAAAGGTGTGGACAAGACCTACTTGGTGCTGAAAGTCGCGCAGGGCGACTTGACGGTGCGCGTGCCGGCGGACAATGCCGAGTTCGTCGGGGTACGCGATGTGGTTGGCCAGGAAGGGTTGGAGCGGGTCTTCGAGGTGCTGCGTGCGCCGTATGCGGAGGAGCCCACCAACTGGTCCCGGCGGTACAAGGCGAACCTGGAGAAGCTCGCTTCGGGTGACGTGATCAAGGTCGCGGAGGTCGTCCGGGATCTGTGGCGCCGGGAGCGCGAGCGCGGTCTCTCCGCCGGAGAGAAGCGGATGCTCGCCAAGGCCCGCCAGATCCTGGTGAGCGAGCTGGCGCTGTGTGAGAGCACGAACGAGGACAAGGCGGAAGCGCTGCTCGACGAGGTGCTGGCGTCCTGAACGGCGCCTGACGGCGCCTCATGTCACGTCGGCGGTGCCCCTCGGGGCGCCGTGGCCGTGACGGCTGCGGCAATCGCCCGGTCCCCCGGGTGCCGCCGTGGCTGCCCGGTGAGGTCGCCTGAGGTGCCTGTGGGCTGTGTCCGCTCGGGTGCGGCCGCTCGGCTGTGTACGGGCCGGCTCTGTGGCCGGATCTCTGCGGCGCCGGTGGTCCGGTGTCGCCGCTCGGTGCCGGTGTGTGTCGCTGTTCGGCGCCGCTGCCGGGTGCCGGCCGTCGGCTGTTCGCCGGGTGCGTGTCGTAAAGGCGCTCGCTCTCCGTCGGTCGCTGGTCTCGGTCGTCCGTCTGTCCCCGCTCGTCCTTTCATGTCCGTCCGAAGGCTGAAAGCGTCCCGGGATTCGGGGGCAGCCGTAGGCTCCCGCGCCGCGCGTGCGTATGCTCGCATGCGGCGCGCCGGGCCGACGGCTGTCCCGCTTTCATGCGGACACGCCGTGCCGGGCCCGGGTAGCTACTGCGACCATGTGCGTCACGGAAGGGGGTCGGCAGCGAGCTCCGCGGTGGGGGCACGAAGCACGTGCCCGGCACGCTTTTGGCCATACCCATGTCGTCCAAGGACACAAACCTGAACACCGCAATGTCTCCGTCAGGCTCGTCCGACCCGCCCGCCGCGTCCGTACGGACCCGGCCCGGCCGATCGGACCCCTCCGGTCCGCGCAGATGCGCCGCGGTGATCCCCGCCGCCGGCCGCGGCGTGCGGCTCGGCCCGGGCGCGCCGAAGGCCCTGCGCGCTCTCGGCGGCACCCCGATGCTCGTGCACGCCGTACGCGCACTCGCCCGCGCCCGCGCGGTGTCCATGGTCGTCGTCGTCGGCCCGCCCGGTGAGGCGGCGCAGGTGCGCACGCTGCTCGACGACCACCTGGAGTACCTCGACTCGACCGAGGTCGCCGTCGTCCCCGGCGGCGACACCCGGCAGGACTCCGTACGCCTCGGCCTGGCAGCCCTCCCCGACGACATCGGCATCGTGCTCGTCCACGACGCCGCCCGCCCGCTGGTCCCGGTGGACACCGTGGAGGCCGTCGCCGCCGCGGTACGGGCCGGGGCGCCCGCCGTCGTACCGGCGCTGCCCGTCACCGACACCGTCAAGCAGGTCGTGCCCGGCGGCGAGCCGGGCAGCCCGGAGCCGGTCGTCGCCACCCCCGAGCGGGCGGCGCTGCGCGCCGTGCAGACCCCGCAGGGGTTCGACCGCCGGGTGCTGACGGAGGCCCACGAGAAGGTCCCGGCCGCGGGGGAGGGCGCGACCGACGACGCGGGCATGGTGGAGCGGCTGGGCGTGGAGGTCGTGCTCGTACCCGGGCACGAGGAGGCGTTCAAGGTGACCCGGCCGCTGGACATGGTGCTGGCCGAGGCCGTACTCGCGCGCCGGAGGGCGACGGATGCCTTCTGACCCGCCGCCGCCGGGTTCCGGTGCGCCCGGTGCGTACGGCGTGCTGCCGCGCGTCGGTGTCGGCACCGACGTGCACGCCTTCGCCCAGGGGCGCGAGCTGTGGTGCGCGGGGCTGCTCTGGGAGGGCGAGAGCCACGGTCTCGACGGTCACTCCGACGGCGACGTCGCCGCGCACGCCGCCTGCGACGCGCTCTTCTCCGCCGCCGGCCTCGGCGACCTCGGCGCGCACTTCGGCACCGACCGCCCGGAGTGGTCCGGCGCCGCCGGCGTCGCGCTGCTGGGCGAGGCGGCCCGTATCGTCCGGGCGTCCGGCTTCCGCATCGGCAACGTCGCGATCCAGGTGATCGGCGTCCGGCCGAAGATCGGCAAGCGGCGCGGAGAGGCGCAGGAGGCGCTGTCCGCCGCGGCCGGGGCGCCGGTGTCGGTCTCCGGCACGACGACCGACGGCCTCGGGCTCACCGGCCGCGGCGAGGGCCTGGCGGCGGTCGCCACCGCGCTCGTCCTGCCTTCGCCCGGGTGACGCGGACTCCGCGCCGCCGCGCGGAAGGTCGCGTGCGCGCTGGAGAAGTCCCGTGCAGAAGTCCCGCACATGAAGTCCCCCACGCACCCGCCCAAGGGTAGGCCGCTCCACTGACAGCCGGGCACGAGCCGGGGTGCCGGGACCGGTCGCCCGGCGCCTGTGCGCGGGCTGTGGCCCTCGGGGCGTCCCGGCCCTACTACCCTTGAGGCGTGACCATTCGCCTGTACGACACCAGCACCCGGCAGATCCGTGACTTCACCCCGATCACCCCGGGTTGCGTCTCGATCTACCTGTGCGGAGCCACCGTGCAGGCCGCCCCGCACATCGGGCACATCCGGTCGGGGCTCAACTTCGACATCCTGCGCCGCTGGCTGCTGCACCGCGGCTACGAGGTGACGTTCATCCGCAACGTCACCGACATCGACGACAAGATCATCTCCAAGTCCGCCGAGCAGGGCCGCCCCTGGTGGGCCATCGGGTACGAGAACGAGCGCGCCTTCGACGCCGGCTACGCGGCGCTCGGCTGCCTCCCGCCGACGTACGAGCCCCGCGCCACCGGACACGTGCCCGAGATGATCGAGATGATGGCCGCGCTCATCGACTCCGGCCACGCCTACGCCGCCGACGGCAACGTCTACTTCGACGTGCGCGCGTACCCCGACTACCTCGCCCTGTCCAACCAGGAGCTGGACAACCTCCGTCAGCCCGAGGGCGAGGGCGAGACCGGCAAGCGCGACCAGCGGGACTTCGCCATGTGGAAGGCCGCCAAGCCCGGCGAGCCGTCCTGGGAGACCCCCTGGGGCCGCGGCCGGCCCGGCTGGCACCTGGAGTGCTCGGCGATGGCCCACAAGTACCTGGGCTCCCGCTTCGACATCCACGGCGGCGGCATCGACCTCGTCTTCCCGCACCACGAGAACGAGATCGCGCAGTCCAAGACGTTCGGCGACGACTTCGCCGACTACTGGCTGCACAACGCCTGGGTGACCATGAGCGGCGAGAAGATGAGCAAGTCGCTCGGCAACTCGGTGCTCGTCTCCGAGATGGTCAAGCGCTGGCGCCCCGTCGTCCTGCGCTACTACCTGGGCACCCCGCACTACCGCTCCACCATCGAGTACAGCGAGGAGGCCCTGCGCGAGGCCGAGTCGGCGTTCGCGCGCATCGAGGGCTTCGTCCAGCGTGTGGTCGAGAAAGCAGGGGAGGCGGGCGTCGCCCCCGCCGCGGACGTGCCGCCCGCGTTCGCCGAGGCGATGGACGACGACCTCGGGGTGCCGCAGGCGCTCGCCGTCGTGCACACCACAGTCCGGCAGGGCAACGCCGCCCTGTCCGCCGACGACAAGGAAGCCGCCGTCGCCCGCCTCGCCGAGGTACGCGCCATGCTGGGCGTGCTGGGCCTCGACCCGCTCGACGACCACTGGACGGGCACGGACGGCGTCGAGCGGGGCGCGGATCTGCACGGGGCCGTCGACACGCTCGTACGGCTGGTGCTGGAGCAGCGCGAGGCGGCGCGGGCGCGCAAGGACTACGCCGCGGCGGACGCCATCCGCGACCAGCTCCAGCAGTCGGGCCTCGCCATCGAGGACACCCCGGACGGGCCGCGCTGGACGCTGAGCTGACCGGGCGGAGCTGACAAGCGGAGCGGGGCGTTCGGGCCCCGCGCGCCGTCCGGCGGACCGGGCGGCACACTCATGACGTAGAGAACGACGATCGCAGAAGCAGGTGGAGTCCCCATGGCCGGGAACAGTCAGCGCCGAGGCCGCAGAACGGCGAGCAAGAAGGGCGCGACCAAGGGCAGCGGCGGCAAGGGCCGCCGGTCCCTCCAGGGCAAGGGCCCCACGCCGCCCGCCGAGCACCGCCCCGGGCACGCCAAGCAGCGCGCCGCCCAGGCGCGGTCGAGGAGGGCCGGAGCCCGCCCCGCGGCGCGCCGCGGCGGCAAGGGCAGCAGCGAGCTGGTCGTCGGGCGCAACTCGGTGTACGAGGCGCTGCGCGACGGCGTGCCGGCCACGACGCTGTACGTCCAGCAGTACGTCGACGGCGACGACCGCGTGCGCGCCGCCCTCCAGCTCGTCGCCGACCGCGGCGACGTCCACCTGATGGAGGCGCCGCGCCCCGAGCTGGACCGGATGACGGACGGCCTGAACCACCAGGGCCTGGTGCTCCAGGTCCCGCCGTACGAGTACGCCCACCCCGACGACCTCCTCGACGCCGCCGCCGACGACGCCGCGGACCTGCTGGCCGTCGCCCTCGACGGGGTCACCGACCCGCGGAACCTGGGCGCCGTCGTCCGCTCCGTCGCCGCCTTCGGCGGGCACGGCGTCGTCATCCCGGAGCGCCGCGCGGCGGGGATGACGGCCGGCGCGTGGAAGTCCTCGGCGGGCACGGCGGCCCGCACCCCGGTGGCGCGGGCGACGAATCTGACCCGGGCCCTGGAGGCGTACCAGAAGGCCGGCGTGATGGTCGTCGGCCTCGCCGCCGACGGCGACACCGAGCTGCCGGATCTCGACCTGCTGGACGGCCCGGTGTGCATCGTGGTCGGCAGCGAGGGCAAGGGCCTGTCGCGGCTGGTCGGGGAGACGTGCGACGTACGCGTACGGATCCCGATGCCGGGCGGCGCGGAGTCCCTGAACGCGGGCGTCGCGGCCGGTGTGGTGCTGTACGAGGCGGCACGCAGGCGGGCGTGAACACCGCACGCGACGGCGCGCGGCGAATCGGAACGAGCCCCCACGAACGGTGTGTTTGACGGGCCTCTGACACAAAAGGGCTGTGTCAGGCGGTGTCAGCCAGTGTCCAAACGGCGTGTCACTCGGTTAGTGGAGCGTGGACACCAGAACACCGCCCACCCCCACGGGTGGTAGCGCCCAGGAGCCCGAGGACACCGGCCGGCTGACGATGGTGCGGGTGCCGAGCGAGCCCACCCGGATCAGCGTCGACAACCCCAGTTTCCGGGTGCGGCTCGGGCCCTCGTCCCGCCGGGCGCTCGCCGCGGCGGGCGCGTCGGCGTACGGGGGCGGCGGGCTTGCGCCGGCCCTGGTGGGTGCGGGTGTGGGCGCGGCCGCCGGGGGCGTGGGCGCGGCTGCCGGCGCGGGGCGGCGGCGGGTGCCCGTGGTATGGACGGGGCGCGTCGACGACACCGCCGCGGGGCGGCTGTTGCAGGCCATCCCCCGGGGCGACGCCGGCCGGCAGTCGGTGCCCGGCGCCGACGCGACGTCGACGCAGCTCCTGCCCCGCATCGACGACGCGACGCAGGTGTTCCCGCCCGTCGAGGACGACGCCACCCAGCGCCTGCCCCGCATCGACGGCTCGGGCACCCCGCTCGTCCGCCCGCGCCTGCCGGGGGACGCCACGCAGGTGCTCCCGCGCGTCCCGCAGTACGCCGGTCCCTACGGGCCGGGAGCGCCCGGGGCGTACGGGCCGGGGGACGGTCCGTACGACGACGGGCGGGGCGGCGACGACACACCGCACGACCTGTACGCCGAGCCGGGCGGCCCCGACGCCGGCCCCGGCGGCGGCCGGGACGCCGGCCGCACCCGGCGCCACGGCGCCGACCCCGTGCGGCACGCCTACTACCCCGGTCGCCGGATGAACCTCGGCGTCGTCCTGCTGCCCCTGCGCATCGTCCTCGGCCTCGTCTCCCTCTACGCCGGCATGGGCAAGCTCAGCGACCCGCTCTTCTTCGACGGCGGCGAGCACGGCTCGATGCGGAGCTGGCTGGACCGGATGGACCCGTGGTTCGTCGCCGAGCCGCTGTACGCTTTCGGGCTCGCGCACCCCGTCGGCACCGGGCTGACGGTCGCGTTCCTCCAGATCATCGTCGGCGTGCTGACGATCTGCGGGCTCTGGCAGCGGCTCGCGGCCGCCGTCGGCGGGCTGCTCGCGCTCGGGCTGCTGGTGACGGTGGCATGGCAGACCTCGTCCGCGTACGACGCGACGGACGCCCTGTTCCTCGCCGCCTGGTCCCCCCTCGTGATCGCCGGCGCGCCCGTCTACTCCCTCGACGCGCGCCTCGCCGGCGAGGCGTGGCGGACGCTGGGGCCGCGCTCGGAGCTCTGGGAGCTGCGCCGCCGGGTGCTGCGCCGCGGGACGGTGCTGGCCACGGTGATCGTGGGGCTCGCGCTGCTCATCGGGTCGATGCTGGGTGCCGCGGTGCGGTCGTCGACCACGGTACGGGTGCCGGGCCCCGACGAGCCGCCCGTCAACCACCTGCCGGGTACCCCGCTGCCGGCCACGCCCGGCGGCAAGGCCCGGGGCGGCGACGCGGGCTCGGCGACTCCGTCGCGGGACGGCTCCGCGGAGCCGGGCGGCGCGGCGTCCTCCCCCGGCGCGGGTGCCGCGACGGGTACGGAGGCGGGTCCGGCCACGGAGTCGGGCAGCGTGCCCCCGGAGCAGCAGCCCGCGGCTCCGCCGGCTTCGCAGCAGGCGCCGCCGCCCCCGTCCGCCGAGAACCCGCCGCCGCCCTCCGACACCGGGTCCGGCACGGACCCGGGGGCGGGCGCGGGCCGCGCGGAGTCGGGTGCCGACGGTGCGGGGAGCACGGGCGGCGGCGGTCCGTCGGGCGGTGGCCCGTCGGGCGAGGGCGAGAAGGAGAAGCCGCGAGGGCTGGTCGGCGGACTGCTGGGCTAGCCGCGGGCGGCACGGGCCGGGGCGCGGTGCAGGCCGCCCCGGTCCGTACCGCGCGAGTCCCGTACGGCCCGGGCCGTACCGCCCTGGTCCGTACCGCGCCCGGTCTACCGGGGCCTCATCCCCGGCGCAGTTCCTTCGCCGCCTCCGTGAGGTCCTTCGCCGTGTCGATGGCCCGCCAGTACGCCCCCTGCGGCAGCGGGAAGCCCGCCAGCCGCCGCTGCCGCGCCAGCCTCGGGAACGTCGCGCGCTCGTGGTCGCCGCGCTCCGGCAGCAGGTCGCGGAAGGCGGCGGAGAAGACGTACACCCCCGCGTTGATCAGATACGGCGACGGCGGCGCCTCGATGAAGTCGATGACGTGCCCGAACTGGTCCGTCTCCACCGCGCCCCACGGCATGTGCGGCCGCGCCAGCGCCAGCGTCGCGTCCGCGCCCCGCTCCTGGTGGAACGCGGCCATCGCGGGCAGCGAGAACCGGGTCCAGATGTCGCCGTTCGTCGCATACCACGGCTCGTCGGGCCGCGGCAGCGACGCCGCCGCGAACTTCAGCCCGCCGCCCCGCCCCAGCGGCTCCTTCTCGACCACGCAGCTCACCTTCAGCGGCAGCTCCGTGGCGTCCAGCCACTCCTGCAGCACCTCGGCGAGGTGCCCGCACGACACCACCGCGTCGGTGACGCCCTCCGCCGCCAGCCACGCCAGTTGGTGCCCGATGATGGGCACGCCGGTGCCGGGGATCTCGACCATCGGCTTGGGGCGGTCGTCCGTGTACGGACGAAGCCGTGACCCCTGCCCCCCGGCAAGGACCACGGCTTGAGTGGGTAGTGCTGCTGCGGCTGCGGTCATACCCCGCACCCTAACCGGCCGGTAGGAAACGGCCGCGGGTGCGGGGTCCTCCGCCGCCCTGCGCTATTGGGCGGTCCCTACTGGGCCGTGACGACCCCGGACGCGAACGCGGTGTCGCACACCGGGCGCGAGAACGACTGCGCGCGGATGACCCCGTACTTGGCCACCGCGGCCTCCCCCAGCGCGCGGGCGATCCCGGCGCAGTGCCGTGCGAGCGACGGCCGGGCGTGCACCTCGCGCTGCAACTGCGTGAGCGCCGCGCCCGGGTCCTTCTCCTGCAACTCGGCGATGAGGCGGTCCCGGAGCACCTCCTGCGGGGCGCGGGCGCCGGACGCGCCGACGGCGCTCTCCGCGGAGGCGCTGAGCATCCGGGAGTCGGTCGAGGGCGACGCCCAGGGGACGGTGGCGACCGCGAGCGTACCCGACAGCACGAGTACGACGGGGAGGACGAATGCGATGGTTCTGCCGATACGGCGGGCTACCTGCTTCACGCAGGCGATCGTAGCGAGCGGTAGTGATTTGGCGACATTGAGTCACCCCTACGAGCGCGGTTGGCCGGAAAATTCGAATTCCGTGTTGACGTGGACGTCGAACGAGGTGGCGGACTTTCCGACGCACTTGCCGATACGCGGCCGTTTCCGTACCTCGTTCTGACGGAAGGCGTGACGTCCCGGAAACGCGCAACGGCGCCGCACCCCGGCCGGGGCGCGGCGCCGTTCCGAAGGAGCCGCCGGGCTGTGTCGGTTCAGTCGGTCAGTCGCTGAGCCGCTCGCCGGAGGAGGTGGAGAACACGTGCGTCTCGCCGGAGCGCGGGACGATGTGCAGCGTGGCGCCCTTGTCCGGCACGGCGCGGCCGGAGACGCGGACGACCAGGTCCTTGTCCTCGCCACCGACGTTCGCGGAGCCGTAGACGTAGGCGTCGGCGCCCAGTTCCTCGACGACGTTGACGGTGACGGGCAGACCGGCGGGGGCGCTGTCCGCCTCCTTCGACAGGGTCTTGTCCGCGGGGGTGTCGCCGTTGGCGATGTCGAAGTGCTCGGGCCGGACGCCGACCGTGACGGTGCGGTCGCCCTTCTCGGTCGCGGCGGCGAGGGCCTCGCGGCTGACGGGCACGACGCTGTTGCCGAACTTGACGCCGCCGTCGGTGATCGGGACCTCGACGAGGTTCATCGCCGGGGAGCCGATGAAGCCCGCGACGAAGAGGTTCTCCGGCTTGTCGTACATCTCGCGCGGCGTGGCGACCTGCTGGAGCAGGCCGTCCTTGAGCACGGCCACCCGGTCACCCATGGTCATGGCCTCGACCTGGTCGTGGGTGACGTACACGGTGGTGACGCCGAGGCGCCGCTGCAGGCCGGCGATCTGCGTACGGGTCTGGACGCGGAGCTTGGCGTCGAGGTTCGACAGCGGCTCGTCCATGAGGAACACCTGCGGCTCACGGACGATCGCGCGGCCCATCGCGACACGCTGCCGCTGACCGCCGGAGAGGGCCTTCGGCTTGCGGCCGAGGTACTCGGTGAGGTCGAGGATCTTGGCGGCGTCCTCCACCTTCTGCCGGATCTCGGTCTTCGGCACGCCGGCGATCTTGAGCGCGAAGCCCATGTTGTCGGCGACGGTCATGTGCGGGTAGAGCGCGTAGTTCTGGAACACCATGGCGATGTCCCGGTCCTTCGGGGGCAGGTGGGTGACGTCACGGTCGCCGATGTGGATCGTGCCGGAGTTCACGTCCTCCAGACCCGCGAGCATGCGCAGGGAGGTCGACTTGCCACAGCCGGACGGGCCGACGAGGACGAGGAACTCGCCGTCCTCGATGGAGATCTCCAGGTCGCTGACCGCGGGCTTCTCGGAGCCCGGGTAGATCCGGGTGGCCTTGTCGAACGAAACGGTTGCCATGGTGTTTCCCTTCACCGGCAGGAACGTGCCGGACGATCCGAGTAAAGGATGTGGTGTAGTCCACTGCTGTGGACCATGGCGCTGACCGTACCTGCCGGTCAGCCCCTTGTCATCACCTCGAAGGTCCCGAAAACGCATCACCCCGCCACCCGGTGACCCGGTTACACTGCAGGGCGCGCCTCCTTAGCTCAGCTGGTCAGAGCAACGCTCTTGTAAAGCGTAGGTCGTCGGTTCGAATCCGACAGGGGGCTCCGGTGGCCCCAGCCCAGACGCACTCTGAGCTGGGGTTTTCGCTATCGGATGCGGCGTCGGCGGCGGGCGCGGGCCGCCCGCGTGTTCCTGGTCTCAGTCGTGGTCTCAGTACGGGTCTCAGAGCGGGGCATGAAGGCGTCGCCCATGCGCCGCATGGCGTCCTTCGACAGGTGCGACCGACCCTTCACGTACCGCCGGGTCTGGGTGATCTGTGTGTGCCGGAGGATCTCCATGATCGTGGGCATGTCCACCCCCAGCTCGTTCAGGATGGTGCCGGCCGTGTGGCGGCTGCCGTCGTAGAGGCGCCGGTCGTCGATGCCCGCTTCGGCAAGCAGCTCCTTGAATTCCTCCCAGTCCGCCCGCGGGTCCAGCGGACGCCCGTCCGGCCGTGTGAATACCGCGTCGTGCTCCTGCCACAGCTCGCCCGCGGCGGCCCGCATCGCGTTCTGCCGTTCCTTGTGCTCGCGGAGGTAGGGGATGAACGGCGGCGGGATGGGCACGGGGTTCGTGCTCTTCTTCGTCTTGGGGCGAGTGAAGACCAGCCCGCCTTCTTCACGCTGCGGGCACGTGCTCGCGTGCCGTGTGCAGCCCTTCGGACACGGCTTAGGGCAACCACGCTTGTACGACTTGTGGCGTGTGCAGTTCTCAGGGCATGACTCGAAGCGGTGCAGCCGGGCTCCGCAGGCATGAGGGTCTTCGCAGCCGTGACGCCAATTGAGTCGCTGAAGCTGCCATTGCGGGTGGAACAGCTCGTTTTCCAGGTCCACGTACGGCCACCGCCAACCCAACGTCTCGCCTTGCCGTAACCCCATCCCGACCCCGACGCACCACCGCAGGAAGGTGGGCCGCTTCGCCGCTGCTTCGAGGAACGCCTTGGCTTCCTCGGTGGTGAAGGGATGCGCTTCGGTCTCCTCCACGGTGGGTGGGTCCACGAGCGTGGCGACGTTCTCCACGATGATGCGGCGGCGGTGGGCAATCTTCAGAGCGCGGGACAAGATGCGGTGCACCTTGAGCACATGGGACGGCGCGTGCCCCTCGGCGAGCATGGCGGCGTACATCTTCTCCAGATGCTCGGGGGCGAGCTTGTCCAGGCGGTGCCTGCCAACTCCGGGAACGATGTCGTTGCGAGTCTTGGACCAGTAGTCGTCCAGGGAGCGGGGCCGGAGTTTCAGGCTCGCGATGGTGGTGAGGTAGGTCTCCATCCACTGCTCCACGGTCGGCACCCGTCCGGCCTTGGGCGCCCGGCCGCCGTCACGGAGCCGTTCCAGCTCTCTGACCTTGCGGCGCACCTCCTTCTCGGTGCGGGCGCGGCGGTGCCGGCGGTCGGGGCTGCCATCGTCCTTCACGCCCATCGTGACGCGGCCGTGCCACCACCCGTCACTGCCGAGATAGACGGATGAAGTCATGTTGGGATTGCGAGGGCTCATGCACTCCTCCATGCAGAAAGGCGGCCCCGGGCCGAAGTCCGGAGCCGCCTTGATGTGGGACGCGGTCAGCTAGAAAGCGGGACGAGATGTGCCACGTAGGTTTCGAGATCCGAACGACGGATTCGGCGGCAGCGGCCCAGCTTGATGTACTTCACGGCGCCCGCGGCCATCAGCTCGTAGAGCGTTGAGCGGCCGATAGCAAGCGCGGCGGCAGCTTCCTCGGGGGTGTAGAGGAGCCGGTCAGCAGCAGGGGCGGTCGTGCTCATGCGGTGCAACCTCCTCGGGGGCGTCGGCGGCCCTGTCCTGTCAGGTCCGCTACTTCCGCTACCTCCGCTACCGCCCTGGTCAGGGGCATGATTGAGGTAGCGGATTGGGTAGCGGTAGCGGATTGGAGCGCTGCCGGCCCCGGCCGGGTGGCCGCGGGGCCGGTAGCGGTTCGGCGGGGCAGGTAGCGGATGGCGCAGGGCTTTCCGCTACCTGATCTAGGGCTCTGACCTGCGCGGTAGCGGAGGTAGCGGAAGTAGCGGATTCTCAGGGGGCGGGGGGCAGTACCGCTCCCAGGCGTCCCGGAGGTCCGCGGCGTAGTAGCCCTTCATCACGCTTCCGCTGGTTTTGATGTTGCGGGCGGCAATCGGGGCGTTCTCCGCGGTCATGTACTCCCGCAGCATCCGCGACAGCCCGCGGGCATTCAGCGGCTTGCCGCTCATGTCCGCCCACGGCGCCTCTTCGAGGCTGTGCAGCCGGTCGAGAATGGCCACGGTGGGCAAGCGGTCGATGCCGCTGAACACGTAGTCCCGCAGGTCGGTGAGCAGCCGGATTCCGATGCTGCCCTTGTCGCTGCTCTGGGCTGCGGCCACCAGTTCCACGCAGGCGGTGCGGGCCCGCTTGGGCCAGTCACGGCCTGCCGCGTCCGCCACGGCGAGCAGGGGTTCCCACACGTCCGCGGGCCGGTCGGTGATGCCCTCCGGAAGCTCCGGAAAGACGCCGTCGACTCGCTCGCGTACCGTCTCAGCCCATGCGGCGAGCCGGTCCCTGAGCGCGTGCCCTTGCTTCTCGTGGATGCGCTGGCGGAAGGGCTGCACGTGCTCGTTCGGGGCGCGGCGGCGCATGCGGATGATGACCGAGCGGGTCAGGATCGTGTCCGGCAGGGAGCCGAGTCCGGCGACGGCTACTGCGCAGTAGGAGGGAAACTCCTGCACCTGCTGGTTGGCTCCGTCGCCGACGCAGCGCCACATCACACCCGAACGGCGGTGGCCGGCGTTGAGGAAGCCGCGAAGCTGTTCGTTGTCCCCGGCCTTGGGACCGAAGACGGTGTCAATCTCATCGAACAGGATCGTGGGGCGCCCCTCCATGCCACCTACGGCACGGAACAGCGCGGAGGCGGAGGCGTTGACCGCCACCATCGGCTGCGGCACCAGGGTCTCTACGATCTCCAGCGCTCGCGACTTCCCCGAGCCGGGCTCGGGGGAGAGGAACGCCAGCCGGGGAGTGGAGTCGAAGCAATCCAGCAGGTGCGCATGTGCGTCCCACAACGTGACGGCGACGTATGCGGCGTCGAGGGGGAAGATGTTGAAGCGACGATGGAAGGCTTCCACCTCATCGAGCAAGGCGGCTCCGTCGAGGGTGCTCATGCGGCCTTCCTCCCTTCCGGCGAGCGGAGCGGACAGGCGTCCCGGTGGGCCGTGTGTGCCTCGATGAGCGCCAGCACCTTCGCGCGGCCGGCGGCGCGGCAGTCGCGCCCGCACCGGCACGTCGAGGTGGCGGTGGGGGTGGCGCCGTAGGGGGCGTGGATGCGTAGCCACGCCACGATGACGCGCCTGTCACCTGTGGCCGGGCCGGTGCGCTGGGAGGCGGCGGGAAGGGCTGAAAGGACGGCCTGGCGGCCGTCGTCCTTCATGCCACAGCCCTGATCGGTGCCGGGTGTCGGCGGGCGCGTACGGGCCGCTGAGAAGCCCGTGAGAGGCGTTTCAGGCGGAGAGGCGGGCGATGTCATGCCGCCTCCCGGGGCCGAGCGTTGCGGATGGACCAATCCAGGGCGCTGCGCAAGGTGGAACGGCACTCGTACGGCTTGAGCCCCGCCGCCTCCCCCGCCGCCTGAAACGCCTCCTCGACCTGGTGCCGGGTGAGGTCGCCCCAGGCGATGAAGCGGCCCATAGCGCGTGCGGCGATGAACAGCGTCCGTTCCCGTGCGCCCACGGGTGCGGCCGTAATCGCGGCCTGCTCGCGCTCGAACGCCACCTGAGCGCGGCGGGTTGCGTTGCGCGGTGGCGCGATTGTCGGTGCGGTGGAGGGCTCCGGTACCGGCCGCAGCGCGGACAGCAGCCACGACGGCAGCGGCGTTACCGGCGCCGGACTGGTCGCCTGGTAGGCGGTGCCGCCCCGAAGGCTGCCGGCGGCGACGACGTACCCGCCCCACGCCCGGGTATCGACCAGTGGCGCGAGGGTGCCCGCGCTGTTGGTCAGGCGGGTGCCGGGCGGGGAGGTGAAGTACAGGTGCGTGCCGCCGCTGGGCGTCCGCACCCTGTACGTGGCTGGCACCGGCTGTCCGGCGCGCTCGCAGAGCGCCAGGAAGGACGCCGCGCCGTCAGGCGGGTCCCTCCTGTCCTTCGACACGTCCAGGTCGACCACGACGAGCCCGGCCGGGCCGGTGGCGATGCCGACGTTGAACGGGCCGCATGCCCATGCGACGCGGATGCGGTCGGGGTCGGTGGTGGCGCGCTGTTCCCACTTGCGGTGCCCGGCGGCGCACTGCCCCGCACGGGGGCACGCGCGCTCGCCGTGCAGCGCGGGCCGCTTCGCCTGGGGGCGGAGCGGGAAGACGGGCCAGCCGCGAGCGGCTGCGGCCAGTGCGGCGCGCAGCAGCGCGGGTGATGCCTCATGCGGCATGCTGGAGGTCTCCTGTTCTCTTGGAGGGACAGGCAGGGCCGGGGCGGGCGCAGGCTTGTGGTGAGACGGCGCCCGCCTCGGGCGTATCTAGAACGGCGGCTCGTCGCCGGACTTCCCGTCGGCGTTCGTGGCCCACGGGTCGTCGGTCGCGTTCGGCTTGACGACGTTCCTGCCGTTGATGGTGACGGTGGTGAAGCGCAGCGACGCGCCGATGTCGTCCACCTCGACCGCGAGCATGGAGCGCTTCTCGCCCTGGTCGGTCTCCCAGTTGTGCTGCCGGATCCGGCCGGACAGCACCACGCGCGTGCCCTTGGTCAGGCTGTCCGCGACGTGTTCGGCCAGCGAGCGCCAGGCGGCGCAGCGGAAGAAGGTGGCGGTGCCGTCCTTCCACTGGTTGCTCTCGCGGTCGAATACCCGCGGGGTAGAGGCCACGGTGAACTTCGCCAGCGCGTGCCCGTTGCCGGTGAACTTCACCTCAGGGTCGGCGGTCAGGTTGCCGGTGATGGTGATCGGGGTCTCTCCGAACGACATGCTTCCTCCTGGTTCGGAACGGGAAGTTCGGGTGCACATTGGGGCGGTCGCCCCCTCGGCGGATGTGGCTAGTCGTCGTCGACGGGGATGCGGGCGAGGATCGCGGCCCGCTCGCGCTCGCCCAGTTCGCGGGCGTCTTCGAGCGCGTCGAGGTCCAAGACCTCTTCGAGCGCGGCGCGGACTTCGTTGCTGAGCTGGGTGGGGCTCATCGCTTCGGCCTGGACGGTGTGGCGCATGTGCTCGCCGCGCCGGTCGGTGGCCTTCTGCGGTGCAGAGGGCAGCCGGTAGCGGGTGATCTGGTCTTCGGTCACGCCGAGCCGTGCGAACGTCGGCGGCTGGCCTCCCATGTCGTCCACGAACGCGCTGATGTCCTCGGCGGCGGAGTCCAGGATGGACAGCCCGGAGGGGTCGTGGTCGCCCAGGTGCAGCACGGTGGTGGGCGTCTGGCGGTAGGAGATGCGCCGCGCGGCGCCGTGCTTGAGCGTGAGGGAGTCGAAGCCGCCGGAGCTGTAGACCGACACCCCGAAGTCGCGGGCGATGCGGGCGACCATGGGCACCATGCCGGCTGCCTCCACCCACACCTCGACCGCGACCGGCTGGCCGTCGTCTAAGGCGTGGACGTAGCCCTCCGCGGAGCCCTTGACGGCCTGCCAGAACTGCTCCGGGGAGTCCCAACCGGGCCCGCCCATCTCGGTGCCGCCGTCGTCGCGGATGGCGTGCATCGGGATCAGCCGCGCGCGGCGGGCCCGGTTCAGGGTCTCCAGCAGCCGGGCGTATGCCTGCTCGGTCTTGTCGTAGCCGTGCGCGCCGACCAGGCGGTAGAAGACCTGTCGGGCGGTCATCGGCAGGAACGCGCGGTTCTCCTCCAGCACGCCGCGTACCTGGTCCACCAGGGCCTGTACGTGCGGGCGGGGGGTCCAGTCGGCGTAGCCGCGCGGCCGGGTGCGCTTGTAGGTACGGCCCGAGACGGTGCCGTTCGATCCGTTCATGCGATCTCCCTTGGTCAGCCGTGGAAGTGGTTGCGCTTGAACGTGGCCTTGCGGATGTGGACCGCGCTGCCGGGCCGTCCACCGCCGATCGCGCGGGCGGGCAGGCGCCAGGCGAGGACGGCCAGGGCGATCCACATGGCGGTGCCGGAGCCGAACCCGGCGGCGGCGCCGATGACTTCGCCGATGCCCCAGCCGACC
Source organism: Streptomyces sp. WMMC500 (assembly GCF_027497195.1). NCBI lineage: Bacteria > Bacillati > Actinomycetota > Actinomycetes > Kitasatosporales > Streptomycetaceae > Streptomyces > Streptomyces sp. WMMC500. The sequence goes on from NZ_CP114905.1 coordinate 5,300,110, forward strand.
CCGGCGGACAGGGCGCCGCCGCCGATGCCGGCGGCGACGAAGCGCTGTGCGATGGGGTCCAGCAGCGGCAGCGGGGTCAGGTCGCGGGGTTCGGGGCGGGCCATGGCGGGCGGTGTGAGGTGCTTGGGCATGGGGACCATGCGGCCGTAGGCGTCGGGCACCCAGACCACCGGCCCGCGTTCGGCGGGCAGTTCCACCCCGGCCGGTCCGGGCGCGTACAGGTCCAGCGGTGCCGGGTCGTACGCCGATGCGGTCGGCGGTCCCGGCCTCAGGACGGGTTCGTTCATGGCGGGTCTCCTGTCAGTTGGCCAGTGCGCTGACCGCGTCGGCGGTGGCTTGGACCAGGTCGCGGATGGGTTCGTACGCGCCGGTGCCGGCGGCGAAGAACCCGAAGAGGAACACCACGAGCGCGGCACCGGCGCCGGTGGCCTTGGTGCGCACGGCGAAGAAGGCGGCGATGCCGAACAGCAGCACGGCGGAGACGGTGAAGCTCATCGCCCCACCCCCGAGCGCGGCCGGTCGGTGCCCGCGCGGTGGATGCGGGCGGCGCGGTTGTAGAGCCAGCGTCCGGTGCGGATGCGGCGGCCGGTGGCGCGGCAGCGGCGGCAGTGCCGGCCGCGCTTGGGCCGCCCGCGGCGGTCGGTGGTGAGCGCGTAGCCGAATCCGCGGCACTTGCGGCAGGCTCCGAACGGAGAGGCCGCGCACACACCGAGGTAACCGAGAGTGACAGTGAGTAGGCAGGCGATAGCGAGCAGGGTAGGGGTCATGAAGGGCCCTCCCAGGCGGTTTCGTGGGGTTGTCGCAGGTGGGCCGCTATCCGCTAGCGGCCTGATCAGGGCAGGTTTGAGGTGCTAGCGGGGCCGCTAACGTTAGCGGGGTGTGCTGCTAGCGTTAGCGGCCCCGAGCGCTCAGCTCGCGTCCCGGTTTCCGTCACGCTCCGCAATCGCGGAGGTGAGGTGGGAGCGGTCGATGCCGCGCCGGTTGACCACCTTGCCGTCGACGCGGCGGCCGACCTGGATCGTGCTGACGCCGTGCGGCTTGAGCGCGGCGGCGAGCGCGTCGGGCTCCCAGCCGCCATACACGTCCGGCCGCAACTCCGCCAGCCGCGTCACGACCGTCTCCGACCACACCTTCGCCTCGCTCGCCGGGATCACGGCGAGGATGTCGGCGAGCAGGTCGTAGGCGGGCGCGGCAGGCTCCGGTGCTTCCCCCAGCGCGTGCCCCGACAGGGTGCCGGCCCGCTCGCGCGCGGCGCGGGCGCGGGCGGCGATGGCGTCGGCGGCCGGGGCGTCGACGAACACCGACGAGACGATGCGGGCATCGGCACCCTCACCGACGAAGTAGTGGATGCCCTTGTCTGCCCAGGCGAACATGGTCGCGCGCACCCCGCGCTTGTAGGCGGAAGTGCCCAACACCATGTCGTTTTCCAACTGGCCCATGACCTTCAGACACCACCGGGCGGAGGCGTTCGCGCTGATCCCGGTGGGCAGCGCCTTGGCGTCCGGTCGCTGGGTGGCCAGCAGCAGCACGATCCCGGTCGCGGGGCCGCGCTTGACCAGGTCGGTGGCGATCTCCTCGAACTCCTTGCCGTGTTCGGGGTGCTCGAAGAGGACCTGGCACTCATCCACCCCGACCACGATCGGGTGCAGGCCCAGCGACCGCTTCGAGGCGAGTTCGCTGGTCACCTTCGACTCCGGGCACATGTCCCGCGGCAGTGAGCGGATCACCTTGGTACGGCGCCGCAGTTCCTCGCGCAGCGCGCGGAAGTCGGCCAGCGCGTAGGCGATGGTCTCGTCGTCGTCGCCCGCGCCGTGCCGATGGGCCACGGCGTCGCCGACCGGGTCGAGGTCGCCGGTGCCCTTCATGTCGTAGGTGTGCAGCTCCGCCCGCGGATCGAGCGCGGCGATGAGCAGCAGCAGGCGCAGCAGGAAGGTCTTGCCCATGCGCGGGATGGCGCCGATCACGCCCGCGATGTACATCAGCGTCACCGCGACCCAGCGTCCGCGCTGGTCGGTGCCGTAGGGGATGGGCTTGAACAGGTCCACGGTGCCGGACTTGGCCAGCGGCCAGGCGGGCTTCTTGGCCTTGGACATGTCCTGATCGCCGACCCAGAGCACCAGGTGCCCGGTGTGCTCGTCGGGCACCGCGTCGGGCCATACGCAGCCCAGCGGACGCCGCAGGCCGGAGGCCAGCCGCTCGCGGCGCTCGATGATGTCGGTGACGGTCACGCCGTGCGGCAGGTCGCCTTCCGCGCGCCAGCCGGGCCCGTCCCGGGTGATCGGGGCACTGAACTCGAAGCCGTCGCGGCCCTTGGCTTGCGCCTGGTTGATCGGAGAGATGCCCAGCGAGCCAAGCGCGCGCAGCACGATGTCACTGGTGAGCTTGGTCGCCTTCGGCAGTTCCACGGCGCGGTGGATGACCGGGTCATCGGCCTTGCGGCCGGCGAAGCCGAGCGCGGCCACCACCGCGCCGGTGGAGATGGCTTGCAGCCAGGCGGGCGCGAGGACGTAGATGGCCAGCGCCGAGCCCAGGCCGACGAAGAACGCCAGCACGGTCACGAGGGTGCGCAGGCGGACGCGGTTGTCGCGCTGCCGGGACAGCTTGAGGTATTCGCCCGCGTCCTCCCGGCGCACCGCCGCGAGTCGGACCGGCTCCCCCTCACGGTCGGCCATCCACCGCAGCGTGCCGCCGACGAACCGAGCGGCGCCGGTCGGGGCCTGTAAGGCGAGTCGGCCGGCGTAGACCGGGCTCCGCAGCGCGTGATACCCGGCGGCGTGCGCGTAGTGCCGCGCCACCCACGAGGCGGCCGTCTTCAGCTCCGCCACCGACTTCAACCACGGCGGAACCACCGGGCGCCGCTTGGCACCCAACAGCCGACCCAGATAACCCGGACCGGCCGCAGCCGGGGTCGGTAGGTCCACGAGGGGGCGCTTCGTCGGGTCGCTCGGGTCGGCCGACTCGGCACCCGACCGGGTCGGGTCGGAGTCGGCCGACTCGTCGGCGTCGAGTCGGGTGGGCGAGTCGGCCGACCGCCCACGGGCGAAACGGGCCTTGCTCAGGTCGACCACGTCGCCCCCGGAGTCGGCTGCCATCTCCGCTTCGAGTCGGTTGAAAAGTTCGTTGTCGTCGTCGTGGTTCACTTCGAGGTGTTCCTTCCTCTGAAGGGATGCGTAGGGGCCCGGCCGCTGTCTTGGCGGGCAAGGGCCGGGCCCCGTTTGAGGGCGTAGGGAACCATTGCGCGGTGTCTCATCGAGCAGAAGGGACAAGGCGTCCGACCTTGGCGGCACTTCGGAGCCAACTCGGGTGGGACTAGGACGTGGCGTCCTAGTCGGCTTTAGATTCGGGCGCGCGAGTCGGGCCGGGTGGGTCAGTCGCGGGCACATTCGTTGCAGATGCCGAGCGAGCGCGGGATGCAGTACCAGCGCTCCACCCGGCAGCGCGGGCAGGTGCGGCGGGCGATCATCATGGCGTCGAACGCGGCCCACTTCGCCAGCGTCATCGTCCGAACCGGTTTGGCCCTGGCGATCTCGTACAGGTAGGCGATGCGCGGCTGTCCGGTGCGGCGGCTAAGGCACATCACCTGAGCGGCGATGTCCTGCCCGCCCGGCCGCAGCCCGCGGGCGCGCAACTGCCGGCGTGTGGCCAGCCCTTCCGGCGCCATGCGCCAGGGGAAGGTGGGGACGCCGTAGCGGGCGCCGGTCGGGTCGTAGCACTCGGCGTACGCGGTGGTCATGCTGCGACTGCCTCAGAAGTGCCGCGCCCGTTGCGTTCCGCGCGCAGTGCGTCGCGGAGCTTGCGGGCGTTGGCCTGCGAGACGTGCACCGCGCTACGGATGCGATCGGCGGTCAGCTCCGCTTCCGACCATGCTGCGGTGGTCTCGCGCGCGGCGGTCAGCAGCTCCTCGAAGGTGCGCTGCGCCTTGCCCGCAGCCTTGGCCTTGGCGGTCCGGCGGTGCGGGCGCGGAGCGGGCTCGATCGGGGGGACGGGCTTGGGCTCCTCCGCGGCGGGGGCGAGGCCTCCCATGCGTAGCAGCACGCGCTCACGGTGCGGCGTGTGCTTGCGCCAGCGTCGGCCGTGCCGCTCGCGCAGCTCCGCGCGGGCCAGCAGCCGCTTCTTCTCCAGCTCCAGCGCCTCGCGGTAGGAGGTGACTTCCCAGAGCGTCATCCGGCGCCACAGCGCGAACGTGGAAGGGAACGCCAGCAGCCACCGGGAGAATCGGATCTTCTCCATGCGTCGCCCGGTCGCCGCCCCGATCCGCACGGCGTAGATGTGCGCGCCGATCTCAGAGAACACCACCCACAGCAGCGGCATGGTGCCGTGCGCGACCTTCGCCGACAGCGTGTGCCCGGCCGCGATGTTCAGCCAGCAGGTGATCAGCGTGAGCAGCCAGGGCACGAACCGCACCCACGCCAGCGCCATGTCCAGCCGGATCAGCAGCAGATTGGCCACCGTGAACACCGGAATGGCGATGTCGATACCGACCGGCAGCATCCACGGCGAGTCGAACCCCCAGCGCTGCGCGGCAGCAGAGACCGCCTCGAACGAGGAGACCAGCCCCAGCAGCCCGACACCGGCCGCCGCCAGCGCGGCGGTGCCGGCAAGGCCCATCTCGGGGCGCGTCAACGGCGGAACCTTCGCCCGCTCGGGAGTCGTGGTCGTGGTGGTCATGCCGCCACCCCCGAACGGTCTGCGCGGCCACGCCCGGCAGGCCGTGACATCGGAGCGACGTGGAACAGCTCCGGGTGCGTCTCGATCACCTCAGCGGCGATACGCGCCACCTCGTCAACGAGGTGCGGGGAGTCGGCGAGGATGTCACGGGCCGCGTCCATACGGGCCGCGCGTTCCTCGTCGCTCTCCCCCTCGACCCCCAGCCACAGCTCAACCGGGGTACCGAGCGCCAGTTCAAGGAAGTCGTCAGCAGAAACAGCTTGCTGACAGCCGATATAGGCACGCATGGAGGACTCCTGAAGTGGAGGGACAGGGAGCCCGAAGCCGCGCAGGCGTGTGGTGAGACGGCGCCGCTCCGGGAGAAACCTCAAGCCGAGATCCGGCGAGGGTGAGCGCCCCGGCCGGGAGTCGAACCCGGCCTTGTACGACCGTCAGGGCTGATGCGTGCGGTTCAGGTGGAGAGGGCACGGGCACCGGCTTCCCGCAGCGCGGTGTGCGCCTGGCGGGCTCGCAGCCCAGCCGCGTCCACCTCGGATCCCGGGACGTCCCCGAGCGCCATCGCGGCGTCCACGGCTTCCTGTGCTGCCGCGAGAAGTTCCCGGTCCTGCGTGACCATGTACAGCGTGTCCATGGCGCTGGTGACCGCTGAACGCGCGGCGTACCGTGCCTGCCGCGCCTCGACGGTGTCATCCCGGCTCTCGCGCCGGGCTGCGATTTTCAGATACTGCTGCTCGCGATGGCGGACCACCGCGGCGAGCAGCGTAGGCACCGCTTCGGCGAGTGCCCTGCGCCGCTGTTCAGCAGTGGTCGTGCGAGCGGTACGAGTCGCCGTGAGGTGCTGCATGGCTCCGGCGACCACGGCCCCGGCGAGAGTGCCGAGTACAGCAACGAGTGTTGTGATCATGAAGACTCCAGGAAGCGAAGACATTCCGGCTCCCCTCGGCCCCGCCCGTACGACCGAAGCTGGTCGGACGGGCGGGGGAGGCAACCGGCCGCAGCGGAAGACGCTGCGGAAAGGTTGAAGAACGCGCGGCTTTGCCCGCGCCGACCGCCTTGTTGGGGCTGAGGACAGGCGGTGTAGATCCTCGGTCCACTGTTGAGTTGTGAATGATCAGACGCTTCCTTCGGATCCGTTTCACGGGACCCTCCGGACGTGGTTTCAGATTGACCCATGTCAATCTGAATGTCAACGGGTCACGCCCGCTGTCGTGAGATTGACCTAGGTCCGGCTACGCTCGGACGTATGGATGTGAGCCCCGACGCCCCTAAGCCGACCGCCAAGGAGATCGCTGCGCGGTACCGCAACGAGATCGTGCACGGCGACCGCGAGCCCGGCTCCCGGCTGCCGGCCGCGCGTCAGCTCGCCAGAGAGCTTGGCGTCCAGCTCATGACCGTGCAGAACGCCTACGGCCAGCTCCGCGAAGAGGGCCTGGTTCTCAGCCAACAGGGGAGAGGGACCTTCGTACGAGACCCCGCAACACCCCTCGGCACCGAGCCGGGGAGTAGCCCAGCCTTTGCCGCGCTGGCCGCGGAACTCAGCTCGATCCATGACGCACTCCGTCATCTCGATGAGCGGATGGAGCGTCTTGAGCAAGCTGTCGGTCGCGATGCTGTACCCGAGCAGTGAGTTCGTCCGCCCGTAACAGCAGGCGTTCAGCAGCCGCGCGAGCCTGACGCAAGCTCGCCTTGATGTAGGCGAACTCAGCGGGTGTGAGGGTGCCGCACTCGCCGCTTCGCTTCTCGATCCCTGGCATGCGATCGAGCATGTGGCCTGGAACAGTGGAGGACCCGGACAGACTGTCCGGGTCCTCTTTCCTTGCAGGTCAACGGAGTTGACGAGTCTTCAGCCCATGGCCTCGTCTGCCGCCGTCAGGATGCTGCCCCACGGGAGTCGCCTCCCCGGCGGAGCCTCGCGCGGCTCGTAGAGCGGCCACACGTCATCGCCGTACACGAGCTGTACGCCAGCCCTGCGCAACGCCTCAAGATGCCCCTGCCAAGCCGGATGGCGAGCGTGGGCGGCATTGACTCTCGGGAAGACGACAACAGGCAATCCTAGGGTGCCAATCGCCTCATTGACCTGTGTCAACGCCTGATTATCAGCCATGCCGAAGGCGAGCTTGGCCACGGTGTTCGCGCTTGCCGGGGCAACGACGTAGCAGTCGACAGGCGGATGCGGCCGAGCCTCCCCGGGTAGCCGTGGGGTGTCTCGCACCGGCAGCCCGGTCAGTGTTTCCAGCTTCCCGACTTCGCCTGCGTTGCGCAGCCACTCTCCGGCGGTCGGCGTGAGGGTGATGGCCACCTGCCAGCCTCGTTCAAGCGCTGGTTCTACGAGACCGATCCGCAGGGATTCCACACCACCGGCACCCGTGGCCACGACCCCGAGCACCCTGTGAGTTTTCGTACTCACTGCACCGCCTTGCACCGCTGAGCCATGACGAACACTTCAGACGAGCGGGCGCCACCGGTCACCGGCGACTGTTTGATCAGGTCCCGCAGCGTCTCACGCACACGAGGATTGTTGCGCACAAGCTGCGGTGACTTGCTCTCCGCCGTGCGCAGCTCGGAGAACGCATCGTCACCGCGGCCGGCGAGGGTGAGGGCACGGGCGTAGTCGATGCGGTGGGAGACACCGCGCTCCGGCGGGAGGTGGTCCACCTCGACCTGCCCGTGTTCCACGATGTACGAGACGTTCTCCAAGTCGAGTTCGGCGGACAGCTTGTGCAGCAACACGTTCGTGGGCCCGAAGCTGGTCTGCCAGTAGTTCTCATCGGAGCCGAGACGATCCGCCAGCGTGGAGGCACGACCCAGGAGATTCGTGGCCGTACCCCGGTCTTGGTGCCGCGCTGCCGCGATCGCGGCGCGGAGATAGATCATGCCAAGCAGACTCAACGCCTCAGGGTCGTCCTCTTCGATGCGCGAGGACAGCCATACCGCGGTCGTGTCGCCCAGTTCCATGGCGTCGTCGTACCGGCCGTTCGCGAGCAGGGCGTGCGTTCCTGAGCGCGCTGCGGACGCGAGAACGAGGGGGTCCCCAGACTCATCGGCGGCGCGCATCGCGCGCTCAGCGGCGAGCCACGAGATATCAGACTCCCCCACCTTCGCCAACGTCGTTGCCGCGAGGTGGTGGGCGCGCGCCGACACTGCCCAGCAGTTCCGCCGCTCATCGGGGGAGCGCGACGCACGATCTTCCAGCTCTTGCGCTGTCTGGAGAAGACCGGGCAAGGCGGCGACGACCTGTCCGAGTCTGCCAGCCTGGTAGTCGTCCCAGCTACGCTCCACCATCGGCACAACGGGCCCTGGCAGCGGAAGCTGCGCCTCAGCCTCCGGCCCGAACAGCAGCCGCGAGAGGCGGCGAGGGCTCATGAGCGCGTCCCGCACGGCCGGTACGTCGTCCTGCTGCTTCTCGTCTTCCATGAGCACGGGCTGTCCGATCAGATCCCCGAGCGGCACCCGAAGCACGCGCGCCAGCTCGGCGAGCATGTCGATCCGGGGCGGCTGCCGCCGCCCGGTCTCCGCCTTGGCGAGCCAATCCGTGCTACGCCCCACCAGCCCGGCCAGCACCTCTTGGGTGTAACCCCGGCGCTTCCGGTAGAAGGCGATCCGTTCCCCGATACTGAGGTGATCTCCCAGACCACGCATCTCGTGCTGCCTCCCGTTCGTAGGGGCCAACTTCACCGTACAGATGCGTTCGTGAGACGGAGCAGGACACCCTTTCCCACCCCGCAGTACAAGGGTGCACGGCTCAACGACTAGCGACCCGGACACAATGTCCGGGTGAGGGGCCCACCTGAGAGGGAATTTCGATGCACTTGGTCGCCCAGCGTAATCCTGACTGCGGCTGTACCGCTAATCACCCTTGCTGTCGCGTGAGCAGGCACCTGCGTCAATCGAGCTCATATTTCTCGAACTCTCTACCGTCCTTCGGCAAGGCGACACGCATAAAGTAGCGCGCAAAGGACTGCCCAAGGTGTTCTTTGTACGGAGAAGCTAGGCGAAGTCGCGTAGCGCCGTTGCGGGCATGAGCCTGGAGGTACGGCTTTGAGATTAGAAATAGGTGATGAAACTCCACCAACGACCACGGCATTTCTGGGTCACCGTCTTTGGCGTGCAACAGGAATTGGGCGGGCATGTTTCCATCCGCGCAAGCTTTCCTAAATTTGGAGCTGCGAACAAGCCCGTTGCCCCGGGCCCTTTCCTGTATCACCAATTCGTTGTACGCGAGCACCTTGGCCACTAAGACCTGATCGATCTTGTTGTTCTCCAGATCGCAGGTTTGACTCAGAATCACTACATCGGTGACCTGAGACTCCAGTTCGATCTCCTCTTCGGCTTCATCGGATGGGTCAGTCGAAAGTTGAGCCAGATCCTCAGGGACCACCGGACGAAGAATCGAACAATCGCGAAGTATGTCTCCCTGCGACAGTTCGCCGCCCTGTACTATCTCGTACCAAGATTCATCATTCATCTGGTTCCATCGAAATTACCGCGTCCAGCTCGGCGTCTGGAGTACCGAGTAGAGCTGGTGCACGCACGATGCGAACGACCTTACCCCGATACCTTCTTCTTCTCCGTGCTTCATTTGGCTGTGTTTGCAATCGATCGGAATGAGGACCTTCCTGTAGCTTCAACACGGCATCCACCTCCGCTATTAGGCGACGGATTTCTATGTCCCGTGCAGCTAGCTTGACAGCCTCCTTGGAATAGCCATTTTGGCTGAGCATGTCAGCATAATCATAAGGTACCGAATACTCGTCGATCAGACTTTCGATCGCGCTCGCATGTCGCGAGTATGGCGCCGTATAGTGGGATGACCGCGTGGAGGAAGTCAAACGAGTGGTGTCGTGGGCTGTACGGCTAACGCTCGGCATCAAAAACCTCCCGCAACTTGTCGCCAATAATCGATTCGAACGCTAGGGATTCGCGCTTCCGCAAGTCATCCAAACGCGCGGCCACGTCCTCAAACGGAACCTTTTCTGGATAGCGCAGGTCAAAATCCAAAACAAAAGCCGCACTCTCGTCTTCTTTGCTGTCATCGCTTGCCCAGGTGAAGACGATTCTGGTGGGGTCGTCCGTATATTTATACTCCATCCTATCGAAGAACGAGGTTATTGCGCCCGGAAATCCTGTATCTGGGAGCCCTTGAGTAATTGCGAAATAGTCGCCAAAGCGAAAGCTGGATTCAGGCACGACTACTCGATTCACGTATCGCAAGCCGATTGCCGTGAGCGATGTCGGTTCGGCTGTTTTCCTATAGTGATTTAGTGTTGACAGCGTTCGGGCTCTCAGCGATTCCCAACCCTCGTAAGGAACCAGACAGTGAATCGATAGGTAGTTTTCGGCTACCGTGAGGACGCGGTTTTCGTTCTTGTAAGTAACTTTAAGCGGTCGACGCACGCTCAAATTTGCTCCACCGGCAGCGTCAGGCTCGAAGCTGGCCTCTACTCCCTCTTTCGTTTCCGGAGGATCGGGGTATTCGGGCCGAATCGCTTCGTAAAAAATCCCGGGGATCGTGATATTCCACGGGCGTCCGGGCTCAAATGCGAAAGAACAGAGGGCTTCAACTACCGGAGGATTTCGATACCTGCGCCGCTCGTAACTGCCAGCCGGGCTGTCCGAGTTCACTGATTCCTCCAGGTCCGAGCGCCAACCGGTTCACCCTATGCATCGCTATGATGCCGCACTATCGTGCTCCTGTCGTCCCTCATGTCACACTTCCCCATGGGCAACGCAGTCGAACGCATGAGCGGTAGTGGATCACCCGGTGCAAGGGATCCACTCTTGAGGGCGGCTCTGCTGCGGAGGCTGCGGAAAGCGATCACGGCGGGGTGGAATTGATCACCGTCCTCTACTGATCACTAGCAAGTCTGCGCCCCAAGGCGATGTCAGCGGCTGCCGAAGCCCACGGACTGAACCCCAGCCCACAACGACTGAGTTGTACAGCTAGAAGGACGCCGTCGCTAGGGCCGAACGGGGTCCAACGGGACGCAGTCACCTTGGGCGGGGAGTAGCGGACGGCTGGTGGGGGCATGTCGCCGAACCCCTCGCCCCATTCTGGCCAGCGTCAACGGAAGGCCTCAGTGTCCTCTGCGGTCTCGGTTGTGGTCTCGGTTGTTCCTGTGTTCGACATCGTCCGCGGGCATCCGCTGAGAGCTGAAGCCTCGTGTGAACTCCGACACTCCACTCGCTTCAGACGTAGGTGGAAGCTAGTGGAACGGGTTCGGACAACTTGTAAAGCGTAGGTCGTCGGTTCGAATCCGACAGGGGGCTCCGACGAGCCCGGGTCAGAAGGCGTGACCTGCGCCTTTTCGTGCGCCTGGGGGAACGCCGGGCGCGCTCAGCTGACTGTGACCGGCAGGCTGGCGATGCCGTTCAGCAGCAGGCTGAGGAGCCGCTCCGGTTCGGTGTCCGGATCGGCCAACCGCAGCTCGGGAAACCGCCGCACCAGGCTGCCGACCGCGATGACGCCCTCCAGCCTGGCCAACGGCGCACCCAGGCAGTGATGCAGGCCGTGCCCGAAGGCCAGGTGCGGCGCGGCGGCCCGGGTGGCGTCGAACCGGTCCGGCTCGGCGAACCGCGCCGGGTCGCGGTTGACGGCCAGCAGCGCCGGCATCACGACGTCACCGGCGGGAATGGTGACCCCACCGACGGTGATCGGTGCGGTGGCGACCGAGGGGACGGGCACCTGCTTCGGCCCGTCGTGTCGCAACTGCTCCTCGATGACCGCGGGGAGCCGGTCGGGCTCAGCACGCACGAGCCGCATCTGTTCCGGGCGGGACAGCAGGGCGTACGCGGCGCCGCTGATCAGGTTGACCGTCGTCTCGTGCCCCGCCACGAGCAGCAGGAACACCATCGAACTGAGCTCGTCCTCGGACAACCGGTCGCCACCGTCGTGCACCTGTATCAGCGCCGACAACAGGTCGTCGGCGGGAGTGCGGCGCTTGTCCGAGATCAGGCCGCGCACGTAGGCGACCATGTCCTCGGCCGCGCGCAGGTAGGTGTCGGCAGGGCGCATCGAGGCGTTGACGATGACTGACGACCAGCCGCGGAACGCGTCGCGGTCGTCCACCGGGACTCCCAGCAGCTCGGCGATCACGGTGATCGGCAGCGGGTAGCCGAAGGCGGCGACGAGGTCGACCGGCGAACCGTCCGCGCCGGTGCGTTCCAGGTCGTCGAGCAGCCCGTCGGTGATCTCCTGGATGCCGGGGCGGAGTGTCTCGATGCGGCGGACGGTGAACGCCGCCGTCACCAGTTTGCGCAGCCGGGTGTGCTCCGGCGGGTTGGAAGTGAGCAGGTTCGTGTACATGGCGGCGCTCAGGTCGGCAGGCAAGACATCCCGGTGCGGTACGGCCTGCCGGCTCCTGGCCATCGCGGGGTGCGCGAACACTTCCCGGGCCTCGGCGTAACCGGTGACCAGCCACACGGGCTGGCCGGTGAACAACGTGAGGCGCTGCACCGGACCGGAGTCCGTGAGCGCTGCGAGGGCGGCGTGCCGGGCTGTCCCGGTGGTCTCGGTGAACGGCGAGGGAGCTGCGTTGTCAACGGTCATCAAAGTCTCCTACGGGGGGTGGGCATGCGATCTCCCGTACGGGCGCACTTGTGTGTCCCGGAGCGGGCCATGTGTGCACCGAACCCGGGCTTCTCGGTGCCGGGGGAGGCGGTACGTCAGGACGGGCGGTACGTCAGGACGGGGTGTCGAGGAAGTTGCGGATGCGGAGGACGAGTTCGGTCGGCTTCTCGAAGAGCACGAGATGTCCGCTCTCGATCTCGGTGTAGTCGCTGCCGGGGATCGCCTCGTGCACGGCGCGGGCGTTCTCGACCGGTATCAGTTGGTCGAGGGTGCACCCGATCACCAGCGTGGGGGCGGTGATGCGGGGGAGCTCGTCGCGTATGTCGATGCGCAGGTCGAGGGCGATCTGGCGACGGGTGCCGTGGGCGGGTTCGACCGAGCGGAGTCCGGTGAGCCCGTCGGGCCCCAGACCGCTGAGGAAGGCCGGGCTGAAGGCCAGCAGCGGGACGACCGCCGAGGTCAGCTCGGGCGAGGCGGCCATCACCTCGCCCCAGGTCTCCAGGCCGAGCCGGAGCCGGGGGTCCTCGCTGTGCGTCCAGCCGGCGATGAGCACGAGTCGCCGTACGAGATCGGGCCGGCGGGCCGCGATGCTCGCGGCCACCACGGCGCCGAGTGAGAAGCCCACCAGGTCGACCGGTCCGTTCGCGCCGTCCCGCGTCGCCGCGACGACCTGGTCCACCAGGAGGTCGAGCGTCAGGTCTCCGGCGGGTGCGGTGGTCTTGCCGCAGCCGGCGTAGTCAGGGGTGATGACGGTCCGGTCGCCGGTGAAGTGCTCCACGATGTGGCCGTAGTTCGTCGCGGCGTCCAGGCTGGTGCCGTGCACCAGGACCAGCCCTGGGCCGTTGCCGCTGATCGTGTAGTGCACTTCGGTGCCGGAGGCGTGGGCTACGGGCATGGGTGGGATTCCGTCCTTCGGTTGCATCGTCGGCCCTCGACGAGATCAGCGTGGCCGTCACGATCGCCACGACCGCCCGCCCGGGGTCAGCCTCGCCGTCGTCGACGGGCTTCGCGTGAAGAGTCGTCAAGTACCACGGCACCCGGGCCGAAAGGGTTCATGACCCGGCCGGGGTACGACACGGCGGGGGCCTTTACCGGGCGGTTGAACCGTTCCTCCGGCGCGCACGTTGTTTCCCGTGTGCCCTCTCCGGCCGCAAAGGGAGGCATGGATCTGTCGCACAGACGACCAGGCCGGTGGCATGGAAGATCACCGTGGCTCAGCAGCGAACGGAGAACGACGATGAGCAATCAAGGTGGGGGTCGTGGGAACGCGCCCCAGCCGTGGGATGACAGGCAGCCGCCGTCATTCGATGAGTGGCGGGCACGTGTGCCCGAACCCATCAGGGACATGCCAGCGGACAGGTCGCGGCGATATGCGGTGCCCGCCGGGACAAGCGCCGGGGCCGACCAGGGCATCGCACCGGAAGCGGGGTACCAAGGTAATCTAGGGGCGTGGGTGAATTCCCCGTACCCCAACAGCGCGCTCTACGCTGCCCAACAGCGATTCGCCCGACAACACGGCGACCCACAGCCTCAGGGGCAGACGGACGTTTCGCAGAGCTATCAGGCATATCCGACGTATGACCCGGCCCAGACTTGGACCTCGGCGCTGCCGGCCCCCGGCGCGCGGGATTCGATGTTGGATCCGATGGCGGCCGAGTACGCGCTCGGCGAGCGGCCGACGGTACCACCCCTGCAGACGAACTTCTCGTGGGCGAATCAGGCGTATCCGACGAATGCCCCACAGACTCCGTCTACTCTGCACAGCGCGCAGACCGGCTCGTCGTTTCCGGTTTCCCCCATGTCTCCCACCACGGGGCCGTCGGGCTACGGGTACGGGCAGCCGAGTTCGATATTCCCGGACCAAGTGGCGGCTCAGTCCGCGATCGGCCAACAGCCCGCATCAAGCCGTTCCGCACGAGGCGGTTACACACAGGCCGAGCTGCGCGAACACGCGCGCCGGGTGCCAGCTCGACGACCTGTTCCGGTCGAACAGTCCAGCGGAACCTCGAAGAAGAAGGCGCGGCGCTGAACGCCTCCCGTCGTGAGGACAGGGCGGTCTCGATGGCGGGCACCTCCGCCCCAGCGGCGTCACGCCGGGCCGCCGGGCGCCTCGGAGACCGGGAACTGAAGGTTCCTCATCCTGTGCCCCCGGGCTGAGTGCGGGAGCGTGACGTGGCAGGGCTCCTGGTCGTTGCGCTGGTGATCTCACTCATCAACGTTTCGGCACAGGAGCCCTGTTGGTTCCGTGTCGTGCCATGGCTCCAGAGTCCCGGCGGGTCTGCGGCCCGGTCCGGTGAACACGGTCAGCGGCGCTCGGGGTCAGGGAGGCCGAAGCGGGCACCCGCGGTCCCAGCCGGTGCCTGGTCGTCGTACGCCGGGATTCCCCCCGCGCGCTTGTCGTGGTCGACGGCGCGGATCAGTTCGGTGGTGACGCCGTTTTTCTCCCTTTCGGTGCGGCTCTTGTCGACGAGTTCTTCGGTGTACCTGATCTGGGGAAGGCCGGAATGAGTTCCACGACTCGGCGTGGTCGGTGAGGGGCTGGAGTTCGTGTGGGTGTGTGTTCGTCAGGGTTTCGTAAGGCCGGAGGGTCTGTGAATTCTCTTTCCGGGAGCGTCGGATGGGGGTATGCACTTGCGTATCCGTCCTCCGTCTTTTTCGGGGCGTCTGCACGATGCCCGTACCGCTACTGTCGTCGGGCGGCTGCTCGGGCTGGCGGTACTCGTTCTGTTCCTCACCGGGCTGGTCAGCCATCTGCTGCAGGAGCCGCCGGGGTGGCTGATCGGGCATCTGCCGACCAGGCCGGTGTCGGGGTACCGCGTCACCCAGGGGCTCCATGTCATCAGCGGGATCGCGACGATCCCGCTGCTGCTGGTGAAGCTGTGGACGGTGTATCCGCGGCTGTTCACCTGGCCTGCGGTGCGCGGGGTCGGGCACGCGCTGGAGCGCCTGTCGATCGCGGTGCTGGTCGGGGCGATGACCCTGGAGCTGTTCATAGGACTGCTCAACACCGCGAAGTGGTACCCCTGGCCGTTCTCCTTCCGGCCGGTGCACTACGCCCTGGCCTGGGTGATCGTCGGCGCGTTGCTGGTGCACGTGGCCGTCAAGGCGCCGCAGATCGCGGCCCACTGGCGCCGCCCCCGCACCCCGGCTCGCCCGCAGCCGGAAGCCGCACCCGCCGCACCCGCGAGAGCGGACGGGCCGGCCATGCCGGAGGCGCCGGGCGGGGCGGGTGGGGATGAAGAGGAGCGCGCTGTCCAGGCCGACCGCCGGTCCCTGCTGGTCGGCCTCGGCGTGGCGGTGGGCACGGTGACCGCCGTGACGGCGGGCCAGTCGGTGACCCCTCTGGCCCGCCTGAACCTGCTGGCCCCACGCCACCCCGACCACGGACAGCAGGGGCTGCCCGTCAACCGCACCGCCCGTGCCGCCGGCATCACCCGCCAGGCCGTCACGGACTGGCGGCTGAAAGTCGACGGGCCCACCGGCTACGAGCTGACCCTCGAACAGCTACGCGCTCTGCCGCAGCACTCCGCGACCCTGCCCATCGCCTGCGTCGAGGGCTGGTCGAAGTCGGCCCACTGGGAAGGCGTACGGATCAAAGACCTGCTGCACCGCGCCGGACTGCCCGACGGCGCCCGGCTGCGCGTCATATCACTGCAGACCCGCGGCGGATACGGCATCACCGAGATGGACCACACCTACACCCGCGACGACCTGACCCTGCTCGCACTGCGGCTCAACGGCGACGTCCTGACCCCCGACCACGGCTACCCCGCCCGCGTCATCGCCCCCAACCGCCCCGGCGTCATGCAGACCAAATGGGTCACCCGCCTGGAAGTGATCCCCGCATGAAACCCACCCCGATGACCACGATGACCGTGATCCGCCTGCTCCTGATCACCACCGGCCTCGTCCTGGCAGCAGTCGGCGTCGAACACCTCCTCACCGAGACCCGGGCGGGCACCGCCCGCGACGTACTGCTGTGGGCCACCGCCACCCTCGTCCTCCACGACGGAGCACTGGCACCGGCAACACTCGCCACCGGACTCCTCCTGGCCGGAACGAAACTACGCGGCGTGTGGCGCGCCGGACTGCTCACCGCCGGGGCGGTCACCCTCGTAGCACTACCCGTACTACTCCGCCCCGGCCGGCCCACCGACCCCTCCGTGCTCCCTCTCAACTACCCACTCGGCCTGGCCACCGTCCTCACCGTCATCGCGGTGGTCACCGCCGCAACAGCAGCCTGGCACCATCACCGACGCCACCGCCGACGGTCCCCTCAGCCCGAGCCGGAACGGGGCGCCCGCGGCGATGCCGGTGATGCCGAAGTGGGTGCGGCTGATCTCGGTGGTGGAAGAGAAGCGTGAACGCGGCCGGCGAGGTGCCGGACGACGACGGAGACCTCGGCGTGCATCGGGCCGGCCGTTCGGGTGCCGGCCCGGTAAGCGGGGATGATCTCGGTCTGCGTGGCAATGGGGAGTTTCTCGCGACAATGAAAACGGGCCTCCCGGTAGCTCGGCCGACTCGCGTCGCCGAGCTACCGGGAGGCCCTGCCTTTCGGCTATGCCGAAGCGCTGCCGTAAAGAGGTGAGCCTGACAAATTCAGCTTATCGGGAACCCCCGCTTCCTCGCTTCGGCTTGGAACTCGTCCTGGAGGAAGCGAGCCGGGAGACTGCGGAGTGATAGGTGCTCCTGCTGTCATCACTCCGGGCGGAACCCCGGGCGGAATAGTAGCTGGTGCTGGTGCTGGGCAGGGTCTCCCCGGCACTTCCGCCGATGCTGTTGTCCGCCTGGCTTCCGGCGGGACTCATCGACCGAGGGCTGTCGACGTATCCCTGTCCAAGCTGGCCGTACATGGCGGCAATGGTCGGCTGAGTGGGGTCCGGGCTGTCCCCTTGGCTCCAATGCCGAACCGGGGCGGGGTACCTGGGGGGCGGAGCGTCGCGATGGGAGTCCGCGCGTGCCGGGGCCCGGGGGGCGGGAGCCTGGCCGGGGTCGTGCGTGGCGTAGGCGGGCGGCTGCGCCATGTGTCCCTGCGGCTGGTAGTAGTCGGGCAGGCTTTGGTTGGAGGCGTCGCCGGAGCCGGGAACCGCAGCAACCTGCTGTGCGTACGCGCTGTAGTCATGGGCCGGTTGTGCGGGGCCTCCCCACTGGCTGGTGTGGGAGTTGTCGCCACTGCCGCCGCTGCCGGACCGAGGTGAGGGCATCCGGTGTCTCCTTTCGTGGGCTTGTCGAGGCGTCCGCCTCTCCAGGCACCACGTTCGGTCGCCACGAGCGGTTCACCGGTGGCCGCCGACGCCCGGGCGACCGCCGGCCGTGGTTCGGCTGCCGCTCGCCGCCCTTGCGCCGCGGGCCGCGGGCCGCGGCCCGTCCCGTACCTGAGCGGACGGACCCGCCGTCGTCAGCCGTGGTCGCGGAGGTAGCGGACCAGGCCGGCGACGTCGTCGGGGACCAGGCGTCCGATGGCGCCGCTGGAGTAGACCGCCGTGATCACCGTGCCGTCCGGGGCCAGCACGAACCCGGTGGACTGCAGGTACCGCCGCTCGCCGGGCGCGTCGTTGACGTAGGCACCCGTGGCTTCGGCCACTTCGCCGGCGTCGGCGCCGTACCCCACGGGGAAGTCCAGGCGGTGCTTCTCGACGAGCGCGCGAGTGGTCTCCTCGTCGTCGACGGAGAGCGCGGCGACCCGCACGTTGAGCCATAGCAGGGTGTCGGCGGCGCGCCGGAAGGCGGCAAGCTGGGCGTTGCAGTACGGGCACCAGGACCCGCGGTAGAGGAGAACGACTCCGAAGTGTCCGGCGAGGTCGTCCGGGAGGGACAGGGTCCCGCTGCCCCCGATCGCCGGAATCCGGAGTTCGGGGAAGTGCTGGCCGTTGCTGAGCCGCGTCATGGTGTGCGTCCCTGCTCTCAAGGTCTGTTGCCGGACTGATCCGTTCGACCGTAGGCAGCAGCAAACTGGACTATCAAGTCCAGTTTGGCTAGCGTAAGAATCATGAAAGGTGTGCGGCAGGAGCCGAGGCTGACCCGTCGGGGTGCGGCGACCAAGGGGCGCATCGTGGCGGCCGCCGCCGAGCTGGTGCGCGAGAGCGGGGCGGCCGGAACGAGCCTGGACGACGTGATGGCGGCCAGCGGCACCAGCAAGTCTCAGCTCTACCACTACTTCGCAGACAAGAGCGACCTGCTCCGGGCGATCGCCCGGCACCAGGTGGAGCAGGTGATGGAGGCCCAGCGCCCGGAACTGGAAGCGCTGGACACCCTGGCCGCCCTGCGCGGCTGGCGCGACAAGATCGTCGCCATCCAGAACGAGCTGGGTTACGTCGGCGGATGCCCGCTCGGCTCCCTCGCCAGCGAGCTCGCCGACGGCGACGCGCGGACGCGTGGCGTCCTGCAGGAGTGCTTCGCCGCCTGGGAGGCCCCGCTGCGCGCCGGTCTCACCGCCATGCGGGACCGCGGAGAGCTGCGGCCGGGTGCGGACCCGGAGGCCCTCGCCGAAGCCCTGATGGCCGCGCTGCAGGGCGGGCTGCTGCTGACCAAGACCCACCGCACGAGCCGTCCGCTCGCACGCGCCCTGGACATGGCCATCGAGCACGTGGCCCGGTCCGCGGAACCGGGGTGAGCGACGGCCCCGGCCCCGCCGGGCGGCGTGGGCGGGACCGGCGCTCCGCGGGGACGGGGGCCTCTGCCGGACCGTGGGCACCTCCGCCGGACCGGCCGGCACCCGGGCGCCCGCGCAGGCGTGGGACGTCATCCACGACATCGGTGGGTGAGCGGCCCGGCGTCGCCGAGCCGGCCCCTTGGGCGGCACGGACCGCAACGGCGGCCGGCCGTACGATCGCCACGTGACCCGGCCCAGCGACCCCCGGCGGACGCCCGTGACGGCCTTCGGAGCTCTGTTGCGGCAGCTCCGGACCGCGCGGTCCCTCACGCAGGACGAGCTCGCCCGGCGGGCCGGGATGACGGCGAAGGCGGTCGGCCTCCTGGAGCGCGGTGAACGGCGACGGCCTTACCCGCACTCCGTGCGCGCACTCGCCGACGCGCTCGCTCTCGACGACGCGCAGCGCGACGAGCTGATCGGCACCGTGCGGGACCGGGCGACGCCCGCACCCGTGCCTCGCGACCCGGCCCTCCCGGATTGGGCCCTCCCGGACCGGGTCGTCCCGGGTCCGGCCGTCCCGGTGTTCGGCCGGGACGAGGAAGAGGCCGCCGTCGCGGCTGCCCTGGAGGTGCCGTACCGCCGGATCGTCACGCTGACCGGGCCGGGGGGAGTCGGCAAGACGACCCTCGCGCTCGCCGTCGCGGACCGGGTCCGCGCACGCTTCCCCGGCGGCGTCGTGGTCGTCGAGCTGGCCGGCGTCACCGGACCGGAGGGCGTCCTGCCCGCCATCGCCACCGCACTCGACCTCCCTGAGCCCGACGCCGAGGAGACCGCTGAGTCGCTTGCCTCCGTCGTCGCCGGCCGCCGGATGCTGCTGGTCCTGGACAACCTCGAACACGTGCTGTCCTGCGCTCCCCGGCTGGCGGCCCTGGTCCGGTCCTGCCCGGAGCTCGTCGTGCTCGCCACCAGCCGGGCGCGGCTGCGGCTGCGGATCGAGCAGGAGGTACGCGTCGCCCCGCTCACGCCGCCCGCCGCCGCGCGCCTGTTCGCGGACCGGGCGTACGCCGCCGGGCTGGTGCTCGACGACGAGACGACCGCCGCGCCCGTGGCCGCTCTCGTGGAACGGGCCGACGGGCTGCCACTCGCGGTGGAGCTCGCCGCTTCGGCGGCGGCGCTGTTCGGTCCGGCCGCGCTGCTCGCGCGTCTCGACGCGCTCCCCGCGCCGGCCCCGCGAGAGCTCCCTGACCGCCAGCGGAGCATGTCCGCGACACTCGCCTGGAGCCATGACCTCCTCAGCGCCCCGGCCCGCGCGGTCCTGGCCTGCCTGTCGGTGTGCGCCGGGACGTTCTCGCTCGCCGTCGCCGAGGAGGTCGGAGGCGACGACCCCGATGTCGTGCTGCCCGCGCTGGGCGAGTTGCTGGAGCACTCCATGGTGGCCCGGGCACCGGAGGTCGAGGGTGTCGCGCGGTTCCGCCTCCTGGAGCCGATCCGCCGGGACGCGGCCACGCGGCTCGCGCCTGCCGACCGCGCCCGTGCACGGTTCGGGCTGGCCCGGGCGATGCTGGAACAGGGCCGCCGGCTGGTCGGTGACCTGCGTGGCGCGGGACAGGTGTCCGCGCTGCGGCACCTTGAGGCCGACCTCGGAAACCTCCGTGTCGCGTTCTCCGCGATGCTCGACGAGGCGCGCCACGAGGACGCGGCGGAACTGGTGTGGCTGGTCTGGCAGTTCCTCGTCATCCGCGGCCACGCCCGGGACGGCCGGGAGTGGACCTCAAGGCTCGCGTCCCGCCCGGTCGACGACGTCGGCCGGGCGCGGCTGCTGATCGCGCGGTCCGCGCTGCAGCACGGGGCCGACCGCCGACGGGCCTGCGATCTGGCCCGTGACGCACTGGTCGTCGCCCGGCGGATCGGAGCGGGCGGCCTGGCGGCCGAGGCCGCCACGCTGGCCATGACCCACGCCTACTTCGCGTCCGATCTCGGCGTCTGCGCCGAGTTGCTGGACGTGGCCGAGGCGGAGAACGCCGCGGCGGGCGTCTCATGGTGGAGCAGCTACCGGCCGGCGGTGCGCGGTCGCCTCGCCGAGGAGGCGGACGACACCGACGCCGCCGACCGCTTCCACCGCGAAGCTGAGGCCGTGGCCCGCCGGAGCGGCAACGCGCTGGAACTCACGACCGTGCTCGCCATCCGCGGGATCCGGGCGAGCCGGCTCGGCTTCGCGACGGAGGCGGCAACGCTGCTCCGGGAGGCGGTCGAGCTTGCGGTGGACTCCGGGAACACGTGGTCGATGACCTACGTCCTCTCCCCGCTCGTCGATGTGGCCGTGCGGCTGGGGGAACACGTCATCGCCGCGCGGCTGACGGGGGCTGCCTCCTCCTACGCCGTCGAGCGCGCCGCCGCCGAGGTTGCGGAGGCCCACCGGGTGCGCGACGCCACGGCCCTGGTCCGGGCCAGTCTCGGCGCGGCGGACTTCGAGCGCGCGTGGCGGCTCGGCTGTGCGGCTGCTCCCGCGGATGTCGCCGGCTGGGCCGGGGAGATGCACCGCCGGGCCGCGGCCTGAAGACCATCCGGCCACGCGACGACGATCGTCCGTGGGGGCCTGGGATGTGGGTCCGGTGTGGGTCCGGTGTGGGTGTCGTCCGCAGCGCGACGGGTGGAGGGTGGCAGGGGTCCGTGCGCGTCACGGGTCGAGGCGGAACCACTGCCACGCGGCGCGCGGACCACGACGCGGCCGGGCACCGACGTGCCCGGCCGGCCACGAGAGGACAAGCACCATGCCGGAGAGCGTCCTGGACGCGCTGTGTTCCGCCATCAACTCGCACGATCCCCGGCAGGTGGCCGCGTGCTTCACCGCGGACTTCAACTGCGAGCGGCCATTGCGGCCGTACGAGGGGTTCGTCGGCCACGACCGGGTACAGGAGAACTGGACCCGCATCTTCGCCGGCATCTCCGATCTGCGGGCCGAGATCCTGCGCCACGTCCGCGACGGCGACGAGATCTGGTCGGAGTGGGAGATGCGCGGCACCGGGCCGGGCGGCGGGACGGCGCTCCTGCGCGGGCCCGTCATCGTGACCGCGGCAGACGGCCGCATCGACTGGGCGCGGTTCTACCTCGACCCGGTGACCCACCGGGACGAGACGACGATCACCGTGTCCGGGGTGGTCGCCGCACCGGCCGAGCAGGTGTTCGCCGTGCTCGCCGACCCCCGCAGGCACCGCGCTCTCGACGCGAGCGGGACCATCCGGCACACCGAGGCGACCGGGTCCCTGACCGCCGTGGGGGACACCTTCATCATGGCCATGCACAACGACATGAACGGTGATTACGTCATCGAGAACCACGTGGTGGTCTACGAGGCCGGCCGCGCCATCGGCTGGGCCCCCGCCGCACCCGGGCAGCGGCCCCTCGGCCAGCGCTACACCTGGTGTCTCACGCCTCTTGAGGACGGCAGCACCGAGGTGACCCAGACCTACGACTGGTCCGGCATCACGCATCCCCCGGCGCTGCCCCACCTGCCGGTGCGGTCCGCCGACGAGCTCACCGAGTCGATCCAGCGCCTCAAGTCGGTCCTGACCTGAGCACCATGGAGCCCCTCGCCTCCGCGGGCGGCACGCGCCGTGGAAGGCGTGACGTCGTTCTCACGTCCAGGCCCTGAGCCGGTCCGCCGGCGACGTGCGGCCACCGTCTCTTCGTCAGTCCACACGACTCACGATGACCAACGGTGGCCGCATCCATGCGTGCACCCGCCCTGACCGGCAAGACCACGACCTGCAGCCGGAGTGCTCACGCACCCACATGGTCCAGGAGGGCCGACACCGGTCACCGCGCCCGGGCGCCGCCGGTGTCAGACCCGGTCACGGTCGTCGTCCGGGCTGTCGGTGGGCGCCTTGAGGCCGTCCAGGTGCCGGCGGAGGCGTTTGGCATCACGCGGGCTGCTCCTGCCGTACATCTCCAGGGCCTGGGCGTGGAACCGGGCGGCGTCTGCGAGGCGGTGTTGCTCCCGGGCGATGTCGCCGAGCATCTCCCGTACGCGGGCGATCCAGCGTGACGACCCGACGGCGACGAACTCGTCGTGGGCCAGGCGCAGATCGTACAGGGCGGTGGCGTAGTCGCCGTCATGTGCTTGGGCCCGGCCGAGCCAGGCCAGGGCACGAGCGGCGTCGAAGGCATGGCGCTCCGCGACGAGGGCGGCGCGCGCCTCGCTCAGGAGTGTGATCGCCTCGGTGGGGCGGTCGCGGACGAGGGCCACCCGCCCCAGGCAGACGTCGCAGAGCGCGACCCCGCGTACGTCGCCGAGCGTGCGGAGCAGCCCGCGGGCGCGGCGCAGGAACGGCTCCGACTGACGGGGGTGGTTCGCGTCCAGGTGGGTGCCGCCGAGTTCGTACAGGGCCCGGGCGACGCCGAGTTCGTCCCCGGCGGTCCTGGCCGCGGCGATGACCCGGGTGAAGGCGACGGTGGCCTGTGCATGCCGGCCGGCGTTGCGCAGGGCGACACCCCAGGTGCGAAGGATCTCGCGCTGCGCCGACGCGTGGCCGCACCGCTGGGCGGCGTCGTACGCCAGCTCGTGGGCTTCGAGCCATCCGGGGTAGTGGTGGAAGGCCGTCCAGCAGGGCCTCATGGCGTGCACCAGCCGCCAGGTGCTTCCGTGCAGCCCGGCGGCGTGGGCGGCGCGGACCGCGGCCATGAGAATGGTGTGCTGGGCATCCAGCCAGGCCAGGGCTTCGGAGGCGGTGGTGAAGGCCGGTGCGTCGGCGGGCGGGTGGTGGTGGTCGCGGTCCAGGTCCCGGTAGCCGCGGTCCAGGAGGTGCGCGGCGGCCGTGGCGGCGGCCAGGAGCCAGTCCAGCGCCCGGCGCAGCGGCTCCCCGGCGACGGGGTCGGGCTCCTCGTGATCGAGGCGGTCGAGCCGGCCGAGCTGGTCGACATGTGTACGGGGATGGGTACCGACTGCGCCGCGGAGTCCGTAGACCGGGCCGCGGACCGGGTGCCTGCCGTGCCGCTCCAGCAGTCCGGCGTCCGCCAGCGCCGCCAGCGCCTCGCCCGCGGCCCGGCCGCGCAGCGCGCAGGCGGCGGCGGTCAGCTCCACGTCCACGTCGGCGAAGGGCAGCCGCGCCAGGCACCGGTGGACGTGCGCCTCGGAGTCGTCAAGTGCGGCGTGGCCGGGGTGGGATGTGTCGGTCATCGTCACCTTCTGGTCGGCTGCGGGCGTGGCGCGCGCGTGTGCATCCGTCGGCGGCGTACAAGGCTGAGCGCGACACCCCGCGCAACGGCAGACCGGTGGGCGGGGCGGCCCCGGACCGGCGGGCCGGCCCGGACCTGCGGAGCAGGGGGTGGTGGGCCGAACCCGTGACGGCCCTCACCACGGGAGCGGCTGCGGAACGGTTCAATCCGGGGTGTGCGGAGGCGCCGTCGGGGACAGCCCGCGGTGAACTGCCCGTCCCGCGCAGAACCCGTGGGTGCGCCGGAGAACTCGGTTACCGGTCCGAGGCCCGCTCAACCGCACCGCGCCGAGCACATCGTCCGCAACCACCCGGCCTTTCTCAGCCTCTCCGCGGCTCGGTGGAGCCGCACGCGCCTCGTCCGCCGTACCACGTGGTGTCCGCGTTTCTCTGCCTGTTCGTTCGCTGCCGCCGCTCGTCACCACGATCGCGACACCGACGATGATCAGCAGGAGCCAGGGTGCGGCCGCCGGCTCGATGCTCTGGCTCATCAGCGACCAGGCGGCGAGAGCGGCGATGGGGCTCTCCAGCAGGAGGAGGACGCTGACCGTCGTCGCCGGTGCTCTGCCGAGCACGAAGTTCAGCGCGCCGAGCCCCAGGAGCTGGGGCAGGATGAGCAGCCCGAGCAGGGACAGGTGCGTGGATCCGTCGAAACCTGACAGCGGGATGCCGGCCAGCCAGCAGAGGGCGAGGAGTTCCAGACTGCAGACCAGTGCGGTGAACGTCGAATACACCGGTGTGCTCACGGCTGCGCGTGCCCGTTCGCTCAGCGAGGTGTATCCGGCCAGGGCGATGGCGCCCACGAGGGCGAGAAGATCGCCCAGCAACACCGTGCTCCCGGACTGCATGTCGAGACCGGCGGCGGCGGCCGCTCCCACCACGGCGAGCGTGAGACCTGCCCACGTCCTGCCGGACGCCCGGGCGCCTTGCGCCGCGGCGATGAGGGCCTGCCAGACGGGCTGGGTGGCGACGAGCGCGGTGGACATGGCGACCGACGTCAGCCGGGTGCTCGTCATGAAGGCCGCGAAGTGGCAGGCGAGCGCGGAGGCCGCGAGGAAGCCGCAGGCCAGGGGCCGCCACTGCGCCCGGCGCAGGAGGGGTCGCTTCCCGCGCACCACGAGCACCAGTTGGCGATGGCGCAGCACCAACAGGAGCGGCACGAGGACGGCCACCCCCAGGAAGTTGCGCCAGAAGGCCATGGCAATCGGCGAGGCGGAGGCCGCGGCGGTGAGCGGAGCGGTGGCCGCGAAGGCGGTGACAGTGACCAGGGTCGCCGCCGTGGACAGCGGATCCATTCCCCACTTCGGCCGTTGGATACGGCGAGTTGTGGGAATGGCGTCCGGCAGCAGAACTTTTTCTGTCATGAGCGGGGCCACACCTCTGATGTCGGATGCGTCGGTGAGTGCGTCGAATGGTCCCGATGCCGGACGATATTCGCTCGCGGTGGTCTACGGAGTCCGGGGAGGGCCTTCCCGCCCTGAATTCGCCCCTACTACGTGGGCGCGGTGACGTCAGTTCATTCCGGTTTGGTGCGGCAAAGTCACGCAAAGTTCGGGCTGAACCTTCATGAACCCTTCCGCCGCTCTCCCCGTTGCAGTCAGCAGACGGTTGGCAGACGACGATCAGGAGCAGACATATGGCATCGCGAAGAGAGGCCGGCCGGGTTGCGGTTCACGAGGAACCGGAGAACTCCTCCGTGCGGCACGGGAATCTCGGCGTCGTTCCCCCGGACTGGTACAGGGCCACCACGTCCGACGGCGTGCCCGGCGTGCGCGTAAAGCGGCCTGATGAGGTGCTGCGCGAGCGCGCGCCCGTGCGTCCGCACCGCCGGGGCGGCGGACGCGTCAGGGCGCTGGCCGGATCCCTCGCGGCGGCGGCCGTGCTCGTCGTCGCGGTCCCCGTGGTATCCGCCGGCCCGGCCAGCGCCGCCGACTGCGCGGCCGGGTGGAACAGCTCGGCGGTCTACTGGGGGGACGACGTGGTCTCCTACGAGGGCCGCAACTGGGTGGCCAAGTGGTGGACGCTGGGCGAGGTGCCCGGCACCACCGGGGAGTGGGGGGTCTGGGCCGACCAGGGCGCCTGCGGCGGCGGGGGCGCCCCGGCGCCTGACGACCCGCCGCCCGGCGACTCGGCGCCTGACGTCCCGTCGGGGGCCGTGGTGAGCGAGGCGCAGTTCAACGAGATGTTCCCGGACCGGAACCCCCTCTATACGTACCAGGGCCTGACCGAGGCCATGGGTTCGTACCCGGCCTTCGCCAACACCGGCGACGACAGGATGAAGAGGCTGGAGGCGGCCGCGTTCCTTGCCAACGTCAGCCACGAGACGGGCGGCCTCGTCCACGTCGTGGAGCAGAACCAGGCCAACTACCCCCACTACTGCGACGCGGCCCAGTCCTACGGCTGCCCGGCCGGGCAGGCCGCGTACTACGGTCGCGGGCCCATCCAGCTCAGTTGGAACTTCAACTACAAGGCCGCCGGCGACGCGCTGGGCATCGACCTGCTCAACGACCCCTGGCGGGTGGAGCGGGAGCCGGCCGTGGCCTGGCAGACCGGTCTGTGGTACTGGATGACCCAGAGCGGCCCCGGCACCATGCCCGGGCACACGGCCATGGTCACGGGTGCCGGCTTCGGTGAGTCGATCCGCTCGATCAACGGCGCCCTGGAGTGCGACGGGGCCAACCCCGCGCAGGTCCAGAGCCGCATCGGCAACTACCAGCGTTTCACCCAGATCCTGGGCGTCACGCACGGCAACCTTCTCACCTGCTGATCCACCGCCGCAGCCGCGCGACGAGCCCCAGGGCCGCTGCCCTGGGGCTTCGCCGTCTCCTGGCCGTGCGGGGCACGCTCTGGTCGAGGCTGGGTGTGCCGTGTGCTGGACGTGGCGGAGTCCGTCGGTACGTTGCTCGTTCGGCGCTAGGGCCGGGGCGGTTCAAACCGTTCGGACAAGCCGGCGGGCATCGAGGGTTGCGGGCCCTGCCGTCTTCGGTGCGGGGTACGGCTGGGGGTTGCATTTCTGCGTCACTTCGCCGGGCCATTCCCCGGCGACCGAGGACGGGAACTCCCGAAGCCGCCGTGGAACGGCTGGCTCGGCTCGTCGTACCGTTGGGTCTGGCCGCTGTAGCCGGAGGATGCCGGGGGTCCGTAGGCGTACGAGGCTTGGGGGTTGGACGGGCCTGCGGTGCCGGTGTACTGCTGGTTCGCCCAGTCGTACCCGGCGGTCGGATCCCCGTAGCCGGTGGGTGCCGGGGTTCCGTAGGCGTACGGCGCTTGGGGGTTGGAGGGGCCTGCGGTGCCGGTGTACTGCTGGCTCGGTATGTCGTACCCGTGGGCTTGGCCGCTGTAGCCGGAGGATGCCGGGAGTCCGTAGGCGTACGAGGCTTGGGGGTTGGACGGGCCTACGGTGCCGGTGTACTGCTGGCTCGTCCAGTCGTACCCGCCGGTCGGATCCCCGTAGCCGGTGGGTGCCGGGGTTCCGTAGGCGTACGGTGCTTGGGGGTTGGAGGGGCCTGCGGTGCCGGTGTACTGCTGGCTCGGTATGTCGTACCCGCCGGCCGGGCCGGTGGGTGCCGCGGATCCCCCAGCAGCCTGCTCTCTCAGCAGTCCTTCAGACCACTTCTTGAACTCTTCCTCCGCTTCCCTGTTCGACGCTATAGCCTGCGCAATACCGCTCTCGAATTTCGCGCGAGTCATTCCCCGTGCTGCAGCGAATTCCTCCTTGGACTGCCCGCTCTCTTTCCAGTCGAGAAAGAGTGCCATACTTCTGTTCGCACCGGACTGTTTTTCCCATTTGAGGTCTACGCCATACTTGAGGTGATTTTGTACCCAGTATCTGAAGGTTTCCCTTTTCTCCTTCAAGTCGTCTCGGGCGAAATCCGTTAGGTCCAGAGGGCTTTCATTGTAGCGTGCAAGGGCATCAGCAATAACTGCCCGATCATGGTTGGGTTTCCTTGGCTTTCCTGGCATTTATCATCTTTCCGGGTTCGGTGGTCGGTGAGGGGAGCGCCCGGCGCCCGTTCTCGCACCCTCTACTACGGCGCGCAGTGCCCGAACGGTTCAGCGGCGACGGCCTCTTCGCGTCCCCACGCGCCTGAGCGCGGTAGGGGTTCATGTGGACATCGATGTGATCAGCACGAAGGCGAAGGGATCCTTCACGCGGGCGGGCCGGCCGGCGGAGACATCGGCGGGATCCGCCGGCGATGCGGGGTCAGATGCGGGTAGGCGGCATCCGCGGTGTGGCAGATACCAGCACACCAGCCGGTCCGCCGCCCGCTCCCCCCTTGTCTCCCGCGCCTGCACCCGCGCGCCCGCGTAGACACGCGGCAGGTCGTGTCAGGGTGTAGCGCCCCGGCACGTGCTCGGTGAGCAGGTGGGCGCGGGTGAGCTCGGACGGTGAGCCGGGCACGCCGATGTCTTCGCCGGGGCAGGTCCGCGACCTCGACGGCACGCCGCTGGCGCATGCCGAGTCGGACCGACGGCCCGACCGGAAAGCCGCTCGACGCCGCCGGCCGGCACCCGTGACGCCCGGCGCACCTGCACGTCATCGTGCGAGCTGAGCGCCACCGCCAGGTCACGCCCCGGCTGTGTTTCACCGGTGGTGAGTGCCTCGACGACCGCGTCGCCCGGGCTGTGAAGGACGACCTGATCCTCGGGCCGAAGCCGGGCCCCGACGCTCGTCTGCGGGTCGAGTACGACTTCGTGCGCGAGCCGGCGCGCCGACCGGTGAACCACTCTGAGCCGCGACACGTGGTGCGGATGTCGATGAAGTGCCGCCGCAGTGGGCCGTGCAGTCCGCTGTGGCGTGCACGGCGAACTGGCGGATGCGGCCTCACCCGGCCATGACGGCCAGCGTGTCCCCCACTGGAACCCTCCGCACTAAGGAAGCGCTATGGCAACGGAGCAGCTCATCACGCCGCCGGTCGGCAGACCAAGCGACGGTGTCACTCCGCTGCGCCGGTTCGTGCCCGCGATCATGCTGTCTCAGTTCGGCTTCCACGTCGCGCTCACTACTCCGCTCCAACTGCTGCTCGCGTTGCACCTCAAGGACATCACGGGTGGCGAAGCGACCACCGCGTTCGGGATCGTCACAGGTTTCGGCGCGTTTGTCGCGATCGTGTTCACCCCCGTCGCCGGCCGGGTTTCGGACCGTACCCGTGTCCGGTTCGGCCGGCGCCGCCCCTGGCTCCTCACCGGCTCCCTGCTGGCCGCGCTTGCTTTGATCGGGGTGACTTTCACGACGCAGGTCTGGCAGGTCGTGCTGCTGTGGTGCGGAGTGCAGGCGGTCGCGAGCTTCCAGGACGCCGCGAACAGTGCCCTCGTCGCGGACCAGGTCGCCGAGCACCGCAGAGGAGGCGTATCCGGGTTCGTCGGCCTGGCCGCGGCCATGGGGCCGCTTATCGGCCTGTCACTTGCCAACGCGTTCCCGGAGGGAAGCGCCGGTCAGTGGTGGGCCATCGCGCTTTTCGCCATCGGGGCGAGCACCGTTGCCGTCCTCCTGCTGCGTGATCCGCGAAGCAGCACGCCGAAGCCACCGCTGAATCCGCGGGACGTTGCTTCGACGTTCTGGTTCGACCCGCGGAGCCACCCGGCGTTCGGATGGGCATGGCTCGTCCGCTTCCTGATCATGTGCGCTTTCGCATCCAGCACCTTCAGCACCTTCTTCCTCATGGAGCGCTTCGACGTAAGCGAGCAGGAGATCGGAGGTGTCGTGCTGAAACTTGCGGTGCTCACCATCGGATGCGTTGCCGTCTCCAGTGTGGTCGCCGGCTATCTCTCCGACATGTTTCGGCGGCAGAAGCCGTTTGTGGTCTTCGCCGGGGTGTTGGCGGCCGCAGCGCTCATCCTGATGGCGGGGGCCCGGGACATGGCGCTCATCTACGCGGGGGTGGCCGCCATCGGAGTCGGCCTGGGAACCTTTCTCGCCGTCGATCTGGCGGTGTGCGTACGGCTGCTGCCCAGCAAGGACGACGCGGGCAAGGACCTCGCGATCATCAACATCGCCGCTTCGCTGCCGCAGTCGTTCGTGCCGTTCGCCGCGCCCGCATTCCTGATGCTGGGCGGCTATCAGGCGCTTTTCACGGCTCTGGCCGCCATGGGTGTGCTCGGCGCTCTGGCCACCTTCAAGCTTCCCGAGATCGGACGCGAGCACGAGCCGAGCCGCTGGATCGCGCCGATCGCCGGCGGTGATCGGCTCCCGGAGCGGAAACACCACACCGAGCTTGCTCTCGTCCCCAGCACATCTGAAATAGAGTGAGGTTGCGCGCGTGATATCCCTCGAACCGGCGGTGGGCGAGACCGTCGACGCCCACCGGACCTGTGAGTTCGCTACTCTTGCCCGGGACGGCACCCCGATCGTCTGGCCGACGGTAACCCTTCGCCGCGACGACGGCACATTCCTCGTCACCACGTCGATCGGCTTGTCCCAGAAAGCGCTGAACGTTCGTCGTGACGGCCGGGTGGCCCTGCTCTTCTCCGATCCCACCGGCAGTGGGCTGGACGCCCCACAAGAGGTGTTCGTGCCGGGTACGGCGGTGTGTCCGGAGCAGATCGTGACCGCACCCTCGGGCGACGAGGCGTACTGGTCGATGCTCTTCGATCGTCAGCCCGACAGCCGACGCTCTATGGACCGGCCCGCCCGCTGGCTCATGGACTGGTACTACCTGCGGCTGAGCATCACCATCAGCCCCACCGAGGTGCGCACTCGCGCGCCTCTGACCACGCCGCCCGGTGACCGGGGCGACGCGGCAGGCCGGACGAGTTCCCTGCCCGGCGCCGGCATTCTCGCCCGCTTCCCCACCGCCGTGCTCGGCGCGCGGGACGCTCACGGTGCCCCGCTGCTCATGCGGACGCGGACCGTGGCGAGGCCCGACGGGTTCCTGGTCGAACCGGCCGCCGACTGCGACGTCGTACCCGGCCCGGCCAGCCTCCTCGTGCACCGCCACGATGACCGCCTCGCCGGCCTCTACTACGCACTGGTGCGGGGTGAGCTGCGGCAGTCCGATGACGGCGACTGGCTGCTGGTGCCACACCGGGTGATCGAGCCGATCGGCGACGGCGGCCCACGCACCCAGGTACGCACGCTGCGTACCGTTCGCCGGACGGCCACGGCCTATCTGCACGGGCGTGGTCTGCAGCGACCGCGTGTGGACTGGCAGGCTCTGAAGACTCTCGCCGCAGCGTCCGCGTCCCGGGCCGCCGCTGAAACCTGATCACCCGGGGTCCCGGCCGCAGCGAGGACACATCCGCGGCCCGGACAGCGAGAACAGCATGTCACCGGGGAGCCGTGGAGGCGCCTCCGCCGACTCGCGCGCCGCCGCGTGGCCCGCTTCACCTCGCCCCGGAAGCCGGCGGCATCAACTGGCCGCATGCCGCTGCCACCTGCTCACAGAAACAACGAAAGGCACTGCAAGATGACCGAGAACCAGGGGCGGATCCCCCTCGCAAAGGCTCACGTCACCGGGCTGGATCGCCGGATCGCCGGATCGGTGTTCACTCCGGATGACGCGGGCTACCCGGCGGCGGTGGCGGGGTTCAACCTGCTGTCGCAGCATCGGCCGAGCCTCGTCGTCGCCGCTTCTTCGGCCGGCGATGTGCAGACTGCGGTCGTTTTCGCCGCCGCGCATGACCTGCCCGTCGGGGTCATGGCCACCGGGCATCAGCCGTTCCCGCCGGCGGACGGCTTCCTGCTCATCACCACCGGCGACATGAACGCGGTGGAGATCGACGCCGACCGCTCCGTGGCCCGCGTGGGAGCCGGTGCGCGCGTATCGGACGTCGTGGAACTCGCCCAGACAGCCGGACTGGCGCCCCTGCACGGGTCGTCCCCGACCGTGGGAATCGTGGGCCTCACCCTCGGCGGTGGTCTGAGTCCGTTCCTGGGCCGGACTCACGGCTGGGCCGCCGATCACATCTTGTCCATCGAAGTGGTCACCCCGGACGGCGTGCTGCGCCGCGTCTCGGCGGAAACGGAACCGGAACTGTTCTGGGGCCTGCGTGGCGGACGCAGCAACTTCGGTGTCGTGACCGGGCTGGAGATCGAGCTCTTCCCGGTCACCTCCTTCTACGGCGGTGGAATCTACTACCCCGCCGGGGACGTAGAGGCCGTGCTGCGGGCTTTCCCCGAAGTCGTCCGCAACGCACCCGACGCGTTCACCTGCTCGGTGATGCTGCTGAACTTCCCGCCCGTCCCCGAGGTCCCCGAGATGTTGCGCGGTCGGTTCCTGGCGCACGTTCGGGTGGTCCACCTCGGCTCCGACGAGGAGGCCGAGAAGCTCATCGCGCCGTTCCGGGCCATCGGCCCCGCGGTTGTCGACACTGTGGGCCGCCACCCCTACAGCGAGTTCGGCGCCGTGCATTCCGACCCGGCCGATCCGATGCCGTACGAGGAGCACGGCACCGCCCTGACCGATCTTCCCGCCGAGGCCGTGGACCGGCTGGTGGAGAACGCCCAACTGATGGTGGGCAGTCCGGTCACGGCCCTGGAGATCCGCCACCTGGGCGGCGCGCTGGCGCAGCGGCCGCGTGCGGCGAGCCCTGTCGCCGCACGGGACGCCGTGTTCAACGTGTGGGGAATCACCGTCGGACCGCCGGAGGCGGTCGACGCCGGGATCTCCGCACTGCGCGAGATGGCCGAACGCCTGGAACCCTGGGCCGCGGCACGCATCCACACCAACTTCGCCGGCCGTGAGGACAGGGCCGAGCGGGTGTTCACCACCGCGGACCTCGACCGGCTGCGACGGCTGAAGCGGCAGTACGACCCGCGCAATCTCTTCCGGGTGAACAACCACAACATCACCCCGGAATAGGAACGCCGCGACACCCGCTCGTCCTGCCGGGGCGGCAAAGCGCGCCGGTTCCCGGGATGGTCACGGCGGGCAGCCTCTGCCGCCCGCGGCTGCCGCGGGTGAGTACCGGCAGGGCGGCTGGCTCCGATCCACGGCAGTACTCCCGGCCCCAGTACCGGCCATCGCATGTGGCGGCGCAAGACCTGCAGCATGGTCACCTTGGGAAACCAGGTCCTGCGAGCGACCGCGTCGCGGGGGACCACCGAGAAGGGCAACGATCTGTGGTACTCCGGCAAGGCCCGGCACTTCGCCGGGAACGTCCAGTTCCTCGCTGCCAACGCAACGCCGCCGAACTCAAACAACGCTGGCCACTCTGCAGCACGTCATCCTCAGCCCCAGCCGCATCGGCGCCATCGCCCAAGCCACCCTCACCTCAACGAGATCGCCGCTCAGGGGGGATGCGTCGGTTTCCTCGCCCCGCGGTGAACCGTTTCGGGTCTGGTTCCGTTGACACAGTTCAGAGGAACGCCGGGACGAGGTACAGGTGAGTCGCGTGTTGCCGGCGACGGCGGGTCTGGCTTCCAAGACCGAGGCAGCGGTGAAACGCATGCCTTCCCGAGATTCGATGGGGGTATCAGAACCATGCCCAATAGGCGTCAAACAACCAGTGGTCAGCAGGGCTCTCTGCGGAGGGGGCTTCGGGCTTTCCAGAACCCTTCAAACGCGGCCAGGGCGGTCATGCAGCAGTACGCAGAAAGTAGGCCGCGGCAGAGGCCGCAGCAGCAGGCGCCGCGTAGGGAACCGAGTCCTCCTCCTCCGTACGTTCCTCCGCCTTCGTACGAGGAGACTGCTGCGCAGGGGGAGGGTCCCCCCCATCCTGCGCGGGCGGGGGCTGGTCAGCAGCAAGGTGTGGCTGCCAGTTGGCCGTCGCAGCCTCAGGTGCCGGGGCAGTACGGGGGGTATCAAGATCCGGGGTTCCAGCCTCAGGTGCCGGGGCAGCAAGGTGTGGCTGCCAGTTGGCCGTCCCAGCCTCAGGTGCCGGGGCAGTACGGGGGGTATCAGGACCCGGGGTTCCAGCCTCAGACGCCGGGGCAGTACTGGGCGTATCAAGACCCGAGGTCCCAGGCTCAGGCACCGGGGCAGCAACAGGGGCGAACGCCGCAGGGCAACGGCCAGGGCAACGGCCAGGGCTACGGTCAAGGGACGCCCGTGTACCCAGGACAGGGGCAGCAACAGCAGGGGAGGGGCAGAGGCCACGCCAGGTGAGCACGCACCCGGTTCCCCACCACACATGGCTCAACGATCAAGTCGGTTCGGCAGGCTGGTCACCGCACCGCACCGCACCGCCCCGCGGCGTGAAGACGCGGGCCTGCTACGGGAGGACCGCGGGCCCTCGGGTCGCTGGTCGCGGCCGGATTGTCGCTGCCGATGCCTGGGGCGCATGGTGAACCGCCAAGACGCCGGAGCCGTAGAGAGATCGAGTCTGCCGATCCCTCATGGAGGTTCTCCGTGCCACGCTCTGCCGACGCCGAACACGCGGCCATACTCAACGCCCGGGACCCAGGCGGCCTGCCGGATGTGACGGACAAGGGCGGCAACATGCCGGACCCGTCCCAGGTGTCGAAGAGGAGTCCCGCGGTGCACGAGATCCAGGAACATCCCCGGTCCGCTGCGGAACATGGCGAAGAGAGCCAGGGCACGGGCCTTACCCTCAACGAGATCTTCTCGCCCGAAATGGAAGCACGGGTGCACGAGATGGTGGTCGGCGATCGCCGACACGGCCTGCTCCCTGTGAGCATCGCTCGGAACGATGAGGGAAGCGCGCCCACGCCCGGCCTCGTGTAGCGGGAAACCGACCGACGACTCCGGGGCTTCACCAGCGCTACCAGGACGGCATGGAGGACCAGATCGGCGCGCTCGGCCTGGTCCGCAACGCCGTCGTCCTCTGACGCCGGCGCCGCACCGCCCACCCGGCATCGCTGCGCGCCCCTGGGCATCGGCTTCCGGACCGCCGGCCGGGCCGACACCGTCCGCGCCCGCCGCGACCACGCCACCATCGATGCCGGACTGCGGCCGTGCGGGCCGCGGCGATCGGGACCGGCCCAGAAAAGATCGCTTCGCGCCGGGTTCCAGACCTGCCCCCGGGAGCAGCCGACCGGATGGCGTGCCGGCGCCGGGTGAACCGCTTGGAGCGGTGTCCCGTAGTGGCTTCCTGAGCCGCGGCCTTCAGGCACTGTGCGGGCCTGACGGCCGCGGCTCCCCTTTGTCCGTTGTCCCTGTCCTGCCGTCGTGCCCTGCGGCGGCCTGCCGGCGTCGCCCCGGCCCCGGAGACCGCCTTGCGCTTCCCACCCCGTGTACGGACACACTCCGGCGCCGAGCCGGCGCCGCGGCCCGAGGGCCGTGTCCGGGACGTCGACGTCCTGCGCGGGTTCGCGCTGCTGGGCATTCTCCTGGTCAACGCCCGCGCCATGGCCGGGCCGCACGTGGACCCGGCGGGCGTGCCGGTCGTGTCGTGGCCGGACGAGGTGGCCGGGTGGCTGGTCACGGCGCTGGTCAGCGGCAAGTTCTACCTGCTCTTCTCGTTCCTGTTCGGGTACAGCTTCACGCTGCAGCGGCTCTCGGCCGCGCGGGCCGGGGCTCCCTTCGCACCCCGGCACCTGCGCCGGTCGAGCTGCCTGTTCCTCCTGGGCCTCGCACACGGCTTCCTGCTGTTCGCCGGTGACGTACTGACGGTCTACGCGGTGCTGGGCCTCGTGCTGTTCGCGGTCCGCGACCTCGCGCCGCGCACGGCGCTGCGGGCGGCGGCCCTGCTCGTCGCCGCCGCGGCGGGAGCGCTGCTGGCCTGGGGCCTGCTCACAATCGCCCTCGCGGAACCCCAGCAGGGGCAGAACACCGCGGCCGCGGTGCACGAGGCGGTTGCCGCCTATCGGGGCGACCCTGCGTCGGTCGTCCGCACCAACGCGCGCTGGCTGCGCGACTCGCTCGGCTGGAACGTCGTCTACGGAGCCGACATGCTGGCCGCTTTCCTGGTGGGCCTGGCCGCCGGCCGCCGCGAGCTGCTCGCCGAGACCGCCGGCCGGTACCGCGCGTGGATGGTGCAGATCGTCATCAGCGGTCTGCCGGTCGGCCTGGCCGGAAGCATGTTCATGGCCTTCTGCCGCAACGGGCCGCTGGACGCGCGCTGGTACGACATCGGCTCGGCCGTCGGCGTGCTCACCGCCCCCGCGCTGACCGCGGCCTACGCGTGTGCCCTGCTGCTCCTGCTGTCCGCCCGGCCCTGCCGCCGGGTCGCCGCCGTCCTGGCCGGGGCAGGCCGCCTGTCCCTGACCCACTACCTCACCCAGTCCCTGGTGATGGCGCTGGTCTTCACCGGCTACGGACTGGGCTGGTACGGCCGCTACGGCACCGCGGCCGTCCTGCCGGGCTGCATCGCCCTGTACGCGGCGCAACTCGCCGCCGGCCGATGGCTGTTGCGCCGCTTCCGGTACGGCCCGGCCGAATGGCTGCTGCGTGCGGCCACGCTGGCGAAGAGGCCCTGAACCACCTGCCCGTCGTACGGCTTTCGCAGGACACCGCCGCCCGCCGCCACTTGTTCGCCGGAGGCGCTGAACTGTTTGCCGGTGGGGCCCGTTGCGGTGTGCGAGGACCGTGGTGACGTCGTGTCCGTGAGCGTTCCGCTTGAGGACCGCGGCGTGGCCCGGGCCGGGTTGCGCGGTCGGCAACGCCAGGTAGAGCGCGAGGAAAGGGGTGGTCATGAGCGTGAGTGAAGAGCCGGGCGGGCCCGGGGAGCCGGTGGGTCCGGGCAAGGCGGTGTCCGGTGGGGAGCCGTCTGAGGCGTCGCGTCCGATCGCCGTGATCATTTCCGGTGACGGGTCCGCCGAGATCGACGGGGTGCCCGTACCGGTGGTGGGGGAGGAGCCGGTCGACGTCGCGATCCTGGACACTCTGCACGGCTACGCCCATGCCCGGGACTCCGCGGTCATCGCGACCATTTCGGATCCGGCCGCGGGTTACGTCGCGGTTGTCGAGGTGGCGCCGGACGGTTCCAGCAGGCTGCTGGAGCAGCACGGGCAGGGGGCGGACGAGGACGGGGCATCCGGACCCGGCGGGTACTCCGCTCCCGCCGGCCTCGACGCCGAGGTCCCCGACTTCCCCGACGTGGGTTACGTGGGTGATGAGAAGGGCTTGCCGTCGCAGTCCGTACCGCCGGCGCTTGCGCCGCCTCCCGATCCCGGCCCGGGCCCGGACGAGGACTCCGGCCGGGGATTCGGCCGGGGGTCCGGTAGGGGGTTCGGCCGGGGATCCGGTGGAGGTTTCGGTGGGGGATTCGGTCGCCGGGGGCAGCAGAGCCAGTCCGACGACGAGTACCGGGCGCCCGGGCTGCTCAAGCGGCCCGTGTTCGTAGGGGCGGCGGGTGTCGCGGTGGCGGCCGTCATCCTCATACCGCTGATAGCGCTGGGCAGTTCGGGAGGCGGCGAGGAGCTGAACCAGTCCGCCGCCACCCAGGAGCCGGACGGGAGGCCGACGACGCAGCTCAACCCCGGAGTACCCGACCCCACGTTCCCGGGCACCTCATCGCCGAGCTCCTCGCCTTCGCCGTCGGACTCGCCGTCCGGCTCGAAGAAGCCGAAGCCGGAGGAAACAAAGAAGCCGAAGCCCAAGGGGACGAAGGACTCCCCGGAGACGGCGGGCCCGGAGAAGACGGAGGAGCCGGAGGAAACGGCGGAGCCAAGGTCGAAGCCGCCGGCGGGCCCGAGTACCGGGGCGGATCCCCGCGTCCCCAAGGACGAGATCGTGATCAGGAACAAGAAGTACGGCCTGTGCCTGGACCTCCCCGGCACCGGCAAGAGCACACCGGAGACCCGCACCCGGGACGCCGGCTGCAAGCCGTCTGGCGACGACAACCAGCGATGGGTCCTGGACCTGGTCGACAAGGGGGCCGGCACCCGCGGGGCCGACCTGTACGTGGTCCGCAACGCCGAGTCCGGCCTCTGCCTGGACCTGCCCGGCCGGGGCCCGGGGCAGGTGGGGTGGTCGATCCAGGTCTACGACTGCCTCGACAGCGCCAAGGACAACCAGCGCTGGTGGCTCCACCGGCGCCCGAACGGCACCTACTGGATCCGCAACCAGAAGAGCGGAGACATGTGTCTCGACGTGGCCAGGAAGAGCAAGAAGGATCCACACGCCAAGGTCACCCTCTACGGATGCAGCGACCTCGACGACCACCAGTGGAACTTCCTCACCAACTGAGCTCTTTCATCCTGGCCGTTGACCGGGTGAGGGGATGAATGCCCGCAACGCCCGGGGCTCCTGGTCCAGGCCCTCGACCGCGAATCGGTCTCTCTCCCGACGGCGTCACCTTCTGTCACTACGACTACCACGACGCCCGCGGTCACAACGATCGCCGGACTCGGCGACCACGTTCACCTGGGTGCGGACGGCCGTGGTGCGGCGCGCGCCGGGGGGCGGACTTCCGACAGCGCGGACAGGTCCCGGCCAGGTGATCGACGCGGATGTTGCCAGTCCGGGTGCGGATCTCCGCGGCGGTACGGGCGGTCTTGGTCAGGCCGCCTGTGGGCCGTCGCAGAAGCATGGGCGGATCGGCGGCAGGGAGCCGGTCGCGGCGGAACGGTGCGGTGCGGTGCGTCCACTGTGCCGATCTTCATGCGCCTTCGCTTCATTCGCGAAGGGGCCTGGCCCCGCTCGATCGGCGGTCCCTTGACCGGATCTCTCACCCGAGGTCGAAGGCCAGCACGGTGACGGAGTGCGCCGGGAAGGTGTAGCGGCCGTCGGGCGTCCGCACCGCCGGACGGTGGCGCACGGCGACCCGGTCCGGGGCGCTCAGGCTGTTGGCGGCCAGCACGTCGTCCGCGTCTGCGCCCAGGTCGCGGACCTCGGCCACGGCGGGAAGGCCGCCGGGGTCGTCGTCGCGGACGACGCGGGCCGGCAGCGCCCTGTCGCGGTGGCGGTTGACGACCGCGAGGTGGAGGCGGCGGCCGTCGGCCGACAGCGAGGCGCTCGCGTCGAGGTCGGCCACGACGCCGGGACGGGTGGCGAAGGTGCCGTCCGGCTCGCGGCTGTCGCCCTGGCGGACGGCCGCGGTGCGGGCCGGTCCCTCGACCGTGGTCGGCAGCGCCACCGGTCCTGTGTGGTTCTGGTACAGGTCCCACACGTGGTACGAGGCGGACTTCACCGCACCGCCCGGCCGGGCCACCACCAGCCCGTTCGCATTGACCAGGTTGACCGTGTCGGCCATCGTCACCGGCACGGGCAGCGCGCACGTGCGGTGCAGGGTGTGGAACACGCCCGCGTAGAAGAGGGCGTCTGCCAGCGTGCGGGGGCTGTACCGGTCGACGCGCAGCCGCTCGGGTCCGCTCGGTGCCGGACCGTCCGGCAGCTCGCGTGCGGCCGTACCGCCGTCGGCGCCGGGGCGGGGCTCGGGCCAGTCGGCGGGCTCCAGATGGCGGATGTTCCACTCGTCGAGGGCCAGCGCCGGCGGGCGCTCAAGACCGGCCTCGGCGGAGAGGTCCGCCACCAGGTGCGCGTAGTCCTGGATGCGCTGCTCGAAGTAGAGCGGCTGGGCGACGACCGCCTCGTAGTCGTCGTCGCCGTGCCGGGCGGTGTACGGGTGGGTGCTGGCGGCGTAGAGGTGCAGGGAGAGGTAGTCGATCAGCGGCCCGGCCTGTTGCAGTACGGGCCGTGTCCACTCCTCCTGCTGCCAGGGGCTGCCGCAGGCGATCAGCTTGATCGCCGGGTCCACCAGGCGCATGAAGCGGGCGTGCTCGCGGGCCGCGGCGGCGTACTCGCCGGCCGGGCGGTGGCCCATCTGCCACGGGCCGTAGGGCTCGTTGCCGAGGCCCCAGTAGCGCACGCCGTACGGCTCCGGGTGGCCGTTCTCCTTACGGAGACGGGTGTAGGCGGTGTCGCCGGCGTAGTTGGTGTACTCCACCCAGCGCACCGCGTCGTCCACGCTGCGGCAGCCGTGCACCAGGAACGGCTCGGCGCCCACGTCCGCGCACCAGGCGAGGAACTCGTCGGTGCCGAAGCGGTTCGACTCCTCGCCGCCCCAGGCCAGTTCCAGCCGCCGCGGGCGCGCGGCGCGGTCCCCGATGCCGTCCTCCCAGCGGTACGGGGAGGTGAAGTTGCCGCCGGGCCAGCGGACGTGGGGGATGCCCAGCTCGCGGCAGAGGGCGAGCACGTCCTCGCGGAAGCCGGCCCGCACGCCGGGACCCGGTGCGGACAGCGGCGAGTCTTCGTCGAAGACGCCGCCCTCGATGTTGCCGAAGAACGCCGACTCCAGGAAGTGGCCGTAGATGTCGCGCTCGATGCGGCCGGCGGGGTGCCGGGTGTCGATCCCGATCACCGCCTGCACGGCCACCGCGGCGCCTTCCTCGCGGCCGGTGGTCACGACTTCACCGCCCCCGCGACGCCGTCGATGAAGTGCCGCTGCAGCAGGATGAAGACGATCACGACGGGGAGCAGGGAGATGGTGCCCGCCGCGGCGAGTCCCGGCCAGTCGATGGAGTTCTCGCTGCGGAACGCCAGCATGCCGACCGAGAGGGTGCGCAGCTCGGGACGGCTGAGGGTGAAGACCAGCGGCAGGAAGAAGTTGCTCCACGCGAACAGGAAGGTCATGACCGCCACAGTGGCGGTGACCGGGCGCGCGATGGGCAGCATGACCTTGGTGAACGTGCGCACGAATCCGGCGCCGTCGAGCATGGCGGCCTCCTCCAGCTCGCGGGGCACGGACCTGAAGTAGCCCGCGTACAGCAGCACGCCGGCCACCTGGCCGGTGCCGCTGAGGGCGAGGATCAGCCCCCACCGGGAGTTGAGCAGTCCCAGGGAGTCGCTGAGTTCGGTGACGGGGATGACCGTCAGGCCCACCGGCACGAAGAGGGTGGCGACCAGCAGGACGACGAAGATGCGCTTGCCGGGGAAGTTGTACCGTGCGATCACGTAGCCCGCCATGGCGCAGCGCGCCACCACGAGGACCACCGTTCCCGCGGTGACGAGGAAGCTGTTGAGCAGGTAGTCGGAGAACCCGCCGACGTCCCACGCCCGTTCGTAGCTGTCCAGGCTCCAGCGGTCGGGGATCAGGGAGAGCCCTCCGGAGAACACCTCGGCCTGGTCCTTGAAGGACACCGAGACCACCCAGAGCAGCGGGTAGATCCAGGCCACGCAGATCACGGCGATGATCGCGACCTGTACCCAGAGCAGGACGCGGCGGCGGGTCCGGGCGGACGCGCTCCGGCGCTCGCGGCGGTGAGGGCGGCGGGGGAGGAGGCTGAGGCGGCGGCCGGCCGGGCGCGCCGCCGGACGGTTCGCGGAGTGGCTCATGCTTCCTTCCTCCCGTTGCGGCGGGCCAGCCGGACACCGAGCACCTGCACCGCCGCCAGGACCACGGTGACCGCGCCGAAGAGCACCGCGACGGCGGAGGCGTAGCCGAGCCGCGGCGTGGTGGAGGCGTAGGCGAGCCGGTAGATGTAGACCTCGACGACCTCGGTGGAGAAGAACGGGCCGCCGTTGGTCAGGGTGAGCACCAGGTCGAAGACCTGGAGCGTCTCCACCGCGCTCAGCAGCGTGATGATGACGAGGAAGGGCTTCAGCACCGGCAGCGTGACGTGGCGGAAGCGCTGCCACGGCCCCGCGCCGTCGACCTCCGCGGCCTCCAGCAGTTCTCTGGGCACGGTCTGCAGGGCGGCGAGCCAGTAGACCAGGGTGATGCCGAACCACTTCCAGACGTGCACGCCCATCGCCGTCCACGGCGCGAGGCCGGCGTCGCCGAGGAAGTTCACCGGGGTGTCGACGATGCCCAGCGACAGCAGCACGTGGTTGACCGGGCCGCCGACGGGGTCCAGCACGAAGCCGAGCACGATGCCGACGATGGCGGTGGTCGTCACCACCGGCAGGAACAGCGCGGTGCGGAAGAGCCTGGCGAACGGCAGCTTGGGGTTGTTCAGTACGAGGGCAGCGCCGAGCGCGAGGCCGACCCGCACCGGTACCGACACCAGCATGAACAGCAGGGTGATCCACAGGGCGTTCCAGAAGAACGGGTCGGAGAACGCCTCGGCGTAGTTGGCGCCGCCCACGAACTCGCCGTCAGCGGTCAGCCCGTCCCAGTCCAGCAGCGAATACCAGACGCTGGCGGCGATCGGCCAGAGCGTGTACATCCCGTACAGCACGATCGTGGGGAGCAGGAATGCGTAGACCCACTTGTTGCGCCGGATGCGCGTGCCGACGGAATGGTCGCCGTGCGGGTCCGGCCGCCGAGGCGCCCGGGTGGTGGTGGCGCGCGGCGTGCGCGCCGGCTTGGTGAGGCTCACTCGTCGCCCTCCTCGCCGGGTACGTAGTCGTGCCCTCGCCGCCAGTCCGGGAACACCCAGTCGTCGGGGGAGGCGTCGAGGCCGTCGGTGCGGGAGAGCCGGATGGCGCGGTCCCGCTCGGCGCTCATGTCGCTCCGGTACGTGCGCAGCGCCGCGGCCGGGTCGTCGAGCGCGCCGACCAGCACTCCCTGGACGATCTGGCCCAGGTCCGGTGTGACCGGCCGCATCCGGGCAGTGACGTCGCCGATGCGGGGGTTGTTCATGGTGGGGTCGGGCAGCAGGCGGACCGTTTCGGCGTACATCCGCACCGCCCGTCGGTAGACGCCGGGCACGTCGGCGTCCGCCACGGCGCCCAGGTCGAGCGGGGGCAGGTCCATGCCCTCGGCGAGACCGCGGTAGTAGTCCGGCCCGGTGAGCTCGCCGAGGAGCTCGGCCGCGAGTTCGGGCCGCTTGCTGTCGGCGGTGACGAAAAGCTGGGTGGATCCGTGCGCGACGTGCACCAGGGGAGCGGTGCCGGCGTCGGGCACGGGGATCTGGCCGACCCGCATCCTCGGCATGAAATCGGGGAAGCTGCCGAGTACGACGCCGGCGTTCCACGGGCCGTCGAGGAACATCGCGGCTGCCCCGGACGCCCAGCGGGAGCGGGCGGTGCGCACGTCGAGCGAGGTGGAGGAGGGGAAGAGCACCTTGTCGTCGCGCAGGGCCTTGAAGAACTCCAGGGCGCGCACGAAGGGCTCGTCGGCGTAGGCGTACTCCCCGGTTGCCGGGTCCCACTCGCCGGCGGCCCCGGCGACGTTCGCGAGGTTGATCAGGCGCTGCCCCAGGCGGTCGGTGAACTGCACGCCCTCGATCCAGCCCCAGACCCGGTTGTCGCCGGCGCGCGTGATGCGGCGGGCGAGGGCGCGGAACTCGTCCCAGGTCGCCGGGCCGGAGTCCGGGTCGCCGCCGGCCTGCTCGACGAGCCTGCTGTCGAACCAGTTGAGGGTGGAGTGGGACCGGTCGCTGAAGAGCGGCATCCCGT
The DNA here is from genome assembly GCF_027497195.1 of Streptomyces sp. WMMC500. NCBI lineage: Bacteria > Bacillati > Actinomycetota > Actinomycetes > Kitasatosporales > Streptomycetaceae > Streptomyces > Streptomyces sp. WMMC500. Next base: position 5,343,274 of record NZ_CP114905.1, read on the forward strand.
AGATCTCGCCGTCGAACACGTTCAGCCCCTCCACCAGCCCGGCGCGGGGGATACGGGCACGGGCCTCGGCGGAGAGGCGCAGCGGCTGGAACCAGCCGTCGCGCTTCAGCCGGGCGACCCCCGCGGCGGGTGTGCCGCCGGGCGCCTCCAGGCCGGCGAGGCTGGTGATGTCGGGGAGCTGGTGGCTCTTGCGGGCCAGTTGCAGGGCCTGGCCCATCTGGTCGGGGTTGTAGACCTGCCGGGCGACCGCGGTGCCGGGGTGCTGCTTCTCGAAGGACCGGGCGAAGCGGTCGTGCACCTCCGCCACCGGCTCGTACTGGTCCCACCAGGTCAGGGCGCCCGCCTGGCGGCCGTCGGCCGTCACCTCGCCGGAACCGGAGGAGCAGCCTGACAGCAGTCCGCCGCCGATCGGCAGGGCGGCCAGGGCGGTGCCGTGTCCCAGCAGCATGCGCCGGCTGATCGCCATCTCTCCTCCTGGTGTCGTCCCGGCCCGTACACGACCCGGCGTGTCGGTGCGGGGCGTGACGCCCGACGAGTGACATCCGGGTGGCGCGAACGTTCGCTCATCGTGGCCACCGCGCCCGCGGTGCGTCAACACCTCGGACGGATGTCCGTCGGCCGGCAGCCGATCGACGGCCGATTCGCCGGTCGTTATGATCCGACCGTGCCGAATGTCTCCTTGAAGGACGTAGCCGCCCGGGCCGGAGTGAGCTTCCAGACCGTGAGCAAGGCGCTCAACGACTCCGGCCGGGTCTCCGCCGAGACCCGGCGCCGGGTGCGGGAGGCCGCGGACGAACTGGGCTACGTGCCGAACGTTCTCGCACGCGGCCTGCAGACCCGGGTGACGGGCACCATCGGCGTGCTCAACTCCGACTTCAGCAACACGGTCCTCGCGCAGCACCTGGTCGGCATCGAGCGCGAGGCCCGCAGGCGCGGCCTCGGCGTGCTCATCAGCAGCGTCGATGCCACCGGCTCCGACGCCGAGCGGGCACTGCGCGTGCTCACGGAACGGCGCGTCGACGGCATCATCTGCAACGCCCCCGCCGTCGAGGACGACCCGCGCACGGGCACCCTCCTGCGCTCCGGCCGCATCCCGGCCGTGTCGCTGCACCACATCGACGGTGGCGGCATTCCCGTGGTGCACGGTGACAACCGCGAGTCCGCCCGGCTGCCGATGCGCCACCTGCTGACGCTGGGGCACCGGCGCATCGGCGTCATCGCGGGGCTGCGCGCGCGCCGCGTCACCCGCGAGCGCCTCGACACGTACGCGGAGGTCCTCCGCGAACACGGCATGGACCTGCCGCCCGAGCTGGTGGAGGAGGGCGACTGGGAGGTCGAGGGCGGGCACCGTGCGGCACACCGGCTGCTGGACCGTATACCCGGACTCACGGCGCTCGTCGCGCAGAACGACACGATGGCGGTCGGCGCGCTCAACGCCCTGCACGAACGCGGCCTGCGGGTGCCCGAGGACTGCTCGGTCGTCGGCTGCGACGACCTGCACTTCGCGGCGCGCACGATCCCGCCGCTGACCACGGTGCGGCTGCCCTTCCACCGCGCGGGGGAGACCGCGCTGGGGCTGCTCGCCGAACAGATGGAGACGGGCGCGGCGGCCGACCGGACCATGCCCGTGGTCATGGTGTACCGCGCGTCGTCGCGGGCCGTCGTCCCGGTCTGAACGCTCACCCCGCGCCGGCCTGAACGCCCGTGCTCCGGCCACGCCTTGCGGCCCCGGACGACGTGCCGGGCCCGGGGGCCTTCCCCCGCCCGGCGGGTGACGGGGACGGGAGTACGGCTCACCGGCTCACCAGTGGCCGTCCCGGGGCTGGGTGCGGTCTTGCACGGCGACGAGGACGTCCATCAGATACGCCTCCAGACCGGCGCGCAGTTCGCGGGAGCCGGCGTCGTGCCAGAGATTCGTCATCTCGCGCGGGTCGGCGGCAAGGTCGTACAGCTCACCGTCGCGGGCCCGCCCGGAGACGGGGGCGCCGTGGTGCACGACCAGTTTGTGCACGCCGGTGCGCAGCATGGTGGCGTGGCACGGGTCCGCGTAGGGATGACCGGAGTCCCGGTACTCGCACAGGGCCCAGTCGCGCACGCCGTCCGCCTCGCCCCTGGCCGTCGGCAGCAGGCTGGTGCCCTGGGCGCGTGGCAGCGGCGGGACGCCGGCGGCGTCGGTGAGGGTCGCGTTGAGGTCGATCCACTGGACGAGCCCGGCGCGGCGCTCGCCGGCCGGCAGCCCGGCGGGCCAGCGCATGACGAGCGGGACGCGGACGGCGCCCTCGTAGAACATCGGGCCCTTGAGCAGCAGCCCGTGGTCGCCGAGGTTCTCGCCGTGGTCGCTGGTGAAGACGACCAGGGTGTCATCGGCGAGCCCGGCCTCGTCGAGGGCGGCGAGGATGCGGCCGACCTCGTCGTCGATCAGGGCGACCATCGCGTAGTAGTTGTGGACGATGTCGCGGATGCCGGCTTCGTCGTAGTCCTGGAAGCCGGGCAGGTGGCCCGCGTAGCTCTTGACCGACGCCTCGGTGAGCACGGCCGGGCGGTCGGCCAGGTCGGCGGGCGAGCCGACGGGGGAGGGGAGCGCGGCGGGGTCGAAGCGGTCCAGGTACTCCGGCGGCGCGACGAAGTCGTGGTGCGGGTCGTAGAAGTTGACCCAGGCGAAGAAGGGCTTGTCCGGCTCGCGGCCGGCGCGCACGTAGTCGATGGCCTCCTCGGCGACCCAGTGGCTGTAATGGGCCTCGGTCGGCATGTCGTCGAAGCTGCCGGTGCCCTCCTCGGCCGCCGCGTAGAGGGCGGGGTGCTCGCGCCGCAGCCACTGGTGGTAGGCGTTCTCGGGTGAGGGGTGGCGGGGGTCGTGGGAGTGCCGGTAGACGCGGTAGCCGTCGTCCTGGCGTATCTCGTCGCGGCCGCCGAAGCAGGACGACAGGTGCTGCTTGCCGAACAGAGCGCAGTCGTACCCGGCGTCCGCGAGGTTCTTCATGAACAGCCGGTTGCCCTCGGGCAGCGCGACCCCGTTGGCGTGCAGGCCGTGGGCGGCGACGTAGCGGCCGGTCATGAGGGAGGCGCGGGACGGCGCGCAGACCGGGTTCTGCACGTAGCAGTTGTCGAACACCACCCCGTTCTCGGCGAGGGCGTCCAGCACCGGGGTGCGGGCGTGCTCGTTGCCGTAGGCGCCGAGGGTGTCGTAGCGCTGCTGATCGGTGCAGATGAAGAGGATGTGGGGGCGACGCTGGGGCGTGCCGTGCATGCGGTTCCGACCTCCGGGATCTGGCGAGCGCGAACGTTCGCCCACTGTTGATCGCAGTGGACACCCCTGTCAAGGGTCGTGGTGTCTGCGGCAGGAGTGGGCGTCTGGCCGTCGCCGACTGCTGCACGTGTCCACCTGGCGCAGCGGAAGACGGTCACGTCAGAAGGGGTGGGAATCCTGACGGCGGAGGGCCGGGTGGTGTGGCCGTGTTCGGCCGGTAGCGGCTGGACAATGCCGGCAAACACCGGGCAGCGCTGATCCGCTGCCGCGACAGGGACGCGCCACGAGGGCACCCGGAATGGCCCGGCCGCCTCTCGTCGCCTCGCGAGGCCGACGGGCGGTACACCCGCCATCTTGAGTTCGGCGTGATGTCGTCTCCGATTGCCTCAGAATTCACGAGACCAGCGATGTGTCTGGTGTGCGCCACAGGAATTCATGGCGGAGAGATAACGGAACGGACAGGAGTGGAAAATGCCTATAGTGCCGGCCGGACCCTCAGGAGAATCCACAGAACCGCAGAACTCGCCCATACTTCCGTTCGGTCCCCTGATACTCAGCTCGGCCTCCGGTGTGCCTGATCGCATCAAAAAGCAGGAGTATGACGACGGAGGCCCGGCGGTGGAGGGTGAGACGGAGGAGGAGAAGGCGGCGAGGGAGGAGAAAGGTCGACGCATCCGCGTCAACCCCTTGTTGATATCACTCGACGATATTCCTCTCGACTGGATTCTCAAGGGGCGAGAAGGTGCGGTCTGGCATTACTCGGCCGTATTCCGCCCCGAAGACCCGGAAAAGCCGGAAACCGCCCGCTGGCAGATCATGCTGGGCAGCGACAAGCCCCTCACGATCATCCCCGAGGAATATTGGGACTACATGCTGTCGCAGTCGGCGGAAGACGCCGCCGAGAAGCGGTTGGCAGACCCGGAGCATGAAGTGCGGATACTGTGGCCGAAGGACATCGATGACCTGAAGCGGGGGATCAGTAAACTAGGCCATCCCACCATAACGGTGGACTGGGAAAGGGGGACCGGCAAGACGGTGGAGGGGGAAGCCGCAGCAAGTGGTGAGTTCCTGTTCTTTCCGAATGCGCAAAAGGGCAAGGTGACCGATAAGTCGGGGCGGTACATGAGTGCGAAGGTCAGGGAAAATCTCGGCCTGCCCGTAGATCCCGAGGATGCCTTGAAATGGGGCCAGGAAGTTGCGGCTGCCTTCAGTAAGAAGCTGGGGGGAATCCCCGTCGAGTTCGAGCAGGTGAGGACAGCGCCGAAACAGGTGAATGAACCAGTTGCGGCCCACGCCACCCTCCTGCCGACGGGCGGCGCGCAGACCACGGAGGCTCCCGGCCAGCCCGCCTCCGCCTCGGCACCTGCTGCCGCCGGCGCCTCCCACAAGCGACCGGCGGCACACACCGGCGAGCAGGCCAAACGCCGACGATGACGCGACTTCCACCACCGGCGGCTGGGCCGGCTCGCGGCACAACGCCGTTCTCGTCGAGCCCGAGGAACGCGCCGACGGGGCTCCGATGCCGGTCCTGTCGGACACCCTCCGCCCTGATCTCTCCCGCTCCCCATGCCTGGTGGGACCTGGTCGTGTCGGCGCAGGCTCCGGTATGTCGCGGTGACATGGGCAGCGCGTCAACTCCGGTGCGGGTACCGCCAGTTGTGTCGTCGCGTCCGATCTGGTTCTCGCCGCCGTCGACGTACAGGTTGCCGCCTCACCGGAGCAAGAAGGGGTTCACCTCGTAGCGGGCTGCGAGACGTTGCCCTCTGGTTCCCGGCACCTGGGCCGGGAACCGGCTGTCCACCAGTGGCCGGGCAACCGCGCACACGCGAAGCTGCGCAGCCCGGTCGTGCCGGCCTTCGCCCGGCTCCCACGGCGGCGGATCTCCCGTACAGGCCAGAGGCCCTTGCCTCCACGCGGCTGCACCGTGGCGGCGGCAGCGGGCTCGGGAACCGGCCGGCGCCTGTGGTGAACCGTCCGGATCCCGGCACCGTTGTGTTTTCCTGCAAGCCAACTACCTGTCTGCGAAGGGATCACCCCGGTATGACAGATATACCCCTCCACGAACTTGAGCTCCTTGAGGAAGGGCGACAAGTCGTGGTCTCCGAAGAACCTGTGGGAAGCATCTCCGACGGCCCCTCCAGCCCTCGCTCCGACCGATCCGCCCTGAGCTTCCAGCAGGGCGAAAACCGCCACACCGCCCTACCCGCCGGATCCAGCGACTGGACGGTGTACGTCATGCGCGGGGGTAGGTGGGTGCTTGAGCACGATTGGCAGATCACGTTGGCTGTGAAGCTCGCCGCCCACGGGCTCCAGTCGGCGGGCAAGCTCACCCAGGCCCTGTCGGACCAAGAGGCGCTGGGGAAGGGGATGGAGACGGCAGGCGCATGTCTGGGCATTCTCGTGAAAGTGCCGGACGTGGCCAGGTACATGAGGTCCTTCGCCGAGACTCGTAGCACGAGCGACATGTTGTTCGCGGGGGCCCAGATGCTTACCGGCATGACGCAAGTCGGGACAACCGGGAGCGCATACTGGCCGATGTCCAAGGAAACGAGGGATGCGGTTCAGGGGTCCTTGTGGACCTTGAACGCCACCCTCGACATGCTGGGGCAGGGACCTTCGACCCTTGAGGCTCAGCAGGCTCACGCAGATGCTCGCAGACTCTTCTTCCCCGCATCCGGAAACCCCAACATCGAGACCTTGCGGCGAACGGAAAATCCCGTCTTCAGCGCCATGAGCCCCTTCCAGCCGCCCTCGTCCGGAGAGTGGGTCTCGGAAGGCACGCAGCAGGCGTCCGCTTCGCCCACGGAAACGGCCGGTGGGCTGCAGCGGGCATGGACGGCGACCTCGACGTCGGTCGCCGAGCATGCGACGCTGCATCGAAGGCAGACCGGGATGGGGGCGGGTGACCGGGCGCCGGCGCCGCGTGGCGGGAACGGCGGCGGCAGCGCCGGAAACGGAACGGACGCCCGTGGATACGGGTCGCCTGCCGCTTCAAGTGGCAGTGACTCGCCCAGTTCACGCAGGGGAAGGCGTGGAAGGCGCTGATCCGGACGGCGAAGCGACCGCCCCGATGAACGCTCCGCCCGGATATCCACTCGGGTAGGGAAGCGCGTACGTCGGCCTGTCGCCGACCGGCCGGCGTACGCGCCGACCGGGCACCCGCCCGGCCGCACTCACGGTGCCATCGACCGCGCAGGGAACCCGGGGCGTCTGAACCGTCCGTCCCGGCGGCCCGTTGTCACCTCGCGTCGCCACCCCGACCTCGTGTGCCGCGACGCAGTCTGCGGACCTGCGCGCCTACTGCGCCAAGCCCACCTCCGCTCCCGGTGCCGGTCACCCGGCCCAGAGCGCGAGAGTAGCCGGATCTCGCGGACCACCGTCACGGACCAGGCGTGTTATCGCCGGCGGTGATCGGCCGCGTCGTCACACAGGACTCGCCGTGACCCCGGTGTGGGCCACGGCGAGTCCGCTTTCGGCACGGGTCCCGGGCGCAGACGGTTCTGCTCCCGGGGCCGGCTGGGGGCGGGTCAGCCCGCGTTGCGGTAGATGGTGCCGCTGGCGTTCGGGGTGGTGCCGTCGTACAGGCCGGTCGGGTGGTCTTCCGTGGAGAAGAGCGCGAACCATGCGTAGCGCTTCACGAAGGGCAGGACCCCCAGCGACTCGGTCGACGTCTTGATGAACTGGGTCTGCTCCTCCTCGCTCGGGTAGCGGGGGGTGCCCTCGGTGAAGTCGGTGAGGGCGTACTCGGTCAGCCAGATCGGCTTCTTGTACCGGTCGTGGATGCGCTGCAGATAGTCGGCCAACTGGTAGGTGGCGGCGTAGCTGAAGTCGGAGCCGTACCAGTGCACCGGGATGAAGTCGACACGCAGACCGCGCTTCTCGGCTCCCTTCATGAAACGGTCCAGCCAGCCACGGGGCTTGTCAGCGTTGGCGGCGACTGCCGGGGCTCCCAGGCGAAGGCCGGTCTTCTCCAGTTGGGGCCACAGGTCGAGCGCCTGCTCCACCGTCATGTTGGCCTGCCCGCGCAGGTCGGGCTCGTTGAAGGTGAGGAGGTTCTTGCCCTCCCGGGCGGCATTGTTCAGCTCGGTTTCGTTGACCGAGCCGGGGCCCCAGATCGTCGGAACGTACTCGACACCCTCGGGCCTCACGACCCCACCGCTGGAGGAGGTCCAGTTGTGGTACCAGGACACGCCGGAATCGGTGAGTGCCGCGCTCTGGTGAGTGCCGTCGACGGGGTTGAGGGCGGCGCCCTTGAGGGGCGCGGTCCGGCCCTTCGGAGCATCGGGGCGCTCGGGGGCACGGGGCTTGGTCTTGTCAGCGGGCTCGGAGTCGTCACCGGTGCCGGAGCCCTCGCCGGTGCCGGATCCGTGGAAGGCGACGGTCATGCCGGTGCAGTTGCTGCACTGCCGCATGACCTGGTTGCCCCTCTGGTGGTCGAGCTTGGACCACGAGTACGCCATGGGGCACCGTTCAACGAGCGCGTCGCTGTAGGCGGTCGGCCTGTCCTTGTCCTCGTGCGGGTTGATGCACACCAGCGGCTTGCCCGCCGCGTCCCTGGTGAGGTTCTCGGGCGGGCAGGCGGAGAGGAGGTCGACGTTGCAGCCCACCTGGGCGCACTCGCCGCCGTCCGCGGGCGGCGGCACGCCGTCCGGGGTAATGGTGATGGGCACCGAGACGGCGTCGACGTAGCTGACGTTGTACCAGGGCGCCGAAGGGTCGGCTGTGTCGAAGTTGAACTCGGCGAGGCTGACGGGCTGTGCCCCGCGGTCGCAGCGGTCGGCGTACGGACCGCAGTCGCCGACAGCGCAGTGGAACGTGCTGCCCTCCTCGCCGGTGCAGCCCTGGCGGGCGAAGAACCTGCCGCGCCAGTGCCCGGCGCCGGAGCGCTCGGGGACGGTGACGGTGGCGGACCGGCCTGGGTCCAGCGTCGGCAATCCGGTGAGCGGAATCGAACCGTCGTCGGTGCTGGCCACGCTGCCGACCCAGATGCGCTCGCCTGTGTCGTTCACGAAGGTGACGGTGTGCTCGGCGTCACCGGTGGCCGCGGCGCCGGTGATCTGGTCCTCGCGGTTGCCGGGAGGGCCTTGCAACCCCGCCGCGGCCACGGCCGATACGGCGACGACGACCAGCAAGAATGCGAACAGAAGTGATCGAGATGGTCGAGGTGCTCTCACGCGCATGGAACATGCCTCTCAAGTGGGGGGCTGCGTCGGATAGGTGATCGGAGATCGCCTGCGCACCCACGACGTACGCGTGCAGCGGACGGTTCAACAGACGTGCCTGTTTTCCGCTTTGATCATTCGCGCAGCCCACGGCAGAGACGCCGCATGTTTTTCGCCGGGTGAATGGGGGGTCTGACTCCGGTAACGAGGCGTCGGATGAAACGGCGCGCAAGCAGGCGTTACCGGAAAGGGTTTTACCTCGTCCTTTTCGGTGCTCGGGCCACCGCCGGTCAGTGAACCGTATGCGGGGTGGGGACGTGGTGCTCATGCACCAAGCGGAAGCTGCCGAGAGAAAGCAGGAGGGCCATGTCCACCGAGACCTCCGAGGTGTCCGCATCGAAGGGGGACGCCGTTCCCCCTGAGGAGGCAAGTGCCGAGTCGGAAAGCACCGCTCCGCGGGAGCTTCCTCTCGCCCCACCGCACTTCATCCTCTACATGACGGGTGCCGAGTACGCGCAGAACCTCCGACGGCTGACCCAGTGGACCCACCATGTGCTGCTGCCGGTCTACGGCAGGGAGGTGACCTCCACGGCCCCGTGGTGCTCCCGCTGGTGGGAGCACCCGGAAGCGATCGCTCAGCTCCACGGGCTGTGGCTCGCCTGGGGCGAGCTGACCGGACCCGGTTCCGGGATGGCCGGGCCCGCGAACTGGCACCGCGACTACCTGGGCCCCGTGATGACCACACTGCGGGACCCGCTGGGCCCCTTCGCCGGCTGCAAGCCAGGAGCCCACCGCGGCAAGGAGATTCCCAAGGTCGACGCCGTCGACCCGTTCGCCCCGCCGCCGGGGGCGCAGCCCCCCTCGGCCTGACGGAGGCATCACGGCAGCGGAGAGCGGGATGTGCGTGCCGGGCGCACATCCCGCTCTCGGGCGCTGTTGCTTCTGAACTCAGCTCGCGACGAAGTTCCATTGGTGGTCGTTGAGGTCGTCGCATCCGTAGAGGGTGACCTTGGCGTGCGGGTCCTCCTTGCTCTTCCTGGTCGTGTCGACGCACATGTCTCCGCTCTTCTGGTTGCGGATCCAGTAGGTGCCGTTCGGGCGGCGGTGGAGCCACCAGCGCTGGTTGTCCTTGGCGCTGTCGATGCAGTCGTAGACCTGGATCGCCCAGCCCACCTGCCCCGGGCCCTCGCCGGGTACGTCCAGGCAGCGGCCGGACTTGACGTTGCGGATCACGTACAGGTCGGCCCCGCGGGTGCCGTCCCCCTTGCCGACCAGGTCCAGGACCCACTGCTGGTTGTCGTCACCCGACGGCTCACAGCCGGCGTCCCGGGTCCTGCTCTCCGGTGCACTCTTGCCGGTGCCGGGCAGGTCCACGCACAGGCCGTACTTCTTGTTCCTGATCACGATCTCGCCCTTGGGGACACGGGGATCCACCCCCGTACTCGGGCCCGCCGGAGGCTTCGAACTCTCCGGCTCCTCCGGGGCGTGGGAGTCCTTTGTCTTCTCCGGCTTCGGCTTCTTCGGGCCGGAAGGCGAGTCCGACGGGGAGGGCGAGGAACCGGACGGTGAGGTGCTCGGGAACGTGGGGTCGGGTATTCCGGGGTTGAGTTGCGTCGTCGGCCTTCCGTCCGCGTCCTGGGTGGCGGCGGACTGGTTCAGCTCCTCGCCGCCTCCCGAACTGCCCAGCGCTATCAGCGGTATGAGGATGACGGCCGCCACCGCGACACCCGCCGCTCCTATGAACGCGGGCCGCTTGAGCAGCCCGGGCGCCCGGTACTCGTCGTCGGACTGGCTCTGCTGCCCCCGGCGGCCGAATCCTCCACCGGATCCCCGGCCGAATCCTCCGCCGAACCCCCGGCCGAACCCCCTACCGGATCCCCGGCCGGAGTCCTCGTCCGGGCCCGGGTCGGGAGCGGGAGGCGGCGCAAGCGCCGGCGGTACGGGCTGCTGCAAACCCCGCTCATCACCCACGCCCACGTTGCGCACGTCGCCCACGTCGGGGACGTCGGGAAAGTCGGGGACTTCGGGGAAGTCGGGGGCTTCGGGGAAGTCGGGGGCTTCGGCGTCAAGGCCGGGAGGAGTAACGGATCCGCCGGATCCGGCGGGCTCGGGTCCCCCGTCCTCGTCCGCCCCCTGCCCGTGCTGCTCCAGCAGCCTGCTCGAACCGTCCGGCGCCACCTCGACAACCGCGACGTAACCCGCGGCCGGATCCGAAATGGTCGCGATCACCGCGGAGTCCCGGTTACGGGCGTAGCCGTGCAGGGTGTCGAGGATCGCGACGTCGACCGGCTCCTCCCCCACCACCGGCACCGGCACCCCGTCGATCGCGGCGGACCCGTCACCGGAAATGATCACGGCGATCGGAGACGACGGCTCACCCGGCTCCCCACCGGACACCGCCTTGCCCAGACCCACCGGCTCCCCGGGCTCGGCACGCCCGGCCTCCGCGCCCAGCTCACCCGGCTCGCCCGGCTCTCCACCCACGCTCATGACCACCCCTTTCCTCGCGCCCTTCCCAGCGGTGCCGACCACACGACCCCGGCCCGAATCCCGGGACGGTCCGCATGCGGCCCGGCCACGGACACGACGTCACCACGGTCCGCGCACACCGCAACGGCCCTCACCGGCAAACGGTTCAGAGCCACCGGCGAACAGCGGTGAACCGTCTCCCCACACCAGCCGTTGTCCACTGCGACGGCGGTACCCGCGCTTCCCTCGAGCCTCGCGGTGACCGTCCGGCCCTGTCGGCCACATGACGGCGTATGCGGTCGGCAGGGCGCCCCCTCTTCGAGGCGATGCCGGAGCGGTTGAGGCAGGCGAGCCCGGGCGGCTCGGTTTACCGCGCGGGGGCGCGGCGGCGGTGCCCGGGGTCGGCCAGGATGTGCGCGCTGTAGCCGGCGTCTTCGGGGTTGAGGTCGGTGCCCGGCGTCACGATGCGGTCGATGCGGTCCAGCACGGCGGGTTCCAGGGTGATGTCCGCGGCGCTGAGTTGGTCGTGCAGGTGCTCGGCGGTGCGGGGGCCGATGATCGCCGCGGTGACCGCGGGGTGCGTCGTGACGAACGCCAGCGCCAACTGGATGAGTGTCAGCCCGGCTTCGTCGGCGATGCCGGCGAGTTCGGTGGCGGCGTCGAGCTTGGCCTGGTTGGCGGGGATGTCCATGTCGTAGTGCGAGAGCGTGGTGGGGAAGGGCATCGTCCGGGTGCGGTGGCTGGACAGGCCGGCTGCGTCGCGGTGCCAGCGGCCGGACAGCCAGCCCCCGGCCAGGGGGCTCCAGGCGAGTACCCCCATCCGGTACGTCTCGCAGGTGGGCAGCACGTCAGCCTCGATGCCCCGTGCCAGGAGGGAGTAGGGCGGCTGTTCGCAGACGAAGCGCTCGCGCTGCCGCCGCTCGGCGGTCCACTGCGCCTGCACGATCGCCGAGGGGGCGAACGTCGAGGATCCCGCGTAGCGGATCTTTCCCGCGCGTACGAGATCGGAGAGCGCGGCCAGGGTCTCGTCGACGTCGGTCGTGGGATCGGGCCGGTGGACCTGGTACAGGTCGATGTAGTCGGTGCCCAGGCGGCGCAGGCTCTCTTCGCAGGCGCGGACGATCCAGCGTCGCGAGGCGCCGCGTTCGTTGGGGCCGGGGCCCATGGGGCTCGACACCTTGGTTGCCAGGACGACGTCGTCGCGCCGTTCGGCGATCGCCTTGCCGACGATGACTTCGGACTCGCCGCCCGAATACACGTCGGCCGTGTCGATGATGTTGACGCCCGCGTCGAGCGCGGTGTGGATGATGCCGATCGCGTCGTCGTGATCGGGGTTCCCCCACTTCCCGAACATCATCGCGCCCAGGCACAGCGAGCTGACCTGGACCCCTGTACTGCCCAGCGTGCGGTACCGCATGGTGTGGACGGCCTTTCTGTGAGCGCGGCGGTGCGGGTGAACGGCCGGCGGTGGCCTGGTACCGTCCCCATAAGCGGAGCAGGGTCCGCTTGGTCGTCACGCTAACCGGACCCGGCTCCACATAGCAAGCCGAGAGGAAGATCCGCATGCCTGCTCCGTCCGGCCGGCCGATCCGGGCCGACGCACGGGCCAACGAGGACAAACTCCTCACCGCAGCCGCCGCGGCCTTCGCCCGGGACGGCGCCGCCGCGACCCTGAAGCAGATCGCCAGGGATGCGGGTGTCGGGATCGGCACCCTGTACCGTCGCTTCCCGACCCGCGAGCAGCTTGTCGACGCCACCTACCGCTACGAGACGGCCCGGCTGGCCGCCCAGGCCGCGGACCTCCTCGGCGAACTGCCCGCCGACCGGGCCCTGAGGGCGTGGATGTCCCGAGTTCTGGACCACCTCGCCACCAAGTACGGTATGGCCGACACGCTCAAGACCCTCCTGCAGAACGACGAGCAGCTCAGCTCGCAGACACGTGAGCAACTGACCGGCGCGGTCGAGGAACTCCGTCACGCCGGAGTCACCCAGGGGGTCGTCCGGGGGGACGTGCCCTCGTCCGACATCCTCATGGCCCTGGCCGGCATCACCCTCATAGCCGGCACCGCCCACCAGCGCGCGCAGGCCGAGCGGCTGCTCGACCTCCTGATGGACGGCATCACCCGCCCGGACCGCTGAGCCCCCTCTGACACGGCGAAGCCGTTCATCGCGCATGCGGTAATCTCAGCCCAGCCTCCCAGCCGTCCCCGTGAGCGCGCGACGCAAGCCACCGAGGGGCCCCACAGACCGATCTCTCGGCTGCACCACACTGCCCGGACACAGCCGTAGCAGCTCGGATCCCCCTTGCATGCGGATGACGATTCACGAACGTGCGAGGGGGTGCGCCGCCGAGGGCACTCGGTCGGCGGGAGTCTGGCGGGTATGGATGCTGTCTTCGAGGCCGCCGGAGCAGGGCGGCACCCCACTTCGGGTGTTCATACCGGCCGTCTGCGCGGCACTGATGCCGGTCCGTTCCCTGTTCGCGGCCGGCAGGGACATGACGGTCAGTACGGGGATCGCGCTGAAGGGCGCCTGGGCGGGATCATGAATGCAGGGTATGAGGGGTCTTTGCGGTTCTCGGTGCTGGGGCCGGTGCGCGCGTGGTGCGGTGAGCGTGAGGTGGCACTGGGTTCGCCGCAGCAGCGTGTGGTGCTGGCGGCGTTGTTGCTGCGGCGTGGGCGGCCGGTGACCGTCGCGGAGCTTGTTGGTGCGGTATGGGGTGATGAGCCGCCGTCTGCGGCGGTGTCGGTGCTGCGTACCTATGCTTCGCGGTTGCGTAAGGCGCTGGAGCCCGGGCGTGATGCCGGCGGGCCGTATCGGGTGATCGTCTCGGCGGCTGACGGGTATGCGGTGCGTGTTCCGGAACGCGCTGTGGATCTGGGCGTGTTCGAGCAGCGGGTGGCTGAGGCGAGGGGGCTGCGCGCCGCGGGTGAGGTGCGGGCCGCTGCGGAGTTGCTGCGGGCCGCGCTCGACGGGTGGGAGGGCACGCCGCTGGCCGGCCTTCCGGGGCCGCTGGCGGAGGCGGAGCGTTCGCGGCTGGCCGAGCAGCGGCTCGCTGTGCTGGAGACCCGGCTGGAGGTCGACGTCGAGTTGGGGCGGCACAGTGAGGTGGTTGCCGAGTTGGGTGTGCTGTCGGGTGAGCATCCGTTGCGTGAGCAGTTGTGTCAGTTGTTGATGCTGGCGTTGTACCGGTCGGGGCGGCGGGCTGAGGCGCTGGCGGCGTACCGCAGAACGCGCGGCATCCTGGTGGCCGAGCTGGGTATCGAGCCCGGTGCGTCGCTGCAGGAGTTGCATCACCGCATCCTGACCGCGGACATCTCCCTGCACCCTCCCCCCGCAGAGCAAGAGGCCGGTGGAGGAGGAGAGAGGGACGCTGAGACCGGGGCGGGGGTGTCTCCGGCCGCCGGGCACCTGGCCCGTCCGGCGCAGTTGCCCGCCGATCTGGTCACGTTCACCGGCCGGGAGGCCGAACTGCAGCGGGCCGAGGCCCTGCTGCCGGACGACGGTACGCAGCCGGCCGCGGTGCTGATCACGGCGATCGGTGGTATGGCGGGCGTGGGGAAGACTGCTCTTGCCGTGCACTGGGCGCACCGGGTTGCTCATCGGTATCCGGACGGGCAGTTGTATATCAACCTGCGTGGTTTCGATCCGGCGGGGTCCGCGGTGCCGCCGGCGGAGGCGGTGCGTATCTTCCTCGACGCGCTGGGGGTTGCTCCGCAGCGCATCCCGGCGGCTGTGGAGGCGCAGGCGGCGTTGTACCGCAGCCTGCTCGCCACCCGGCGGATGCTGATCGTGCTGGACAACGCCCGTGACAGTGAGCAGGTTCTGCCGCTGTTGCCGGGTGCCCCCGGCTGCCTGGTGATCATCACCAGCCGCAGCCGGCTCACCGGCCTGATCGAGAACGGCGAGGCGTGTTCGCTGGCGCTGGATCCGTTGTCGCAGTTGGAGGCGTACGGTTTTCTGGTGCGCCGCCTCGGTGCCGGGCGGCTGGCTGCGGAGCCCGGGGCGGTGGAGGAGATCATCGCGTGCTGTGCCCGGCTGCCGCTGGCTCTGGCTATCGCCGCTGCGCGGGCGGCCACCCATCCTGGGTTTCCGCTGAGTGCGGTTGCGGAGGAGCTGCGGGACGGCCGGGGGAGTCTGGATGCCTTCGTCGGCGGGGATCTCAACACGGATCTGCGGGCGGTCTTCTCCACGTCCCACGCGGCGGTGTCGGTGCCGGCCGCCCGGCTGTTCCGATTGCTGGGTCTGCATGCGGGGCCTGACGTCTCGGCGCCTGCCGCGGCGGCTCTTGCCGGGCTTCCCGTTCGCGAGACCCGCGCTCTGCTGACCGAACTGACCCGTGCGCACTTGCTGATCGAGCATGTGCCGGGGCGTTACTCCCTGCATGATCTGCTGCGGGTCTACGCCGCCGAGCGCGTGCGCTCTCAGGAGTCGGAGGGGGAGCGGGAGCGGGCGGTGGAGCGGTTGCTGTCCTGGCATCTGCACACCGCGGACGCCTCCTATCCGCATCTGACCCCGCGCCGCCGCCGGGTGCCGATCGCCCCGCCGCCGCCGGGCTGTCGTCCGCTGGCCTTCACCGCGTACGACCAGGCCCTGAAGTGGTGCGAGACCGAACGCCCCAACCTGGTCGCCGCGGTCCACCAGGCCGCAGCGACCGGCCGGCCGGACATGGCCTGGCGGCTGACCGCCGCACTGTGGGGGTTCTTCTATCTCCGCAGCCACCTCCACGACTGGCTCGACATCGTCACGATCTCCCTCGACGCCGTCCGCGGCGGCGACGACCGGGTGGGCCAGGCGTCGAGCCACGGCGACATGGCCGCCGCCCTGTGCTCGATGCACAGGTTCGACGAGGCCGTCGTCCACCTCCGCCGGTCGATGACCCTCTGGCGGGAACTGGGGGACACCCGGGGCGAAACCCGCGCTCTGTCCAACCTGGGCCACACCTACCTCCAGGCGGGCCGGCCCGGCGAGGCCGTCGAATACTGCCGCCGGGCCCTGGCACACCACCGGGCCAGCGGCGACTCCTGGGGCCAGGGCATCGCCCTGGCCAACCTGGGCGACGCCTACCAGCGGCTCGACCGGTTCGACGAGGCCGTCGACTGCCTGGAGCAGGCGCTGACCGTCCTGCGCGCCAGCAGCAACCGCTGGGTCGAAGGCGTCACGCTCGATGCGCTCGGCACCCTTCAGTACCGGCTCCGCCGCCGCGACGACGCGATCGAGTACTACCACCAGGCGCTCGACGCGCACCGGGACGTCGGCAACCGCTCGGGCGAGGGGGAGACCCTGTACCACCTCGGCGACCTCCAACTGGCCGCGGACGACCCGGAGGCGGCCCGTACCAGTTGGCGGCAGGCTCTTGCGATCTTAGAGGAGTTCGGCCATCCGGACGCCGAGGAGGTCCGGGGGAGGCTCCGCGGTCCGGACGAACGTGAGCCGGGCGCAGGGCCGCATGCCGCCGCCGGCCCGGAGGGGGCTCCGCGCCCCACGGACACGACCACGACCCGGCCGTGACGCCCTCGGTGAGGGACCGGACCCGGCAATGCGGGGGGCGGCCAGGTCCGGTCCCGGCCGGCAGGGCCGTCGGTGGAGGACGGCCTTGCCGACTCCACGGAAAATGACGCCAAGCGGTTCAACCGGCATGGGAACAGGTCCCCTACTTGTTCCACCGCTTGTTGGTGTCGTTGATCTCCAGCTCCGCCGCCGTCAGGTCGACGTGCAGGGGGATTCCGGGGCGGCTGCCCACCTTGATCAGGAAGTTGCCGAGACCCGGTGGGTCGGCACGGCGACTGCTCGTGCCGTCCCACGCGGGTGGGGTGGACCAGTCGACCAGGAGGCGCTTCTCCGCCTCCGTCAGCTCCACGACCTGCCCGAGCTGCGGCATCTCCGCCGGCGGCAGGCCCGCGCAGATCACCATGCCCGCTCGTTCCACGAAGCCCTTCGCCTTGGTGCGGTCCTCCGCCGTGGGCAGGGCGAGGAGGTCGTCGATGCTGTGGGTGATCATGGCCAGGCCCACGCCGCGCTGCCGGTCCAGACGGGTGAGGGCGTTGACGCGGTCGACCAGGCCCCGGCCCGCCTGGAGGACGCGCCACAGCTCGTCCATGACCAGGAAGTAGTTGCGCTGCGGTTCCAGACCGGCGTCCGCGAGCGCGTGTGCCGTGGAGACCGCGCCGAAGCCGTACGACCAGCAGGACAGCAGCGCCGCCGCCTGGAGCAGGACCTCGCTGTCGTCGATGCCGCTGACGTCGAAGCAGACCGGGCGGTCCAGCTTCATCGCCTCCGTCGTCGGGCGGGCGAACGTGCCGCCCAGGCGGCCGTCGCCGAGCAGAGCGGTGAGCGACGCCTCCAGGTTCTCGGTGATGTCCCGGTAGCGGGTGAGGTCGCCCCGGTCCAGCGCGACGGAACGCACCGCTTCCGGCGCGTCCTTGATGACCTGCACAAGGTCGCCGAGTACGGGGGCGGGTCCCCCCGCGTGCCGGTCGTCCAGGACGTTCAGCGCCGCCGAGAGGATCGTCTCCTCGCGGTCGGTCGGCGGTTCCGTGCGCAGGATGGTCACCAGCGCGGAGACCATGTGCAGGCGGCGGCCGTGGATGTCGGCGAGGAGACGGTGGCGCGCGTCGCCGGTCAGGCGGGCCGCGGCCTGGACCGACTCGCCGGGGTCGAGGACGTTGAGGTTGCCCCGGCCGCGGCCGAGGCTGATGACCTGGCCGCCGATCGCGCGGATCAGGTCGACGTAGTCGGGCTTGAGGTCGCCGAAGATCAGCGGGTGGACGCCGTAGCCGGACAGGCCGAGGGCCATGCGCCGTACGGCGGTCGACTTGCCGAGGCCCGGGCGGCCCAGCACGAACATCGAGGGGTTGGCCAGCAGGTTCGTGCGGGTGAACCACGACACGGGGTCGCAGCACACCGTGGCCCCCGAGTCGAGGTCACGGCCCAGCGGCACCCCGACCATCGGGGTACCGGCTCCGGCGCCGAACGGCCAGAGGCCGCAGACCTGTACGGAGGTGCCGCGCCACTCGGGTGCGGGATCGACGTAGCCGACCGTGCCGCCGCCGGGTCCCGGCCAGCCCCGGGCGGTGGGGCGCGGCTCGCGGGGTTCCTTGGTCGTACGTGCCATGGAAACTCTTCCTCTGCTTCTTCCTCGTCCCACTACACCGCGTCGCGTACGGTCTGCGGCACCGCCGTGTGCAGCGGCAGCACCAGCCCCAGCGGCAGCGCCGCCGCGAACGCCGCCGCCTGGGAGCCGTAGACGGGCCGCACCGCGATGCGGGCGGCGGGTGCCAGGTTGTCCACGGCCGCGGCCGCGTTCGCCAGTTCCCCGGCGGAGCTGACCGTCGCGGTGATCAGCAGGCCGAAGCGGATCACCCCGTGCCCCTGGGCCTGTTCCTCGGTGGTCCGGCGCGCCGAGGTGACCTCGGCGTCGTCGCGGGCCTGCCCGACCTGTGACTGCTGGGCGTTGAACAGGGCGTTCTTGTAGTCCTGTTGGACGACGCGGGCGCCCTCGGCGCGGGTGTGCGGGCGGTAGAGGAGGGTGACCCGCTTGCGGGCTATGTCGCGGTTGGGCTGGACCAGTCCGGTCAGGACGTTGGAGAACACCTCGCCCTGCGGGGCCTCGGTCATGGCCCAGGTCACGCTGAACGCCCCGTCGTGCCGGTAGTGGTCCCAGGCCTCCTGGGCCGCCATGGGGCCGGCCTGATCCCAGGTCAGTCCCGTGCCGCCGGTGGCCCGTGCCTCCTCCACCAGAGGCGCCACGGTCGGGTCGTAGGCGACGCGCACCGACTCGGCGAGCTCGGTCGCGGTCATCGGTACGGCCGCACCGGCGCCGGTCATGGACAGCCCGGCGGTCAGGCCGGGCAGCCGGGTGCCGATGTGCACCGCCATGTCCTCGGCGGTGCGGCGGGGAGTGCCGGGGCGGGCCGCGCCGGAGTACGTCAGGGCGATGCGCGTGGTGATCTGCGCAGAGCCGGCGGGGTAGGCGGACAGGACTTCACTCAGCATCGCCCTGGCGAGGCGGGGGGCGTCGTCGACGGCGGCGTCGATCTCGTGCTGGAGCCGGATCCCGGAGTCGGGGGCGCTCTCCACGGTGACGCTCGCGGCGACGAGGCCCGGCTCGGCGCCCAGGGCGGACAGCCACTGGCCCCAGTGGGCCACCCAGGTGTCGACCTGCTGCTCGTCGACGAGGGCGCCGCCGTCCGCGTCGCAGGCGATGACGGCGGTGTGGTGTCCGGTCGCCGGGATCGTGATCACGGCGAACGGGCGGCCGTAGCCGTCCTGCGCCTCCGTCAGCGTGGACTCGGCGGCCAGGCCGGGCAGTCGGCAGGTGCCGTAGCCGGCCCGGCCGAGCGGGCCCGAGCGGTAGTGGTGGCCACCGGAGGAGGAGGTACGCCACCAGGCCAGCCGCACCGCGCCGCGCTGCATCAGCGTGCGGCCGTGCCGGTCCTTCACCGCGAGCGGGGCCATGAGAAGCACCAGACCGACCGCCACGGCCAGCGCGATCCAGATGGAGATCAGCGTGAGCAGCACCACGACGGCCAGCCCGGAGAACAGCAGCAAGGTCGCCCCCAGGGACAGACCGCGCAGGCCGGAGGTGCGGGGTTTGCGGAAGTTGCCGTAGGTGCGGGGGGTGGGCGCTTCAGTGGCTGCCACGGTGCTCCTCCTGCTGGTCGTCGGTGGGCCGGCGGGACGGCACGGGCACGGGCTCCGGCTCCTCCCGCTCGTACGGGTGCGTCTGCTCGGTGTCCTCCGGATCCCCGGGACGGGCGGGACCCTTCGCGGTGCGCTCGGCGTCCGGCGCCCCGGCCGGCCCCTCCGCGCCGCGGGCGGCGGCGCCCGCCCTTGCGGCGTTGCGCGCCCCGGTGCCGCTCGACCCGGCGGCCCCGACGGCGGCGCCCGGCACCGACCGGCCGGCGGCCAGGCTCCGCAGGTGCGGTACGGACAGCGCCCCGGTGACCGCGGCCGCTCCACCGCCTGCGGCGGACGCCCCGGCGGCCCGGCCCGTTCCCGAGATCGCCGCCTGTGCGACCGGGGCGGCGAACCGCATCAGCGCGGGCAGGGTGAGGCAGGCGAGGACGATCAGCACCACTCCGGAGACCATGGAGACGACCTCGTTCTCCTGCCGCCGGCCGGTCATCGCGAACGCCGCGGCGTAGATCACGGCAGCGGCCGGTTTGTACAGCACGAAGGCGACCAGCCAGCCGGCGAACCTGCGGAACATGACCCGGCCGCCGGCGGTGCCGCTGACCGCCGCCGCCAGGGGCAGCGTGCCGGTGAGGATCACCAGCATGGCCAGGCGCACGATCATCAGCGCGATCTGCGCGACGCTGGCGGCGAGCACCAGGATGGCCATGGTCAGGACGAGGAACGAGGAGTCCGTGCCCCCGAGCGCCAGCATGGCCGAGGTGCGTTTGTCGAACTCCGCGACGCACTCGGCCACCGGCTCCCCGGCGGCGCTGATCTGCCGGCAGCCGGTGGACCTGTCGATGATCCAGACGCTGAACTTGTCTCCCGCCGCGGTCAGCAGATTGACGGTGGCGACCCCGGCCGAGGAGACCACCACCAGGTTGAGCACCCCCTGCAGCGCCTGCCGGGCGGGCTCGCCGCGACGCTGCCAGGCGAGGTGCCCCGCGGCGACCAGCAGACACAGCACGGCCGCGAACGAGGTGAGCCACAGCGTGGAGCCGCGCAGGAACGCGACCGGGCCGCTGTCGTCGCTCAGGTCGGGACCGCCCAGGTCCAACCAGGCGCTGCCGAGCGCCTTGACCGTGGTACTCGCCGCCTGTGCGGCGCTCTCGGCGATGTCGTCGAACGCGCTGCCACCGAGATCCTCCGGTGCCGTACCCGCCCCGTCGCCGACGCAGTAGCCGCCGACCGTCGGGGACACGAAGCCGAAGTCACAGCCCGCCATCACACACCTCCCCATGCGGTGTAGCCGGCGAGGGAGTCGACCGGCGTGGGGGCCGCGGGCTCTGCCGGGTACTCCAGCTTCCAGTCGCCGTCCTGCCACAGCATCGTCGTGGTGGCGGCCTGCATGCGGCCGTCCGGGAACCGCCAGACGGTCTGGATCACCGCCGCGGTGTCGCTGTAGGTGACGAACCTGAACCCGGCGATCTGCCCGTGGGCGCCGTCCTCCGCGTCCGGGGGCGCGGTCTCCTCCGCCGCGGCCCGGTCCTCGATGTAGGCGTCGCGGCCCGCGCCGACGGTCTGGGCGCGAGTCACCTCCATCCAGTCGTCGGCGGCCAGGTAGCGGACGCTGATCTGGCTGCTGGCCAGCAGGGCGCCGACGGGGGTGCGCGCGTAGCAGCGGGCCACGTCCCCGCCGGCCACGGCCGGGCCGGCGGCCTCCGAGGAGGGGAGGGCGACGGCGCGATACAGGGTCCAAGTCACCCCGTCGGGAGCGGCGGTGGGTGTGTCCTGCTGCTCGTCGGCCAACTCGGGGCAGGGGGAGCCGTCGCCGGCGGGCGTGGACCCCGGCGGACGGGCCGTTCCGGCACCGGACGTCTGGGCGGCGGCGGGGTCGTCGGTGCCGGAGTCGTCCGGGCTGACGGCGACCACGGCGCCGATGACGGCGACGAAGCCGATGAACGCGGCGGCGAGGACGAAGCCGGTGCGCAGCCACGGACTGCGCGGCTCGTCGGCCGCGGCGCGGCTGCCTGGCTCTGTCATGGTCGCTTCCTCATGCTCGGTGGGCTCCCCTCAGGTGATGGGTGGTCGGTTGGCCGGTGCCGCAGGTCCGATGGCCGTCTCCTCACCCGCTTGTCACACGAGTGCGCCGACGATGCCGGAGGCGGAGCCGACGAGCACGCACGCACCCAGGACGAAGCCGAGTCCCCTGGCGTGCTCGCGGCCACCTCCCCGGGAGTGGTCGACCGCCATCCGGGCGGCGACGCCGAAGATGCCCGCGACGCACAGAGCGGTGACGGACCAGGCCACCCACTTGAGCACCTTCAGCAGGTCGTCTGCTCCGGGCGGCGGCTCTCCCTCGCCCACGTCCGGCACGCCCGAGGGCTGCGGCGAGGCCGCGGCGAGGTGACCAACATGAGTGACGTACGTGGGGACGTCCGACAGGACGGCCGCCAGCAGACTGGACAACGCGGTTCCCCTCTACACGGGTCGGGTAAGTCGGGTCAGGTCGCGCGCCAGCGGCGCGCACTCCTTGGGCAGGTGCGACAGGGGCGGCTCGCCGAGCCGCCAGTGCTCCACCCACGGGATCTCCCACATCCGGGGCACCGCGCCGGAGACCAGCCGCACCAGGTTCTGGAGGATCTTGGGGCGTCGGCCGGGAACGTCGGCGACGACGACGAGGCCGAGCAGGTCGATGCCGGTGACCATGCCCGAGGCCCACTGCTGCGCGGCGTTCTGCGCGGCCTCGAGGCCGTGCGCGCTGGAGCGGGCGACCAGCACGACCGGTTCGGTCCGCGCGGACGCGGGCCAGGCGCGGCCCGCGTCCCGGCCGCCGGGCACGGCCCGCTCCAGCGTGCTGACACCCGCACCGCCGTGTACGCCCAGCCACCACCAGGCGCGATTGTCGCCAAGTCGCGGCGGAGCGACGGGCAGCGCCTGCTCGGGCGGCGGCACTCCGGCCCCCTGGGGCGCCGCCGGGCCGGTGAGTTCCACCGGCACGCTCTGAACCGATCGACGCGGATGCCCGTTTGTGCTCCCGGAAGTGCGCGGTTGCGGCAGCCAGGGATTGACGACCGGTCCATCCCTTGTCACGAGATCACCCTCTCCTGCCGACACAACGGGTTGAGTATATACATAAGTTACGAATGTAGCGCAAGCGATTATTTCTCTTAAGTACGACATATAGGGCGAGTTGGGGGTTGGGGATGAGCGGCGACACCGCTCGCGCGAGATCGGCGCTGCTGCTGGCGGGCGGGGCCGTCCTGGGGCTGCTCGGCTCGGTGGTCGGCCTGTCGGTGGTGGGGGGAGCCGTGGAGCGGCGGGAGGACTCCGCGCCCGTGGGGTTCGCCACCGCGCTCGACGCCGGCCGCGTCCCGGACGAGTTCGTGCCGTGGATCGAACGCGCCGGCCGGCAGTGCGCGGAGGTCAGTGCTCCGCTGCTGGCCGCGCAGATCCAGGCGGAGTCCGGCTGGAATCCCGACGCGGTCAGCCCCGCCAGTGCCCAGGGGCTGAGCCAGTTCATCCCCGGTACCTGGGAGACGTGGGGGGTGGACGCGGCGGGCAAGGACGGCAGTCCCCGACCGGACGGCGTCGCCGACCCGTTCACTCCGGGCGACGCCATCATGACCCAGGCCCGCTACGACTGCTGGCTCGCCGGCAAGGTCGAGGATCTGGGCCTCGGCGGCGACACCACACGGCTGCTGCTCGCCGCGTACAACGCCGGCCCCGGTGCGGTCGAGGAGTACGGCGGCGTGCCGCCGTACCCGGAGACCCAGGCCTACGTCGCCACGATCATCGAGTCGATGGCCGACTTCACCGGCGGCGCGCCGGCCGAGGAGGACGGCGGCGCGTTCGGCGACCGGGTGGTGGCCCACGCGAAGGAATGGCTCGGCACCCCGTACTCGTGGGGCGGCGGAGGCCCCGAGGGCCCTTCCCGCGGGTTCGCGCAGGGCGCGGACACGGTCGGGTTCGACTGCTCCAGCTTCGTCCAGTACGCGGTCTACCACGCCAGCGGCGGTCGCGTACTGCTGCCGCGGGTCTCCCAGCTCCAGGTCACCGAGGGCGTGCCGGTGCCGCGCGAGGACATGCGCCCCGGTGACGTCATCGGGTTCAACCAGCACGGCAGCTATGACCACATCGGCATCTACCTCGGCGGCGGGCAGCTCATCCACGCGCCGAAGACCGGTGACGTGGTCAAGATCAGCGACCTCGACGAGCCCTACTACGACGGCATGCCCCAGATTGTGAGGCGCTTCGGATGACTCCCTCCCGCACGCGCGGTGCCACCGCGGCGGCCGCGACGGCACTCGCGGCCGTCCTCGCCGCGGCGGGGTGCGGTTCCGGCACCGACGGCGGGCGGCAGGGGCCCGCGACGCCCTCGGCTCCCGCCGCGACCGGCACCGGCCCGTACCCGGTCCCGTCCGACGCCGCCGAGGCCGCGCCGCTGCCCGCGGGCTCGGGGGGTGGTACGCCCAAGGGAGGCGTCCCCCGGCCGGACGACGTCGACCAGACCGACGCCGACGCGGTCAGCAAGGGCGCCCTCACGGTGATGAGGACGTTCGACACCGCCGTCGACCGCGGCCCGTCCGACGCCGAGGCGCGGGCCGCGAGCGCGGGCTGGCTGACCCACGCGTACGCGACGAGCCTGAGCGAGCACCGGTCCCGCTCGGCCCCCGGCGCCCAGTGGCGGGAGTGGGCCGGCCACCGTGCCTACACCACCGCCGCGTTGGAGAAGACCGAGGACGCCGCCAAGCCCGCCGACACCGACACCGATGCCTGGCGCCAGTGGGCCGTCACCACCACCCCCCGCGGGCGCGACGGATGGACGGGCGAGCCCGCCACCGTCCCGGCGTACGTGCACCTCACGCGCAAGGCAGCCGGCGAAGCGTGGCGGGTTGACGACGTCCTCTTCCAGTAGCCGGACCCCATGGCCCCGGATCCCGAAGCCCGCACAGCCACACCGCCGGAGGAATCCCTCATGCAAACGACACGCGAGTCCACCGAGTTCACGGAGTCCACGGACGTGCCCTCGTGGCCGGTCTACGCCCTCACCGTGCACGACGACGGACGGATCACCGCCTCTGGTCCGCTGGTGCCGGTCGCCGGGCACCCCACCCGCGCCGCGGCCGTCGCCGAGGTGGCCGCCGCGGCCGCCCGGCTCGGCCGTGCGGTGCGGGCCGAGGCCACCGAGGCGGACGGCACCGTGTGGCACCTGGTCATCTCGCCCGACGGAGCGGTGGGGGAGCTCCCGGGCGGTGCACAACGCGGCAAGGCACCGAGCGGACGGCGTGCCAGGGCACCCAGGAGACGCGACGACCGGCCTCCTGCCGGCGCGCAGCCCGAGTCCGGCGCGTACGCCGAGTCCCTGGCCCAGGTCACGGAACACCTGAAGGCGGGCCGTATCGACGAGGCCGCCACGCTCGCCGCGCGGCTTGACGAGCAGGCTTCCGGCAGCCTCGGGGTATCCGACTCCGACGCCCTGCGCATCCGCGAGGTCCGCGCCCGCGTCACCGCGGTGGCCGGGGACGCCGTCGGCAGCCTGAAGCTGTTCCGCGACATCGCCGAGCGATGGCACTACCGGGGGGAGGGTGAGCGGGCCGAGGCCGCGGCGACCCGCGCGGAAACCCTCTGGATGGGGATCACGGACGTGGACACCGCGTTGTCCGCCGGGGACGCCATGATCCGCCTGCGCAACCAGCTTCCGGGCGAGACGGGAGAGGCGCTCGCCGCCGTACTGGAACACCAGGCGCGGCTGACCGCGGCCCGCGACGAGGGCGGACCGCAGCCGCAGCGCCGGCCGGCCGCACCGGCATCCTCTCCACCCGCGCCCTCCGCGGTGGACCTTCCCGCCGCGACGTCAGCCACGGTGGATCCGGCCGGCGCGGTGCAGCCGCGGCGTCCGATGCGTTCCTGGGAGCGGCCGGCGCAGGACATCCCGGCGGCGACATGACACGCCCCGGGGCGGGCACGGGTCACGCCGCGGACGAGTGCGCCCAGGCCGGCTTCCCGTCGGTCTCCCCGGCGGCCGTCTCCACGATGCCCAGGGCCATGCGCATCGCCCGCACCGCGTGGTACAGGCGCGACTTGACGGTGCCCGGCGGGATGCCGAGCACGAGGGCCACCTCGCGCGTCGACCTGCCGGTGTAGTAGGTCTCGTACAGCACCTCCCGGTGCTTGGGCGACAGCGTCCGGAACGCGTCCTTGAGGATCATCGAGGACAGCACTCGGTCGATGTCGTCGCTCTTCGCCAGCAGATCGTCCAGCCAGGCGGTGCCGTCGACCTCCCGGGGCCGGGCCATGCGCAGCCGGTAGTCGTCGACGACGAGATTGCGGGCCACCCGGAACAGCCACGGCCGCAAGGGCTCGTCGCCCTCCAGGTCCTGAGTCCGCCAGCAGCGCAGCAGAGCCTCCTGCACCACGTCCTCGGCTTTGTGGCGATCGCCTCCCAGCAGTCGCAGCACGTAGCTGTGCAGCGGGCCGGCCTGTTCTTCGTACAGCGTGCGCAGCGCTCGTTCCCGGGCGGGGACAGATCCCGTGGAACCGATGACGGTCCAGCTCAAGGTCGCACTCCTTCACTCCACGGCCTCGTGGGCGGAGGCCAGGCTCGGGGACCGTGGTCAGTGGCCCCGCTGTGCCGGAGTTTTGCGACCGGTGTTCCACACCGCCTTGACGACCGGTTTACGACGCGGCCGGCCCGCACGCGGCACAGCCCGCCGGAGCCAGGTAACGCACCCCGGCACAGCGCCGGACCTCCACCGCGGCACCCCCGCGGTCGCCGACCGTTGACCTGCGCCTTTCGCTCTCAGGCCGCTCCGGTCCCGCGGGTGGACGCCACGGCGCCGAGGGCGTGCATACGGCGATTGACGACGTGCAGCACGTCGGTGTCCTGCGCTGTCGGACCGCCCTGTGCGGCGAGCGTGGACCACACGTCGAGCAGCGCCCGGCCCTGGTCGACGGCGGACGGCACGTCGTCGATCTGCTGCCACGCGGCAACCGCACGCCTCAGCTCCTCGTGGGCCCGGGGGTCGCCCAACCGGTGGCGGATCCGGGTGAGTTCGAGGCCGGTGGCCGTGGCGAAGCGATGGTTCCCGCTCCGGTGGGCGACGAATGCCTCCAGGGCGCGCGCTTCGACGGTGTAAGGGTGCTCGGCGCCGAAGGTGCGCACGGTGTGCTGCCGCAGCCGGAAGGCGATCGCCGCCGCCCGCTCCGGCCTGCCGGTGTCCAGGGAGTCGGTGACGAGTCCGGCGAGTTCGGCGAGTTCGGCGGGGACGTGTGCCGGGAGCGGCATGGTGGCGCCGGCGGGCGGCGGTACGTCGGCGGTCCGCGGCCCGGCGGCGGACGGGGGCTCGGGAGACGGCCGTTCGGCCGCCGGCGTGCCGGGCGGGGAATCCGCGGCGGGCGGCCGGGGTTCGGGCTTGTGCGCTTCGCCGTGTTCTTCCTGGCCCAGGATCCGGCTGGAACCGTCAGGGGCGACCTCGACATGGGTGATCGCGCCCTCGTTCCGGTCGAGGATCGCCGCCTCGACCGGCTCGCCCCGGTCCTGTGCGCGGCGCTGCATCGCGTCGAGCACTGCGGCGTGGACCGGTTCGCCGGGGGGAACGCGGAGGGGCTGGCCGTCGACGAGCGCGCTACCGTCGCGGCGGATGAGCACCGCGAGGGGGGACGGCGGCCACGGCAGCGTGTCGTCGTATGCGTCGTGTACGTCCTGGTCCTGCTGGTTCTGGCGGCTCCGTCTGCCGAACACGTGGTGGCTCCTCGCTGTGCGGGTCAGGGTCCTTCCGGTTGCTGTGCGGGTCACAGGTCGTCCGGGATGTCCTCGGGCCCGGAGGGGAACGGCGACGGGGAGGGGTATGTCTCTCCATCCGGGGGTTTCTCGACGCCGGCGTAGAAGGGGAACGAGGCCCTGACGCCGAAGACGTAACCGTTCGTCTCGGAGCCCTTCGGGATCCCCTTCGCATCCTTGATCACATCGAGGCCCGCGTCGTACGCGGCCAGGGTCAGGTCGAGGGGGTCCCCCTCGACCTGACCGTTGTTGAGCAGCACGCGGATCTCCTCGGCCAGTGAGCACATGTACTTGCCCTGCGCCACGATCGAGTCCTCGGGGTCCATGGCCGAGGTCTCGTCGTTGTCGTCCTCGTCCTCGCCGAACTCGTCGAACTTGTCCGGTGGTAGCTGGGAGATGCCCTCTTCCCCGTTGGGGCCGACCAGCTTCTCGTTCCACCCGGACTCGGTCTGGATCTGCGCGGCGATGACGACGGGGCCGATCTCGGTGCACTCCCGTCCGGCCTTCCGGACCGCCGCCAGCAAGTCGGCGGGCACGGACGGGGCGTACAGCTCCTGCTTGCCGTTGCCCTCGACGACCTCCTGGACCCTGTCGTCGCCTCCGCCTCCGCCTCCGCCTCCGGCGTCGCAGATGGGGATGACCTTGCAGAAGATCACAAGGGGCCAAAAGGTCTTTGCAATTCCAAGCAGAACAAATGTCGTGATAGGGACCATGGTGACGAAAATGATGGCAAAGACGCAGCCCAGGGCCTTCGTGGCGCCGACGGCGATCAGCAGGATGTTCACCGGGTTGGGGCCTGACTCCTCCTCGGCCATGGCGGTCACCTCCCCTTCGCTCGATGTTCGACCGGCCGCACGACACGGATCCCGGCTGCCTTGAACCGCGCCGCCACTTTTCCCGTGGTGGGCGGTGCGACGGATCAACGCGAGCCCGCATGCCGCAACGGACACGGCGGCTGATCAGTTCAAAGCCGATCCGCGCAGTACGCGAAGCGAACGAAGAAGCCAGGGAAGGGGGAGGCACATGGGTGTCCCTTCGGCGCCGTCCGCCGGCTCCCAGATGTGGGTCCGCGGACCGACCACGCAACCGGACGAGCCGCTCCCGGCCGGGCACACGCCGACGCCGACCACGCGGACTCCGGCGTCGGTTCCGCAAGCGTCGGCGCCGACCGCGCCGATTCCGCAGGTCCCCGCGCCGACCGCGCCGATCCCGCGGGTCCCGGCGCGGACCGCGCCCGCCGCGTCACCGGGGCGCTCGGCGCCGGACACCGCGTTCTGGCCCGCGGAACCGGCCGAACGCACGCCGCCGCGGCCCCAGAACCATCAGGTCACCTGGGTCAGCGCGCACGGCGGCGCCGGCGCGAGCACGCTCGCGCGCGCGCTCGGCGGCGCGGACGTGGGCCGCCGGTGGCCCGACCGGGCCGAGGGCGAGCCCGGGCGGATACTGCTCGTCGCGCGCACCCACGCCGCGGGCATCCGGGCGGCGTCCCAGACGCTGAACGCGCTGCGCATGGCCGAGCACCCGGCGGGGGTGGAACTCCTCGCCGTCGTGCTCGTCGCCGACGCGCCGGGGCGGCTTCCGCGCGAGCTCGGCCGGCGGGTGCGCGTGCTGCGCTCGGCGGCGGAGGTCCGCCGCATTCCGTGGATCCCGGCCTGGCGCGTCGGCCGGGAGACCGAGGGGCTGCCGCGGGAAGTGCGCGCGCTGGCCGCGCTCGTCTCGGCCCCGGCCGGGCGTGCGGGGAGACCGCGATGAACCTGCTGGACGCCGGCACCCTCGCGAGCCCGATCGATCCCGACGAGTTCAAGCCGGGCGCGGACTGCGAGGTCAACCCGAACTGTCAGTTCGACCCCGTCGCCAGCGGAGCGGGGGACCTGCTGGGCCTCCTCGCGTGGGTCGTGACGGCCTGTGCCGTGGGGGGGCTGCTCATCCTCGGCATCCAACTGGCCTTTCAGTTCCGCCGCGGCGAACCGGGCGAGGGTGCGCACATTTACCGAGGGGGCGTCATTGTGATGGGCGCCTGCATCCTCGGAGCCACCGCGGGGCCGCTCGTCGAATACCTGGTGGATCCCTATCTCGTCAACAAATAGCAGTACTTCGTCCCCGACTCATCCTCACACCGGAGAAACCCATGAAGACCATCCTGTCCTCTGTCTACAAGAACGGCCACCGCTACCTCGCCCAAGAGGGCACCGGGGACGTCCCCACGGTGGAGCGGGAAGCCCCGACGGAGCTCACCGACGCGGTCGGCACGGTGCTGGGCATCGCCGCCTGGGCCGGCACCGCCGCCGGCGTGGTGGGCATCATCATCACCGGAGTCATGATGGCCGTGTCGATGAAGCGAGGTGAGGGCTCCGAGCACATGAGCCGTCTGGGCATGGTTCTGGGCGGCTGCATCCTGGTAGCCACGGCCGGGCCTATCGTCACGTTCTTCTTCGGTGACCAGGAGGGGGGCGAAGGCTAGGCGCTGAGTGCGGGATAAGGCATCGACATGTTCGGCCCCTGGAAACGCAAAAAGGCTCCGCCGGACGGGCCCTTCTACAAGCAGCGCGGCTGGATCAACGCCGCCGCTTTCCTGGGCTTTATGGTGGTCATTTCGATCGTGGGCATTCTGACGAGCGACCCGAGCGACCCGAGCGGGCGGGACGCCGATGCCGCAGCCGAAGACCAGGGGGCGTTGGACGGGGTCGTCGGGCCGCTGTCCCCCGGCGATCCGCTGCAGGTCCGAGAGGGTCCCGGCGGGCGACCGGAAGGCTGCGCCACCGACGACCGGGACACCGCCCAGCCGACCGCCGCTCCGGAGGACGTCGAGTGGAAGAAGCTCGGCGACCCCACGGTGCCCGTCTCGCGGTCGGCCGGGCCCCTTCGGTTCGACGCGGGGGTGTGGTGGTGCTTTGCCCGCACGCCCGTGGGAGCGGTGATGGCGGCGCACGTCATTCCGGTCGAGTTGAACGGCACCGCCTGGCGGACCGTGGCCGAACAGCAGGTCGTGCCCGGCGAGCCACGTGACACGTTCGTCCGCGAACGGGAGGCGACCGAGGGGACGGATCCGGGGAACAGCACCGTCCCGCGGTTCGCGGGCTTCTCCCTGACGTCGTACTCGGTGGACGCCGCGACCGTGCGGCTGCTCGTCGCGGACGGCGTCGGCGGCCACGTGTCGATGTCGGTGACCGTGCGCTGGCGAGACGGTGACTGGAAGGTGGCGCCCCAGGCCGACGGGGACGCCTATTCGCCGGGGACCCAGGCGACGCCTGAAGGTTTCGTCAGTTGGGGAGCGTGACATGGCACAACATGACCTCGAGTACCTCGCGCAGGACGAATATGACATCGGCGACAAGTGCACAGGTGGCCTCGACTTCTTCAAGCTGATCTTCGGTGACCCCGTCGACGAGATCATGAAGGAGATCGGCAGGATCGCGATGCGCGGTGCGCTGGAGATCTTCCAGGGAATCGGCAACCCCTCGACGGTGGACGCGGATTCGTCGGAAACGATCACCAGCGAAATACGGTGGCTGATCATCTATCTCGCGATCGGATCACTCCTTTTCTCCGCCGCCAAGATGGCTCTGGACCGCCGCGCCGAAGCGGGCCAGACGGCGATCAAGGGCCTGCTGCGCGTCGTCGTGGTCAGTGCTGCGGCGACCACCGTGATCGTCATGTTCGCCGACCTCATGAGCTCGTACTCCGATTACCTGTTCGCCAAGGCTCTCTCACAGCTCCTGCGAGGCATCAACTGCTCGGGTGTCCACCCCATGCTGCTGCTGATCATCGGGTGTCTCCTGATCATCGCCGGCATCATCCACACGATCCTGCTGTACATCCGGCTCGGCGTGATGATCATCCTGATGGGCACGCTCCCCCTCGCCGCCGCCGCGTCCATGACGGAATGGGGCGGCACGTGGTGGCGCAAGCACCTCGGCTGGATGGTCGCCTGGCTGCTGTACAAGCCCCTGATCGGTCTCATCTTCTACTCGGGCGCCGTCATGATCTACAGCTCGAACGAGGAACGACAGGAAGACGTGCAGATCGCGGGCATGGGCGTGCTGCTGCTCTCGGCCATCGCCCTGCCGGCGCTGATGAGGGTGATCGTCCCGGCGACGGCCGCCCTCGGCGGCGACTCGGTCGGCCAGCAGACCATGGGCGTCGTCGGCGGCGCCGCCTCCGGCGCGAAGTCGCTCGCCGAGGCGGGTGGCAAGGCCGCCACCGGTGCCATCGCCGGCGGCCCGGCCGGAGCCGCGGCCGGAGCCGCAGGCGGAGCTGCCAAGGCCGCCGCCGGCGCCGCAGCCGGCGGCGCGGGCGGCGGTGAAGGCGGCGGCGAAGGCGGTGGCTCCAAGGGCGGCTCCGGAGGCGGTGGCCCCAAGGGCGGTTCCCAAGGCGGCGGTTCCGAAGGCGGTTCCGGAGGCGGTTCCGGAGGCGGCGGCGGAGGCGGAGGCGGGTCAGGTCGCCAGATGGCCGCCAAGGGCGTCGGCGCCGGCATCACCGCCGCGATCGGCGTGGCGTCCTTCGTGGCGCAGCGGGCCAAGGGCTCCGCGGACGTCGCCAGGAGCGGGATCGAGGGCGCCAACCAGGACGACGGGCGCTGAACCGCTGCCCTGCTGGACTTCCGCCCACGATCCCCTGACCTCAAGGGAGAACAGGTACCCCATGTCCACCGAAGCCGCCCACGTCGACCCCACCTACGGCAACTGGCGCCGGCCCAGGCGACCCGGCCTGGGGCCGTTCGGGCTCCTCGGCACCGTCGGGCTGTTCGGCGGGATCATCATCGATCTGATGGCCTCGCTGATCTCGCTGACGTTCACGCTGGCGCTCGTCGTACTCCAGGCGTTCATCCTCCTGCCGCTCGCCGTGCGCACCCAGGAC
Organism: Streptomyces sp. WMMC500; assembly: GCF_027497195.1. Lineage (NCBI taxonomy): Bacteria > Bacillati > Actinomycetota > Actinomycetes > Kitasatosporales > Streptomycetaceae > Streptomyces > Streptomyces sp. WMMC500. Next base: position 5,375,408 of record NZ_CP114905.1, read on the forward strand.
GGGCGCAACGCCTACCAGCTCGTCGCCATGCGCATCGGCTGGTTCCAGCGCAAGGCCAAGGGCGTGACCACCTACGTCTCCGGCCCGCTGTCGCCGCGGCCGGGCGGCAAGTTCCGCCCGCCGGGGCTGCTCAGCCGGGTCAACGTCCTGGAGGGCAGGGACGCCTACGACCAGCCCTTCGGCGTGCTGCACCACCGCAGCCGCAACCTGTACACCGTCGTACTGGGCTGCGACCCGGACGGCGGCTCCCTCGTCGACCCCGACCAGATCGACAACTGGGTGGCGGCCTGGGGCCACTGGCTGGCCCGGCTCTCCAGTGAACCGGGTCTGCGCGGAGCCTCCGTGGTGGTGGAGACCGCTCCGGACACGGGGACCCGGCTGGCCGCCGAGGTGCTGCCGCGCATCAGCCCGGACGCCCCGCCGGCGGCACGGGCCGTGATGGAGGAGGTCGTCGAGCGCTACCCGACCGCCTCGTCGGAGATGCACACCTACCTCGCACTGACCTACGGCGCGCCCCCCGGGCAGCGGCGCGGTGCCGAGGACATCATCGCCGACCTCGCCACCCGCATCCCCGGCCTGCTCGCGGGCGTGGTCGGCGCGGGTGGCGGGCCCGCCGTCCCGCTGTCGGCCGAGCGCATCGCCGAGGTCGTCCGGGTGGCGTACGACCCGGCCGTGGCGGGGGACGTCCTGGAGGCCCGCGCCTTCCATGGCGGCACCGGCCTGGAGTGGGAGGACGCCGGTCCCGCGGCGGCCGTCGAAACGGCCACCGCCTACCAGCACGACTCGGGGGTGTCGCGGACCTGGATGCTCACCCTCGCGCCGCGGGGCACCGTGCGCGCCCAGGTGCTGCGCGGACTGCTGGAGGACGCGCCCGGCACCCGGCGCAAGCGGGTGGCGCTGCTGTACCGGCCGATCGACCCGGCGACCTCGGCCCGCATCGTCGAGGCCGACCGGCGCGCCGCGCAGTTCATGGCCACCTCCAAGCGCGGCCTGGTGCAGGCGCGCGCGGCCAACGAGGTACGCGCCGCCGAGCAGACGGCGGTGGAGGAGGCGACCGGGGCCGGCCTGGTGGAGTTCTCACTGATGGTCACGGTCACGGTGGACAGCGAAGCCGAGGTGGCGGACGCGACCACGACCGTGCGCAACCTGCTGGCCGGGGCACGGCTGTCGATGCGCCCGGCCGACCGGATGCAGGCGGCGGCGTTCAGTTGCACGCTGCCGACCGGGATCCTGCCCTGGGAGTACACGCTGGTGCCGCGCGAGATGAAGGAAGCGCTGTGAAGTCCGAGACGAAGATGCCCGCCGGACCCCGCACCGACCCGCCCAGCCCGCGCGGCTGGCCCGGACCCGGCGGCGGCCAGGTCGCCAACATGGACCCGCCGACGATGTGGCGCGCCACCACCGTGCAGGCATGCGGGCTCTGGCCGTTCGCGGCGGGCTCCGGCGCGCCCATGACCGGAGTCCCGCTGGGCCAGCACCTGTTCACCGGCGCCACCGTGTGCGGCGACCCGCTGTCGTGGTTCACCCGCGCCCAGTACATCTCCAACCCCTCGCTGTTCATGCTCGGCATGCCGGGCCTGGGCAAATCCACCCTGGTCAACCGCATGCTCATCGGGCTGGCCGCGACCGGAGTGGTCCCGCTGGTGCTCGGCGACCTGAAGCCCGACTACGCCGACACCGTGCGCGCCCTGGGCGGCCAGGTCCTGTCCATCGGGCGCGGGGTGGGCGGCATCAACGTCCTCGACCCCGGCGCCATGGGCGCCGCCGCGAAGCGCATCGGCGGCGAGGCCGGGCGGACGCTGGCCGTCGAAACGCACGGCCGCGTCCTGAACATGGTCGCCGCGCTCATCACCATCGTGCGCGACCGCGCCATCGACGACCACGAGCAGTCGGTGCTTTCCGCGGCGCTGCACCACCTGCGCGAGCGCACGCCGCCGGACCGCCAGCCCCTGCTGCCGGACCTGCTGCGGATCCTCGCCGAAGGCCCCGACCGGGTACGGGCGGTGACCCTGGACCGCGGCGACGAGAGCCGCTACCGCGACGCCGTGGACCCGCTGCACCGTTCGCTGCTGGGCGTGCTGGACGGGCCCCTCGGGGACACGTTCGGCTCGGAGACCTCCACCCGTATCGACCTGGACGCCCCGGCGGTGTGCGTGGACATCTCCCGGATCGGCGAGGCGGACACGCAGCTCACCGCGGCGGCGATGCTCGCGGCCTGGTCCGACGGCCTGGGCACGGTGGCCGCCTCGCACGCCCTGGCGGACGCCGGGCTGCGGCCGCGGCGCTGGTTCTTCACCGTGCTCGACGAGCTGTGGCGGCCGCTGCGCGCCGCCTCCGGCATCGTGGACCGCATCGACGCCCTGACCAGGCTGAACCGCACCCTCGGCCTGGGCGACGCCAAGATCACCCACACGCTCAAGGACGCCGAGGCGCTGGGCACCGACGCCGACCGCGTCAAGGCACGCGGCTTCGTCGAACGCGCCGGCATGGTGGTGTGCGCGGGGCTGCCGCGCCAGGAGATGGAGGAGCTGGGCCGGGTCGTCGGCCTGTCCCGGCGGGAGATCGACCTGGTCTCCTCCTGGTCCTCGCCCCCGGGCTGGGCGGCGTACGGGGAGCGTGAGGCGCCCCCCGGCCGGGGCCGGTTCCTGATCAAGGTCGGTGGCCGGCCCGGCATCCCGATCCAGGTCGCCATCACCGACACCGAGCGGCACCTGCACGACACCAACAAGCGCTGGGCACCGAACAAGCCGGTCGCCGAGAGCGCGTCGGGACGCGTCCCCGACCTCTCCAAACAGCCGGCGGCGGCCGGGAGGCGAAACCCGTGAGCGGCAGCGCGGCCGGCGGCCGGACGTACGGCAGCGAGCTGATGCCCTGGGCCGTCGTCATGGTGACGGGCGTGGGCGCGGTGGTGTTCGGCGGCACGTGGCTCGGCGGGTCCCTGGGCGCCGTGCTGACCGGGGCGGGCTGGGACCCTCCGCCGTTCACCATGTCGACGTTCACCACCCTGCTCACCGACGGTCCTGCGACGCTCTGGCCGGACGCGTCACCGGCCGCCGTGACCGCCGGCATCGTCCTGGTCTTCGGCTCGGCCGGCGCCGTCGGCGTACTGGCCGTGCACCGGGTGATCCGGTTCACGAACCGGTCCAAGGGCCTGGCCGGGAAGCGGGAGCTGGCGGCGCTGTGCCCGGACGGCATCGCGAAGCGCGCCCGCGACCTGCGCCCCTCGCTCAAGGGCTCGCAGCACCTCCACCCGGACGAGACGGGCAACCTGCTCGGCGACCTCGATCCGAGCGGCCCGGAGCTCCGCTCCTCGTTCGAGGACGTGGAGCTGGACCTGATGGCTCCGCGCGCCGGCAAGTCCACCGGCATCGCCGTCCCGCGGGTACTCCGTGCCCAGGGTGCGGTACTGCTGACCTCCAACAAGTCAGACGTGTACGCCGTCACGCGGGCCGAACGCGAGAAGGCCGGCCGGGTGTGGACGTTCGACCCGCAGGCCATCGCGCACGCCCCGCGCGCGATGTGGTGGGACATCCTCGCCGACTGTCACACCATGGAAGGCGCCCGCCGCCTGGCGGGCCACTTCGTCGCCTCCGTCAACGACGACCAGTCCAAGAAGGACTTCTGGATCTCCGCGGCGCAGAACACCCTCACCGCCCTCTTCCTCGCCGCCGCCCGCGGCCGGGCCTCCCTGCACGACCTGCTGGCCTGGCTCGCCGACCCCGCCGACCGCACGCCGATCGACCTGCTGCGGGACGCCGGCCTGCCCGCCATGGCGGAGCAGTTGCAAGGAACGGTCCGGGGTGCGGTGGAGACCCGTGACGGCATCTACGAAACCGCGCGGCAGTGCGTGGCCTGCCTGCTCGATCCGGAGATCGCAGCCTGGGTGATGCCCGATCCACGGCTCCCGCGGTTCAATCCGCACGAGCACGCACTGGGCCGGGACACCCTGTACCTGCTGTCGAAGGACGGCGGCGGCTCGGCCGCGGGCGTGATCGCGGGCCTGGCCGACGCGACGATGCGGGCGGGCGTGATCGCCGCGGAGCGGATGGGCGGGCGGCTCGACCCGCCGATGACGGCGGTCCTCGACGAGGCCGCCAACGTCTGCCGCATCTCCGACCTGCCCGACCTGTACAGCCACCTCGGCTCCCGCGGCATCAACGTCGTCACCCTGCTGCAGAGTTACCGGCAGGGGAGCCGGGTGTGGGGCGAGGCGGGCATGGACGCGATGTGGAGCGCGGCCACGATCAAGCTCCTCGGCGCGGGCCTGGACGACGCCGACTTCGTGGAGAAGGTCTCCAAGCTCGTCGGCAATGCCGACGTGCGCACCGCGTCGGTCTCCAAGAGCAAGGACGGCACCTCCCGCTCCTACTCCTACCGCCTGGACCCGGTGCTGCCCGCGGACCGTATCCGCGCCCTGCCCAAGGGCACCGCGCTGCTGCTGGCCACCGGCGTACGGCCTGCCCTGATCCGCCTGCGCCCCTGGTACAAGGAGCCCAACGCGGGCGCCATCTCGGCGGCGGCCAACGCCGAGACCGCCGCCATCACCCAACGGGCCGCGCGGTCCTGGTACGGCAGCGCAGAAGCGGGCGCCGCCGGCGCCGCGAGCAGGTGGAACCGGGAGGCTGCGCCGTTGCGAGACGCGGTGCGCCTGGACAAGGACACGACCCGGTGAGGTACTTCAGGAGCGTGATGCCGCTCCATCGGGTACAGAGGTCACGTCGACACCTCGTCCGTGAACACGCTCGCCGGCCGCCGATGCGCGCATCGCGCGCAGTGCCAGAACGATCAGCCAGGTCCACCCGATCACATTGGTCAGGCGCTGCCAGATGCCGAGAGTCTCGGTCGCCCCGGTGGCGACAACGAAGGTCACAGGCATGGCGACGCCGGCCACGAGGGAGTACCAGCGCCAGCGCGGGGTGGCCTGCCATCGCGCGGCCACGAAACAGGCGGCTATGAGGGCTGCGGAGCTGATCGTCCCCACCACGTTGTGGATCATTCCGTGCCAGGTCGCATGGTCGGTCGGTACCGGATCGGACACGAAGACCCCGGCGAGCGCCAGCCCGGCCCCGACCAGGCCGACCAGCACGCCCGTCCAGCGGTTCACCGCCTGCGATATCGCCACGGAGGAGGCGGTGATGAGCAGCCCGGACACGATGAAGTTGACGCTCTGCAACCAGCCGCCGCTGCCGATCTGGGCCTCGCTGACGGCGTCGCGAACGGGGTCGTAATCCGGCTTGACCACATCATTGATGAGGAAGAGCAGGATGAACGATGCGGATCCTGCCACACCGCACCAGAGCAGCCATCGCCGCTCTCCCCCCACATCCGGATTCGTTGACACGGGGATCTCCTTCTCGATCCGGCTCAAGCTGCGCCGTGCGGCGCCTCAAGAGCCTGGGCAGCCTTTCGGACCCGGTCGGACCACGGCGTCGGCGTGAGCGTGGCGGCGTCGATGCAGACGATCGTGCGACTGCCGTGCGCGTACGTGGTGTCCCCGTCGGCCGAGCACACCCGGTAGCCCGCGGTGGACGAGGTGTTACCCACGCGCTCCATCCACAGGTGCACGGCGAACTCACCGAACTTCCTTACGGGGAGGTCGAAGGTGATGGTGAACGTCTTGACGAAATTGAAGGCATCTCCTACGAGACCCGACTCGCCGATGAAGCCACGGTCACCCCAATAGGTCACCCACGCTCGCTCAACCAGCGGCATATAACGGCTGTTGTGCAGCATGCCCATCGAATCCAGATCGTCATAGTTCACGGTGACCGGCACGAGGGTACCGACGTCGGTGCTCGGCAGGTGTGTGTTCTTGTCAGCGTGCGTCATTGTCTTTCTCCTTCTTCTTGGCAGGGGGACGTAGGGAATTCGATGGTGTTCTCCGGATTCCCGAAGCGCCGGCTCTCGTCGTCGTTGACCATGTACTCGACCTCGACCTCGACGCCGCGGGCGCGCAGTGCCTCGACGATCTGGTCGGACTCGGTCTTGGCGACGCGGGCGTCGTTCGTGCCCTGCATCACCATCAGCGGTGTACGAATCCGGTCCACCGCGGACTCCGGCACCGTCCGCAGGTAGGTGGCGAGATTCGGGATACCGCAGAAGTCGATCGCGGCGGCGAAGACGTCGGGGGTGAACGTGACCCCGGCCAGGATGGCGTAACCGCCGTACGAGCCGCCGAGGATGGCGACTCGCTCCCGGTCCGCGTAACCCCGCTCCACCACCCAGTCGACGGCGTCGACGAGGTCGTCGTGCATCTTCCCCGCCAGCGCTCCCGTCCCGGCCTCGGTGAACGCCTTGCCGAAGCCGGACGAGCCGCGGAAGTTGACCTGGAGGACCGCGTAGCCGCGGTTGGCCAGGAGCTGCTCGAAGGGGGCGAAGCCCCAGGTGTCGCGGTGCCACGGCCCCGGGTGGACCAGCAGGACCAGCGGCAGCCCGGCCGGGTCCGCACCCAGGGGCAGCGTCAGGTACGAGGGCAGGGCGAGCCCGTCGCGCGAGTAGACCGTGAGCGGGGTCTTCGGAGCCAGCGCTCCGGGGTCCAGGTGCGGATACGGCCGGAAGAGCAGCCGGCTCTCGCCGGTGGAGTGATCGTAGAAGAAGGTGACACCGGGATCGCGGTCGTGCGTGAAACTGACGACCCAGCGCTGTCCGTCTTCGTCGCCGGAAACGACGGCCAGGTCGCCGTCCGACAGCTTCTCCAGGTTCTCCAGCACGGCGGCGAAGTGCGGGTCGAGCGCGCGGATCACCTGCCGCTCGCCGAGGTAACGCACCCCGGCCAACTCCCCCGTGCGCCGGTCGAGGATGAGCGGCGAAGGGAGGGACGGGAAGGCGGTGTGCCGCGGGTCGAGGTCGAGGACCGGGTGGTCGTCGACCTCGCTCTCCTCCCCGGTGGCAAGGTCGAGCCTGACCAGGCGGGTGCGGTCGCTGCCTCGGTGGGAGCCGATCCACACGCCGGTTCCGTCCGGGGTGACCTGGAACGGCCGGATGCCCAGCGGGTAGTCGGAGCCGTCGAACGTCACGACGGGGTCCCACGTGTCCCTCTCGGCGTCCCACCTCGACAGCTCGATGTCGCCGTCGTCCGTCAGGCCGTGGGCGTACAGATCTCCGCCGGGGGTGTACAGCCAGCCCCCGGCCCGGCCGGGGTTCTGTGCCAGCATCGTCAGCTCACCGGCGGCGATGTCGAGTTCGTAGAGGTCGAACTCCGTGCGCTCCCTGTGATTCAGGTGCAGGAGCGCCTTGCCGGGGCGGGAGGGAGTCGTCTCGAAGCCCGTGGCCCCGGCGCCGGGGAAGGGGGTGAGATCGACCGCCGCGCCGTCCGGGTTCTCCAGATCGACCCGGAAGACGTGGCGGTTCCCGTCATCGTCACCCTCCTGCTCGTAGAGCAGCCACCGCGGGTCGTCCGTCCAGTGGTAGGCCCGCACGCCGCGGTTGTCGCCGGCGGTGACGCAGCGCGCCTCCTCGGGCGCGTCGACGCTCTCCACCCACACGTTCATCCGTCCCCGCCAGGGCGCCAGATAGGTGATCCTGGTGCCGTCGGGCGAGATCGATGCGGCGGTGCGGACGGGTGCGCGGAACAAGTCCTCGACGGCGAGGTGCGGGACCTTGTGCGAAGCGGCGAACATGCGATCACCTCTTCGGGTTCAGGGCTCTGCCGTTGACAAGCACCACGTGGCCGGCGGAGTTTCGGTTCACCGCTTCCGTACGGACCGATGGTGCCCGGGGCTCTGTTCATTTCCTGCCGGGAGAAGACTGGAGGGCGCGGAAGTCGTCGAAGAATGCGGGGTTGCGGGCCAACTCGCCTTCCGGTGACGGCTTGGCGACACGGTTGGCATGAAGGCTGTTCAGCAGCCACGGCATCTTCTTCGGCCCGATTCCGCGTACCATGGCGGGCCCCTGGAGCCCGCCGTAGGTCGCCACCGCCAGCCGGCCGGTGGCACGGAACCGCCGCACCTGGTCGGTCAGGTAGTCCTGGCGTGAAGTGAACCACGGGCTGTTCATCAGCAGGTCGTGCCATCGTTGCTGCGGTACGGGACGCGCGGCGGCGTTCCGCACCTCTTTCCATACCGGGGTGCCGGCCGGTACCCCGTAGCGGTTGGCGTAGACGGCGGGGACCGGATCGCGCCAGTGCTGCCTCCACCAGTGCACCAGGGAGAACTCGGTGGCCAGGAAGAGCTGATCGGAGCGGATCCGGGGCAGCACGTGATTCGTGAACGCCTCGGCCTCCTCGATGCCGCTGACGTGCGGGTGGATGTCCACGCCCTCGATCTCGGGGGTGGCCTTGACATAGGCCAGCCAGCCGTTGACGGCGGGGGTGCGCCAAGCGGGGTCGTCGAGGCGGTTGAGGGCGCCCATGTACAGGCGGGTACGGCAGTCGGACCCGAAGCGCTTCTTGCGCTCGGCGATCACATGCGCGGCAACACCTTCGTAAAAAGGGTTCAGGAGGGTGGCGCGGTCCTGCGCGCGCGTCTCAAGGAACGGCTCGTTGCCGACGACCAGAATGTCGACCTTGCCCAGTGCGGCGTCCAGCACCTTGTCGAGGCGCGTGAGTTCAGCATCCATCGCGCCGGTGCCCGGCTGCGGGAGAGGCGTGTTCTGGTGGGGGAACTTCAGTGAGAGCACGGTGCCGTAGCCCTTGCCGGCGAAGGACAGCAGAGTGCTGATCACAGGCTGGCGGACCGCCGGCATGGTGTCCAGGTCGGTCAGCGGAACGAAGCCGCGCACCCACTTCGCGTGCAGGTCGTCCAGTACCGCGGGGGTGGTCCCGCCCGGTTGCTCGTTGAAGTTCACGCCCAGCACGTCCCGAGGGGCCCCACCGGGGTCTTCCGCCCCGGGGCCGTCGCCCGGCGTGCCTCCGGCAGAGCCCCCGCCGCCGTCGGCGGGGCCGGCGTCTCCGCCCGAATCGCACCCCGCGAGCACCAGGCCGGCACCGCCGGCGAAGCCGAGGAACCTCCGGCGGGTCAGCCTCCGGCGATCAGGCGCCATCAGGAAGGTCCGTGAGAGGACTGCCGCAGGACGTGGTACCGGTGTTCGTGACCGCGGGTGCCACCGGTGCGCACCTGAATGTTGTAGTACACGTCAAATTCCTGGTTCTCCCCGTGGAACAGGTCGGCCCGGGTGCCCGACCTGCCGATGTTGGCCATAATCCGCCGATGGAACCGTATGTTGCTGAACTCCAGGCTCGCCATCGCGCGTGCGTGGTAACCCGCGGGTGTGATTCCTTCGGTTGCGGCCAGTTCTTCGGTATGGCCGAGAGAGGCGTGCGTTTCGATGTGTTCGCGCGTGGGCTCCGTGGCGGCGTGGATGATCTCGAACACCGCGCTTCCCATCAGGCGGCTGCTACCGCGCTCCCGCACGCTCTTGTGATAGGGGTTCAGAAGGACCGTCCGGCTTCGCGGATGCCACTCGCCAACGCTTCGATCCAGGGTGCGGCCAAAGCGTACGGTGACGGGGCCGGCGCCTGTTCGGGCGGTCTGGAAATCTGCGTCGGGGAGGTTGGCGACGTACCGGGCGACCCGACTCATCAAACGCCAGTTGGTACCTTCCTCGAAAAGGGTCTGGCCAATTACGGCTCGATAGCCGGTTTTGCGGGGAACGGCAGGACTCGACACACGATAGATATCCGGTTCGTGGTGTTCAGCCATGGACATCCGTTTCCGGTCGGGTGGGTGAGTGCACGCTCTGCCGGCAGCGCCGCCTGTAGGGGGCAACGGCTCGTCTCGGTCAGCGGTTCACCCACGCCTCGCCGAGCCCGCCGGCGGGCAGGCGCGGGCGGGCGAAGAAGCCCGACCGGTCACCCGGAGGGAGGGGCGTGCCGCACGGGTCACCGCGCTTGCCTGTCCCCCACTCGTTCGTCCAGGTCACGGAGTTTCCGGCGGATCTCCTCGGCGTCCGGATGGTCGATCGCCTCGAAGGCCGCGAGCGCCTGCCGCCAGGTGGTGTGGGCGCCCTCCGGGTCACCGGTGTCGAGGAGGACGTCGCCGAGGTGGTCGAGGGTGCCGCCCTCGACCCAGCGGTTGCCGACGTCCCGGTGCACGTCGAGCGCCTGGCGGTAGTGCTCGATCGCGTCGTCGTGGCGGTGGAGCCGGTACCGGACCGTGCCGAGGATGTCGAGCGTGATGCCCTCGACCCAGCGGTCGCCGATGGCGCGCAGGACGGTCAGCGCCTCCTGGAGGTGGTCGGTGGCCTCGTCGTACCGGCCGAGCCGCTGGTAGGCGTCGCCGAGGTTGACCAGGACGACGCCCGTCCCCCAGGGGTTGCCGCTGGCCCGGTGCAGTGCCAGCGCGCGGCGGCCGTACTCGACGGCCTTGTCGTACCGGCCGGCCTCGAGGAACGTGTGGCCCAGGTTGGTCAGGGCCCGCGACCTGCCCCGGATGTCACCGAGTTCCCGCCACAGGATCATCGACCGGCGGAGGTGGACGACGGCCTCGTCGAACTGGCGCATCGATGTCAGCGCGGCGGCCACGTCGCCGTGGCTCCACGCCTGCCCGACCGGGTCGCGGTCCTCGCGGGCGGCGCGGAGGGAGGTGCTGGCGACGTCGAGCCAGTCGTGGAGGTGGCTGCGGATGGAGAAGAATCCCCACAGTGCGGCGGTCAGCCGCCACGCCATGTCCGGGCGGCCGGTCGCTGCGGCCTGGTGGACCGCGGCGACCAGGTTGGGGCGTTCGGTCTCGCACCACTTCAGGGCCTGGTCGTACGCGGTGAACGCCAGCGGACGACAGCCCGGCGGCGGCGGGGCGATCGGCACCCGGCGGCGGTGCGGGGCGAGGTGGGGATAGGAGGCGTCCGCGGTGTGCAGGTACCAGGACAGCAACCGCTCCACCGCCCGCTCCCGCTCCCCCTCCGACTCCTGTGAGCGCACGCGCTCGGCGGCGTAGACCCGCAGCAGGTCGTGCAGGGTGTAGCGGCCCGGTGTGTGCTCGGTGAGCAGGTGGGCGCGGGTGAGTTCGCTGAGCAGGCCGCGGGTCTCGCGCGGCGGCAGCCCGGCCAGGGCGGCCGCCGCGGGCACGGAGATGTCGCGCCCCGGGTGCAGGCCCAGCAGCCGGAACAGCCGGGCGGCGGGGACCGGCAGCGCCTCGTACGACGTGGCGAAGACGGCCCGTACGTCCGTGCCGAGGTCTCCACCGGTGAAGGCGTCGAGACTGTCCCGGCTGTCACGCAGCTCCCCGGCGATGGCCTTCAGCGGGAACCCGGGGTAGGTGGCCGCCCGGGCGGCGACGATGGCCAGGGCCAAAGGCAGCCGGGCGCAGCGCGCGATGATCTCCTTCGTCGCCTGGGGTTCCGCCATCAGCCGTGTGGCACCGATGCGCCGCACCAGAAAGCCGTGCGCCTCGGTGGCCGTCAGTGGACTCAGCGTCAGCGGCTGCGCCCCGTAGCCGGCGATCAGGTGGGTGAGCTGGCTGCGGCTGGTGACGATGACCAGGCAGCCGGAGGCACCCGGCAGCAGCGGCAGGACCTGCTCGCTGTCGCGGGCGTTGTCCAGGACGATGAGCATCCGCCGGGTCGTGAGCAGGCTGCGGTACAGTGCCGCCTGCGCCTCCAGGTCAGCGGGGATACGCCGTGAGGGAACCCCCAGCGCGTCGAGAAAGACACGGACGGCCTCCGCCGGCGGCACCGCGGACCCGGCCGCGTCGAAGCCCCGCAGATCGATGTAGAGCTGCCCGTCCGGATAGCGGTGGGCAATCCGATGCGCCCAGTGCACGGCAAGAGCCGTCTTCCCGATACCCGCCATACCACCGATGGTGCTGATCAGCACGGTGGCCGGCTCCGTACCGTCGTCCGGCAGCAGGGCCTCGGCCCGCTGCAGTTCGGCCTCCCGGCCGGTGAAGGCGGCCAGGTCGGCGGGCAGTTGCGCAGGGCGGAGTGGAATCCTGGCGGTCGCAGACGTCCCGTCCTCGGACTCCGGGCCAGGGGAGGACCGGTCGGGGGGGAGATGTGCCGGCCGGGGCGCCTGCCCGGTGGCCGCGGGCCCGGTCGGATCGGCCTCCTCTCCCGGCGCGGAGGGGGCGAGTGACTCGTCGGCCGACAGAATGCGGTGATGCAGCTCCTTCAGCGACACGCCGGGCTCGATGCCCAGCTCCGTTACCAGGGTGCGGCGCGTCCTGCGGTACGCGGCCAGCGCCTCGGCCTGCCGCCCGGACCGGTACAGCGCCAGCATGAGCAGCCAGCACAGCCGTTCCCGTAGCGGGTGCTCACCGGTCAGCGCGGTCAGCTCGGCGATCAGTTCGCTGTGGCGGCCGAGCTGGAGATCGACCTCCAGACGGGTCTCCAGCGCGGCGAGCCGCTGCTCCGCCAGCCGGGAGCGCTCGGCCTGCGCCAGTGGCCCGGGCAGGCCGGCCAGCGCCACACCCTGCCACCCGTCGAGCGCGGCGCGCAGTAGCTCCGCAGCACCCTGCACCGCATCAGCGGCGCGCAGCTTCTTCGCCTCGGCGACCCGCCGCTCGAACACGCCCAGATCCAGGGCGCGTTCCGGAACGCGCGCCAGATATCCGTCCGCGGCCGAGACGATCACCTGGTACGACCCGCCGGCGTCGTGTCCGGGTTCCAGTACCTTGCGCAGCCGCGAGGCATAGGTGCGCAGCACGGACACGGCCGCGGGAGGTGGCCCGTCACCCCATACGGCGTCCACGAGTTCGGCGACGGTGACGGGCCGCCCACGCCGCAGCAACAGGGCCGCCAGCACCGCTCGTTGCTGTGGGGAGCCCAGCTCCACTTCGCGATCACCGCGCCATGCCCTGACCGGCCCCAGTACGGCGAAACGCAGCGATTCCCCGTAGGCTCCCGGCCCTTCCCGGTGATCTGTCACCCGCGGGGCTTCTGGGCCGATCGCGTCCGCTGGACCACGTGTCGTCTTCATGATGATGATCACTTTCTGCCGGGCGTACCGGTACATAAAGGAGAAGTGGGGGACAGAGTTTTCTCATTCGGGCAGCCGGAATCGACCGCGATGGCGGCGTCCGTGAGGGGGGGCAGTGCGGTCGGGGTGGCCACCGCCCGGCGCTACGCCCCAGAAGCGATCACCCTGCGGTGCTCACACCGCGGGTGTCAGGCGCGCGGGCGGTCGTGTGTCCGATGGCCGGCGGGATGAGCCGGGCGGGTTGACGCGGCCCTGGCCGATCCCGGCGATGTCGGTACGACGCCCGTAGGCGTCCGGTGGCAGCGGCGGAGATGGGCGGCAGCAGTGCACGCGCCGTGGTGGTCAGCCTGATCGTGCCGGCCGATGCCGCCCATCTCGTCCTCCTGGCTGTGGGGCCGGGTGTGGTGGGGGTCAGGGGTTTGTCTGAAGGAGGTGTGGGGGGATCGTCTCGGTGGCGGCGAGTGGGGGGCCGAGGACGATCTGTCCGTTGGCGGCGGCTGCTTTGCCGAGGGCTTGGGGGGTGACGGTCCAGTCGGCGGGCTTGGGGTGGGATCGGTTCCAGCCGGCGTCGCGGAAGAAGCCCTCCATGCCCGAGGGGGTGGCGAGGGCGAGCATGTCGACGTTGTCGGTGGTGAAGCGGTAGGCGTGGGGGATGTTGCGGGGGAGGAAGGCGATGCCGCCGGCGTGGAGTTCGTGCCGGCGGTCGCCGATCCAGACCAGGCCGCTGCCGCTGAGCATCACGAAGATCTCGTCCTCGTGGGGGTGGACGTGTACCGGTGACGCGGTGGGGGTCGGCACGGTCGAGCGGAACATGCTGACGTGGCCGCCGGTGTGCTTCGCGTCGAGCAGGATCTCCATGATCCCGCCACCGATCCACTCCAGTTGCTCATGCTCGCCGGCTTGGGCCACATAGGGAGTACTCACTGCGTTCCTTCCTCGATCTGACTGACGATCACTGAACGGATGCTAGGCGCGCCGCTCCGGCACCCGGTATCCCAGAAATCTGGGGACCTTCATCGAGCGGATGTACCGGCTCAGTCAGTCCGGACTCGCGGACGTTACAGATCGCATCCGGTCGGACTGCTGACGTGGCGCTGAGCCCTGAAGAGACAGGCGCGACCCGGTCCCCCACCCGCAGGAGAGGGACGGGCCGCGGCGTGTGTACGGTCGTCGGTTCGGCTCGGCAGACGCCGGGGCACGGGCGCCGGCGGGCTACGGCCCGTGCTGTGGGCGCGGCCGGGCTCCGACCCGTCAGCGTCACCTCGACGGTGGTCTCGCCGCCTGTCGGGCCTGCGGGGCGGGGTGGCTCGGGCCTCCGTACGGAGACTCCTGAGCAGAGGGCCGGCGTGAGTAGGCCGGAGGGGGAGTCGGTGGAGGAGCCGTGCGCCAGTGCTCCATTGATGGCATTTGCTCTCCTGTCGATCGTGCAGACGCCCGATGGGACGGTCCGCCCCGGGACTCCCCCTGTACGACTACACGGGACCAAGGCGAGAAGAGTTCACTCGTGCCGGCCGGGCTGTCGACGCCGGGCGGTGCCGGCAGCCTTACCCGGTCCGCGCACCGGCCGGGAGGGTGAGACCGCGCTGGCCTATGCTGGCCGCGGGGGAAGGGCGCCACGGCGCCAACGCCGACAGAGGGAGCAGTTGTGGGGGCGCGTGCGGGCCTCCCGCCTGACGAGGTGCTGGTAGCGCGCCTGCGGGCGGGCGACGAGGAAGCCTTCGCGCTGGTGCTGGACGCCTGGTCGGCGCGGATGGTGCGACTGGCCATGTCCTTTGTCTCGACGCGGGATTCGGCCGAGGAAGTCGTCCAGGAGACCTGGCTGGCAGTGATCAGAGGGATCGACCGCTTCGAGGGCAGGTCGGCGCTGAAGACCTGGGTCTACCGCATCCTGGTCAACACCGCCAAGGCGCGCGGGGTTCGCGAGCACCGGACGGTGCCGTTCACGAGTCTGCTGCCGGAGGACGAGGGACCGACCGTCGATCCGTCGAGGTTCCAGTCGTCCCGGGATCCGGACCCGGGCCACTGGACGTCCGCCGAGAAGCCGCAGCCATGGCAGACCCCCGAGGGACAGGCGCTGCGCGGTGAGGCCCGGGCGGTGATCACAGCGGCGCTCGCCGATCTGCCGGCTCGGCTGCGGACCGTCATCACCCTGCGGGACGTCGAGGGATACGGGTCGCAAGAGGTGTGCTCGCTGCTGGAGATCTCGCCCGGAAACCAGCGGGTGCTCCTGCACCGCGCGCGGGCCGCTGTCCGCGCCCGGCTGGAGCAGTACTTCACGGGCGCGCAGCCGTCGGCGTTGCGCAGCGCCGGCAGCGGAAGGGATTTGAGCTCATGACCTGTGCCGAGTTCGTCGATCTGGTCACGGAGTTCCTCGACGGCGCGCTTCCGCCGCAGGAAGAGATGCGCTTCGTCGAGCACATCGCCTTGTGCGACGGGTGCGAGACGTACCTCGGCCAGTTCCGCCAGACCATCGCCACGCTGGGCGAGCTTCCCGCCGAGTCGATCCCGGGGGAGGCGCGGGAGCAACTGCTGACCGCGTTCAAGGACTGGCGGCAGGGCTGAGCCGTCCGCGGGACATGCCGCCGGGCCTGCCGCATTCGCAGCGACAGACCCGGAGTCGGCAGAGTCGGAGACCCGGCTACCGGATGACCGCCAGACCGGATGTGCTCGCAGGCAGGCCGGAGACCGGGACGACCGGGCTGCCGATCCTGCCGCCGTCCTTGAGCGGGATGGCGCTGACGTGACCCTGGCTGTTGTCCAGGACCCACAGGACGCGGCCGCCGACCTCGGCGTCGATCGGGGCGCCGCCCGGGGTGGCGGCGGCGCCGTCGATCAGCTTGAGCGATCCGTCCGGCCGCACGGCGAGGGACGACATCGTGCCGGAACCGGCGTTGGCCACGTATGCGTACCGCCCGGTTTCGTCCACGGCCACCCAGCAGGCGGCGCTCTGCCCGGTCGGGATCGCGGGCGTGGTGTTGCGCACGCGGTTGTGCTCCACCTCGTACCCCGTCACGGTGCTGCCGCGCGCCTCGCCCGCCGAGGCGTTGGACACCACCGCGACCCCGCCGCGTCCGAAGGCGAAGCCGAACGGGGTGACGCCGGTGGCCGCGGTGGCCCTGGCCGGGCCGGGTCGGCCGAAGATGTCCAGCGGCAGGACGTCGATGGTGTGGGTGTTCCGCTCGGTCACGATGAGCGCCCGGCCGTCCGGGACGACCCCGATCTGCGCGGGGTTCGAACCCTGGGACGACAGCGGGCGGCTGCCCACGGCCACCAGGCGACCGCCCAGCAGCCGGAACGCCGTGACCTCGTCTTCGCCCACGACGTACACGGCGCTGCCGCGGGTGGCGACGCTCACCGGGTTCTCTCCGGTCTCGGCGGTGCTGAGCAGCCGCAGCCGCCCGTCCGGGCGGACCGCGAAAGCCGACACGCTCGCCGAGGCCCGGTTGACCGCGTAGAGCTCGTCGCCGTCGGCACTGGCGGTCACCGCTCCCTGGGAACCGAGCCCGGCGCCGCTCCCCCTGCCGCCGGTGGCGAACGACCCGATCGGCGACCCGTCGGACCGGAACCCGAGCACGGCGTTGCCGTCCGCCGCGTTGCTCTGGACGTAGACGTTCGCTCCGCCGTTCCCGTGCTGCGGATGACCTTGGCCGTGCTCACCGGCGTGCACCGGCGCCGTGAACCCGGCCGCCCCGGCGACCGAGGCGGCAGCCGCCACGGTGACGGTCAGGGTGCGCAAGGCACTTCGTCTGGAGATCACTGTGCTCCTCAGTTGGTTGTGGGCCGTTGATCGGCCCCCGCATAGCCGACGGGTGGCTGGTCTGCCGCCCGGTGCTCGGACACGGCGCCGACCCGGCGCTTGTCCTGGCGACAGCGGATTCAGTGTCCGCATGCCGCCTGGCGTTACAGGTGCGTCGTGCGGCCGGGGAGGGCCGAACCGCCGCCGTCCCCGGATCAGTTGTCGGACAGTTGCTCGCGCAGCGCCGCGCCCAGGGCGACGGGTTCGCGGCCGAGCAGGGTGGCCAGTGCCGGGTCGACGGTGGCGCACTCGCCGGCACGGCTGGCGACGAAGAAGCCCAACAGGTTGTACGCCCTCTCTGCGGGAACGCCGTAGCCCGTCATCTCCCGCACAAACTGTTCGTCGGGTGCGGTGGTCCTCGTCATCGTGCGGCCCGTGATCTCGGTGGCGATACCGGCGATGTCGTCGAAGGTGTGCGCCCGTCCCGCGGTGAGCGGCGGCGTCGGGCCGTCGAAGCAGCCTTCGTCGGCCAGGATGGCGGCGGTCGCGTCGGCGAGGTCGGCGTGTGTGGTCCAGCAGACCGGCCCGTCCGCGGGGAGCACGAGCTGGCCGGACTCCAGCGCGTTGCCGAGGAACTGCACCGCGCTGGTGACGTAGAAGCCGTTGCGCAGCGCGGTGAACGGCACGCCGCAGGCGCGCAGCGCTTCCTCGGTGGCGGCGTGGTCGCGGCAGGCCTGGAAGCGTGCCGAGGCGGCGGCCCCCACCTGGCTGGTGTAGAGGATGCGACGGGCGCCCGCCGCGACGGCCCCTTCGATCGCGGCGCGGTGCAGCTTGACGCACTCGTCGCCCATTTTGTCGACGGAGATGATGAGCACCTGGGAGGCACCCTCGAAGGCGTGGGCGAGGCTGGCGGCGTCGGAGAAGTCACCCCGTCGTACACGGACCCCCCGGTCGGCGAACGACTGTGCCTTCTGCGGGTCGCGGACGCTGATGCCGACCTGGTCTGCCGGCACGCGCGTGAGCAGCCTCTCGACGGTCTGACGCCCCAACTGTCCGGTGGCTCCGGTCACGATGATCATGATGTGCTCCAGTGTTACGGCGAACGGAGTTCGCCTTCAGCTTCTGCTTCTGTCAACGGCTCGGGAACGAGCGGACTGCGTGACTACCGACGTGACCGCCGGCCGTTGCCGGCGGCGCGCTGCCCCCCGGCGCTGCCTGCCCCGCTTGTGTCCCGCACGACGGGACCGGAGACGGGCTGGTTCAATGCGCGTTGCCTTCCTCGGTCCGACTGGTCACCGGGGATGCTAGGTACGCCGCTCTGACATGCGGTATCCCAGAAATCTGGGGAACTCCGGGGATAGGCTGGGCGGGTGCGGAGGCTACAGAGCGACATCGAGCGGATATGCCAGCTCAGCCTGGACTCGCGGACGCTGCGCTCCCGCGTGGTCGCCCGGCTGGGCCAGGACGTCGCCTACGACGCGTTCTGCTTCGGCACCATCGATCCGTGGACGCTGCTGCTCACCGACGACGTCTCCGACGGCATTCCGCCCGGCAACGCGGAGCTCGCGTCGCACAACGAGTACCTCGTCCCGGACGTCGACAAGTTCGCGGACCTGGCGCGGACCGGCCGCACAGTCGGCATTCTCGGCGTCAGCTCCGGCGGTGACCTGAGTGTGAGCGAACGCCTGCGCACCGTCCTGCCGGCCATCGACGTCCAGCACGAGTTGCGTGCCGTGTTCCTGGCAGACGGTGAGTGCTGGGGCGCGCTGTCCCTGTTCCGGCGCGGCGACCGGGCGGACTTCACACCCCGGGAGGCGGAGCTGGTGCACGCGCTGTCACGGCCGGTCGCGGTCGCGCTGCGCTGGGCCTGCGCCAGCGCCGCGCCGGTCGCCCCGGCCGGTCCTGCCGGGCCCGGCGTCCTGGTGCTCGACGGCGAGGGCCGTACCGTGGTCGCCAACGAGACGGCGCGTCACTGGCTGGACGAACTGGGCACGATGGCCCCGTTCGAGGTATCGGCGGCGGCCCGGGCCGGACGGGGCGAGGAGGCGTATCTGCGGGTACGGTCCCGCGCCGGGCGGTGGCTGTCGCTGTGGGGCTCGCCGCTCGACGCTGATCCGCACAGCGGCGCGTCGGTCGTCATCCAGCCCACCCCGGCCTCCGACATCACCGAGACGCTGGCCCTCGCGTATGAGCTGACGGTGCGGGAGCGGGAGATTCTGGAGCAGGTGATCTCCGGCCGGTCATCGACGGGGATCGCCTCCGCGCTGACCATGTCCCAGTACACCGTGCAAGACCATTTGAAGTCCATCTTCGCCAAGTTCGGCGTGCGCAGCCGCGGGCAGTTGGTCGCGCGCGCCCTGGGTATCCCCGTGGACGCTGCGCCTCAGTAAGCCTCTTCAGTCCCGGACGGCCCGCGGCATCCGTGAAGCCTGGAATGGTCAGGGGCTGTGGTAAACGCGGCTGGGCTGCCGGTACATGAGGTCGAAGGCGCCGGCAGCGTGATGGTAGGCGAGGATCATCGTCGGCGTGTCGTCCTCGCCGACATCCCTCCAGACCGTCTCGGGGCCCGGTTCGGCATGATGCGCGTACGGTCCGGCCGCCTGTGGTGTCGACCAGGCGGCCACGGAAGGTCCGACCGGCACGCTCTGGCCTCGCTCACCGATGAGGGAGGGGCTGCGTACCGTATGCGGGGCGTCGTTGGGGAACATCAGCGTGCCCTTGCGATGTCTGCCCTGCCGGCGCGGGGCGGGCTGTTCTGCGTCGCCGATTCTCACGACGGCCGTGACTCCGACGAGGATCAGCAGGAGTCCGGGCCCGGCAGCGGGTTCGATGCTCTGCCCCATCAGCAACCATGCGGCGACCGCGGCCACCGGGGTTTCCAGCAGGAGGACGACGCTCATCGTCGTCGCGGACGTCCTGCCGAGGGCGAAGTTCATCAATCCCAGCCCCAGGAGCTGGGGCAGGAGGAGCAACCCGAGCAACGAGAGCTGCGTGGACCTGTCGAAGCCGGTGAGTGGTATGCCGGCCAGCCAGCAGACGAGCAGGAGTTCCAGCCCGCAGACCAGCGAGGTGACCGTCGAGTACAGCGGGGTGCTCAAATCCGTGCGCGCCTTCTGGCTCAGGGCGGTATAACCGGCCCCCGCCACGGCCCCGGCAAGAGCGAGCAGATCGCCCATCAGCGCCGTGCCGCCCGACTCGATATCGGGGCCGGCGGCCGCGGCCGCTCCCAGTACCGCGAGACTCAGGCCCGCCCAGGTGGCGCCGCCGAACCGAACGCCCTGGCCCGCGGCGATGAGTGCCTGCCAGACCGGCTGGGTGGCTACGAGCGCCGTGGAAATGGCGACCGTGGTCATCCGCGTGCTCGTCATGAAGGCCGCGAAGTGAAGGGCGAGCGAAGTGGCCGCGAGGAAGCCGAAGACCAGGGACCGCCGTTGCTCCCGGCGCAGCAGGCCGCGCTCTCCGCGCGCGACACGCACGACTTCACGGCGGCGCAGCATCAGCAGGAGCAGTCCGAGCGTGGCGAAGCCCAGGGCGTTGCGCCAGAAGGCCATGGCGAGAGGTGACGCGGACGCGGCAGCGGTGAGAGGGGCGGTGGCCGAAATGGAGACCACCGCGACCGCTATCGCCGCGGCGGTCAGCGGATCGAATCTGGGTTTCATGCGTGCGCACCGCCGTCTGCGGTCAGTCGAGAGCTGACGCGGCTGCACCCGCCCTCGCGATCGACCACCAACCGCGAGGGCGTGACGCCGCACGTCGTCTGCGCGCCGTAGAAGACCCTGCTTCCGCCTGGCGGCCGAACAGCAGTGTCCAAGTGAGGGTAAATGGGCATGATGAGACCATTTGTGTAGGAAGCCGGGGGGCTCGGGAGACAGGAAAGGCGGCGACGACGGACTGGCGTCGACGCGTCTCGGCGATCCGGCCACCTGTGGGTGGCAGCAGCACGGCGAGCCGGCGCAGAGAGCGTTGCGCGGCGGAACGAGAGGGTGCGTCCTCCGTGTCGCCCCTCCAACGTGGCTGAGCATGGAACGGTTCATCCGTAGCCGTGCTCTGCCGGGATGGCCCGCGAACGGCGGGCCTCGGCATGCGTGTTCGCGACCGTGGTGACCTGCTGGACGGGGCCGATCCGCGCGGCCCGCTGCACCGGCGCGTCGATGCCCTCGTGGAGACAGCGGTAACCGAGTGGCTCGACGAAGAGGCGGGGGACATCGAGCGTTGCGGGACGCGGGCCTCCGGGTGAACCGCCGGCGCTGCGGGGCCGTTGTTGCCTGCCGGAGTGCCGGGCCGGGTCCGACCTCACTCGGCGGTAAGGCGCCGAGACGTGCCGGAGCTGAACGACGTCGGTCGGTTCCTGGCCGGCAGCGGAAACCCTGACCGGGCAAGAGGTCCTGCTGCCGGCCGTTCCCAGGATTCCAGGTCGCACGGCGCCGGTCACCACAGCCGCAGCGTTGGCCGCAGGTCTGGACACGGGTCTGGACGTTAGAGGTCGTCTCCGTTGCTGCATCGGCGGTAGCGGAAGGAGAGCGCCGACGTGGCCACGGAGGCGAAGGGTGTTTGCAGGCTCCGGGGTTGTCACGGCGGCTGTGGCGCCGGCGTCGGCGCCGGCAGGCGTCTTGCCGATGTGGGTGCGGGCGTGAGGGCGGGCCAGGAGGTGGTGCTGGCAGCGAACGAGAGGGGCGATGGAAGGGCGTGCGCTGCCGGCCGTGCCCACGACGAGTACCTCACGCGGGGCGGCGAGTCCGGTGTCGAATCCCAGACCTTCCCGCAGACTCAGCAAATCATCACGGCTTGACCTCAACCCCAAGGAGAACGCATGCCAAGGAACCAAGCGCGCTTCAGTATTCAACAAAAGACGGACCTGGTGAACGAGTGGGTGGGGTCCGGCCTGAGCCAGCGCGAGTTCGTGCAGCAGTACATACCGAGATACCCCGGCGGGCAAATCGCTCTACACGACCTCAAGCGCTGGGCAAGAGAAGCGAAAAATAACCCGGAACGATTTTCCGGGGTGGACCCGGAAACGCTGCGAGCGGCATACAATCGCACTAGTCGCAGCCGGGAGGAGAGGGCGGACGTGCTGAATGAATTCCGGGCATCCCGCCTGAGTCAAGAAAAGTTCGTGAAGAAGTATAACGGAGAAAACCCCGACAGGAAGATATCCCAACCACGCCTCAGTGAGTGGCTGAAGGAGGCGCGAGAACAGGAGAACTGGGAGGACCATGCACCCCACTCATCGTTGCAGTCGTTCGACAACCGCCCCGCACAACCGTCACAACAGCCGAGTCAGCCACAGGCCGCCCCGTACGACTACGACTACGGGGATGAGGCGCGGGTCGCTGCGACGACGCGGCAGTTCGGCGCGTTGTCCGTCACCGCACCCACAGACCCGTCAGCGCCCTGGCGACACGACCCCTGGTTCGGAGCCGGGCCAGAGCCAGGGGAGGAGGAGTTGGCTGCCAACCCGGCCGACTTCCTTTACACCGGGCACGACCAGCCGTCTGCCCACGCCGACAGCAGCAGGTATCGGCAGGTTCCCTACAGCTTCCACACACAGAGCCCGCCGATCACCGTGAACCCGAACGACGTCCTTTACGAGCGGCGCGACCAGACCGTCTACAGCACGAGCTTCGCCGACACGCCCCACACCGTCGGCTACACCCAGCACAACCCGACCGCTTTCAGCCCGAGCTTCGATGCGTACGGCGCTGCCGACCACGCCTTCCGCGAGCCCACGCAGGGAGGCGAGTCCAGCGCGCCTCAACCCCCGCCCCCGGCCCACGGGCGTGCCGGGAGGCGGAAGGCGCAGAAGCACAGTAAGTGATCCGAACGCGGCCGCAACTCGGCGATGGTGCCGCGGGACCGGCCGAACTCCTGGTGGAGGGGGTCGGTCAGCAGGCCGGGGAGGGCGACGAAGGACGCGGCACGACGACGGTGGGGAAGGTCACGGCGACGACGAACCGTCGGTTCGCATCCGGCAGGGGGCTCCACCTGCGGCCCCGCCCGCGTCCTCGCGGACGCTCCCTGACCTGCGCGAAATGCGGAGGCGAGCCGCGCCGCGACGTGGCAGGCTCGGATCGACCGATGAGTTCCGGTGCGCTCGCCGGTCTGTGTCGGTGAAGCAACCGACCATCCAGTCCGGCGGCCCTCGGCTGCGAGGTGACTGTGATCAGGAACCCCGGCGAGGAGCTGACATGCGAGCCGAACGAGCTGCGATAGCGAAGCGATCCGCGGTGGCGGAGGAGGAGGACGGTCGGACGCCGACCGTCGTGCGGCTGCTGGTCCTGGCGACGTTCGTGGTGATCCTCAACGAGACCATCATGATCAACGCCATCCCGCGGCTGATGGAGTCCATGCACGTCACCGAGCAGTCCGCGCAGTGGGTGTCCACCGCGTTCATGCTCACCATGGCCGCGGTGATCCCCGTCACCGGCTGGTTCCTGCAACGGGTCACCACCCGCCGGGCCTACGCGCTCGCCATGGGCACGTTCCTCGTGGGCACCCTCGTGTCGGCCGTCGCGCCGACGTTCGCGGTGCTGCTGGCGGGCCGCATCGTGCAGGCCGCCGGCACGGCGGTGATGCTGCCGTTGCTGATGACCACGCTGATGACGGTGGTGCCCGAGCAGCACCGCGGCAAGGTGATGGGCCAGGTCACGCTGGCGATGTCGGTGGCGCCCGCGCTCGGCCCGACCGTGTCCGGGATCATCCTCCAGGTCGGCTCCTGGCGGCTGCTGTTCGTGGTCGTGCTGCCGATCGCGGCGGCGGTGACCGTGTTCGGGCTGCGCAGGCTGGAGAACATCGGCGAGCGCCAGGTCAGCTCCATCGACTGGTTCAGCGTCGCGGTGGCGGCGCTCGGCTTCGGCGGTCTGGTGTACGGGCTGAGCCTGATCGGCGAGAGCGACCGCCGGGCGCTCGGCATCGGCATCGCCGCCGGCGGGATCGCGGCCATCGCCGTCTTCGCCTTCCGCCAGCTCCGGCTGCAGCGCTCCGGTACGCCGCTGATGGACCTGCGCACCCTGCGGTACGGCGCGTTCACCCGGTCCCTGGCCGTGATGGCCATCGGCTTCCTGGCGATGATGGGTTCGATGATCCTGCTGCCGCTGTACCTGCAGAACGTACGCGGCCTCAGCCCGCTGGAGACCGGCCTGCTGGTCATGCCCGGCGGCCTGGCGATGGGCCTGCTGGGGCCGACGGTCGGCCGGATCTTCGACCGGTTCGGCAGCCGCCGGCTGGTGGTGCCCGGCTCGGCCGGCGTCATGGCCGGCCTCGCCGGCTACACGCAGATCTCGACGACCATGCCGTACTGGCAGATCCTCGGCCTGCACGTGCTGCTGATGGTGAGCCTGGCGGCGACGTTCACCCCGGTCTTCACCCTCGGCATGGGCGCGCTGCCCCCGCACCTGTACTCCCACGGCAGCTCCATCCTCGGCACGCTGCAGCAGGTCGCGGCGGCACTGGGGACCGCGCTGGTGGTGACCGTGATGTCGGCGCGCGCCACGGGCCTGGTCGACGACGGCGTCGCCCCCCTGCCCGCCCAGGTCAGCGGGATGAAGCTGGCCTTCGGCGCCGCGGCGGTGCTGGCCGCGCTGATGGTCGTCCTGGCGACGACGCTGCCGCGGCGGGTGGAGAGCGCGGGCGACGACGGCCACGGCGCCGCCGCGGACGGGGCCGCGGACGGGGATGTGCCCGTGAAGGCGGACGTTTCCGCCGACGATCGAGTCACCGTGTAGGTACGACGCGAACCCGCACCCCCCGTCGCGAGCCGCGGCGGGGGGTGCGGGCGTAGCAGAGCGGCACCGCCGGTGCGCTCGGATTGCGGGGTTTGCCGCGCAGTCGCCCACCGGTTCACCGTCCGCCCGCAACCGGACCGCCGCAGGGCCGGCCCCCCGCCGGCCGGTCCGCCGTGCCGGCGTGTGCCAAACCGGGTAACCGCGTCACCCCGCCGCCGCGCCGCCTGGCCCGCCGCGTAGCCGGGCGTTGATCCGGGCGGCCGCGCGGGAGGAGGTCGCGTTCGGAGATGGTGGGGCCGGGGCGTCGGCGTGCAGCGCGGCGACGGCCGCCTGCGCCTGGAACTCGCCCAGCCGGTCGCGGGCCAGGGCAGTCTGCAGGATCTCGACGCCCTCGGCGATCAGCCCGGTGTCCCACCGGCCGCGGTCCTGCCCGGCGAGCGGCACCAGCCGGCCGTCGGCGCCGGTCCGCGCCGCGCGCTGGGCGCGCATGGGCGGTACCCCCAGCCACGGTCACCTCCGGCACCAGGTAGGCCCGCGCGATCTGCCGCGTGGTGAGGCCGCCGACCGCGCGCAGCGTCAGCGCGACGGCCGATGCGGGTGTCAGGAACGGGTGCGCGCACAGGAAGTACGGCTGCAGCGCGTCGTCCGCCGCCGTGCCGGAGCCGGGCGTGGGCTCGGCCTCGACCAGCTTCTCGAGGCGCCGCCGGGAGGTGTCGGCCCGTACGGCGTCGAGGAACGTGCGCCACGCCATCGTGATCAGCCACCCCTGGGGGTCCCGCGGCGCCTCACCGTCCGGCCACCCGCGCCGTACGGCCTCGACCAGGCCTTCCTGTACGGCGTCCTCGGCCGCCGCGAAGTCGGCTCCGGGGCGGACGAGCACGCCTATCGCCTCGGGGGCCAGCTCCCGGAGCAGCGATTCGTTCACGGCACCTCGTTCATGCGGTGGCTGAGGGCTGCACGCCGTAGGCCGGGCGCACCTCCAGCCACTCGTGGATCGGCTTCCCGCCGGCCCCCGGGGCGGCGGACAGCTCGCCGGCCAGCTCGATCGCGCGGTCGTACGTCTCGACGTCGATCAGCATCCAGCCGGCGATGAGGTCCTTCGTCTCGGCGAACGGCCCGTCGGTGACCGGCGCGCGGCCCTCGCCGTCGTAGCGGACGAAGGTGCCCTCCGGGGCGAGCGCCTGCTCGCCGACGAACTCGCCGGTGGCCTCCAGACGGGCGGCGAAGTCACGCATGTACTGGATGTGGGCCGTGACCTCCTCCGGCTTCCACTGGTCCATCGGTACGTCGTTGACCGCTGCCGGGGCGCCGCGGTAGTGCTTGAGCAGCAGGTACTTGGCCATGATCTTCTCCTCGCTGAGGCACGGCCCCATGGTGGTCCGTGTTCGCTCCTGGGACGGAGCCGCGCGCGGGTTCTCGACATCGCGGCGCGAGTTCTTTTCGCGCAGCGCCGTGCACCGCTCAGGAACCCGGCGAGGGCGTCGGGTCGTCCCTCAGGTTGCGGGTACGGGTACGGGTACGGGCGGAGGAGGGGGTGGTCCGGGTGGATCCGGTGTCGGTGGGGTTACTGGTGGCGCTGGCCGGTGGGGCGGGCGGGGAGATCGGGCGGCAGGGGTGGGAGGGGCTGACGCGGCTGGTGCGCCGGCCGTTCCGGCGGGACGGCGGTGACGCCGGGGCCGGCTCTGAAGTCGGCTCCGGGGAGGCGGAGCTGGAGCGGCTGGCGGCGGAGCCGGGCGACGAGGCGCGGGCGCAGGCGCTGAGTACGGCGCTGGCGGTACGGGCCGCGCTGGACGGAGAGTTCCGCGCCGGGCTGCGGGCGTGGCAGGACGCACTGCCGCCGCTGCCGGACGACGGGGCGGGCACGGTGACGAACATCGTCAGCGGGGGCACGCAGTACGGGCCCGTCGTGCAGGGCCGCGACTTCTCGGATATCACCTTCAACACCCCGCCCCCGCCCCCGGCGTCTTCGGATTGACGCTCCGGGGGCGGGTGGGTGACGGTGGTGGAAACCGAGCATGGCCTGGGCCACGGTCTTTACTTTGTAGTCTGTTTTCATGTCGCATCGCGGTCCGCGTGCTGCCGAGGGCAGCGGCTGCACGATGTGCTGCGGTGTGCGGAAGGCGGGGGACGGACTGACAGTTTCCAGTCCCGCAGCCGCCGCCAGCAGGTCATGCCCGAGCCGAAGCCCAGCTTCTTCGGCAGGTACTCCCACTGAATCCCGGTGTGCAGCACGTACAGGTTCCCGCACCGCACCCCCGGTCCGGCAACGGCTTGCGGCCCGGGTACCGGAAGCGCCGCTCGCGCAGCGGCAGCAGCGGCTCGATGCGGTCCCACAGCTCATCTGACACGATCCACGGCGGTGTCTCCACACCGGACCGAACGCTCGACTCCCGCGTCGGGAACGGCCACCAGGGCCGATCCACCTCATTGTGTCAGCCGCTGTTAGCCGGCATGAACGTGCCGGGCTGCTCATGCGAACGGACCGGCTCAGCCAAGTTCCGGTCACGTCCGGATCACCTTACCGGCCTCTTCCCTTTCCGCCCGTGCCCGGTCCCGTGGTCCTGGGGGGCGGTTGAGGCGCACCAGACCCGCTCTCCTGCCCGGGATACCCGCCGTGGGCATGGCCGGCAGCACCCGACGGGTCGAAGCTCTGGCTGAAGGCGGTCGGACCGTACTGGGTGTAGCTGACGGAGTAAGGCGTGCCGGCGAAACTCTGACCGTAGCCGGTCTGGCCGTGCTGGGCGTAGTCGGCGGTCTGGGATGTACCGGTGAACCCCCCGCTGTAGCCGGTCTGGTCGTGCGGCCGGTAAAGGAGGTCGGCCGCGTTCCCGGTGATCGGCGGGCTCTGTGGTGCGCTGGGCTGCCAGGGCATCGCACCAGGTTGTGTGTGATGGTCGTAGCCGGGTTCGAGGAAGAGGCCACGGATGATTTGGTTGTTGAGGTCGTTCAATTCGGCGTCTGTCAGGTCTGGCAGGTCTGGCAGTTGTGGGGGCGGGGCGCCGGGCTCCCATTGCATCGCACCGTAGCTGAGTTCAGGGAAGAGGCCACGGGCGGCTTGGTCGGCGTAGTCGTTCGATTCGGCGTCTGTCGGGCTGCGGGGCTCGGAAGGTCCCGCAACAACCGGCGTAGCCTTGCCGAGAGCAGCAGACGCAGCACCCTGACCACGTGACCAATAGATATGGTCGCGCTGAGCAGCGCGAGCGGCTTTCAATGCCTCGGGGTCCACGCCGTAAGCAGCCGGATATTTCTCCACCTCGTGGACATTTCTACTCAACTGGTATTCATCGATTTTTCTCGTTACGGACTCCCTCTGGTTGTAGTCAGCCAAGAATCTCTTGTAGCTCGTTTCGGATTTTATCCATTCATTTACCGCTTCCCCCTTCTCTTCCATCGTTTGCGGGCGAGTGAGATGGTATACCTTTTCTAGTTTCGTTCTGTCGATGCCGGGGAACCGTCCCGGACCGCTCTTCAGCACTCTATCTTTCCAGCGCCGAATGGAAGAGGCGTCCGCGAATGGATACTCGCCCCCGTTCAGGACGTGGTCGATGTACTCGTTCAGTGTGTTAGTGATTTCCTCATCGGACGCGCCGCGACGGGGCATGTGTTTTCCTCGGGGTCAGGCTGTGATGGTTTGCTGGGTCGGTGGGCCGCTCCGGGGTTTGTTGCCGGCCTGGTGTGCTCCGGGCTGGGGGTGGTTTTGTGGTGGCGGCGGCCGTGCCCGGGGCGATGGGGTTCTTGCTGACCGTGGTGTGGTGAACCGCTCTGGCGCTGTTCCACGGTCTGGGCCGCCGGGGGGCCAGCGGGGCCCTGCCGCTTCTCGCCTGGTGGAGCATCGCTGTCACGTCCTGTCCGGAACCCGTCGACGGCCGGGGGCCGCAGCAGCGGCCCGCGTCCACCACAACGCATCCCGCTTCCGTTGGGTTCACCCTCGGTCCTCCAGCGGTGACCGCGCACTGCAGGACACCAGTTGCAGATCCCTACCGCTACTGCTACCGGGCAAGGCTGGAAGTTCGACCTCAAGCCGCATCTCAGGATGCCTTCAAGCTCCCGGGCGATCCCGAAGTCGATCACCCACGGTCCGTCCGGCGCCAGCAGCACGTTCGATGGCTTCAGGTCGCGGTGGAGCGGGTCGCCTGATGGATGGCCCGTAGCGCCTTGACCAGCCCCGCAGCCAGCGGCCATAACGACCCCTCCGGCAGCGGACCGGTTTCGGCCACGGCGTCGGCCAGGGAGGCCCGGACGCGTAGACCGTCGCGATCCACGGCAGGTCGTCCTCGGGCCCGGCCCGGCGCTCACCACGGGCGCCGTGAAGGCGCCGCTGACCGCCCGTACGGCGGCACCTCCTGCCGGAACCGGCGCCGGAACTGGTCCTGCGCCGCCAGGTGCCGGCGCACCACCTTCACCACCACCGCACGCCCAACGGGCGACCGGCCGTAGTACACCTCGCCCATACCGCCGGCGCCGGGCCGCCACCGAAGGACGAACTCGCCCACCTGCGTCGGATCCCCGTCTGCCAGCGGTCTCACGACACCCCCATCCCGCCGCGTGACGCGCCTGTGGCGCTTTAACCGGCCTGGAACTCCTCGCGCTTGACGGCGGCGACGAAGGCGGCCCAGGC
Organism: Streptomyces sp. WMMC500; assembly: GCF_027497195.1. NCBI lineage: Bacteria > Bacillati > Actinomycetota > Actinomycetes > Kitasatosporales > Streptomycetaceae > Streptomyces > Streptomyces sp. WMMC500. Next base: position 5,404,333 of record NZ_CP114905.1, read on the forward strand.
GGTGGGGGTGAAGGCCAGGTGGGGGCCGTTGGGGTCTTTGGAGTCGCGCACGGGGACGGTGGTGGGGGTGGTGGCCACCTCGATGCAGTCGCCGCCGTTGTCGCCGCTGTAGCTGCTCTTACGCCAGTCCGCGGCCACTTCGATGCAGTTGCCGCCGTTGTCGCCGCTGTAGCTGCTCTTACGCCACGTCATGGCCATGCTGCCCGTATCCCTCCATGAACTCACCGATCAGAGCGGCGGATTCGCGAGCCGACAGAGCGTCAGCCCTGAGCAAATCATAGGTCCGTAAATGGCGTTCGTAGACCGCTGGATCCTCGCCGAAGTGACCGCGGTCGAGGGACTCGGAGTAGACGCACCTGTGGTCGTCGGGCAAGGTGATCAGCGACATCGAGGTGTTGGGGCGGATGAGTTCCGGCCGGTCGGCGGGGGCGACCTGGATCTGGATGTTGGTCCGCTGGCTTGCGGACAGCAGGTGCGCGCACTGCTCGCGCATGACCTCTGGCCCGCCAACGATGTTGCGCAGACAGCTCTCGTCCAGCACGACCACGTACATCGGACCTTCGGACGAGAGGAACCGCTGCTGGCGGCTTAGCCTGGCCCGTACTCGCTCCTCGGCTTTCTCCTCGTCAGGCGTGACTCGGGCGAACAGGGCGCGTGCGTACTGCTCGTTCTGCAGGAGCCCCGTGACGACTCGCTCCTGGTACTCGCGCAACGACACGCACTCCGCGTCCATCTGCGCTCGTCGTTCGAACCAGTTCGGGTGTGCGACGTCCGGGTACCAGTCGACCTTCAGCCACAGCCGCGCTAACAGTCCGTTACCGCCGAGGGCTTCGTCGGACTTCGCCGCGAAGGTGTCCGGTGGCACGCTCGTGCCGGTCTCGATTCTCGCGACGTACGACCGGTCGCAGGGGATCTGCTTCGCCAGTTCCGCCTGTGTCATGCCTGCTGCCTCGCGCAAGTGCCTCAGTACGTCGCCGAACATCTCGGCTGTTGTGCCGGTCGCGCGGTGGGTGGCGTTGCGTGGGGTCATGTCTGCCTCCCCGTTCTGGTCACATCTGTCACGTGCCTGGCCTTGCCCTCGGCCGCTTCGCTCCGAAAGCCTTTCACCACGCAGCGTAACCGAGCGCTACGACGATACAGCGGTAAATACCAAAGTGTCACTGTAATTCTGGAGTTGATGTGGATGGCCGAGCATGGAGCGTGCGGTTCGGAGGGGATGGCGCGCGAGTGGTCGATGGGGTACGTGATGGCGCACCGGTCCGTGCCGCTGGTCCGGGTGCACGTGCGGCGGCAGTTGGCGCTGTGGGGGTGGGGTGGGGACGCGCAGGACGCGGCGGTCGTCGTGTCGGAGCTGGTGACGAACGCGATCCAGTACGGGCGGCGGATCGGGCGGCGGGTGTGGGTGCGGTTGGCCGTGCGGGAGGACGGGTCGCTGGTGATCGACGTGTCCGACCCGCAGGCGACGCTGCCGCCACGCGTGCTCGACCCGTCGCCGCCGGGGCCGGAGGACGAGCGGGGGAGGGGGCTGTTCCTGGCGCGGGGGCTGGGGGCGGAGCTGTCGTGGTTCCCGCGCGAGTTCGTCGGCAAGACCGTACGGGCGACGCTGGAGCCGACGCCGGTGGAAGTCGGGAAACCCTGAGACTTCCGTAGGGGGCGGACCGTGGCCGCGGCTCCGCGGCAGGGGCGGTCGGGGGCCTGCTCGGCCAGCACTTCGACGGGTCTCGGCGACCTCAAGGAGTCGTGCGTGCGCAGGCGTACCGGGCCGGCCGGGGCCCGCTGATGCCGCGGGAGTCTGCGGCGGTGGTCACCCTCGCGGGTGACGATGAGCGTGGTGACCCCCTCGATGAGCGCATCTCGACGGCCGGCCTGAACGAGCTCAGTTCCCCTACTTCCTCTTCGCCGGGGGTGTGGGGAGCTTTTGCGCCCCTCCGGCCGGGCTGGTGGCTGACCCTGACGTCCTTGCCGCGGCAGAAGCCGGGGCAGGTGGCGGGGAGTACCTCGCCGCCGGTGAAGCGTCGTTTGCCGGGGCCGAAGGGCGGGAGCCACCGGGAGGGGAGCCGGGAGTGGTGAGCAGAGCGTTCCGAGCGTTCGCGTCGATGGGGTGCACGGGTGGTCCCACCGGTTGCCTCACGGCTGGTCCAATGGGGGCACTCATTCTGTGGCGTGGGCGTGGCAACTGCGAATTCTCACGGCCGTGGCCCTCCGGCCGTCGGGGCTGCGCACCCCGTCGCCCCTGCCGGGGCTCCGAACCAGTGGGGGCGGTGCGGGCGTTCTCCCGAGCATTGCCGACGACTTTCGCCGCATTGGGCAGATATCCGCGCTCATACGCTTGCTTGTGCGGGCCCTCCCTGCTGAGCAAGGCGAACATGGCCTTCTCGACCTGTGCCCGGCCCTCTGGTCCGAGCTTCGTGTACACGTCGTAAGCCCTCTCACCGGCCTGAGGCCCCATCGGATGCTGTCGGGCATCCGGCTGTTGCGGAGGACGTGAGGAGACGGGCCCCTGAGGTGGCTGCGGGTATCCGCGCCCCCCGGAGGACCGCTGCAACCGGTCTCGTGCGAATCGAAACGCCTGTTCCAGGACATCACGGAGCAATCCGCTCGCAGAGTCGCTTGTGCCGTATCGGTACTGGTCCTGCGGTTCTGCGTGCTGCGGTTCCGCCCGGTGGTGTCTCTCCCCCCGGGCCTGAGCCGTCCCCCTCTGCCGGAGGTCGAGCATGTCTTCGTCGATGATGGCCGCGGCCAGGGTCATGGCCGCTTGGCTGCGCCGCTCGGAGTCGGCGGACTGCTGTGCAGGCATGGGAAGCCCTCTTCCGTGTCGCAAAGGCGGCCAACTCTCTAAGAAGACACGGATCCTTCCTGCGATCGGTTCACGGGAATCTCCCCCGTCCTGATTCCTGCTGGTCAGCGGCATCGCTTGCGTTCACACAGGGGGCGGCGACGGCGATCGGGGCGCTGAGCGCTGGGCGCGGTCGCGGATGCCGGGCAGCGGCGCGTGGTGAGAAGGGGAGCTCCGCGGCGGCGCGGTCGCCGCCGTTCACGCCATCAAGATCGCCTGGCGAACAGGACGAGAAACCTTCAATGAACCACGGAGACGCAAGGGCCGTGTATTGCACAGCACAGTTCGTCAGTGATCTATGGAGGTGCGATGAGTGACCTTGCGGAGTCCCTCGAATCGATGCAGCAGCTCGCTGTGGGCTGGCGGGCCATGGTGCTCGATCGGGATGCAGGCGCGGACGTGCGCGACGTCCCCGGCCTGGCAGTCCGCTGGGCCGACTGCCGGTTCGCCTTCTGGAACGCCCTCACCTTGACCGATGCGGGCACGGACGCCGAGCTCCTCGGGCAACGCCTGAGCCAGGCAGCGGAGATCATGCGCTCGAAGGAGCACCCGGGCCTGCTGTGGCTTTTCGAAGATCTTCTCGATGACGAGGCCCGTTCCATGCTTGAGGCAGCGGCAGAGCAGGCAGGTCTTCAGCACGCCTTCGGCGGTACGGGCATGTCCGGAGACCTGCTACCCATCCCCGAACCGGTCCACCGCGACCTGACTTTCGTGCGCGTGAGCACGGACGAGCAGTTGCGAGCCTATGCGGACCTCAACGCACGTGCCTACGGGTTTCCGTTGGAAGAGGGCCGCGACGGACTCGTCGGCTCCACGTTGTGGAAGAACGGGGTGTACGCCTATCTGGCCATGCGAGGCGACGTCCCCGTAGCGTGCGCGGGCGCAGTCGCAGCAGACGGCCGCCTCTTCGTCGTGCTCGTCGCCACGGACCCGGAGTGGCAGCGCAGAGGCTACGGCGAGGCGGTCACCCGCAAGGCGCTCCACGAAGGCGCCCGGGCCACCGGACTGACCCGGGCCACGTTGCACGCCACCGAGGCCGGGGCTCCCGTATACACACGGATCGGCTTCAAGCCGAACTCCCCGATCTGCTACTGCGGGCTGAAAGGCTGACCTGACGACACCGGGCCGGTACTCCACCGGTCAGGCCATGGGTGCACCCATACGATGTCGAGCGGCCTCGATGGCGGCGGGGACCTTGGCGGCGGTACCGCCGGGCCGTGCTGGTGCTGCGCTGGTTCCGGCAGCGGGCCTGCGTGCACCGCCTGGCCGAAGATGCCGGAATCTCGCAGGCCACCGGCTACCGCGGGACGGCCGTCACCGTGCGCCCGCCCCGCGTCCGCCCGTCACACCCGGGTCGCCGAAGCCGCCAGGGTGCGGCCCGCGTCGCGGGCGGCGTCGAGCGCGTTCGCGTGGATGCGCGCCGCCTCCTCGCGCAGGCTCTCCATCGCCGGGGTGGTGGCGGCCTTGGTCAGCTCCCGCTCGATCACCGTGAGTTCGGCCTGCCACATGTCGACCAGGACCCGGCGCAGGTAGGGCGTCGAGTGGTCCCAGCCCTCCCGCGGCGCCCCGGGCTGGTAGCCGCCGCCCTTGGTGGACACCAGCACCGTCGGCTTCGCCTTGAGTACGGGGGTGGTGGCGCCCGCGCCGCTGATGACCAGGTCCGCCCAGGCCTTGAAGTGCTGCGAGACGCCGTAGTTGTAGAGCGGTACGGCCAGCAGGACCGCGTCGGCGCGGTCGAGTTCGCCGGCCAGTTCCTCGGCCAGCGCCAGAGCCTGGAGCTGCTCGTCGGTGCGCTCCGGGGCGGGGGTGAATCCCGCGGTCGTGGCCAGCGCCCAGGCGTCGGCGGGGAGGGGCCGGGTGCCCAGGTGGCGGCGCTGCACCGTGGCGCCGGGGTGCGCGGCGGCCCATTCGGCCTGGACCGCGTCGGCGATCTCGGCGGAGGCCGAGTTCCCGGGGAGGATGCTGGCATCGATGCGGAAGAGGTTCACGTTCGTCTCCGTATGCAGGTGGGGGTGGGTGCGCGCGCTCACACAGGCCGCGCGTCGGACTCTCACGCCAGCCTAAACGGACTTTACCCCGCTTATATTCCTGGCGGTACCGTGGCCTCTGTGGACGGTGACCTGATCCCCCTGGAGAAACCCCGCCCGGAGCGGGCCGACGCGGCGCGTAACCGCAGGCTGCTGCTGTGTACGGCCCGTGAGATGATCGAGGAGGAGGGCGCCGAGAACGTCACCATGGACGGCCTGGCGGAGCGCGCCGGCGTGGGCAAGGGCACGGTCTACCGCCGCTTCCGTACGCGGTCGGGAATCTTCGTCGCCCTCCTGAACGAGGTGGAGAGCGCCTTCCAGCAGCGCGTGCTGTCCGGCCCGCCGCCGCTGGGCCCGGGCGCCGCCCCGATGGACCGGCTGATCGCCTACGGCCGGGGCCGCATCGCGTTCCTGCGCGAGCACCACGCGGTCGCCCGCGCGGCACTGGGCCCCAACCAGCCCATAGCCCTCGACGGCTCGGGCATCACGCGCCCGCACATCCGCTTCCTGCTGGACCGGGCCGGTGTGGGCGCCGAGAGCCTCGACGCGCTGACCCTCCAGCTCACCGCCGCGCTGCAGGGCTCGGCGATGCTCTACCTCGCCATTCCGGACCAGCCGTCGGACCCGGCGGCGGACAGCGCCGGCGCCCGCTATCTCGACGCGCTGGCGGAGGGGTGGGAGGTCCTGGTCGCGCGGATCTGCCGCGCCTGAGCGGGGTCACCCGCCGCATGGGCGCCGGCTCCCGGCCGGCGCCTGCGTATCCCGGCTGACGCCCTCGTATCCCGGCTGACGCCCTCGTATCCCGGCTGACGCCCTCGTACGGTCGTCGCCGCAGGGTGCGTAGGAACTGACGGGAGCGCCGATCCCGCCCCCCGCAACGAGTGACCGACCGGCGCCCCCCGGTGACTCCCCCGTCCTCAGATCCCCCGCGCCGTCAGGATGCGGTTCGCCGCGTTCACCGAGTCCACCAGCGGGTGCAGCGCCACCGCCCGCAGGGCCTTCGCCCGGCTGCCCGTGTCCGCCGCCGCGATCGTCGTGCGCTCCACGTCCTTCAGCGTCAGCATCAGCCCCAACTGGTCCGCCGCCGCCGGGCGCGTCGGGATCGGGTGGGCGCCGCGGGCGTCGACGCGGCACGGGACCTCGATGACCGCGTCCGCGTCCAGGCCCGGGATCGTGGTGCGGTTGGGGACGTTGAGGATGAGGGTGGCGTGCTCGTCGCGGGCGATGGCGCGCATCAGGGCCAGGGCCACGCGGTCGTAGCCGCCCCCGTCCAGGTCGCACGTGTCGCGCTGCCAGCCGCCCGTGCTCTCCCGGCTCTCCGCCATGTACGTCGCCTCGCGCTCCTTGCGCGTGCGCTCCCACACCGCCGCCGCCTCGCCCGGGTCCGCCGCCGCCGCGGCGTAGAACGCCGCCTGCTGCTCGCGCAGGAACTCGCCGCGGGTCGCCGGGGCGTCGCGCAGGGCGGCGACGGCCTCGCGGTTGAAGTAGTAGTAGTGCAGGTACTCGTTGGGCAGCGAGCCCAGCGCCTGCAGCCACTCGGCGCCGAAGAGCTTGCCCTCCTCGAAGGACTCCAGCGTCGCCGGGTCGGCGAGCAGCGCGGGCAGGCGGTCCTCGCCGTCGACGAGGATGCGGCGCAGCCAGCCGAGGTGGTTGAGGCCCACGTAGTCCAGCTCGGTGCGGTCCGGGTCCACGCCCAGGGCGCGGGCGGCGCGGCGGGCCATGCCGACGGGGGAGTCGCAGATGCCGATGACGCGGTCGCCCAGGAGGCGCTGCATGGCCTCGGTGACCATGCCCGCCGGGTTGGTGAAGTTGATGACCCAGGCGTTCGGCGCGACCGCGGCGACCCGCTCGGCGATGTGCATGGCGGCGGGTACGGAGCGCAGCCCGTACAGGACGCCGCCGGCGCCGACGGTCTCCTGGCCGAGCAGGCCCTCGGTCAGCGCCGCGCGCTCGTCGCGGCTGCGGCCTTCGAGGCCGCCGGCGCGGATGGCGGAGAAGACGAAGTCCGTGTCGCGCAGGGCGTCGTCGAGGTCGGTGGTGGTACGGACCGCCGGCGGCCGGGCGCCTCTCGCCGCCCCGTCCGCCGCGTGCTGCGCGAGGACGGCGCCGATGGCCTCCAGGCGCCGCGGCTCCGTGTCGTAGAGCACCAGCTCGGTGCACCGGCCGGACTCCTCGCCGCTGTCTTCGAGCAGGGCCCGGAACACCAGCGGCACGCGGAACCCGCCGCCGCCCAGCACTGTCAGCCTCATACTGTGATTACCTCCACACCGGCCTCGCCGAAGGCGGCGAGGGTCGCCGGGTCCGACGACGTGTTCGTGATGAGCATGTGCACGTCCTCGGGGCCGCAGATGCGGACGAGCCCCGAGTCGCCGGGGAACTTGCCCGCGCTGGCGAGCAGCACCACCTGCCGGGACGCCCTGATCATGGCGCGCTTGACGGGTACCTCGACGTGGGTGCTGTCCAGCACGCTGCCGTCGGGGAGGATCCCGCTGGCGCCGAGGAAGAGGCGGCCGACGTACAGCTCACGGAGGTTGGACTCGGTGAGTACGCCGACGACCGAGCGGTAGTTCCGCCGGACCTCGCCGCCGAGCAGTATCAGGGTGACCGCGTGGTCGTCGCGCAGTTCCTCGTAGACCGCGAGATTGCTGGTGACGATCGTCACAGGGCGGCCCCGCAGCCGCTGGGCCAGCGCCAGCGTCGTGGTGCCGATGTCGAGCAGCACCACGTCGCCGTCCTCGACCAGCTCCGCGGCGCGGGCCGCGACCGACTCCCGGCCGCCGGGGTCGTCGTCCGCGACCTCGGCGAAGGGTCTCTCGTCGTCCGCGCGGGCGGCTACGGCGCCGCCGTAGACCCGTGTGAGGCGGCCGGCGCGGCCCAGTTCCGTGAGGTCACGGCGGGCCGTGGCCTCGCTGACGCCGAGCCGCGTGGCGATCTCCCGGACGGGCAGTACGCCCTCGTCGCCGAGGATGCTGAGCAGCTTCTCGTGGCGCGTCTCTCGCAGCATGGACCGCAATGTACTCCACGTGAGCGAGTTTGCGCGAGTGTGAGTGACCTCTTGCAAAATCCGTCGCGGAGGTGCAAGGTGTCGCTCAATGTGAACCACGAGCAGGAAGGACACGCCGTTGAGCACTCCCTCGGCGGTCCGCACAGCGATCGACCCGCTGGCGGGCACACGGGCTCCCGGCGATCCGGAGCACGACGTTCTCCTCACCGGCACCGTGTTCATGGACATCGTCTTCACCGGTCTCGAAGGCGCGCCCGTGCGCGGCAGCGAGAACTGGGCCCGCGGCATGGGCTCCAGCCCGGGCGGCATCGCGAACATGGCCACCGCGCTCGCCCGCCTCGGGTTGCGCACCACCCTCGCCGCCAGCTTCGGCACCGACCTCTACGGCGACTACTGCTGGGAGAGCCTCTCGGAGAGCGAGGGCGTCGACCTCAGCCCGTCGCGGCGGCTGGCCGGCTGGCACTCGCCGGTCACGGTCTCCATGGCGTACGAGGGCGAGCGCACCATGGTGACGCACGAGCACCCCGCGCCCCCGCCCGTCTGCGCCACGCTCCCGCGCGCCCGCTCCGTCGTGGCGTCGCTGGAGCCGGGCCGGGACGAGGAGTGGGTGCGGCAGGCGCACGAGCGGGGCTCGCAGGTCTTCTCCGACGTCGGCTGGGACGAGACCGGCCGCTGGGACCTGAACGCGCTGACCGGGCTGCGCTCCAGCCACGCCTTCCTGCCCAACGCCGCCGAGGCGCAGCAGTACACCCGCACCGACTCCCCGGAGCAGGCCGTACGCGCCCTCGCCGAGCTGGTGCCGATCGCCGTGGTGACCAAGGGCCCCGACGGCGCCGTCGCCGTGGACGGGGTCACCGGTGAGAGCGCCGACGTCCCCGGCCTGCTCGTGGACGCCCTCGACCCGACCGGCGCCGGCGACGTGTTCGTCGCCGGCTTCATGACCGGAACCCTGGCGGGCTGGCCGCTCGCCGACCGGCTCGCCTTCGCCAACCTCACCGCCGCGCTGTCCGTGCAGCACTTCGGCGGCTCGCTGTCCGCGCCGGACTGGACGGAGGTGGCCGCGTGGTGGATCGAGGCCGCCGCCCGCGCCAAGGCCGGCGACGCGGACGCCGCCGAGGTGGCCCGGCGGTACGACTTCCTGGACGGCCTGGTCCCGGCCCTGGTGCGGAGCCGTCCGCGCCGGCGGGCGATTCCGACCATCGGCTTCCGGGACGAGTAGAACGAAGGAGTTCTGATGGGATTGCGCAACAAGGGCGGCGGCCGAGGGCGGACCAGGGCACTCGTGCCCGCCGCGCTCGCCGCGGGACTTGCCGTGATAGCGGCCGGCTGCGTGCCCGGCACCGACGGCTCCGGCGCCGTCGAGGGCGGGGGCGCCGGCGGCGCGGGCGGCGTACCGGACCCGTCGAAGGCGGGGAACGTGACGCTGACCGTCTGGGACCAGGAGGTCCGCGGCGGCACCAACGCCGAACTCGAGCAGCTCAACGAGGAGTTCGAGGAGAAGTACCCGAACGTCAAGATCAAGCGGGTCTCCCGGAGCTTCGACGACCTGAAGACGACGCTGAAGCTCGCGCTGTCCGGCAACAAGCCGCCCGACATCGTCCAGGCCAACCAGGGCTACCCCGACATGGTCGCCTTCGTGCAGGCCGGGCTGCTGATGCCGCTCGACAACTACGCGGGCATCTACGACTGGAACACGCGCTATCCCAACACCCTGCTGAACCTCAACCGGGTCTCCGCCGACGGCAAGCAGTTCGGCACCGGCAGGCTCTACGGCATCTCCCAGACCGGTGAGTTCATCGGCGTCTACTACAACAAGGAGAAGCTGGCCGACGCGGGCATCGAGCCGCCGAAGACCTGGAAGGAGTTCACGGACAGCCTCGCCACCCTCAAGGACGAGGGCGAACTGCCCATCCAGTTCGGCAACCTCGACCAGTGGCCCGCCATCCACAACTTCGGCGTGCTCCAGGACCAGCACGGCGCCGCCGAGGCGCGCGACACCGTCCTCGGCCGCGGCGACGGCTTCGACAACGCGTACACGAAGGACGCCGCCGCGGAACTCGCCGACTGGATCGACAAGGGCTACCTGCCCAAGGACGCCAACGGCCGCGGCTACGACGACGCCTACAAGCAGTTCGCCGACGGCCAGGGCGGGTACCTGATCGCCGGCACCTGGCTGCAGGCCGACCTGAAGAAGCCCATGGGCGACAACCTCGGCGTCATGGCGCCGCCGCCGGCCACCGCGGGCGGCAACCCGACCACCACCGGCGGCCAGGGACTCTCGTGGTCCGTCACGTCCAAGTCCGCGCACCCCGAGGTCGCCGCCGCCTACCTCGACTTCATCACGAACGAGCACGCCGCCGACGTGATGACCGAGAACGGCGTGCTGCCCGCCGTGCCCGGCAAGGCCGCCGACGCGGTCGACCCCGACAGCCCCGACGGCCAGATGATCGCCGCCTGGAAGCGGCTGAACGCGGACGACGGCCTGGTCCCGTACCTGGACTACGCCACGCCCACGTTCTACGACACCACCTCCGCGGGGCTCCAGGACCTCATCGCCGGCAAGACGTCGCCCGACGGCTTCGCGAAGAAGCTGCAGGACGACTACGGGGCGTTCATGGAGAAGCAGCGCGGCGACGACGCCGGCGCCGAGCCTGCGGGGTCGTGATGAAGTCCCTCACCGCCGGCTACGGCCGCCGCGCGCCGGGCGAACCGCGCGCGGTCGGATACCTGTACGTCCTGCCCGCGCTGGTCGTCTACGCGCTGTTCCTGCTCGTCCCGTTCGGGCAGTCGGTGTGGCTGTCGTTCCTGCACTGGGACGGCCTGACCCGGGCCACCTCCGCGGGCTTCTCCAACTACACCGACATCTTCACCGACCCGTCCCTGCGCGCCCCCTTCGGGCACGCGCTGGTGCTGCTGATCTTCTACTCGGCGCTCCCGGTCTGCATCGGCCTGCTGCTCGCGGCGGCCATGTCGCGGATACGGGTGCGGGGCATGACGTTCTTCCGCACCGTGCTGTTCCTGCCGCAGGTGCTGGCGATGGTCGTCGTCGGCGTCGCGTGGCAGTCGATACTCGCCCCCGACGGGCTGCTGAACGACGTGCTGCGCGGCGTGGGCCTGGACTCGCTGGCCCGGCCCTGGCTCGGCGACTACGACTGGGCGCTGCCCGCCGTCGGCATCGTCGGCACCTGGGTGATGACCGGTCTGTGTCTCGTGCTGTTCCTCGCCGGTGCCCAGCGCATCCCCAAGGAGCTGTACGAGGCCGCGCGGCTGGACGGCGCGGGCGCGTTCCGCGAGTTCTTCGCCGTCACGCTGCCGGCGCTGCGCGCCGAGATCGCGGTCGCGCTGACTCTGACGATCGTCGCCGGGCTGCGCAACTTCGACCTCATCTACGTCATGACGAGCGGCGGCCCCGGCGAGGCCACCTCCGTACCGGCGTACGAGGTCTACCACCGCGCCTTCGAGCTGAACCAGGTCGGTTCCGCGGCGGCCGTGGGCGTCGCGCTCACCGTGCTGATCTTCACCCTGACCGTCACGGTCTCCCGGCTCGTCGAAGGACGCCGCTCATGAGCACCAGGATCGAACGCACCTTCACCTACGGCATCCTGTCGATATTCGCCGTCATCTCGCTGACGCCGGTCATCGGCATCCTGTCGACCGCCTTCGGCGAGAAGGGCTCCCTCAACACCGGGTTCGCCCTGCCGGAAGGCGGGCTGAACTGGGGCAACTTCTCCGACGCCTGGAGCCAGGGCAACTTCGGCACGTACCTGGGGAACTCGATACTCGTGGCGGTCGTCGTGGTCACGGTCGCGACCGTGCTGTCGATCCTGGCGGCGTACGCCTTCGGCGTGATGCGCTTCCCCGGCTCGAACGTGCTGTTCTACGTGTTCGTCATCGGCCTGACGCTGCCGCAGGAGGCGCTGGTCGTACCGCTCTACTTCGACCTGCGGCACTACGAGATCACCGACACGTACTGGGCGCTGATCCTGCCGCAGACCGCGCAGTCGCTGGCGTTCGGCGTGTTCTGGATGCGGACGTACTTCCGCAACAGCGCGCAGTCGGTCATGGAGGCCGCGCGGGTCGACGGGGCGAACAGCTTCACGACGCTGTGGCGGATCCTCGTCCCGATGGGGCGGCCGGCGATCACCACGATGATCGTCATCACCTTCATGTGGACGTGGAACGAGTTCCTGATGGCGCTGGTGATGATCAGCGAGGAGGGGCTGCGCACCGTGCCGCTGGGGCTGGCCTTCTTCCAGGGGCAGCAGACCTCGGACACCTCGCTGCTCGCCGCGGCGGCCGTGCTGATCGCGCTGCCGGTGGTGGTCGTGTACATAGCGCTGCAGCGGCGGTTCATCGAGGGAATGCTCACCGGAGCGGTCAAGGAGTAGGAGTGCAGATGCCGTACGACGTGGTGACCATGGGGCGGGTCGGGGTGGACATCTATCCGCTGCAGACCGGCGTCGGCCTCGCGGAGGTCAGCACGTTCGGCAAGTACCTCGGCGGGAGCGCCACCAACGTCGCCGTCGCCGCCGCCCGTTACGGGCACGGCGCGGCGGTGATCACCAAGACGGGCGCCGACCCCTTCGGCACCTTCGTCCGCGCCGCGCTGCGCGGATACGGGGTCGGCACCGACTTCGTCGGCACCTCACCGGGGCTGCCCACGCCCGTGACGTTCTGCGAGATCTTCCCGCCGGACGACTTCCCGCTCTACTTCTACCGCTACCCCAAGGCGCCGGACCTGGACCTGGCGGTGGACGAGCTGGACATGGACGCGGTGCGCGCGGCGCGGGTGTTCTGGATGACGGGCACCGGGCTGAGCGAGGAGCCCTCGCGGACGGCGACGCTGGCGGCGCTGGAGGCCCGCGGCCGGGCGGCGCACACCGTCTTCGACCTGGACTGGCGGCCGATGTTCTGGCCCGAGGGCGCGGGGGCGTCGGCCGACGGCCTGGCGCGCGGGCTCTACCAGCGGGCGCTGGCGCACGCGACGGTGGCCGTCGGCAACCTGGAGGAGTGCGAAGTCGCGACGGGGGAGCGGGAACCGCGCGCCGCGGCGCGGGCGCTGCTGGCCACGGGGGTGGAACTGGCCGTCGTCAAGCAGGGCCCGCGGGGGGTGCTGGCCGTGCACCGCGACGGCGCCGAGGCGGAGGTGCCGCCGGTGCCGGTGGAGGTCGTCAACGGCCTCGGCGCGGGCGACGCCTTCGGCGGCGCGCTGATCCACGGGATGCTGGAGGGCTGGGAGCTGGACCGCACGATCGCCTTCGCCAACGCGGCGGGGGCGCACGTGGCGGGGGAGCTGGCGTGTTCGGACGCGATGCCGACGGCGGCGCAGGTGGAGGCCCGGCTGCGGGCGGCGGGAGCGGGGTCGTGACCCGTCCCCCGCGCACCCGCCCAAGGGTAGGCCCGCCCTGTGACAAGTCGCCTACGCGCGGACACAGGCCACCGGTGCGACGATCGAGGTTCGCACCGTGACCGCCGCGACCGCCCCCGCGTACGCGCCCACTCCCCGGAGACCCCCGCATGACCGTTGAGAAGATCGGCGACCTGACCGCCGCCCGCGTCCACAACCCCGAGGCCGTCGCCATCGCGGCGGCGGCCCGCCGTCCCGCCGCGTCGCCGCTCGGCGGCGGCGAGCCGGGCCGGGCCATGATCATCGCCGCCGACCACCCCGCCCGCGGCGCCAACGCCGTCGGCGGCGACGCCCACGCCATGGCCGACCGCGGACTGCTGCTGGAGCGGCTGTGCCTGGCCCTGGAACGGCCCGGCGTCACCGGCGTGCTGGCCACCGCCGACATCCTGGAGGACCTGCTCCTCCTCGGCGTCCTCGACGGCAAGTCCGTCTTCGGCTCCATGAACCGCGGCGGCCTCGCCGGCTCCGCGTTCGAGATAGACGACCGCTTCACCGGCTACGACGCCGAGACCATCGACGCCCTGGGCTTCGACGGCGGCAAGATGCTCACCCGCATCGCCCTCGACGACCCCGCCACCGCCGCCACCCTGGAGTCCAGCGCCCGCGCCGTCGACGCGCTCGCCGACCGGCGGCTCATCGCGATGGTCGAGCCGTTTCTGTCCCGCTGGGAGAACGGCCGGGTACGCAACGACCTCTCCCCGGACGCCGTCGTCACGTCCGTCTCCATCGCCTCCGGGCTCGGCCGGCGCAGCGCGTACACGTGGCTGAAGCTGCCCGTCGTCCCGGAGATGGAGCGCGTCGTCGCCGCCACCACGCTGCCCGTGCTGCTGCTCGGCGGCGACGCCGGCGGCGCGGACGACCAGCGCGCGGTGTTCGACGCCTGGCGCGGGGCGCTGCGGCTGCCCGGGGTACAAGGGCTGGTGGTGGGCCGTTCGCTGCTGTACCCGGCGGACGGCGACGTGAGCGGGGCAGTGGACCGGGCGGTGAGTTTGCTGTGAACGAGGTGAGCGACGTGAGCGACGGGAACGACAGGTTGTACGTACGCGCCGGGGAGTCGGCCGCCGGCCCGTACCGCACGGTCATCAGCCCGCAGTCCGCCGGCTGGGGCTACTCCGGCCTGCGCATCCTCGAACTCGCCCCCGGCGAGAGCCGCACCCTGGCCACCGGCGACGCCGAGCACCTGGTGCTGCCCCTCGCCGGCGGCTGCACCGTCGAGGCCGACGGCGAGCGCTTCGTCCTCGCCGGCCGCCCCGGCGTCTTCGGCGCCCCCACCGACTTCGCGTACGTGCCGCGCGACGCCGAGCTCCGCATCGCCAGCCCCGGCGGCGGCCGGTTCGCGCTGCCCTCCGCGCACTGCGAGCGGCGGCTGCCGGTGCGCTACGGGCCCGCCGCGGACGTGCCCGTGGAGCTGCGCGGCGCCGGCACGTGCAGCCGCGAGGTGCACAACTACTGCCTGCCGCAGACCTTCGACGCCGACCGGCTGCTGGTCTGCGAGGTGCTCACGCCCGGCGGCAACTGGTCCTCCTACCCGCCGCACAAGCACGACGAGGAGCGCGCGGGCGAGGAGAGCGAGCTGGAGGAGATCTACTACTTCGAGGTCGCCGAGGGCCCGGACGGCCGTCCCGGCATGGGCTACCAGCGCGTCTACGGCACGGCGGACCGGCCGCTGGAGGTGCTGGCCGAGGTGCGCAGCGGCGACACCGTGCTCATCCCGCACGGCTGGCACGGCCCGTCGATGGCCGTGCCGGGCTACGACCTGTACTACCTGAACGTCATGGCCGGACCCGGCGCCGAGCGGGCCTGGCTGATCTGCGACGACCCGGCGCACGGCTGGATCCGCAGCACCTGGGACGACCAGGAGACCGACCCGAGGCTGCCGTACGGAGGAGGCACGCGATGACCGACGCGACGAGTACGCGGCACGCGGAGACCGTCAGGCTGACGACCGCGCAGGCGCTGGTGCGCTTCCTGGCGAACCAGTACAGCGAGCGCGACGGAGTCGAACGGCGGCTGATCCCCGGCATGTGGGGCATCTTCGGCCACGGCAACGTGGCCGGCGTCGGCCAGGCGCTGCTCCAGGCGGCCCGGACCGGCGAGGCGGACCTCCCGTACCACCTCGCCCGCAACGAGCAGGCCATGGTCCACTCCGCCACCGCCTACGCCAAGACGGCGAACCGCCTCCAGACCTACGCCTGCACCTCCTCCATCGGCCCCGGCGCCACCAACATGGTCACCGGCGCCGCCCTCGCCACCACCAACCGCCTGCCCGTCCTGCTCCTGCCCGGCGACGTCTTCGCCACCCGCGCCGCCGACCCGGTGCTCCAGCAGCTCGAAGACCCGCGCAACGGCGACGTGTCCGTCAACGACGCGCTCCGTCCCGTCTCGGCCTACTTCGACCGCGTCGACCGCCCCGAGCAGCTCGTCCCCGCCGCGCTCGCCGCGATGCGGGTGCTCACCGACCCCGCCGAGACCGGCGCCGTCACCCTCGCGCTGCCGCAGGACGTGCAGGCCGAGGCGTACGACTGGCCGGTGGCGTTCCTGCGCCGCCGGGTGTGGCACGTGCCCCGCCCCGCGCCCGAGCCCGCGGCGCTGGCCCGCGCCGTCGCTCTGCTGCGCGGCGCCCGCCGGCCGCTGCTCGTCGCCGGCGGCGGCGCCGTGTACTCCGAGGCGTGGGAGGAGCTGCGGGCCTTCGCGCTACGGACCGGCATCCCGGTCGCCGACACCCACGCCGGCAAGGGCGCCGTGCCCTGGGACCATCCCGCGGCCGTCGGCGCGCTCGGCTCCACCGGCACCGCCGCCGCCAACGCGCTGGCCGCCGAGGCGGACGTGGTCCTCGGCGTCGGCACCCGCTACAGCGACTTCACCACCGCCAGCCGCACCGTCTTCGCCCGCCCCGACGTGGCGTTCGTCAACCTCAACGTCGCCCGCCTCGACGCCGTCAAGCACGCCGCGGAGCCGCTGGTCGCGGACGCCCGCGCGGGCCTCGAAGCCCTCGGCGCCGAACTCGCCGGCTGGCAGGTGGACGACGCCCACCGCGCGCGCGTACGCGAACTCGCCGACGCCTGGCGCCGCACCACCGACGCCGTCTACCGCCCCGAGCCCGGCCACGGCCCGCCGCCCGCGCAGACGGAGATCCTCGGCGCGCTCAACGAGCTGACCGACGGCCCCGGCTGCGTTGATGACGTAACCGTCATCAACGCCGCCGGCTCCATGCCCGGCGACCTCCAGGCGCTGTGGCGGACCCGCGACCCGAAGGCGTACCACGTCGAGTACGCCTACTCCACCATGGGCTACGAGATCGCCGCCGGGCTCGGCGTGAAGCTCGCCGCCCCGGACCGCGAGGTCGTCGTCCTCGTCGGCGACGGCTCGTACCTGATGCTCTCCCAGGAGATCGTCACCGCGGTCTCCGAGGGCCTGAAGATGATCGTCGTCCTGGTCGACAACGGCGGCTTCGCGTCCATCGGCGCCCTGTCGGAGTCGCTCGGCTCGCAGCGCTTCGGCACCCGCTACGCGCGCCGCAACCCCGACACCGGCGAACTGGACGGCGGGCCGCTGCCCGTCGACCTGGCCGCGAACGCCGCGAGCCTCGGCGCGGACGTGCTGCGGGCGACGACGGTCGCGGAGTTCCGGGACGCCTTCGTACGGGCCAGGGAGGCGGACCGCACCACCGTGGTGCACGTCGTCACCGACCTGACCGGCCCCAACCCGCCCGGCTCCGCGTGGTGGGACGTGCCCGTGAGCGAGGTCTCGGAGCTGGAGTCCACGCGCAAGGCGTACGAGGAGTACCGCGACGGCAAGCGCGCCCAACGCCCCTACCTCTGACAACTCCTGTTCGTTTCAGCAAGTTAAGCGAGACCCGCACATGCACACGATCGAGCACTGGATCGCCGGCGGCGCTACCGCCGCCGGCTCCACCCGCACCGCCCCCGTCTACGACCCCGCCACCGGCCGCGAGCAGGCCCGCGTCCTGCTCGCCGAGGCCGCCGACGTCGACGCCGCCGTCAGCGCCGCCGCCGAGGCGTTCGACACCTGGCGCGACAGCTCGCTGTCCCAGCGGATGCGCGTGATGTTCGCCTTCCGCGAGCTGCTCGTCCGGCACGAGGACGAGCTGGCCCGGATCATCTCCGCGCAGCACGGCAAGGTCGTCTCCGACGCGCGCGGCGAGATCGTCCGCGGCCGGGAGGTCGTCGAGTACGCCTGCGGGATAGCCGACGCCCTCCAGGGCGGCTACTCCGACCAGTACTCGCGCGGCGTCGACGTCCTGTCCTTCCGCGAGCCGCTGGGGGTGTGCGCGGGCATCACCCCGTTCAACTTCCCCGCGATGGTGCCGCTGTGGATGCACCCCCTCGCCATCGCCACCGGCAACAGCTTCGTGCTCAAGCCCAGCGAGCGCGACCCGTCGGCGTCGAACCTGATCGCCCGGCTCTACGCGGAGGCCGGGCTGCCCGACGGCGTGTTCAACGTCGTCCACGGCGACAGGACCGCCGTCGACGCGATCCTCGACCACCCCGGCATCGCCGCCGTCTCCTTCGTCGGCTCCACGCCCGTCGCCCGGCACGTGCACGAGCGCGCCACCGCCGCCGGCAAGCGGGTCCAGGCCCTCGGCGGCGCGAAGAACCACGCCGTCGTGCTGCCGGACGCGGACCTGGAGTACGCCGCCGACCAGCTCGTCGCCGCCGCCTACGGCTCCGCGGGCGAGCGCTGCATGGCGGTCTCCGTCGCCGTCGCCGTCGGGGACGCGGCGGAGCCGCTGGTCGAGGCGCTGGAGCGGAAGGCGCGCGCGGTGCGCGTCGGGCCCGGCGACGACCCGGCCAGCGAGATGGGGCCGCTCGTCACCCGCGCCGCGCAGGAGCGCGTCGAGGGGGCGGTCGCCTCGGCGGCGGCGCAGGGCGCGACGGTCGTGGTCGACGGCCGGGAGCTGAAGGTCGAGGGGCACGAGGAGGGCTTCTTCACCGGGCCGACGCTGCTCGACCACGTGAGCGCGACGATGGACGCGTACCGGACGGAGATCTTCGGCCCGGTGCTCGCGGTGATCCGCGTCGCCACCCTGGACGAGGCGATCGCGCTCATCAACGCCAACCCCTACGGCAACGGCACCGCGCTGTTCACCGGCGACGGCGGCGCCGCCCGGCGCTTCCAGCGCGGGGTGCGCGTCGGGATGATCGGCATCAACGTGCCCGTGCCGGTGCCGATGGCCGCGTACTCCTTCGGCGGCTGGAAGGACTCGCTCATCGGCGACAGCCCCGTGCACGGCCCGGAGGGCGTGCGCTTCTACACCCGCCCGAAGGTCGTCACCACCCGCTGGCCGGCCGGCGGCAACCCGGCGGCCCGCGGCGCGGCGTTCGCCTTCCCGACCGCCAACTGAGCCGTCTCACCGCCGCGTACACCCCGCTACGAGCCCCACCACCGAGAGGCCGCACCCTCATGACGAACGCACCCGGCGCCCCGCGCCCCGCCGCCGGCAATCTGTGCCTGGGCTCCGCCCCCTGCTCCTGGGGGGTGTGGTTCCCCGAGGAGGAGCACCAGGTCCCGTACACCCGCTTCCTCGACGAACTGGCCGAGACCGGCTACAAGTGGCTGGAGCTGGGCCCGTACGGCTATCTGCCCACCGACCCGCAGCGCCTCGCCGCAGAGCTGGGGGAGCGCGGGCTCCAGGTCTCCGGCGGCACGATCTTCGGAGCCCTGCACCGGCCCGCCGAGTGGGACGAGACGCTGGCGGCCGTCCGCCGCGTCGCCGAGCTGACCGCCGCCGCCGGCGCGCACCACCTCGTGCTCATCCCGCCGCTGTACCGCGACGAGAAGACCGGCGACTTCACCGAGCCGCCGGAGCTGACGGCCACGCAGTGGACGGCGCTCGGCAAGGCCGCCGACGACCTCGGCAAGATCCTCCTCGACGACTACGACGTCCGCCTCGTCGTCCACCCGCACGCCGACAGCCACATCCAGACGCAGCCGGAGATCGAGCGCTTCCTGAACGCCACCGACTCCCGGTACGCCAACCTCTGCCTGGACACCGGCCACGTCGCGTACGGCGGCGGCGACAACCTCGACCTCATCCGCCGCTACGCCGAGCGCATCGGCTACGTCCACATCAAGCAGATGGACCCGGTGATCATCGAGCAGGTCAGGGCCGAGAACCTGTCGTTCAGCGAGGCCGTCGCCCGCGGCGTGGCCGTCGAGCCGCCCGCGGGCGTGCCCAACCCGGGGGACGTCGTCGAGGCGCTGTCCGGCCTGGACGCGGAGCTGTTCGTGGTCGTGGAGCAGGACCTGTGGCCGTGCGAGCCCGAGGTCCCGCTGCCGATCGCGGTCCGTACCCGCGACTACCTGGCGGGCGTCGGCCTGAGCGGCACGCGCCGCCCCCGCTGAGACACGAACCCGAGGAGCAGACAGACATGACCGTACGCATCGGAGTCGTCGGCACCGGCGCCATCGGCCGCGAGCACATCGAGCGCATCAGCCGCGTCATCAGCGGCGCCCGCGTCAGCGCCGTCGCCGACATCGACGCGACGCTGGCCGAGAAGGCCGCGGCGGAGGCGGGCGGCGCGCGGGTCGCCGACGCCGCCGACATCCCGGGGTCGCTGGTCGCCGCCGACGACGTGGACGCCGTGCTCGTCTCGTCCTGGCACGCCGCCCACGCCGGGCACGTGCTCGCCGCCATCGCCGCGGGCAAGCCGGTGCTCTGCGAGAAGCCGCTGGCCACCACGGCGGAGGACGCGCTGCGCGTGCTGGCCGCGGAGGAGGCGTACGGGCGGCGGCTGGTGCAGGTCGGGTTCATGCGCCGCTACGACCCGGGCTACCGGGAGCTGAAGCGCGTCATCTCCGGCGGCGGCATCGGCCGGCCGCTGATGATGCACTGCGCCCACCGCAACAGGTCCGCGCCCGAGCGGTACACCACCGAGATGGCCGCGCAGGACACCGGCGTGCACGAGATCGACGCCGCCCGCTGGCTGCTCGACGACGAGATCGTCTCGGCGCAGGTCATCACGGGGCGCGCCACGGAACACCGCTTCCCGCACCTGAGGGACCCCCAGTTCATGCTCTTCGAGACGGCCGGCGGGGTCCGTATCGACCTGGAGGTCTTCGTCAACTGCCAGTACGGGTACGACATCCAGTGCGAGACGGTCGGCGAGACGGGCCTCGTCCGGCTGCCCGACCCGGCGCGCGCCGAGGTGCGCGCGGCGGCGCGGGTGGGCACGGAGATCGACCAGGAGTGGGGCGGGCGCTTCGCCGAGGCGTTCGACGCCGAGGTGCAGGCGTGGGTCGACTCGGTGGCCGCGGGCGCGGCCACCGGACCCAGCGCCTGGGACGGCTACGCCGCCACGGCCGTCGCGGCGGCGACGGTCGAGGCGCAGCGGACGGGCGCGGTGGTGGACGTGAACCTCGTGGCGCGCCCGGCGTTCTACGCCTGACGACCTCCCGCGGCCCGGCCCCCACCGCGGGGGGAGGGGCCGGGCCGCGGGAACCCCCGGCCCCCTCGGGCGCGTCCTGTCGAGCAGGTGTCCAAGGGGGGTACGGATGTCTCTGGGGGAGCCGCCGCTGCTGAGCCGTCCGCCGTGGGTCGGCGTGACGACGACGCTGGGGCAGATGGCGTACGCGCTGTCGGCGTTACCCGCGGCGCTGATGGCGCTGCTGATCCCGCTGTTCCGCGGCGAGCGGGAGTACTGCTCGCCGCCCGACCACGCCGGGCCGTGCGACCGCGTCCAGGAGATGAGCACCGGTGCCGCCGCCGGGCTGGGCCTGGGGGTCCTCACGCTGCTGGTGGCCGGGGCCCTCGCGCAGTCCGCGGGGCGGCGGATGGCCGAGACGGGACGCGAGCGGCGCGGGGTGGCGCTGGTGCTGGGGGCGCTGGCGGCGCCGGCGGTGACGTACGCGATGCTGGCGTACGGGTACACCGCGGCGTGAGCCCGGCGCCCGTACCCGAACGCCTACCGGACGGTGTGCGGCGGTCCGTCGGTGCGTCGGTCCGTCAGGCGTCGTCCAGGCGTTCGTCGCCGGCCAGGACGTCGTCCGCGTCCACGATCCGGTACGCGTACCCCTGCTCGGCGAGGAACCGCTGCCGGTGCGCGGCGAAGTCCTGGTCTATGGTGTCGCGGGCGACGAGCGAGTAGAACCGCGCCTCGTGCCCGTCCTCCTTCGGCCGCAGCACCCGGCCGAGCCGCTGCGCCTCCTCCTGCCGCGAGCCGAACGTGCCCGAGACCTGGATGGCGACCGTCGCCTCCGGCAGGTCGACCGAGAAGTTCGCGACCTTCGACACCACCAGGACGCCTATCTCGCCGCGCCGGAAGGCGTCGAACAGCTTCTCCCGGCGGGCGTTGGTCGTCTCGCCCTTGATGACGGGCGCGTCCAGATGCTCGCCCAGCTCGTCGAGCTGGTCGATGTACTGCCCGATGACGAGCGTCTGCTCGCCCGCGTGCCGCGCCACGAGCGCCTCGGCGACCTTGCGTTTGGTGTCGGTCGTGGCACAGAAGCGGTACTTCTCCTCCGCCTCCGCCGTGGCGTACGCGAGCCGCTCGGAGTCCGTCAGGTTCACGCGCACCTCGACGCAGTCCGCGGGCGCGATGTAGCCCTGCGCCTCGATCTCCTTCCACGGGGCGTCGAAGCGCTTGGGCCCGATGAGCGAGAACACGTCGGACTCGCGGCCGTCCTCCCGTACGAGCGTGGCCGTCAGCCCGAGCCGGCGGCGCGCCTGGAGGTCGGCGGTGAACTTGAAGACGGGCGCGGGCAGCAGGTGCACCTCGTCGTAGACGATCAGCCCCCAGTCGCGGGAGTCGAACAGCTCCAGGTGCGGGTAGACGCCTTTGCGGCGCGTCGTCAGCACCTGGTACGTGGCGATGGTGACCGGCCGGATCTCCTTGCGGGCGCCGCTGTACTCGCCGATCTCGTGCTCGGTCAGCGACGTCCGGCGCAGCAGCTCGCTCTTCCACTGCCGGGCCGCGACCGTGTTCGTCACGAGGATCAGCGTCGTCGCCTTCGCCTCGGCCATCGCCCCGGCGCCGACGAGCGTCTTGCCCGCGCCGCACGGCAGCACGACGACTCCGGAGCCGCCGTGCCAGAAGCCCTCGACGGCCTGTTTCTGGTACGGGCGCAGCCCCCAGCCGTCCTCGACCAGCGCGATCGGGTGCGCCTCCCCGTCCACGTACCCCGCGAGGTCCTCGGCGGGCCAGCCGAGCTTCAGCAGCGCCTGCTTGATCTGGCCGCGCTCCGACGGGTGCACGGCGACGGTGTCGTCGTCGAGCCGCGCGCCGACCAGCGGCTGGATCCGCTTCGAGCGCAGGATCTCCTCCAGCACCGGCCGGTCGGTGGTGGACAGCACGAGCCCGTGCGCGGGGTCCTTGGTGAGCGTGAGCCGCCCGTAGCGCGCCATGGTCTCGGCGACGTCCACGAGCAGCGCGTGCGGCACGGGATAGCGGGAGTAGGTCACGAGGGCGTCCACGACCTGCTCGGCGTCGTGCCCGGCGGCGCGCGCGTTCCACAGGCCGAGCGGCGTGACGCGGTAGGTGTGGATGTGCTCCGGCGCCCGCTCCAGCTCGGCGAACGGCGCGATGGCGCGCCGGCACTCCTCCGCCTGCTCGTGATCCACTTCCAGCAGGAGCGTCTTGTCCGACTGCACGATCAGACAGGACATGCGGACCTCCTCCCACTGCTGCGGCACCCGGATCGGGACACCCGGGAAAAACCCGGGAAACAGGGAAGTCTACCTCGGGGCGGCAGTGGCGTGGGACGAGCCGGCGGCCGGCGGCGTACGGCCTCGGCTCACGGCTTCAGGTCATGGCCTTCTTCACCAGCTCGGTGACCGTCTTCTCGTGGGCGGGCGTCAGCTCGGTGATCGCGAAGGCGGTCGGCCACATGGTGCCCTCGTCGAGCCTCGCCGCGTCGTTGAAGCCGAGGGTCAGGTACCGCGACTCGAACTTGGCCGCCGCCTGCACGAAACAGACGATCTTCCCGCCCTTGCCCTTCTTGGCGCCCGCGGCGTAGGCGGGCATCCCGTACCACAGCCGCGGCGACAGCTCGGGCGCCGCCTCGGTGATCAGAGTGTGCAGCCTGCCGGCGATGGTCCGGTCGGACTCCGGCATCTCGGCGATCTTCTCCAGCAACTCGGTCACCGGGTCCGTCTTGGCGCCGCCCTTGTCCCGCTTGATCTCCTTCGCGCGGTCCTTCATGGCGGCGACCTCCGCCTCGGAGAAGCCCTCGTAGGATTCGCCGCCGTCGGCCGTGGCTGCCTTCTTCGCGTCCGCCATCGCAGTACCTTTCTCGGGTCCGACCTGGTCCGGGTCTCAGACTACGAAGAATCGGCGGCGACGACTTCTCGAAAACTGACCGCTCGGACGCCCGCTGGAGCGACGTCGAAGGAGGCCCCCGGTGGCGCGCACCCGCCGTCTGATCCTGACCCCGCCCGAGAAGGTCTGGGACCTGCTGAGCGACGGCCACCGCTACGGGGAGTGGGTCACCGGCACCCGGCAGGTCCTCGCCGCCGACCCGCACTGGCCCGGGCTCGGCGCCCGGCTGCGGGTCCGCGTCGGCGTCGGGCCGATGACGCTGGACGACACCTGCGTCGTCCGCGTCTGCGAGCCGGGCCGGCGGCTCGAACTGGAGGCGAAGGCCGACCCGTTCGGGGCCGCCCGGATCGCGATGCGCCTGGAGCCGTGGGGCGGGCACACCCTGTTCTTCCTGGACTGGCACCCGCTGCGCGGACCGGGGACGCGGATGCACGGACTGCCGGTGGACTACCTGGTCACGGTGCGCAACGGGATGATGCTGA
Source organism: Streptomyces sp. WMMC500 (assembly GCF_027497195.1). Taxonomy (NCBI): domain Bacteria; kingdom Bacillati; phylum Actinomycetota; class Actinomycetes; order Kitasatosporales; family Streptomycetaceae; genus Streptomyces; species Streptomyces sp. WMMC500. The sequence goes on from NZ_CP114905.1 coordinate 5,428,366, forward strand.
CGAAGCTGGCGCGCATCGCGGTACGGGAGTACGGGGCCGGGTCCGGGGAGCGGGCGGGCGCGGGGGCCAGCCGCGGGTGACCGGCCCTGGGCGGGGCCTCGGGTGGGGGTGTCCGCCCCGGGTAGGGGTGCTTGTTCCGGTCGGGGCGCCGGTCCGGGCGGTGCCTCATGTGGGGTCGTCGGCGAGTTCCGCGGCGCCGGTGATGCGGTGCAGGGGGTAGGTGCGCACCTCGTCGGCGGTGTGGTCGTACGCGGTGACGTAGCCGCCCTCGACGCGGACGGGGGCGATGACGCGCTGGCTGGCGGCGCCGTCGGCGTTGACGTAGCCGATCCAGACGGCGGCGTTGCCGAGGACGGCGGCCTGGAGGACGGCGAGGGTCTCGGCGGAGGAGGTGCGGGGGAGGCCGCCGGGGGGCGGGGTGCCGGCTCCCGGGGCCGGCGGGGTGTCCGGGGCTTGCGCGGCTTCCCGGGCTTCTTCCCCGGCCTGCGGGGTGCCGGGGCCCGGGCGGAGGGGGGCGGTGGCGGCGCGGTCACCGGCCCGTACGGCGCGGACGGCCGCCGCGAGGAGGGTGGCGTCCGGAACGGGCGGGCCGTCGGGGACGGGCGCCGGCGCCGTCCGGGGCGGGGTGCGGTGCGCGGCGGCGCGGGCGACGAGGACGGCGCCGTCCGGCGACTCGGCCGCGGGGGCGTAGCCCATCTCGCGGAGCCGGGCCAGCAGCACGTCGGGCGGGGTGGGGGAGACGAGGACGGTGGGCGCGAGATGGCGCAGCCGCAGCTCGGCGGAGCGCCGGTCGGCGAGGATCTCGGCGAGGAGCGCGTCGTCGTCGCAGCGCAGGTACGCGCCGGCGGCGCCGATCCGCAGACGGCCGTGCTTGCGGGCGATGTCGTCGATGAGGTAGCTGAGCGGCTGCGGCACGGGGGTGCGGGAGTGGGCGGCGAGGAAGTCGTGCAGCTCGGCGGCTGACCGCCCGGTGTCGAGCGCGCGGCGTACGGAGCCTTGGGTGAAGCGGTAGACGGTGGCGCCGCCCTTCGACTCGACCTCGGCGAGGACGCCGAGCACGTCGGCGAGTTCGCGCTTGAGGGGGCCGGGCGCGATGGCGGTGAGGTCGGCCTGCAGCAGTACGTGGTCGACGGGCGGCGGCAGGTGCGGTGCGAGCGCGCCGGCGGCCCGGAGTGCGGCGGCGTGGGCCTCGGCGGGGGACCCGGCGTCGGCGCTGGTCAGGGGCGGTGGAGCGGCGTGCGTGTCAGTGGGGCGGCCTACCCTTGGGCGGGTGTGAGGGGGACGGGGGGTCGGGGCGTTCGTCGCCGGGGCTGCGGAGTCCGTCTCCGGTGCCTCGGCGGCCGTCTCCGGCGTTTCGGCATCGGTCTCCGGTGCTTTGGCACCGGCCTTCGGCGCTTCGGCGTCGGTCTCCCGTGCCCCTGCGTCCGTCCCTGGGGTCCCTGCGCCCGTCTCCGGGGCCTCTGCATCCGTCCCTGGGGCCCTTGCGCCCGTCTCCGGGGCCTCTGCGTCCGTCCCCCGTGCCCCCGCGCCCGCCTCCGCGGCCCCTGCGTCCGTCCCCCGTGCCCCCGCGCCCGCCTCCGCGGCCCCCGCGCCCGCCTCCGGCGCTTCGGCGTACGTCTTCGGCGGCGGCGTCAGCAGCGCGCGGCCGTGGGCGGCCAGCGCGCCGCGGCCCGTGACGCCCAGCGACTCCGCCTCCTCCAGCGTCCAGCGGGCCAGCCGCGTGCGCAGGTCCTCCTCCTCGCCCTCCGCCGGGCCGCCCCCGCGCGGCGGGCGCTCCCAGCGCAGCCGCGCCACCACCGAGTCCGCCGTCGCCGCCGTGCCCTCCGGCAGCCCCGCGAGGAGCCGCAGCACCGCGCGGCGTACCTCCGGTGCCGCGCCCCGGTCCAGTCCCTCGCCGAGCGCCGACAGCGCCCGGCCCTTACCGTCCCGGCCGCCGACCAGCCCCGCTGTCCGCGTCGCCGCCAGCCACGCCGCCGCCAGCGCCGCCCACCGCTCGGCCGCGGGCAGCGCCAGCCACTCGTCGTACGCCGGCGTCGGCGCGTAGCGCTCGTCCGTCTCCCCGTCCGAGGCCAGCAGGCCCGCCGCGTAGGCCAGTTCCACCCAGAACGCCGCCTGCGGCTCCGCGACGTCCAGCGCCGTCGCCGTCCGCTTCAGGTCCCGTACGGCCAGACCTCCCGCCCGCAGCACCGGCGGGCTCGCGGTCGCCCACTGGCCGAGGAGCTCCTCGACCGTCTCCACCGCCACCGCCGCCTGCCCCGCGGCCGTCGCGTCCACCACCCGCGTCCCGTACGACCCGGCCGCCACCGGCTCCGGCGGCACCGCCGCCACGCTCCGGTGCGCCCGCCCGTCGCGCAGGTACAGCGCGACCTCGCGCGGCAGCAGCACGCTCCCCGGCGCCGTCGGCAGCAACAGCCCCCGGTCCAGCAGCCACCGCACATGCGCCGGCGGCTGCGCCGAGACCGTCCCGTACGGCGGCCCCCACGTCAGCCGTCCCAGGACCGTGACCGCGTCCGGCGGCGCCTGGTCCAGCAGGTCCGCCATCCGCTTCGGGTCGCTGAACAGTGCGGTCAGGGACTCCACCGCGGAGACGGGGTCATGAGTTGCCGGCAGCCCCGCGTTCGCCAGTACTTGCTGCAGCCGCCCCGGCGACATCCCCATGGCCGCCTCCGCCGCGGCCGGCCCCAGGCCGGTCGGCGACCCGGACGCCTGCGGCGTCAGCAACTCCCGCGCCGTACGCACCAGCCGCAGCCGCTGCTCGTCCCCCCACACCAGCGCCTGCGTCCGCAGCTCCGCGACGGCGCGCGGCAGCGCGGCCGCGGTGTCGGGCTCGTCGCCCATCAGCCCGGCCAGCGCGTCGTACGGGCACGGGTCCGGCGCGACCGCGAGCGCCTGGGCGGTCTGCTGCGTGAACCGGTCGAGCCGTTCGAGCGCGCGGACGACGGAGGCGCGGGTGCCGGCGCGGGTGGCGAGCTGGGTGAGGTCACCCGGCACCGGGGTGAGCAGATCGGGCCGGGCGCGGAGCAGCCCGGCCAGGGCGGTGTCCGGTCGGGCGCGGAGTTCCTCGGCGAGGGTCCGGGCGGGGTTGCCGGTCGTCATCCGCTCCACAGTAGTCCTCGCCGGACGGGCGACGCCGTACGGGAGCCGGGCTTGGCGGCGACCGACCCGGTGCGGCCCGTCCCCCGGGCTGCCCGCCGGAGCGGGGGCGGGTGCGTGGACAAGAGGTGGTTCAGGCGCACCGCACGCCGCACCCCCGCGGACCCTCGTCCGGCAGGGACCGTCCGGCGAGGACTACGTCGGGTCCGCGCCCATCGTGTCCAGCACCGGCGGCGCCGGCTCCACCGGCTTCGGCATCAGCGCCGCCTCCGAGTGGGCCCCGCAGCCGTACGCGAGCGAGACCACGTGCCCGTCCGCCGGGGCGAACTCGTTCGCGCAGACGCCGAAGGCGCGGCGCAGCGAGCCCGCGAGCGGCATCAGGAAGCCGCAGCTCACGCACGACGCCGGCGCGGCCTGCGCCATCGGCGTCTTGGGCCCGAACTCGTCCTCCCAGCGGTCCGCGGCGGTGTGCAGCCCGTAGCGGGAGAGCACGCGGTGGCGGGTCATGCCCAGTTCGTCGGCGATGGCGGCGATCTCCGCGCGCCGCGGTACGCCGCCGGACGGCGCCGCCTCGGCGACCGCTTCGGCGTCGGGGCCCTCCGCGCCCTCGGCACGCTCGGCGCCTTCCGCGCCCTCGGTGGCAGCCGCCGCGGGGGCGCCGGGCACGGCCGGCTCCAGCTCCTCCTCGCCCACCGCGAGGCCCGGCTCCAGCCGCAGGTCCTCGTCCTCCGCGGGCAGCAGGTCGCCCGGGCCGAGGTCGCCGGGGCGCAGCCGCTCGTGCCACGGCACCCACTCCGGCGCCAGCAGCGCGTCCGGTCCCGGCAGCAGCACCGTTTCGTCCAGCGTCACCGTCCGCGCGCGGGACGCCCGCGCGACGGTCACCGCCCAGCGCCAGCCGCGGTAGCCGGGCAGCCGGCACTCGAAGAGGTGGGTCACCACACGGGTGTCGTCCGCGGTGACGCCGATGTGCTCGCCGATCTGCTCGGCGCCCGCGGCCTCCTCGGCCGCCGCGCGGGCGAGGCCGACGGCGTCGGCGCACTGCTGGTCGGGGGTGACGCGGCCGCGTACCGCGGCGCCGCGCACGGCGGTCGTCTGGGCGGGGCTGTTCGCAGGACTCATCTGGCTCACAGTCTTTCGGTACGGACGGCCGGGCGGGCGCGGGAGCCGAGGGAGCGGACCGGGGGGCCGCGTCAACGCTCGTCTCCTCGCGACACACTCAGAGGCGCGTCTTTCACCCTACCTGGCGCCGCGCCGCGATCGTGCCCCCTACCGTCCCCCGTACGAGCCCGGCCCGCCCGCGTGCCCCCGCCCGTGCTGCCGCGTGCCTCGTACGGACCACCCGCGGCACCCCGGATGACCGTATGCGCCCCGCGGGGTTCTCGCCCTACGGTCCCGCATGCGGGCACTATGGCGAGGTGGTCGAAGACCGGACGGCTCCCGTGACCGGTCCGCTGCAGCAGGCGGGCCGGGCGGTCGGGCGTGCGGTGCGCCGGCCGGTCGTCGGCGCGGGCCGGCGGATCCGCCGGGCCACGCACGCGCAGGGGGCGGGGGAGTCGGGCCTCGGGCGGCTGATGGAGCTGCACATGGTCAACGCCGCCGGGGACATGATGATCACCATCGCGCTGGCGTCGACGGTGTTCTTCTCCGTACCGACGGACGAGGCACGCGGCCGGGTCGCGCTCTACCTGGCCATAACGATGGCGCCGTTCGCCCTGCTCGCCCCCGTCGTCGGCCCGCTGCTGGACCGGATCCCGCACGGCCGGCGCGCGGCCATGGCCGGCACGATGCTGGCGCGTGCGCTGCTGGCGCTGGTGCTGTCGGGCGCGGTGAAGACCGGGGACCTGAGCCTGTATCCGGCGGCGCTCGGAGTGCTGGTGTGCTCCAAGTCGTACGGGGTGGTCCGCTCGGCCGTCGTGCCGCGGGTGCTGCCGCGGCGCATCTCGCTGGTGAAGGCCAACAGCCGGGTGACGCTCGCCGGCCTGCTCGCCACCGGCATCGCCGCGCCCGTCGGCGGGCTGCTGCACTTCATCGGCCCCGGCTTCCCGCTGTACGGGGCCATGGTCATCTTCGGCTTCGGCGTCATCCTGGCGTTCCGGATGCCGCCCGTCGTCGACTCCGCGCGCGGCGAGGGCAAGGCGCGGCTGGCGTCGGGCGACGACGGCCGGCTGCCGTCGTCGCCGAAGCCGGGGCTGCGCTCGGTCGGCCCCTCCGTGCTGTACGCGCTGCAGGCCAACTCCGCGCTGCGCGTGCTGTCGGGGCTGATGACGCTGTTCCTGGCCTTCCTGCTGCGCGACAACCCGCCGGGCGGCCTGCGGCCGGAGCTGACGCTCGGCATGGCGGCGGTCGCCGCCGGCACCGGCAACGCGCTGGGCTCGGTCATCGGCTCCTGGCTGCGTGCCCGCGGGCCGGAGAAGCTGATCGCCGTACTGCTGTCGCTCGCCCTGACCACGACGGTGCTGGCGGCGGTCTTCTACTCGCTGCCGGCGGTGATCTGCGTCGCGGCGATGGCGGGGTTCGCCCAGTCGCTGGCGAAGCTGTCGCTGGACGCGCTGATCCAGCGGGACGTACCGGAGTACGTGCGCACGTCGGCGTTCGCGCGCTCCGAGACCGTCATCCAGTTGTCGTGGGTCGCGGGCGGCGCGATCGGCATCCTGCTGCCGCTGAACGGGGTCGGCGGGATGGCCGCGTGCGCGGCCGTCGTCGCCGCGGGGCTGGCGGCGACCGTACGAGGGCTGCTCACCGCCGCCCGCCGCGGCACGCCGCACCCGCGCGTCGCCTGATCGGGGCCGGCAGGTAGCCTGCCCGCATGACCACAGCCCCCGCCACCACCGCGTTCTCCCGTGCCCGCGGCCTCCGCGGCGGCCCCCGCGGCCGCCGTGCCGCGGTGGCTCTCGGTGCCGTCGTCCTCCCCGCCCTCGCCCTGTCCGGGTGCGAGAAGCCGACGCCGCTGGCGCAGATCACGGTGGGCGACCGGACGGCGAGCGCGGAGGCGCAGTGCTACGACGACGGGGAGAACATCCCCGAGGCGGAGATCGAGACCTGCGTCTCGGAGCGCGCGGAGTCCTCGATCACGGCGGACGTGGGCGACCGGGTGCGGATCGGCGTGGAGCCGGACATCGCGGACGACGGGTGGGTGCTGTTCGTGGACGGCCGGCTGGTGAAGCCGCAGCCGAGCAAGCACACGTACGTGACGTACCTCGGGGAGCAGTTCTTCAGCGCGCAGTCGCAGCCGGGGCAGATCCCGGAGCTGAACGACAAGGCGAAGATCGGCATCGTGGAGATCGACGACGAGGGCAACTACAAGGGCGCGTGGAGCTTCGACCTGAAGCGGAAGGACGCCTGACGGGACCGCGGACGGCGGCGGGCGCCGTGCGCGCGGGGCGGGTTCTGTCAGCGGCTCGGCCTACCCTTGGGCGGGTGCGTGGGGGTGGTGTGGTGCCGGTCGGAGATGCGGTGTCCGCCGTGGGCGCGGGTCGCGTTGAGCCGGGCCGGGACGAGCAGCCGGGCAGGCACGAGCAGCCGGGGCTCGGTGAAGAGCCGGCTCGCGTCGAGGAGCCGGGCGGGGGCGAGGAGCCGGAGCCCGGCGAAGAGCTTGGGCGGGCCGAAGTGCCGGGGCTGGGCGCAGAACCTGGGCGCGGCGGGGAGCCGGGCCGGGGCGAGGAGCCGGAGCTGGGCGAAGAGTTCGGCCGGGCGGAAGTGCCGGGGCGCGGCGCAGATCCGGGGCGCGGCGGAGAACCTGGGCGCGGCGGAGAACCTGGGCGCGGCGGAGAACCTGGGCGGCGTGAAGAGCCGCGACCGGGTGCGGAGTTGGGCGCGGAGTTGGGTGGCGCTCGCGGGGCCGGGCCGGGGCCCGGGGCGCGGGTGCTGGTGATCGTCGCCGTCGCCGCCGAGGCCGAGGCCGTCGCGCGGGCCGACCGCGGCTACGACGTCGTGGTCGGCGGCGTGGGACCCGCTGCCGCCGCCGCGGGCGCCGCCACCGCGCTGGCCGCGGCCTCCGTGCCGTACGACCTCGTCATCGCCGCCGGGATCGGCGGCGGCTTCGCGGGCGTCGCGCCCGTGGGCGCGGTGGTCGTGGCGGACGAGATCGTGGCCGCGGACCTGGGGGCGGAGACGCCGGACGGGTTCGCGTCCGTCACGGAGCTGGGCTTCGGCACCGTCGCGTACCGCCCGCCGCCGGAGACCGCGCGGACGGCGGCGGAGGCGACCGGCGCGGTGCTGGGTACCGTGCTGACCGTGTCCACCGTCACGGGCTCCGCCGAGCGGGCCGCCGCGCTGCTGCTGCGCCATCCGGGCGCCGCGGCCGAGGCGATGGAGGGGTTCGGCGTCGCCGAGGCCGCCGCCCGGCACGGCGTCCCGGTCATGGAGATCCGCGCGGTGTCCAACGCCGTGGGCCCCCGCGACCGCGCCGCCTGGCGTATCCCGGAGGCACTGACAGCCCTGACGGCCGCCTTCACGGCCCTCCCCGGCTTCCCCCCGCGCCCGGCGACTTCCCCCGGCCCGTCCTCCGGCCCCCGAGCCGTCGCCCCCGTACATCCCCCGCACTCCCGCCCAAGGGTAGGCCGCCCCTCTGACAACGCCGCGCCGCCGCCGTAGGCGCGCGCCCCTCCACCGGGCCGTCTCCGCCCCCGGGACCGCCCACGCCATCCGCCGCCCGCCGCCCCACCCCACGGAGAGGAGCACCGATGACCTCGCCGAACACCCCCGCGAACCCGCTCCGGATCGCCTACTCCCCATGCCCCAACGACACCTTCGTCTTCCACGCCTGGGCCCACGGCCTCGTCCCCGGCGCCCCGCCCCTCGACGTCACCTTCGCCGACATCCACCTCACCAACGGCATGGCCGCACACGGCGAGCTCGACGTGCTCAAGATCTCGTACGCCGCCCTCCCCTACGTCCTCGACCGCTACGCCCTCCTCCCCTGCGGCGGCGCCCTCGGCCGGGCCTGCGGGCCGCTGGTGCTGACCGCCGGCGCGCGGAACCCCGGCGATCTCGCCGGCCGTACCGTCGCCGTCCCGAGCGAGCGGTCGACCGCCTACCTGCTCTTCCGCCTCTGGGCCGCGGCCGAGGTGCCGGGCGGGGTCGGCGAGGTCGTCGTCATGCCGTTCCACGAGATCATGCCCGCCGTCCGCGACGGCAAGGTCGACGCCGGGCTCGTCATCCACGAGGCCCGCTTCACCTATCAGGGTTACGGCCTGCACTGCCTCGCCGACATGGGCGAGCACTGGGAGGCCACCACCGGCCTGCCCATCCCCCTCGGCGCCATCGTCGCCCGCCGCGACCTGGGCGCGGAGACGCTGCACGCGCTCGCCGCCGCGACCCGTGCCTCGGTGCGGATGGCGTGGGAGGACCCGGAGGCTTCGCGCGCGTACGTGCGGGAGCACGCGCAGGAGATGGACCCCGCGGTGGCGGACCAGCACATCGGGCTGTACGTCAACGAGTTCACGGCCGACCTCGGCGAGGACGGCTACGCGGCCGTGCGCGGCCTGCTCACCCGGGCGGCGGCGGAGGGTCTGGTGCCGCCCGTCCCCCCGGACGCACTGGCGTTCCCCCAGCGGCCGGCGGCCCCGTAGCAAGCCCAGAGCAAACCCTGAGCAAGCCTGAGCAAGCCCTGAGCAACCCCTGCGACGGCCCTGCGGCGCCTCCCCCGGTCCCTCAGACGTCCAACTGGTCGGCGACGGCCCGGAGCATCCCGGCGATCTTGCGGCCGTGTGTCTTGTCCGGGTACCGGCCGCGTTCGAGCTGCTGCGTCACGCTCTCCAGCAGCGTGGTCAGGTCCTGCACGATCGACGCCAGCTCGTCCGGCTTGCGCCGCTGCGCGGCCGCGACCGACGGGGTGGGGTCCAGCAGCGTCACGGACAGCGCCTGGTCGCCGCGCTGCCCGGCCACCACGCCGAACTCGACGCGCTGACCCGGCCGGAGCGTCTCCACCCCGTCCGGCAGCACCGACGAGTGCACGAAGACGTCACCGCCGTCGTCGCGGGAGAGGAAGCCGAAGCCCTTCTCGCTGTTGAACCACTTGACTTTGCCGGTAGGCACGTGTCGTCGCCCTGTCTTCGTTTTCGTACTCGCTGCCGAAAGAGCAGGAGAGCGGGTCCAGTGACCCGCCACCTCAAGGCTAATGGTCCCCCGCCCGGTGACAAGATGTCGCCGGGTGCTTCCTCAGCGCATATCCCCGCCGCCTACGCTGGTGGCGTGAACACCGGAACCTCCCGCCCCGGGGATCTGCTCGTACGCGCCGGAGCCCTCGTCTTTCTCGTCGGCGCGCTCGGCACCTTCGTCACTTTCGTCCCGTTCTTCATCGGGGCGGATCCGCTGCCGACGGCCGCGTATCTCGTGTCGATGCTGATGGGCGTGGGCTTCGGGCTGGCGCTGGCCGGCCTGTTCCGCTCCGCGGCGGCGGCCCGGCGCGAGGCGCGGCAGGCGGCGCCGTAGGGGCCTCAGCCGCGCGCCCCCGCCCGGTGCTCCGCCAGCCACCCCGGGAACGCCGTCAGATCCGGCAGGACGACATCCGCCCCCGCCGCCCGCAGCTCCTCCGCCGGGCACGGCCCCGTGGCCACCGCCACCGACAGCACCCGCGCCGCCCGCGCCCCCGCGACGTCGCCGACGTGGTCGCCGACGTACGCCGACGCCCCGTACTCCGTCAGCGCCTCCGCCTTCGCGTCCGCCCACAGCCCGCCGACCACCGCGTCCGGGGCCAGGCCCAGGTGGTCGATGTGCAGCTTCGCCAGCGGCCGGCTCTTGGCCGTGACCACGAGGGCCCGGCCGCCCGCCGCCCGCACCGCCGCCAGGGCCGCGGCGGCGCCGGGCAGGGCGGTGGTGGGGGTGATGCCGTGGTCGGGGTAGAGGGCGCGGTACCGGTCGCCGAGGGCGGCCACGCGGTCCGCGGGGAACCAGTTAGCCAGCTCGCTCTCCACCGGCGGGCCGAGGCGGGACGTCACCAGGTCGGTGTCGACGTACACGCCGGTCTCGGCGACGAGCGCCTCGTACACCGCCTTGATCCCCGGCCGGGAGTCGATGAGGGTCATGTCCAGGTCGAAGCCGACCGTGAAAGACGGCGGCGCGGAGGGAGTAGGCACACGTCGATTCTGCCTGCCGCCGATTTCGTCAGGACAGGAGGATGGCCTGCAGCCGTTCGTCCAGGAACGCGCCCACGGTCGCGCTGCTCTCCCCCCGTGCCTCCGCGGCCGGCGGCATGGGCGTGTCCGGGCCGGGGTTGTAGAACCAGACCAGCGACATGAGCTGTTCCGCCGGCGCGTCCGCGGGCGGGGGCAGCACGCGGTGCCAGCCCGCCTGCCAGCGCCCGCCGCTCCACATGGCGCCCAGCTCGCCGAGGTTGACGGTCAGGGCGTCGGCCTCGGGGTGGTACGGGGCGTCCTCCCAGCCGTCCTCCGGGTCCGCGGCGTCCGCGGCGTCTGACGGGTCCGTGCGGACCTGGAGGCAGCCCTGCCCGTGCTGGCGGTCGAGCACGGCCATCAGGTCCCAGTCCTGGTGCGCGCCGAGGCGGAACTGCCCCGGGCGCGGGGTGCCGGTCTGCTGCCTGCTTCCGTACCAGTTGATGGTGCACTGCCAGGCGGCGTCCGTGTCGTAACGGGTGAGGAAGTCGGAAGGTTCGCCGAGCGCGGCGGCGAGGAGTTCGAGCAGTTCGCGCGACAGGCGCCGCATCTGGCGCAGATACTCCTCGACCGGCTCCCGCAGCGCGGGCACCTCGGCCGGCCACACGCCCGGGTGGTGCGGGTAGAAGCTCCACAGCTCCACGAGGTCCGGCGGGCTCTCGGCGTCCCGGACGGCGCCCGCGGAGATGCCGCCGGGGCGGGTCCAGCCGCCGTCGCCCTCGTTGGCGTAGCCGGCCTTGACGTCGGGCGGCAGCGCGAAGGCCGTACGGGCGGCGGCCCTGACGGCCGCGCGCAGGGCGGGGTCCACGCCGTGTCCCGTGACCATCACGAAGCCGGTCCCGCGCAGCGACGCGTCGAGCCGGTCGAGGAGTTGCCGCCGCTCGTCCGGGCCGCCGGACCGCCACGTGCCGAGGTCGACGAGGTCGACGGGAGAGTTGCTCATGCGGCTGCCTCTCTCTGTGGAGTGGTGGCCCATTGTGGCGGCGGGGGACGGCGCCGTACAGCGGATCCGCGGCCCGGGGCCGTACGCCCGCGGCCCCGCCTCCCCACGCCCGTACGCCCGCGGCCCCGCCCTAACCGCGCAGCCGCCGCCGGGCCCGCCACAGCAGGAAGAGCGTCGAGGCGACCGCCGCGAAGCGGACGAGGGTGGGAAGCATGTCCGAGAACTCCTGTCCCAGCGTGCCCTCCTTCAGCGGCTCGCCCCACCGCTCCTCGCTCCGCCCCCACAGCCACGCCAGCCCGGCGAACCCCACCGTGCCCGGCACGCCGAGCGAAGCAAACTTCTTCTCCGCCATCGACAGCCGGCGCGAGGTGTACACCAGCGCCCAGCCGACGACCGACGCCATCCACTGGCCGAGCGCGGCGCCCCCCAGCAGCGCGCCCATCGCCAGCACCTCCAGCAGGCCGGCGCTGCGCAGGAGTTCGCGGGTCGCGGCGCCGCGGCGGCTCGGGGCGGCGGGCTCGTCGTCGTACGCCTCGTCGTCCTCCTCCTCGGCCTCGGCCGCTTCGCGGCGGGCCTGCTTGGCCTTGGCGGCCCGGGCCGCGCGCGCCGCGTTCGCCTCCCTGGCCGCCTTCGCGGCGCGGGTGGCCCGCCCCATGGCACCCGCGCCGCCGCCCTTCTGCGCGCCCTTCTCCTCCTCGTCGCCGTCCTGGTGCTCCGGCCGCTCGAACAGCTCCGGCAGCTCGATGCCGCCGGTGAACCCGGGCACCTTGTCGGCGCCGCTGCCGGCGCCGGGCATCGGGCCGGCGAACGGCGCCGGCTCCACGTGCCACCAGTCGGGGTCGCCGTGCGCGGGGTCGAGTTCGTCCTCACCGGCGAGGTGGGGCGGTGCGGCGGCGGTGGGGGGCGGTTCCGCGGGCGGCGTGAAGTCCTCGGGCGCCGGCCGGGGGACCTCGGGGGCGGGGCCGCCCCGGGGCCGCTTCGGCTCCCGGCCGCCCTGCTCGCCGCCGGTGCGCGGCCGGGGCAGCCGCCCCAGCCACCCCTCGGACCCGCCCACCCGGGGCCGCGGCAGCCGCGACGCCAGCCCGCCGCCCGCGGCCGGCGGCTCCCCGGGCTGCACCGCGACCTCCGGCACCGCGGAGCCCGGGTCGCGCTTGGCCGCCTCGACGATGTCCCCGGGGCTGCCGAACCGGGCGAGCACCTGCTTCACCGCGGACACGCTGTGCGCGCCCTCGGCGGCGCGCACCTTGTCGATGCTGGCCCGCAGTTCGTTGACCAGCCGCATGCGCTGCCCGGAGGGCAGGGCACGCTGCTGCGCGATGTCTCCGACGCGGCTCAGGTAGTCGTACACGAGCTGGTCGCTCTCGATGCCCACCGAATCCCCTACGGCCGTGCGCTGTTGGCCTCTCGACCGTACCGCGCGCGCGGCCGCCCCCTCGCCCCCGCGCACGGCCGCCCGCCGCCGGTGACGGCCGGTGCGCCGCGCGTTCGGGGCGGGGGACCGAATACGCTGCGGCGGACCGGCACTCCGGCGACGACCCGTGACAAGGAGCCTCAGTGGACCCCTCGGACCCCCTGGACCCCGTGGCCGACCCCACCGCCCGGCTGCGCGCCGCGGCGCTCGACGCCTGGGCGGCCTCGGCCGCCCGCTTCCGGGAGGACGCCAACGCGGAGGAGGACCTGGCACTCGGCGGCTACCGCGACCGTCTGGTGGTCGAACTGGCCCAGAACGCGGCGGACGCGGCGGCCCGCGCGGGCGTCCCGGGGCGGCTGCGGCTGACGCTGGACGTCTCCGGCCGGCCCGGGGAGACGGCCGCGGAGCCGACGCCTGGCGGCGGGGCTGCGGATGACGGTGCCGGCGCCGGCGATGACGCCCGCGCCGCCGCCGGGGTGCTGGCCGTCGCCAACACCGGCGCTCCCCTCGACGCCGCCGGGGTCGAGTCGCTGTCCACCCTGCGGGCGTCCGCGAAGCGGGGCGAGGACACCGGCGAGGCCGTCGGGCGGTTCGGGGTCGGGTTCTCCGCGGTGCTGGCCGTCAGCGACGCGCCCGAGGTCGTCTCCCGGGGCGGGGCCGGGGTGCGGTGGTCGCTGGCGGAGGCGCGGGAGCTGGTCCGTACGACCGCGGCGCGCAATCCCGCGCTCGCCGACGAGGCCGCCCGCCGCGACGGCCACGTCCCCCTGCTCCGCCTCCCCCTGCCCCTCGCGGAAGCCGGCGCCCCGGCCGTGCCAGAGGGCTACGACACCGCCGTCCGCCTGCCGCTGCGCGACCCGGCCGCCGCCGCCCTCACCCGGCGCCTGCTCGCCGGCATCGACGACGCGCTCCTGCTCGCCCTGCCCGGCCTCGACGAGGTCGTCGTGGAGACCCCCGAGGGCGTCCGCACGCTGCGCCGCCGCGCGGACGGCCCGTACACGGTCATCGAGGACACCGGCCGTACGGACCGGCAGCCCCGCGCCCTGCCCGGCGACGAGGCCGCCGCCGAACCGGCCCCCGCCCCGCAGCCCCCCGCCGTCACCCGCTACCGCACCCGCACCGCCGCCGGCCGCCTCGACCCCCACCTCCTCGCCGACCGCCCCGTCGAGGAGCGCCTCCGCCCCACCTGGACCGTCACCTGGGCCGTCCCCGTGGCCGCCGACGGCACCCCCGTCGCGCCCGCCACCGCGCCCGTGCTGCACGCGCCCACCCCCACCGACGAACCCCTCGGCGTCCCCGCGCTCCTCATCGCCTCCTTCCCCCTCGAACCCACCCGCCGCCACCTCGCCCCCGGCCCCCTCACCGACTTCCTCGTCGCCCGGGCCGCCGACGCCTACGCCGGACTCCTCGCCGACTGGGACCCCCTGACTCCCGGCACCATCGACCTCGTGCCCGGCCCCCTCGGCCGCGGCGAGCTCGACGGCGCCCTGCGCGCCGGCATCCTGCGGCTTCTCCCGGAGATCGCGTTCCTGCCCCCCGCCACCCCCGAGGAAGGCGCCAAGCCGCAGCCGCTGCGCCCCCGCGACGCGCTCGTCGCGGAGGGCGCCGGCGCCGAGACGGTGCGCCGGCTCGGCGACGTCTTCCCGCATCTGCTCCCCGCCGGTCTGGAGCGCCGCGGCGAGCTGCGCACCCTCGGCGTCGCCCGCGTGCCGCTCGGCGAGCTCGTCGAGCGGCTGGCCGGTGCCGAGCGCCCCGCCGCGTGGTGGCACGGCCTCTACGACTCCCTCGCCGGCACCGATCCCGAGGAGCTGGGCGGCCTGCCGGTGCCGCTCGCCGACGGCCGCGTCGTCGTGGGCCCGCGGCAGGTCCTGCTGCCAGCCGGCGGCGACGCGGCCGACGGGACGCAGTCCGCCCGCCTGGCCCGCCTCGGGCTGCGCGTCGCCGACCCGGTCGCCGCGCACCCCGTGCTGGAGCAACTCGGCGCGGTGCCCGCCACGCCGCGCGCGGTGCTGACGACGCCGCAGGTGCGGGCGGCGGTGGCGGGGTCGCTGGACGCGGGGGAGGTGTGGTTCGACGAGGGGCCCGAGGAGGGCGCGCCGGGTCCCGAGGAGCTGGCGGACATCGTCCTCGGGCTGGTCCGCGACGCGCACCTGGAGCCGGGCGACGAGCCGTGGCTGGGTGCGCTCGCGCTGCCCGACGAGGACGGCGACCCGGCCCCGGCCGGCGAACTCGTCTACCCCGGCAGCCCGTTCGCCGCCGTCATCCGACCGGGTGAGCTGGCGGTCTGCGCCGCCGACCTGGTCGAGCGGTGGGGCGAGGAGCCGTTGACGGCGGTCGGGGTGCAGGCGGACTTCGTGCTCGTACGGGCCGAGGACGTCGTCCTCGACCCCGACGAGCTGGAGCCCCGTGACGCTGCTTATCCCGAGTATCCCGAGTCCGACGACGCCGGGCTGCTCGACGCGGTGGACGTGTGGTGCGAGGACGTCCTCGACCAACTGCCGGACACGCCCGTGCCGCCCGTGCTCACCGAGCTGGTGGGCGTACGGGACCTGGACCTGGTCGACGACGCGCACTGGCCGCAGGCGCTCGCGCTGCTCTCCCGCCCGCCGCTGCGCGAGGCGCTGACGCGCCCGGCGCGCGTGCTGCTGCCGGACGGCGAGGCGCATCCCGTCCGCCCGTACACCGCCTGGTGGCTGCGCGGTAACCCGGTCCTCGACGGCCGCCCGCCCGCCGGCCTGCGCGCCGCGGGCGGCGACCCGCTGCTGACCGGGCTGTACGAGCCGGCCGACGCCTCCGCGGTCGGCGACGAGCAGGTCCTGCGGGCCCTGGGCGTACGCACCTCGGCCGCGGCGCTCCTCGACGAGCCGGGCGGCGCGGCGGAGCTGCTCGCCCGCCTCGCCGACCCCGACCGCGACGTCACCCCGGGCCAACTGCACGCCCTCTACACCCTCCTCGCCGACCTCGACCCCGCCGACGTCACCCTCCCCGACGACCTCCGCGCGGTCCGCGACGGCACGACGGAGGTGGTACCGGCGGGTGAGGCCCTCGTCGCGGACGCTCCCGACCTCGTGCCCCTGGCGACCGACCGCCCCCTGCTCCCGGTCGCCCCGGCGCGGGCGGCGGCGCTGGGGGAGCTGCTCCAGGTCCGGCGGCTGACGGAGGCATACCAGGCGCCGGCAGCCCGGGTGCCGGCGGCCGGCGAGGTCCGCGAGGTCCCGCGGCCCGTACGGGACCTGCTGGGCCCGGACACCCCGGCGACGTACGAGGAGCACGGGCAACTGACGGTCGACGGCACCGAACTCGACTGGCGCCGGACCCCGGACGGCACGGTCCACGCGGCGACGATGGAGGGCCTGGCGGCGGGGCTGGCGTGGGCGACGGGGCAGTGGCAGCGGCGGTTCGAGGCGGCGGCGCTGCTGGAGGACCCGACGCGGACGCGGGAGCTGGGGGAGGCCCGCTGGTTCGACTGAGGGACGGCACGGAGCCAGGGGACGGGCGGCACGGAGGGGGCGGCGCTCAAGCGCCGGCCCCCGCCGGAACTACGCGGCCGGAGCCAGCTCCTCCGCCCGCCGGGCCGGCACGAACGCGACGTGCTTGCGCCCGCGCCGCAGGTCGATCCGCAGCCGCAGGCCCCCGACCCTGGCCAGCACCAGCCCCACCGTGACGGCCGCGAGCACGGATATCACCCCGCAGGTCAGGAACCCGATCCGGGCGCCGAACGTGTCGGTCGCCCAGCCGACGACCGGCCCGCCGATCGGCGTACCGCCGACGAACACCATCACGAACAGGCTCATCACCCGCCCGCGCATGGCCTCGTCCGTGGCGAGCTGCACGTTGGCGTTCGCGGTCGTGTTGAACAGCAGCCCGAACGCGCCCACCGGCACCAGCAGCGCCGCGAAGAGCCAGAACGCGGGCGACACCGCCGCGACGATCTCCAGCACCCCGAACGCCAGCGCCGCGAGCACCGTCAGCCGCATCCTGCTGACCCCGCGCCGCGCCGCGAACAGCGCGCCGCTCAGGGAGCCGGCGGCCATCAGCGAGTTCAGCAGGCCGTACGTGCCGGCGTCGCCGTGGAAGACCTCGTCCACGTACGCCGTGAGCCAGATCGGGAAGTTGTAGCCGAACGTGCCGATGAAGCCGACCAGCACGATCGGCCACAGCAGCTCGGGCCGGCCGGCGACGTACTTCAGGCCCTCGCGCAACTGCCCCTTGCCGCGCGGCGCGCGCTCGACGCGGTGCAGCTCCGCGGTGCGCATGAGCAGCAGCCCGGTGAGGGGGGCGAGGAAGGAGAGCCCGTTCAGCAGGAACGCCCAGCCGCTGCCGACGGCGGTGATGAGGACGCCGGCCACGGCGGGTCCGACGAGCCGGGCGGTCTGGAAGTTGGCGGCGTTGAGGCTGACGGCGTTCTGCATCTGGTCCTTGCCGACCAGTTCGGCGACGAACACCTGCCGCGCCGGGTTGTCGACGACCGTGGCGAGGCCGAGCAGGAACGCCATGAGGTAGACGTGCCAGACCGTCACGACTCCGCTCAGCGTGAGCGCCGCGAGCGCGAGGCCGATGAGGCCCATGGCGGCCTGGGTGGCGACGAGCAGCTTGCGCTTGGGCAGCCGGTCGGCGAGGACGCCGCCGTAGAGGCCGAACAGCAGCATGGGCAGGAACTGCAGCGCGGTCGTGATGCCGACGGCGGTGGCGGAGCCGGTGAGGCTGAGCACCAGCCAGTCCTGCGTGATGCGCTGCATCCAGGTGCCGGTGTTGGAGACCACCTGGCCGCCGGCGAAGAGGCGGTAGTTGCGGATCCTCAGCGAGCTGAAGGTGCCGCGCCTGCCGCGCTCCCCTGCTTCTTCGTCGTTATCGGGTGTGGGTGCGGGTGCGGAGTCTGCTCCGGGTCCCGTACTCAAGGTGTCCCCTCCCGTCCTCGTCCTTGATCAGCGTGGTGTGGCCTCCGGCATGGGCAGGTGCGCGAGCTTCTCGAGCACCGGCGCGGCGTCGCGCAGCGTGGCCCACTCCTCCTCGGACAGACCGCCGGCGAGCTCGGCCAGCCAGGCGTTGCGCCTGCGGCGGCTCTCCTCGAGCATCGCCTCGGCCTCCTCGGTCTGGCTCACGACCTTCTGCCGCCGGTCCTCCGGGTGCGGCTCCAGCCGGACCAGCCCCTTGGTCTCCAGCATGGTGACGATGCGGGTCATCGACGGCGGCTGGACGTGCTCCTTGCGCGCCAGCTCACCGGGGCCGAGCGGGCCGCAGCGGAAGAGCGTGCCGAGCACCGACATCTCGGTCGGGCTCAGCGACTCGTCCACGCGCTGGTGCCGCAGCCGGCGGGTGAGCCGCATGATCGCGGAGCGGAGCGAGTTCACCGCGGCGGCGTTCTCCTCCTGGGACAGGTCAGGCATAGTCATTAGGGTACCTCATTACTTTGGCTAAGTAAAGTCGGGGAGCCGAGACAGAGGAGGTTACGGCCTGGGCCACCTGGCCACCCGAAAGGATGACCGCGTACGGGAAGGCCCGCCCCCGGTATACGCGACCGGCGACCCTGAACGGCATGAGGACACACGTGCTCAGTCTGCGGATAGACGGCAGCCTCCTCGACCGCCTCCGCAGCCACGCGGCGAAGCGGGACATGCCGGTGCAGGACTACGTGCTGCAACTGCTGCAGCGCAACGACTTCGACGAACGCTTCCGGGCGGCCGTGGAGGAAACCGAACGCCTCACCCGCTGGCCCGCGGCCGGCCTCCGGACGTGCGGGAGTCCGGGCCGGTGGCCGCACACCGATCCCGGACTCCCTCTGCCTGCTCACGGACTGCCCGCGCACGGGCTGCCCGCTCAAGGACTACCCGTGCACGGGCCCGCCCCTACTTCGGATAGCGCCCGTCGTTCCGGCCCTTCTTGATCCACAGGATCGACGCGTGGATCATCGCGTTCTGCTTCGACCGCCCGTTGGCGGTGTTCGAGGCGGCGATGTTGTTGTAGACGCTCGGCGTGGTGGCCGCGAGGAACAGCCACTCGCCGTTCATCCAGTTCTGCGTGCCGCCGGTGCCGTCCACGTACTTCGTGTACAGGTGCGGCCCGGAGTTGATCACGATGTCCTCGGTGCGCCCGAAGGTGTCGAAGTGGGCCTTCGAGACGCCGTACTTGGAGCGGGTGTACGCCCGGTAGAGGCCGAGTATGTCGTACGCGCCGTGGCCGGTGTCCTCGCCCGTGCGGCTGAGGCCGTAGCCCCAGTCGTAAACCCGCTGACCCTGGACGGTCCTCGGGGTCACGTCGCTGAGGAACCACCGGATGTTCGACGCGACGATGTTGTCGTAGCGCGTCACCCGCGCCGGGTCGTCCCCGAGGATCTCGTGGCACTCGGCGAGCCGCTGGTAGGCCCCCGAGAGCATGGTCTGCTGGTTCCACGGCACCGCGAAGCCGCGGTCGTTCTCGTAGCGGGGGCCGAGGGCGCCCCAGGCGTCGGTGTCGGGGAAGTGCATGTGGTTGTTGGCTGTCCGGATGAAGTGCGGCGTGATGAACGTGTCCATGGTGCGGTCGAGTTCGCGCACGTACCGCTCGGCCCGCGCCCGGTAGGTCGCGCCGAAGCCCTTCGGGTTGCCGTCCGGGACCGTCGTGTTCCACAGCGCCGGCCGCTGGAGGATCAGCTTCGCGGCGTACGCGATGCGCGCCATCACGTCGCCGTTCTCCGTGCCGCTGTACTTCGCGTCCGCGGCCGTCGCGGCCTTGTTCGGCCAGGCGAGCTCGCGTTTGCCGGTGAACAGCACGCGGCCGGAGGACGGGTTGTTGCGGGCGGCGAGGAAGGTGTCCGTCCACTGCAGGAGCTTGTCGAGCACGCGGGTCTGGCCGCTGATCTCGTACATCATGCCGAGCGCTTCCGCCACTCTGCCGCCGGTGTTGCTGTAGGCCATCCTGTTGTCGAGGTTGCTGGTGGGCGGCGTCAGCGCGTTGACGTAGTTGTAGAAGGAGTTGATCTCGTTCGCGGTGACCGCGCCGCTCAGGCTGTCGATCACCATGTTGGGTGCCGCGGCGGCCTTCGCCGAGGCCCGCGGGGCGCGCTCGTTCTGCGGCTCCGCGGTGGCGATGGAGCCGACGGCGAGCGTGGCGCATACCGCCAGGGCGACAAGGGATGTGCTGCGGGTGGCCTTTCTCATGGGGGTGTCCTCTCCGGTCGGAGGTCCGGGCCCGCCGTCGTGTGCGGGCCCGGACCCGCAGGGGTGAGGGACCGCGCCCGTACGGTCAGGGTGCGCGGGCAGGTCCCGGGGGGCGGGCGTCAAGGGCGCACGCCCGCGGTGGTACGCGGCCGTCACCGGGGACGGCCGGTGCCGTACGGCGCGCTCAGGCGGGCAGGCGCCACGTCTGGTTGGCGCCGCCGTGGCAGGTCCAGATGACGAGCCTGGTGCCGTCGGCGGAGCTGCCGCCGTGGACGTCGAGACAGCGCCCGGACGCGGGGTTGCGCAGGGTGCCGTCCGCGCCGGCGGTCCAGTTCTGCGCCCCGGAGCCGTTGCAGTCCCACAACTGGATCTGCGTGCCGTCGGCCGTTCCGCTGGACGTCACGTCGAGGCACTTGCCGAGCGCCCTGAGGGTCTGCCCGGACCGCGTCCAGGACTGAGCGGAGGTGCCGTTGCAGGCCCAGAGCTGGACGGCGGTGCCGTTCGCGGGGTTGGAGCCGTTGACGTCCACGCACTTGCCGGCGAGCCCGACGATCGCGCCGGACGTACTGCTCCCGCCGCCGATGAGGTACTGGCTGTTGGCGGCGTTCCAGTGGGTCGCCAGGTAGCTGCCCGCGGGCGGACTGGTGTGGAAGTAGTCGTCGTTGTTGCAGTCGAGCTGGTTCTCCGGCGCGCCGGCGCAGACGTTCACCATGTCGCCCGGCGGGTTGGGCACGCCGCCGTCGTTGTAGCACATGATGTCCTGGTCGTCCCAGCAGTGCCCGTGCGCGGTGGCGTGCGGGGCGCTGCGCTGGACCGCGCCGATGGTGTGCAGCAGCTCGTGCGCGCTGGCCTGCCAGGTCCAGCAGCCGGTGCCCATCGCGGCGTAGTGCGGGCCGGCGTTGAACGGGTTGTCGGCGCCGGGCCGGTCGTCGCCGCCGCTGCCGAAGGCGACGCCGCAGCCGTTGTTCTCGTAGTAGAACAGGTACTTGCGGTCGGTCCGGTTGTAGCCGCGGGACTTCAGTGCGGCGGTGATGGTGTCGACGGTGGCCATCGACGCCTGGGGGACGACAACGTTATCGACGACGGCGCGGCAGGCGGAGTTGTGCACGAACCGCACGTGCCGCGTGCCGCCGGTGCGCTGGGCTCCCTCGACGAAGGCGGCGTCGATCTGGTCGGCGAACGACTGGAACGTGCCCGCGAACTGGTTGTACCGGTCCGGCTGGGCCTCACCGCGCACGTAGATGAGCTGGACGCGCTTGCCGCTGGTTCCGTTGCCGTCGCAGACGGTCGCCGCCGCGGCGAGCGGCGCGCCGTTGGGGGCGCCGGGCCGCAGCGACTCGCCGCCCTCGCCGGGCCGGTGCGCGGTGTCGTCGGGTATCGGTGCCGCGGTGTACGCGGTGTCCCCGCCCGCGCCGGCGGGTGAGCCGGCGGAGGGGTCGGGGGCGGCGCCGGCGGTGGGCTGGAAGAGGGACAGCGAGAGAGCCGTCCCGAGGACCGCCGCACACCTTAAGAGTGATCGTCTGGTTCTGGATCCGGTCACAGGATCGCCTTCCGTGGGGGTGGCGCCGGGACCCCCCTGACGGGAGGTCAGGGCGGAGCCCGGCCGAGTGAAGGTCTAGACCAAGGAAGGAGAGTAAGGGCTTTCGGGTGCCCTGTCACGGCTGCTCGCGGCGGAAATGCGGGACGGGCGGCGGAAGTCGGCGCCGGCCCGCGCCGCGGCCCCGGCGCCGAATCCGGCGGATCCGGACGAACCCGGCTAGTCGAGGCCCAGCCAGCGTTCGATGGGCTCCAGGGCGAAGTAGACGACGAACACCGCCGACGTCACCCACAGCGCCGGGCGGACGCTCGCCGGCCGGCCCACCGCCGCGCGCAGCAGCGTGTGCGCCAGGAAGCCCATGCCGATGCCGACCGTGATGCTGTAGCTGAAGGGCATCAGGATGATCGTCAGGAAGGCCGGGGCCGCGATCGTCAGGTCGGACCAGTCGATGCTGCGGACGTTGGCCGACATGATCAGGAAGCCGACCACCACCAGCGCCGGCGTCGCCGCCTGCGAGGGGACGATCGTCACCAGCGGGGTGAAGACCAGCGCCAGCAGGAACATGGCGCCCGTGACGACGTTCGCCAGCCCCGTACGCGCCCCCTCGCCGACGCCCGCCGTGGACTCTGCGAAGGCCGTGCTCGCCGAGACCGAGGCCGCGCCGCCGAGGGCGACGGCGGCGCCGTCGGCCATGAGGACGCGGTTCATCTCGGGGAGGCGGCCGTGTTCGTCCAGGAGGTGGGCCTCCTCGGTGACGCCGAGGATCGTGCCCATCGCGTCGAAGAAGCCGGACAGCAGCACGGTGAAGACGAAGAGGCAGCCCGTCAGGATCCCCGCCTCGCGGAAGCCGCCGAAGAGGCTCGCCTCGCCCAGCAGGCCGAAGTCGGGGGCCTCGACGACGCTGTCCGGGACCACGGGGGCGGTCAGGCCCCACGCCTCCTCCGGGAGGTCGCCGACCGCGTGGATGATCATCGCGACCAGCGTCATCGTCACGATGCTGACGAGGATCGCGCCGCGGAACCGGCGGGCCAGCAGCACGAAGGTCAGTCCCAGGCCCAGCAGGAAGACCAGCACCGGCCACCCTTCCAGGTGACCCGCCGTGCCCAGGGTGAGGGGGACGGTGGTGTGCGCGGAGTCCGGGTTGCGGGTGACGAAGCCCGCGTCGACCAGGCCGACCAGGGCGATGAACAGGCCGATGCCGATCGCGATGGCCTTGCGCAGCCCGTCGGGGATCGCGGACATCACCCGCTCCCGCAGCCCCGTGGCCACCAGCAGCATGATGATCAGCCCCGCCAGCACCACCATGCCCATCGCGTCCGCCCACGACATCTCCGGCGCGAGCTGGAGCGACACCACCGCGTTGATCCCGAGGCCCGCGGCGCAGGCGACGGGGACGTTGCCGATGACGCCCATGAGCAGCGTGGTCACCGCCGCGACCAGCACGGTGGCGGTGACCAGCTCGCCGTGGTCCAGTTTGTGGCCGAACTTGTCCGTGGCCGAGCCCAGGATGATCGGGTTCAGCACGATGATGTAAGCCATGGCGAAGAACGTCGCCAGCCCGCCCCGCAGCTCCTGCGTGACGGACGAGCCGCGGCGCGAGAGGTGGAAGAAGGCGTCGAGGCGGGAGGGGGGCGGGGGCGGCGGGCCGTCCCCGGGGTCCGTGCTGGCGGTCTTCGGAGCGGGGGGCATGCGTGACCTTCGTGCGGAACGGCGGCCGGGACTCCGGCGCCCACTCAGTATGCGGCCGGGGGACGGCCCGTACCCTGATGACATGGGCAAGAAGGCGTACAGGCATCCGGCGCCGGAGCCGTTCGAAGGCGACATCATGGCGGTGACCGCCGGCGGCACGGCGCTGTGGTTCGTGCTCTTCCTGATCCAGTTGCCGTTCGTCGGCTGGCTGGACGACCACGACCGCATGTGGTGGCTGTGGACCTGCCTCGCGGGCGCCGGCCTCGGGCTCGTCGGCATCTGGTACGTACGCCGCCGCGAGGCCGCCCTCGCCCGGGGCAGGCGCGCAGGCGCCGGCTCGAACACGTAACGTCGTACGCATGACGCAGCGGGTCGAGACAGCCTCCGACGGCGGCGAGGGGCCGGAGCCGGGCGGTGGGCCGGGTGGGGCGACAGCCGGGGTGACGGGCGGGGAACCGGGCGGGACGGACGGGAGACCGGACGGGACGGGCGGGAAACCGGGCGGACCAGGGGCAAACGGCGCGGCGGCGGCGGCCGTTGCGCGGCGGCACGACGGGCTCACGGCAGCCGAGGTCGCCGAGCGCGTCGCCCGCGGTGAGGTCAACGACGTACCCGTACGCTCCTCCCGCTCCACCGCCGACATCGTCCGCGCCAACGTCTTCACCCGCTTCAACGCCATCATCGGCGTCCTGTGGATCATCATGCTGGCCGTCGCGCCCATCCAGGACAGCCTCTTCGGCTTCGTGATCCTCGCGAACACCGGCATCGGCATCATCCAGGAGCTGCGCGCCAAGAAGACCCTGGACAGCCTCGCCGTCATCGGCGAGGCCAAGCCGCAGGTCCGCCGCGACGGCCGGACCCAGGAGATCCCCACCGCCGGGATCGTCCTCGGCGACCTCGTCGAGCTGGGCCCCGGCGACAAGGTCGTCGTCGACGGCGAGGTGCTGGAGTCCGACAGCCTGGAGATCGACGAGTCCCTGCTCACCGGCGAGGCCGACCCCGTCGTCAAGCAGCCGGGCGACAAGGTGCTCTCCGGCAGCTTCGTCGTCGCCGGCGGCGGCGCGTTCACGGCGACGAAGGTGGGGCGCGAGGCGTACGCCGTGCAACTGGCGGAGGAGGCGTCGCGCTTCACGCTCGTCCACTCCGAGCTGCGCAGCGGCATCAGCGAGATCCTCAAGTACGTGACGTACATGATGATCCCGGCCGCCATCGGCCTGGTCATCAGCCAGCTCGTGGTCGAGAACGAGGGCCCGCAGGACGCCATCCGGCGCATGGTCGGCGGCATCGTGCCGATGGTGCCCGAGGGGCTGGTGCTGCTCACCTCCATGGCGTTCGCGATAGGCGTCATCCGGCTCGGCCGCAAGCAGTGCCTCGTCCAGGAGCTGCCCGCGATCGAGGGCCTCGCGCGCGTCGACGTCGTCTGCCTCGACAAGACCGGCACCCTCACCGAGGGCGGCATGGACGTCACCGAGCTGCGGCCGCTGGGCGGCGCGGCGGAGGCGGACGTACGGCGGGTGCTGGGCGCGCTCGGCTCGTCCGACCCGCGGCCGAACGCCAGCCTCCAGGCCCTCATCGAGGCGTACCCGGACACCGAGGAGCTGCACTGCACGGCGTCGCTGCCGTTCTCCTCCGCGCGCAAGTACAGCGGGGCGGCGTTCGCCGACGCGGGCGGCGTGGGCAGTGACGGCGCGGGGCGTGACGGTGCCGGTACGTGGCTGCTGGGCGCCCCCGACGTGCTGTTCCCGGCCGGCGACCCCTCCCTCGCCGAGATCGACGACCTCAACGCGCAGGGCCTGCGCGTGCTGCTGCTCGCCCGCGCCGTACGGGAGCTGGACCACCCGGAGGTGGCCCGCGACGCCGAGCCGACCGCCCTGGTCGTCCTGGAGCAGCGGCTGCGGCCCGACGCCGCCGACACCCTCCGCTACTTCGCCGAGGAACAGGTCGAGACGAAGATCATCTCGGGCGACAACGCGGTGTCCGTGGGCGCGGTGGCCGCGAAGCTCGGCATGGCGCGCGCGGACCGTACGGTCGACGCGCGCACGCTGCCCGCGGACCGCGACGAGATGGCCGCCGTCCTCGACGACAACGCGGTCTTCGGTCGCGTCAACCCGCAGCAGAAGCGGGACATGGTCGGCGCGCTGAAGTCCCGCGGGCACGACGTCGCGATGACGGGCGACGGCGTCAACGACGTGCTGGCGCTGAAGGACGCGGACATCGGCGTGTCCATGGGCTCGGGCTCGGAGGCGTCGAAGGCCGTCGCGCAGATCGTCCTGCTGAACAACAGCTTCTCCACCCTCCCGTCGGTGGTCGCCGAGGGCCGCCGGGTCATCGGCAACATCGAGCGGGTCGCGAACCTGTTCCTGGTCAAGACGGTCTACTCGGTGCTGCTCGCGCTGCTCGTCGTCGCCACGCAGGTGCCGTACCCCTTCCTGCCGCGGCACCTGACGCTGCTGTCGACGCTGACGATCGGCGTGCCGGCGTTCTTCCTGGCGCTGGCGCCGAACAAGGAGCGGGCGCGGCCGCACTTCGTGCGCCGGGTGATGCGGTACGCCATCCCGGCGGGGCTGATCGCGGGGACGGCGACGTTCCTGACGTACATGCTGGCGCGGCAGCACTACACGGGGCGCGGGGCGCTGGACGCGGAGACGTCGGCGGCGACGCTGACGCTGTTCCTGATCGCGATGTGGGTGCTGGGGATCATCGCGCGGCCGTACACCTGGTGGCGTGTGGGGCTGGTCGCGGCGATGGCGCTGGGGTTCGTGATCGTGCTGGTCACGCCGTGGCTGCAGGAGTTCTTCGCGCTGAAGCTGGTGGGCACGCAGATGCCGTGGACCGCCGTGGGGATCGCGGTGGCCTCGGCGGCGCTGCTGGAGTTCGCGTGGCGCTGGGTGACGCGACGGTTCCCGGACTGAGGCGGCGGCGGTGTCCGGCGGGCGGTACGGGCGGGGCGTAACGGTGAGGCGGGTCTCGGCGAGGTGCTCCCCGTGAGGTGCTCCCCGTGAGGCTGTTCGCCGCCGTGATCCCGCCGGCGGAGGTGCTCGCGGAGCTGGCGGAGGCGGTGGGGCGGCTGCGCGGGCTGCCGGGCGCCGGGCGGCTGCGCTGGGTGCAGCCGGAGGGGTGGCACGTCACGGTGGCGTTCTACGGAGAGGTGCCGGCCGGCTCCGTCGGGGAACTCGGCGAACGGCTGGCGCGGGCGGCACGGCGCCGCGGGCCGGTCGGGCTGGGGCTGGCCGGGGGCGGGCGGTTCGCCGACACGGCGCTGTGGACGGGGGCGTCGGGCGACGTCGAGGAGCTGAGCCGGCTCGCGGCGGGCGCGGCGGCGGCGGGGCGCCGCACGCGGGGGATGCCGCCGGAGCTGCGCCGCGCCCCGGAGCGCCGCTACCACCCGCACCTGACCCTGGCCCGCCAGAACCACGGCGGCGGCACGGACCTGACCCCGTTCACGTACGCCCTGCGGGACTTCACCACCCCGCAGCACCCGGTCCCGTCCCTCACCCTGATCCGCAGCCATCCCCCACCCCCGGGCCATCCGGGCGCCCAGCCGGACTACGAACCCCTGGCCAGGTGGCCCCTGGGGGTGGGTGGGGCGTAGGCAGACGCTCAGTCGCGGGGGAACTCGTCGGTCGACAGCTTGAGCCCGACGGGGGTGTCGGTGAGATCGATCTGCTCACCGAAGTCGAGGGTGAGTTCGCTGCGGTACTCACCGTCCCTGGGCACCTTGTAGAGATGGCACTTGCCCGTGTACGGGTCGGCGATCAGATAGACCGGCACGCCGGCGGTGGCGTATGCCGCCTTCTTCGGGCCGTAGTCGTTGGTAGCGGTCGTCCTGGAGATCACCTCGGCCACGAACTCCACGTCCTGCGGGCGCCAGCGGCCCCTCCTCCCGCGCACGGCGTTCTCTGCCAGCGCGGTGACGTCGGAGGCGAAGCCGTTCAGGTAACCGGGGTAGTCGATGCGGACGTCGGAGGCGATGCGCTTCCGGGGGTACTGGCCGCGCAGTTGCTCGATGATGGCCAGCGTGATCTCCCAGTGCGTGTGCCGCTGCGGCGACATGCAGATCTTCCCCTCGACGATCTCAACCTTGTATCCCTCGGGGACGGGCATGCGCTCCAGCCACTCGAACATCATGTCGAGGGTGAGCTCTTCGCTCTGGTCGGCCATCTCGATCCTGTCGGTCTCCACGACGGTCATCGTGCCGCTCCTCCCCGCTGCAGCCCAACACCGCAGCCGGTAGTACAACGATACTCACGGTGAGTCGTCACGGCCCGTTACCGCCGCCCCGGGCCCGCCGCCCCGCGCGGAGCGGCGGGCCCGTAAGCTCGTACGCGTGAACGCCAAGACCCGCATCCGCGTCGTCAGCGCCACGCTCGTGCTGATCTTCGCCGTCGTCGCCGTCGCCGCCGCCTTCGGCGGCTGAGTCCTCCGGCTACGGGACGCTCACCAGGCGAACGCCTCCGGTGACGGACCCGTGCCCGGGAAGATCTCGTCGAGCGACGCCAGCAGCTCGTGCAAGGCGCGCCGAGGGCGAGAGCAGCACCATCGCCAGGGCCCTGTCCCGCGTGACCCTGTATCGGCGTCTCGCGGACAAGCCCCTGACGGCCCGCTCGTGGCGCTCTTGCTTGGAGCGCGCTCGAAGCAGTTGGCTTACGGCCTATGAAGTACACACAGCTCGGACGTGCCGGACTCAAGGTCAGCCGACTCGTGCTCGGCACGATGAACTTCGGCCCGCAGACAGACGAAGCAACCAGTCACGGCATCATGGATGCAGCCCTCGACGCAGGTCTGAACTTCGTCGACACGGCCAATGTCTATGGGTGGGGCGAGAACAAGGGGCGTACCGAGGAGATCATCGGTAGCTGGTTCGCCAAGGGTGGTGGGCGTCGCGACAAGACGGTCCTGGCCACCAAGGTCTTCGGGAACATGGCGGCCCACGGTGACGCCTGGCCCAACCACGACCGGCTCAGCGCGGTGAACATCCGCCGCGCTGTGGAAGCATCCCTGAAGCGGCTGCAGACCGACTACATCGACCTGTACCAGTTCCACCACATCGACCGGCCGACGCCCTTCGAGGAGATCTGGCAGGCCATCGAGGTACTGATCAAGCAGGGCAAGATCCTTTATGCGGGCTCCTCCAACTTTCCCGGCTACAAGATCGCCCAGGCCAACGAGATCGCCGGGCGCCATGGCGGCATGGGGCTGATCAGCGAGCAGTGTCTCTACAACCTGGCCGAGCGCCGTGCCGAGATGGAGGTCATCCCGGCTGCGCGGGACTACGGCCTTGGCGTCATCCCGTGGTCCCCGCTGCACGGCGGACTGCTCGGCGGCGTCCTCAAGAAGGATGCCGAGGGCAAGCGCCGCAGGGATGGCCGCAGTGCAAGCGCCCTGGAGAACACGAAGGTACGCGAGCAGGTCCAGGCCTACGAGGACCTCCTCGACAAGCACGGCCTGGAACCCGGAGAGACCGCGCTTGCCTGGCTGCTCACCCGCCCCGGCGTGACCGGCCCGATCGTCGGCCCACGCACGCAGGCACAACTGGACTCGGCGCTGCGCGCGGTCGAGCTGGAGTTGAGCGAGGAGCTGCTGGCGTCCCTTGACGAGATCTTCCCCGGTCCCGGCCCGTCTCCCGAGGCCTTCGCATGGTGAGGTAGCAGGTCGGAGTGAAGTGTCGGCGCCTTCTGCCTGCGCTCGAAGCGGGTCGGAGGCGGCGGCCCTCTCGTCTTCGCCGGGGTTCCGTAGGGGCGGTGAGTGTCAGCGATGGCCACCTTGTCGCCAGGCTTCAGGGCCGCTGTGTGGCGCAAGCGCAACGCGGCCGCCCCGCAGGCGCATCCGGCCCGTGTGCCGGCGCGGGCGCATGGCAGGCTTGGCGCCATGCGCGCCCACCGCCTGCCGACCGCAGCCGCCCTGTTCACCGCGGCGGCGGTGGCGACCTCCGCCGCGTACGCCCCGCCCGCCGCGGCGCAGGACGACGTGATCCTCACCGACCCGAGGATCACGGAGTCCAGCGGTCTGGCCGCCAGCCGGCAGCACGAGGACGTGTACTGGACGCACAACGACTCCGACGACGGCCCGTACGTCTACGCCGTGGACGGCGAGACCGGCGAGACGCTGGCGACGCTCACGCTGCGCGGCATAGGGGAACCGCGCGACGTCGAGGCGATCTCCCTCGGGCCGGACAACCAGCTCTACGTCGGCGACATCGGCGACAACATGAACGGCTCCTGGTCGTACGTGTGGGTCTACCGCTTCCCGGAGCCGAAGCGGCTCGCGGACGCGACCGTGGACGCCGTGCAGTACGAGGCGCAGTACGAGGACGGGCCGCGGGACGCGGAGGCGCTGATGGTGCACCCGAAGACGGGGCGGGTGTACGTGGTGAGCAAGAAGGAGGACGGGGGCGCGGCGCTGTACGCGGGTCCCGAGGAGCTGGCGACGGGGTCGATGAACATCTTCCGGCGGGTCGCGCCGGTCAACCTGTGGGTGACGGACGGGGCGTTCTCGCCGGACGGTACGCGGATGGCGCTGCGCAGTTACGTCGGCGGGCGGATGTACCGGTTCGAGGACGGCAGGCCGGAGGAGGACGGGCGGCTGGACGTGCCGCTGCAGACGCAGGGCGAGTCGATGACGTACACCGCGGACGGGTCGGCGATCGTGTTCGGGAGCGAGGGGGAGCAGAGCGACCTGGTCTGGCGGGAGGCCGAGGGGGGCGGGTCGTCGTCGGAGTCGGGGGGCACGGGTGCGTCGGGGGACGGGGCCGGGGACGACGGGAGCGGCGCGGGGGACGACGAGGAGCGCGGCACGGTGAAGACGGTGCTGCTGGTGGCCGGGGGTGTCGCCGTGGTGCTGGGGCTGCGCCGCGCGCTGTCGGGGCGCCCGCGACGGGACTGAGCGGGGGAGGTACGGGGGCGCGCCGCGTCAGGCCGATTCCTCCCGGGTCCCCTCGCGGCACTCCTCCCGCCTGTCCCGCTGGCCGAAGGCGCCGTCGGCGACCGGCGGCGGGGTCCACCCCGTCTCGCGGCGGTGTTCGAGCAGGGCCTCCAGGCCGTCGAGCATCCGGTCCGTCGCGAACACGAACGTCTCCTGGTCCAGGGCGGAGAAGGAGTCGTCGGCCAGCTTCGCGATCCTCGGATAGCGCCCGGACGTCATCGCGGACTCCAGCGCCGGAGACTGCGCCTCCCAGAACTCCTGGTCGCTGATCCCGGTCCGCTCCTCCGCCTGCTTGGCGTTGACGTGCACCCGGGCGAGGCCGGCGGCGGTGCAGTCCAGCGAGGTGACGAAGCCGACCTTCTCCTGGTCGGTGAGGAGCAGTCCGTCGAAGCCGCTGAGGGCCAGCTCGAAGGAGTCCAGCCCGTTGGGGCCGAGCACGGGCCGGCCCTGGTCGACGTGGAGCAGCCACGGGTGCTCCAGGTAGTGCTCCCAGAGGGAGTCGGCCAGTTCCCGCAGCCGGGCCCGCCAGGTCGGCCGGCTCCGGAAGCGTTCGACGTCCTCCGGCTCGACCGAGCCGACGGCGTCGAGCATCAGGTCGAGCAGCTCGGCCTTGCCGGGCACGTGCCGGTACAGCGACATGGTGCCCACGCCCAGTTGTCCGGCGATCTTGCGCATCGAGACCGCCTCCAGCCCTTCGGCGTCCGCTATGCGGATCGCCGCGAAGACGATCCGGTCCACGGAGATGCCGGGCTTCGGACCGCGCTTGCCGCGCTCGTCGATGCCCCAGAGCAGCGCCATGCTGCGGCTGAGGTCGCCGTCGCCGCTGTGTTCCCTTGCCGCCATGGAAACGAGTCTAGCTGCGCACTTGCCATCTGCGTACACCGTATGCGTAAATGAGTACGGCGTACTCAGATAGGGGAGGAAGAGCGTGAAGGCAAGCTCGGCCGACGCCGTCGTGGCGGACGGCGTGCAGAAGCGCTACGGAGAGAAGCGGGCCCTCGCCGGCTTCGACCTGACCGTGCCGTACGGGACGGTTTACGGCCTGCTGGGTCCCAACGGCGCCGGCAAGACCACGGCGGTGCGGATCCTGTCCACCCTCATCCGCCTGGACGGCGGCCAGGCCCGCGTCGGCGGGTTCGACGTGATGAAGGAGCCGGTCAAGGTGCGCCGGCGGATCGGCCTCGCCGGGCAGTACGCGGCGGTGGACGAGGTGCTGACCGGGCGGCAGAACCTGGAGATGTTCGCCCGGCTGTTCCACCTCGGCTCCCGGCGCGCCCGCGAGCGCGCGGCGGAGCTGCTGGAGCAGTTCGGGCTGACCGAGGCCGCGGACAAGGGCGCCAAGGAGTACAGCGGCGGCATGCGGCGCCGGCTCGACCTGGCGTCGAGCATGATCCTCGCGCCGGACGTGCTGTTCATGGACGAGCCGACGACCGGCCTCGACCCGCGCGGCCGCGGCGAGGTCTGGGAGGCGGTGCGGGACCTGGTGGCCGGCGGCACGACGGTGCTGCTGACGACGCAGTATCTGGACGAGGCCGACAAGCTCGCCGACCGCATCGCCGTCATCGACGAGGGCCGGACGATCGCGGACGACACCCCGGCCGCGCTCAAGAACAAGGTGGGCGGCGACCGTATCGAGGTCGTCGTCGGCTCCGCCGAGGAGATTCCGGACGCGGTGAAGGCCGTCGCCCGGGTCTCCGGCGCCGACCCGGCCATCGACCTGGAGGAGCTGCGGGTGCACGGCGCGGTCACCGACCGGGTCGCGGCGCTGACGGAGGTGGCGCGCACGCTGCAGGACGACGGGGTCGCGGTGGACGACATAGCGCTGCGGCGGCCCACGCTCGACGACGTGTTCCTGAGCCTGACCGGCCACACCGCGGCGGAGTCGGAGTCGGCGGAGAGCGCGGGCGGCAAGGAGAGCAGGAAGGCGAAGAAGGAGAGCGGGAAGGACGGCAGGAAAGAGGAGGCCCCGGTCGTATGAGCACCACCGTCACCGAAAGCGCCGCAGGGGAGAAGCGGCCCCGTCCCCCGGCCGGCGAGCAGGCCCCCGGCGGAGCGCTGAAGTGGGCGTTCGCCGACTGCTGGACCGTCGTACGCCGCGGTCTGCTGCACTACCGCCGGCAGCCGTCGAACATCGCCTGGCAGCTCGGCTTTCCCGTCGTCTCCGTGCTGCTGTTCGTGTACGTCTTCGGCAGCGCGATGGAGGGCGGCGCGGACGCCTACAAGTCGTACGCGATGCCCGGCATGTTCGCGATGACCATGGCCTTCGGGTTCATGAACACCGCCATGCTCATCGCCATCGACAAGGAACACGGCATCACCGACCGGTTCCGCTCCATGCCGATGTCCCCCTCCGCCGTCGTCAGCGGCCGGGGCGTCTCCGACCTCATCGGCGCCGCGCTCGACCTGGCGGTGATGGCGGCGATCGCGCTGGTCATCGGCTGGCGCTCGGACGGCACGGCGCTGGAGACCGTGGCGGCCTTCGCGCTGCTGCTGTGGCTGCGCTTCGCGCTGATCTGGGTCGGGGTGGTGCTCGGCCTGCTGACGCCCAACCAGGAGGCGGCGGGCAACCTCTTCGCGGTCGCGTTCCCGTTCGGCATGGTCTCCAGCGTCTTCGCGTCGCCCGCGGACATGCCGGACTGGCTGGGCGCGATAGCGATGTGGAACCCGGTGTCCTCCACCGCCAACGCGGTGCGTGAGCTGTTCGGCAACCCGGGTCGGCTGGGCGACTCGTGGATCGAGCAGCACGCGATGCTGATGGCGCTGGTGTGGCCGGTGCTGATCACCGCGGTGTTCCTGCCGCTGGCGGTGCGGAAGTACCAGCGGCTGTCGCACTGAGCGAGGCCCGGTTCGTACGGGAACGGGGCCCGCGGCACCGCCGCAGGCCCCGTTCCCCGGTCGGTCGGCGCTCGGGCCGTCAGCTGGGGCTCAGATCCGCTCGACGACGTAGTCGATGCAGCGGGTCAGGGCCTCGACGTCGGCGGGGTCGACGGCGGGGTACATCGCGACGCGGAGCTGGTTGCGCCCGAGCTTGCGGTACGGCTCGGTGTCCACGATGCCGTTGGCGCGCAGCGCCTTGGCGACGGCGGCGGCGTCCACGTCGTCGGAGAAGTCGATCGTGCCGACGACCTGCGAGCGCTGCGCCGGGTCGGCGACGAACGGCGTGGTGGCCTTCGCCTCCTCGGCCCAGTTGTAGAGCGTGCGGGCGGAGGCGGCGGTGCGGCGCACGGCCCAGTCCAGGCCGCCCTGCCCGTTCAGCCAGTCGAGCTGGTCGGCGAGGAGGAAGAGGGTGGCGAGGGCGGGGGTGTTGTACGTCTGGTTCTTGCGGGAGTTGTCGATCGCCGTGGGCAGCGAGAAGAACTCCGGCACGTGCCGCCCGGAGGCGTGCACCCGCGCGGCCCGCTCCAGCGCGGCCGGTGAGAACGCGGCGACCCACAGCCCGCCGTCGGAGGCGAACGACTTCTGCGGCGCGAAGTAGTACACGTCGGTCTCCGCCACGTCCACCGGCAGCCCGCCGGCCCCGGACGTCGCGTCGACGAGCACGAGCGCCCCGTCGTCGGCCCCGTCGACCCGGCGCAGCGGCATGGCGACGCCGGTGGAGGTCTCGTTGTGCGTCAGCGCGTACACGTCGGTGCCGGCCTCGGCCCGCGCCTCGGGGTGCGTGCCGGGCTCGGACGTGACGACGGTCGGCTCGTCCAGCCACGGGGCGAGCTTCGCGGCCTTGGCGAACTTCGAGGAGAACTCGCCGAAGGACAGGTGCTGCGACTTGCGCTCGATCAGCCCGTGGGTGGCGATGTCCCAGAACGCGGTGGACCCGCCGTTGCCGAGGATCACCTCGTACCCCTCGGGCAGCGAGAACAGCTCGCGCACGCCCTCACGCACCCGGCCGACGAGGTTCCGCACGGGAGCCTGCCGGTGGGACGTGCCGAGGAGGGAGGAACCGGTGGCGGCCAGGGCCTCGAGCGCCTCGGTGCGCACCTTGGACGGGCCCGACCCGAAGCGTCCGTCGGCGGGCTTGATGTCTGCGGGAATCTCGATCTCAGCCACGCCCGAAGCCTAAGGCCCCCCGAGGGCGCGACGGCGGTCCGTCCCACGCTCTGAGACACGAATCCCCACGTACCGGACCGGGTGCAGGCCGCCGCTTTCGGGCGGGATGTCGCCCGCGCGAGTGACGGTCACCGGCCGCGTCCGCCGGGGCCCGCCGGCGACGGCGGCCCCGGCGGACGCGGGTGTCAGCGGGTGTCAGCCGAGGGTCAGGGTGGCCGGGACCGGGTTGGTGCCCGTCCAGGTGCCGTTGAAGCCGAAGGTGACCGAGCCGCCGTCCGGCACGGTGCCGTTGTGGGTGGCGTTGGTGCACGTCACGCGGGTGCCGCTCTGCCGGCACGTCGCGTTCCAGGCGTGGTCGAGGCGTTGGCCCGCCGCGTAGTCCCAGGCGACCGACCAGCCGGTCAGCGAGTCCCCCTCGCAGCGGATGGTCACCGCCGCGGTGAAGCCGCCGTTCCACTCCTGGGGTACGGCGTAGCTCGCGTCGCAGCCCTCACCGGGGCCGGGGCCCGGCCCCGGGTCGCCGCCCAGGGCCTCGACCACCGCGTTGTACGCGACCTTCGGCTGGTAGTTGTCGTTCCAGAGGGTCGCCGAGCCCTCGCCGTCGAAGACTCCCGGCACCCAGGAGTACTTGTCGGGGAAGCCCCACACCGTGACCCCCACGCACCGGCTGACCGCCAGGCAGGCGTCGATGACGTTCGCGTAGTACTGCGACTGGGTGGCCTCCTTCGCCGCGCTGACCGGGAGCTGCATCCGCACGTCCAGCTCCGTGATCGCCACGTCGACCCCCAGGTCGGCGAAGCGCTGCATGTTCTGCCGCAGGTCGCTCGGGAAGCCGTACTGGATCGCCAGGTGGCCCTGGATGCCGACGCAGTCGATCGGTACGCCCTGGGCCTTCAGGTCGCGCACCAGGTTGTACATCGCGGTGCTCTTCGCGTTGACGCCCTCGATGTTGTAGTCGTTGATGCACAGCTTCGCGCCCGGGTCCGCCGCCTTCGCGGCGCGCAGCGCGTGGGCGACGAAGTCCTTGCCCATGGCGTTGTAGAAGGGGCTGGTGCGGAAGGTGCCGTCCTCGTTGAACGGCTCGTTGACCACGTCCCAGGCGTAGATGTCGCCCGCGTAGTGCCCGGCGACCTGCGTGACGTGGTTCTCCATCACCGACCGCACCTCGCCGCTCGGCAGGCCGGAGACCCAGCCGGGGAGCTGGCTGTGCCAGACGAGGGTGTGGCCGCGGACCGACTGGCCGTTCTGCCGCGCGAAGTCGACGACCCGGTCGCCGGGGCCGTGGTTGAACTGGCCGCGGGACGGCTGGACGGTGTCCCACTTCATCTCGTTCTCCGCCGTGACCTGGCCGAACTCGCTGCCCAGGATCCCGGTGTACTGGCTGTCGGAGAAGTGCGACGTCGCGGCGGCGGAGCCGATGAACTTGCCGTGCTGCTGGGCGAGCTGGTTCAGCGAGTCGGCGGCCTGCGCGGGCGTGGCGGTGCCGAGGCCGTACAGGCAGAGGGCGCCGGCGAGCGCGGCGAGCAGGGCCCTGGGCCTGCTGCGGAGTGTTCGCATGTTCCCCTTCTTCCCCCGCGGGCGGGCGCGGGCGGTGGTGGAGTGTGGGCGCCGGATCCGTGCGTGTGGTGCGTATCGAAACATTCGGGACTAGTTTCGAATCTTTCTGGGGTCGGACGTTAGAGGCGCGAGTGGGGCACGTCAATACGCGCGACGGGGCGGGGGTGTCCGGCACGCTGGGGCCATGGATACGCAGACGGGCGCGGACGCGGGTACGGACACCGGTGTGGATGCTGTGGCGCTGGAGCGGCGGCTGCGGGACGCGGTCCGCGGCGACGTGGGGTTCCGGACCCGGGACCGGGCCCTCGTCACCATGGACGCCTCCAACTACCGCGGCGTCCCCCTCGGCGTCGTCGCCCCCCGCGACGCCGACGACGTCGCCGCCGCGCTGGCCGTGTGCCGGGAGTACGGCGCGCCCGTCGTCGCCCGCGGCGGCGGTACGTCCATCGCGGGCAACGCCGTGGGCACCGGCGTCGTCCTCGACTTCACCCGGCACCTGAACCGGCTCGTCGGCCTCGACCCCGCGGCGCGCACCGCCGTCGTGCAGCCGGGGCTCGTGCTCGACCGGCTGCGGAGCGCGGCGGCGGAACACGGGCTGACGTTCGGGCCGGACCCGTCGACGCACAGCCGGTGCACCATCGGCGGGATGGTCGGCAACAACTCCTGCGGCTCGCACAGCGTCGCGTGGGGGACGACGGCCGACAACGTGCGGGCGCTGGACGTGGTGACGTACCGGGGGCGGGCGCTGCGGCTGGAGCGGGACCCGGGGGTGTTGCCGGGTCTTGAGGAGTTCGTGGCGGAGCACCTGGCGACGCTGCGCACGGGCGGGCGCACCGGCGGGTCCGCAGGCGGGAGTGCGGGCGGGCGTACGGACGGGCCGGCGCGCGGAGGCGCCGAAGGGCCCGACGCGGGCGCCGTACGGGACGGGGCCACCGGCGCCCTCGGTCCGTACCCCCGCGACCTCCCCGGCTGGCCCGACCTCCCCCGCCGCATCTCCGGCTACGCCCTCGACGCCCTCCTCCCCGAGCGCGGCGCCGACCTCGCCCGCGCCTTCACCGGCAGCGAGGGCACCCTCGCCGTCCTCACCGAGGCCACCGTCCGCCTCGTCGAGGCCCCCGCCGCCCGCGCCCTGGCCGTCCTCGGCTACGCCGACGAGTCCGCCGCCGCAGAAGCCGCCGCCGGGCTGCTGCCGCTGCGCCCGCTGACCGTCGAGGGCATGGCCGCCGACCTCGTGCCCGACGCGCACGCGCTGCCCCGCGGCGGCGCCTGGCTGTTCGTCGAGACCGGCGGCGACAGCCCCGCCGCCGCGCGGGCCGCCGCCGACGCGGTGTGCCGCGCCGCCGACGCCGTCGACCACGCCGTCGTCGCCGACCCCGCCGCGCAGCGCACCCTGTGGCGCATCCGCGAGGACGCCTCCGGCACGGCCACCCGCATGCGCGACGGCAGCGAGGCCTGGCCCGGCTGGGAGGACTGCGCGGTGCCGCCCGCGAGGCTGGGCGCGTACCTGCGCGACTTCCGCGCGCTGCTCGCCGCGCACGGGCTGCGCGGGCTGCCGTACGGGCACTTCGGCGACGGCTGCATCCACGTGCGCATCGACTTCGACCTGCTGACCGCGGGCGGCGTCGCCCGCTTCCGGGAGTTCTCGGGGGAACTGGCGGACCTCGTCGTCGCCCACGGCGGCTCGCTGTCGGGCGAGCACGGCGACGGGCGGGCGCGCTCGGAGCTGCTGCCCGCGATGTACGGGGACGAACTCGTCCGCCTCTTCGGCGGCTTCAAGGACCTCTGGGACCCCGACGGCGCCCTCAACCCCGGCGTGATCGCCCGCCCCGCCCCCCTCGACGCCGGCCTGCGCTTCGCGCCGCTGCCGCGGGGTCCGGTGCCGGTGGCGTTCGGGTACCCGCACGACGGGCCGGAGGGCGGCGACTTCGCGGCGGCGGTGCGGCGGTGCGTCGGGGTCGCCAAGTGCCGCAACCCGGCGGGGAGTCCGGGGGTGATGTGCCCGTCTTTCCGGGCCACGGGCGAGGAGCGGCACTCCACGCGCGGGCGCGCGCGGCTGCTGCACGAGATGCTGGCGGGCGAGGTCATCACGGACGGGTGGCGCTCGGAGGAGGTGCGCGAGGCGCTCGACCTGTGCCTGGCGTGCAAGGGCTGCCGCAGCGACTGCCCGGTGGACGTCGACATGGCCACGTACAAGGCCGAGTTCCTGCACCACCACTACGCCGGGCGGCGGCGGCCGATGGCGCACTACGCGATGGGCCGGCTGCCGCAGTGGCTGCGGCTGACGGCGGTGCTGCGCGCGGCGGGGGTGGCGAACGCGCTGGCCGGTGTACGGCCGCTGGCGGCGGTGGCGAAGCGGGTGGCGGGGCTGGCGGGGGAGCGGCCGATCCCGCCGATCGCGCGGGTGCCGCTGACGCGGGCGCTGGGCCGGGGCGGCGACGGGGGTGCCCGGGGCGCTGGCCGGGGCACCGATCGGGATCCGGACGTGCTGCTGTGGCCGGACACGTTCACGAACTACCTGTCGCCGGAGGCGGGTTCCGCGGCGCTACGGGTGCTGCGGGCGGCGGGGCTGCGGGTGGGGCTGCCGCGGGGGGCGGGGAAGGTGTGCTGCGGGCTGACGTACGTCTCCACGGGCCAACTGGACCTGGCCCGCAAGGCGATGCGGCGCACGCTGGACGCGCTGGAACCGGAGGGCGGAGCCGGGGGCGGCGGTACGGGCGGGGACGAAGCCGGCCCGCCGCTCGTCGTCCTCGAACCGCCCTGCGCCGCCACGCTCAGGACCGACCTCGTGGAACTGCTCCCCGACGACGCCCGCGCCCCGCGCCTGGCCGCCCGCGTCCGCACCCTCGCCGAAGCCCTCGAAACCGCCGCCCCCGACTGGACCCCGCCCCGCCTCGACCGCCCGGTCACCGGCCAGACGCACTGCCACCAGCACGCGATCCTCGGCGACGCCGCCGAACGCCGCCTGATGGCGAAGGCCGGCCTCGACGGGCAACTGGCCGCCGGCTGCTGCGGCCTGGCGGGCAACTTCGGCTTCGAACGCGGCCACTTCGAGGTCTCCGCGGCCTGCGCGGAGGACCAGTTGCTCCCGGCGGTACGCAGCGCACCCGAGAACGCCGCGGTCGTGGCGGACGGCTACTCGTGCCGCACCCAGCTCGACCAACTCGCCGGCATCCGCGCCCGCCACCTGGCGGAACTCCTGGCGGAAGGCCTGCCGGAGGAGGGGTGATCAGCCGGAGGGGAACCCGTCGGTGCAGGTGAGGCCCGAGAGGCGTCCGTGCCCCGGGTGATCACCGGTGAAATAATCCGGCAAGCACGCTTGCTTGTTTTTCCGGCCGCTGCCACCCTACTGCGCAGTAGTCACGAGGGGAGCGCACCATGGCGGGGCCGGAGATCATCTCCCTGCTCGACGACCTCCGCGACGAGAGCGCCGCGCTGGACGCCCTCGTCGCCGGGCTGCCGCCCGAGCGGTGGGCGCTCGACACCCCCGCCGCCGGCTGGACCGTCGCGCATCAGATCGCCCACCTGGCCTGGACCGACCGCGCCGCGCTCGCCGCGGCCGTCGACCCCGCGGAGTTCGAAGGGCTGCTGGCGCGCGCGCAGGAGGCACCGTACGACTTCGTCGACGAGGGCGCCGCGCGGGGTGCCGCGCAGGCGCCCGAGGTGCTGCTCGACCGGTGGCGGCAGGGGCGCGAGGAGTTGCGGCGGGTGCTGCTGGCGCAGCCGGCCGGCGTGCGGATGCCCTGGTTCGGGCCCGCGATGAGCGTGGGGGGCGTCGCCTCCGGGCGGTTGATGGAGACCTGGGCGCACGGGCAGGACGTCGCCGACGCGCTCGGTGTACGGCGCGAGCCCACCGCCCGGCTGCGGCACGTGGCCCGTATCGGCGTACGGGCGCGGGACTTCGCGTACGCGGTCAACCGGCTCGCGCCGCCCGCCGCCGAGTTCCGCGTCGAGCTGACCGCGCCCGGCGGCGGCGAGGTCTGGGCGTACGGGCCCGAGGACGCCGCCGAGCGCGTCACCGGGCCCGCCCTCGACTTCTGCCTCCTCGCCACCCAGCGCGTGCACCGCGCCGACACCGCGCTCGTCGCCGAGGGCGCGGAGGCGGAGCGCTGGCTCGGCATCGCCCAGGCGTTCGCCGGCCCGCCGGGCGGCGGGCGACGGCCGGCGGAGTCCGGCGCGGAGTCCGGCGCTGCCGCCCGTACCGCCCGTACCGACGGCACCGCCCGCACCGACCCGGAGGCCCGCCCGTGACCCTGCGAGTCGGCAACGCCTCCGGCTTCTACGGCGACCGCTTCGACGCCCTCCGCGAGATGCTCACCGGCGGCGAGCTCGACGTCCTCACCGGCGACTACCTCGCCGAGCTGACCATGCTCATCCTCGCCCGCGACCGCCTCAAGGACCCCTCCGCCGGCTACGCCAGAACCTTCCTCCGCCAGCTCGAAGAGGGCCTCGGCCTCGCCCACGACCGCGGCGTCGCCCTCGTCGTCAACGCCGGCGGCCTCAACCCCGCCGGCCTGGCCGAAGCCGTCCGCGAGCTGGCCGGGCGCGTCGGCGTGCCCGCCCGCGTCGCGCACGTCGAGGGCGACGACCTCACCGCGCGCGGCACCTGGCCGGGCGCCCTCGCCGCCCACGCCTACCTCGGCGGCGCCGGCATCGCCGCCTGCCTGCGGGCCGGCGCCGACGTCGTCGTCACCGGCCGCGTCACCGACGCCGCACTCGTCACCGGCGCCGCCCAGGCCCGTTACGGCTGGGCAACCGCGGACCCCGGCGACCCCACCAAGCCGGACGCCGCCGACCTCGACGCCCTCGCCGGCGCCGTCGTCGCCGGCCACGTGCTGGAGTGCGGCCCTCAGGCCACCGGCGGCAACTACGCCTTCTTCACCGAGCACGACGTCCGCCACCCCGGCTTCCCGCTCGCCGAGATCGAGCCCGACGGCAGCGCCGTCATCACCAAGCACCCGGGCACCGGCGGCGCCGTCACCGTCGAGACCGTCACCGCGCAGCTCCTCTACGAGACCGCGGGCGCCCGCTACGCCGGGCCCGACGTCACCGCCCGCCTCGACTCCGTACGCCTCGACCCCGACGGGCCCGACCGCGTGCGCATCACCGGTGTACGCGGCGAGGCACCGCCGCCCGCCCTCAAGGTCGGCCTCTCCCGCCTCGGCGGCCACCGCAACGAGGTCGTCTTCGTCCTCACCGGCCTCGACATCGACGCCAAAGCCGCCCTCGTCCGCGCCCAGATGGCCCCCGTGCTCGCCGGTGTCGCCGACGTCCGCTGGACCCTCGCCCGCACCGACCGCGCCGACGCGGACGTGCAGGAGGAGGCGTCCGCCCTGCTCCGCCTCGCCGTCCGGGACCCCGACGAGGCCGCCGTCGGCCGCGCCGTCAGCTCCGCCGCGATCGAACTGGCCCTCGCCAGCATCCCCGGCTTCCACGTCACCGCCCCGCCCGGCAGGGCGCAGCCGTACGGCGTCTTCGAGGCCGCCTACGTCCCCGCCGCCGACGTCCCCCACACCGCCGTGCTGCCCGACGGCACCCGCGTCCCCGTCGCCCCGCCGCAGCGCACCCGCGCGCTGGAGCCCGTACCGGAGCCGCCCCTTCCGCCGCCCCCTCCGCCGGGGCCGACGCGCCGCGCGCCGCTCGGCGCCGTGGCGGGCGCGCGCAGCGGCGACAAGGGCGGCAGCGCCAACGTCGGCGTCTGGGCCCGGAACGACGCCGCATGGCGCTGGCTGGCCCACACCCTCACCGTCGACCGCTTCCGCGCGCTCCTCCCCGAGACCGCCCCCTTCCCCGTCGTACGGCACGTCCTGCCGAACCTCCGCGCGCTCAACTTCACCGTCGACGGCCTCCTCGGCGAAGGCGTCGCCTCCCAGGCCCGCTTCGACCCGCAGGCCAAGGCGCTCGGCGAGTGGCTGCGCGCCCGGCACGCCGACATCCCCGAGGAGCTGCTGTGACCGTCCTGGCCTCGTCGCTGGACACCGCGGGCCCCGACTACGCGGCGCACCGCGGCGCGATGCTCGACAAGCTCGCCGCCCTCGACGCCGAGCACGCCAAGGCCGTGGCGGGCGGCGGCGAGAAGTACGTCGCCCGGCACCGCGCCCGCGGCAAGCTGCTCGTCCGCGAGCGGATCGAGCTGCTGCTCGACCCCGACACCCCGTTCCTGGAGCTGAGCCCGCTGGCCGGCTGGGGCTCCGACTACGCGGTCGGCGCCTCGCTCGTCACCGGCATCGGCGTCGTCTCCGGCGTCGAGTGCCTGATCACCGCCAACGACCCGACCGTACGCGGCGGGGCGTCCAACCCGTGGACGCTCAGGAAGGCGTTCCGCGCGCATGAGATCAGCCTCGCCAACCGGCTGCCGTCGATCCACCTCGTGGAGTCCGGCGGCGCCGACCTGCCGTCGCAGAAGGAGATCTTCATCCCGGGCGGGGCGCTGTTCAAGCACCTCACCCGCTCGTCCGCGGCGGGCATCCCCACGGTCGCCGTCGTCTTCGGCAACTCCACGGCGGGCGGGGCGTACGTGCCGGGTATGAGCGACCACGTGATCATGGTCAAGGAGCGCGCGAAGGTGTTCCTCGGCGGCCCGCCCCTGGTGAAGATGGCCACCGGCGAGGAGAGCGACGACGAGTCGCTGGGCGGCGCCGACATGCACGCCCGTACCTCGGGACTCGCCGACTACTTCGCCGTCGACGAGCCGGACGCCCTGCACACCGCCCGCCGCGTGGTCGCCCGCCTCGACTGGCGCAAGGCGCACCCCGACCCGCCGCCGGCCGCCCCGCCCGCCTACCCGGAGGACGAGCTGCTGGGCATCGTGCCGGGGGACCTGAAGGTGCCGTTCGACCCGCGGGAGGTGATCGCGCGGGTGGTGGACGGCTCGGACTTCGACGAGTTCAAGCCGCTGTACGGGACGAGCCTGGCCACCGGCTGGGCCCGGCTGCACGGCTATCCCGTCGGGATCCTCGCCAACGCGCGCGGCGTGCTGTTCAGCGAGGAGTCGCAGAAGGCGGCGCAGTTCATCCAGCTCGCCAACCAGCGCGACATCCCGCTGGTCTTCCTCCACAACACCACCGGCTACATGGTCGGCAAGGACTACGAGCAGGGCGGCATCATCAAGCACGGCGCCCAGATGATCAACGCCGTCTCCAACTCCCGCGTACCGCACCTGTCGGTGCTCATGGGCGCCAGCTACGGCGCCGGCCACTACGGCATGTGCGGCCGCGCCTACGACCCGCGGTTCCTCTTCGCCTGGCCCAGCGCCAAGTCGGCGGTCATGGGCCCGCAGCAGCTCGCGGGCGTGCTGTCGATCGTCGCGCGGGCGTCGGCGGAGGCGAAGGGCACGCCGTACGACGAGGAGGGCGACGCGGCGCTGCGGGCGATGGTGGAACAGCAGATCGAGGCGGAGTCGCTGCCGGTGTTCCTGTCGGGACGGCTGTACGACGACGGGGTCATCGACCCGCGGGACACCCGGACGGTGCTGGGGATCTGCCTGTCGGCGATCCACACGGCGCCGTACGCGGGGGTGCACGACGGATA
This sequence comes from Streptomyces sp. WMMC500, assembly GCF_027497195.1. NCBI lineage: Bacteria > Bacillati > Actinomycetota > Actinomycetes > Kitasatosporales > Streptomycetaceae > Streptomyces > Streptomyces sp. WMMC500. The sequence goes on from NZ_CP114905.1 coordinate 5,471,333, forward strand.
CGGGGTGTTCCGGCTGTGAACCCGCCCACCTCGACGACGGAGGACAGAACTCCCGTGACTCCCGTGACCGGAACTCCCGTGATCCGCACCCTCCTCGTCGCCAACCGCGGCGAGATCGCCTGCCGCGTCTTCCGCACCTGCCGCGAGCTGGGCATCACGCCCGTCGCCGTGCACTCCGACGCCGACGCGGGCGCGCTGCACGTACGGGTGGCGCTGGCCGCGGGCGGCGCGGCGGTCCGGCTGCCGGGGAACGCGGCAGCGGACACATACCTGCGGGCCGACCTGCTGGTCGCCGCTGCGCGCGCGGCGGGCGCCGACGCGGTGCACCCCGGCTACGGGTTCCTCTCCGAGAGCGCGGAGTTCGCGCGCGCGGTGACCGCGGCCGGGCTGACCTGGGTCGGGCCGCCGCCGGAGGCCGTCGAGGCGATGGCGTCCAAGACGCGCGCGAAGGAACTGATGGGCCTCGCGCCCTTCGACCCGGAGAAGGCGGTCGAGTCCGACCTGCCGCTGCTGGTCAAGGCGGCGGCGGGCGGCGGCGGGCGCGGCATGCGGGTCGTACGCGCACTCGTGGAGCTGGACGCCGCGCTGGCTTCCGCGGCGGCGGAGGCGGAGGCGGCGTTCGGGGACGGCGAGGTGTTCGTCGAGCCGTACGTCGAGGGCGGCCGGCACGTGGAGGTGCAGGTGCTGGCGGACGCACACGGCGGCGTGTGGACGCTGGGCACGCGCGACTGCTCGCTGCAGCGGCGGCACCAGAAGGTGGTGGAGGAGGCCCCGGCGCCCGGGCTGGCGGCGGGTGTCGTCTCGTCGCTGGAGGAGACGGCGGTACGGGCGGCGCGGGCGATCGGGTACGTGGGCGCGGGGACGGTGGAGTTCCTGCTGGCGCCGGACGGGCGGGCGCAGTTCCTGGAGATGAACACGCGGCTCCAGGTCGAGCACCCGGTGACGGAGGCGGTGTACGGGGTCGACCTCGTCGCGCTGCAACTGTGCGTGGCGGAGGGCGCGCCGCTGCCGCCGGACCCGCCGCGGCCGTCGGGCCACGCGGTGGAGGCCCGCCTCTACGCGGAGGACCCGGCGGCGGACTTCGCCCCGCAGACGGGCGTGCTGCACAGCCTGATGCTCCCGGCGGCGGCCGGCCCGCCCCGGACCTCGGAGGGCGGCTCGTTCCCGGCCGCCAGGGGCGTCCGTGCGCCGTACACCGCCGGGGGCCCGGGGCGTAGCCCCGGCGGAGCCCCGGTTTCGGGAAGGGGTGGGATCGGGGAACCCCCCACCCTCCGCCTCGACACCGGCTACGCCGCCGGCGACACCGTCACCCCGTACTACGACGCCCTGCTGGCCAAGGCCGTCGTCCACGCCCCCACCCGAGCCGAGGCGATCCGCGCCCTGACCTCCGCGTTGCGCGGTGCACGGATCCACGGCCCCACGACCAACCGCGACCTCCTCGTCCGCTCGCTGGGGCACGAGGAGTTCGCACGGGCGCAGATGACGACCTCGTTCTACGACCGGCACCTCCCCGAGCTGACCCGCCCGCCCCGCGACGAGCCCACCGCGCCGACCCCCCTCCACCTCGCCGCCCTCGCCGCCGCGCTCGCCGACGCCGCCGCCCGGCGGCAGGCCCCCGGGGGCGTGCTGCCCGCGCGGTTCGGGGGGTGGCGCAACATCGTGTCGCAGCCGCAGGCGAAGACGTACCGGGCCGAGCCCGGCGGTGCCGAGGTCGAGGTGCGCTACCGCCTCACCCGCGACGGCGTACGCGCCGACGACCTGCCCGGCGTGCACGTGCTCGCCGCGGCGCCCGGTCGCGTGGTGCTCGAAGTCGCCGGTGTCGCCCGCGCCTTCGACGTCGCCGGGTACGCCGGAGGCCACCCCGCCTACGTCGACGGCCCGCACGGTTCGTACGCCCTGCGCCCCCTCTCCCGCTTTCCCGACCCCCGCGCCGACACCCCGCCCGGCTCCCTCCTCGCGCCCATGCCCGGCACCGTCGTCCGGCTCGCCGACGGCATAGCCCCGGGACGGTCCGTACAGCAGGGCCAGCCGCTCCTCTGGCTGGAGGCGATGAAGATGGAGCACGAGGTCGCCGCCCCCGCGACCGGCGTGCTCAGCGCCCTGCACGCCGCACCCGGCCGGCAGGTCGAGGTCGGCGCGCTGCTCGCCGTAGTCGAAGAAGCCGTCGTCGAAGACGCCCCGCCCCGCGACCAGGAAGGCACCCAGCCATGACCAGCGCCGTCCTCGAACCCCAGGAGCACCGCGACCTCCGCGCCGCCGTCGCCGCGCTCGGCGCCCGCTACGGCCGCGACTACTTCACCGCCGCCGTCCGCGACGGCCGGCACACCGACGAGCTGTGGGCCGAGGCGGGCAAGGCCGGCTACCTCGGCGTCAACCTCCCCGAGGAGTACGGCGGCGGAGGCGGCGGCATCGCGGAGCTGGCGATCGTACTGGAGGAACTCGGCGCCGCCGGCTGCCCGCTGCTCATGCTCGTCGTGTCCCCCGCCATCTGCGGCACCGTTATCGCCCGCTTCGGCACCGAGGACCAGAAGCGGCGGTGGCTCCCCGGACTCGCCGACGGCACCCGCAAGATGGCCTTCGGCATCACCGAGCCCGATGCCGGATCCAACTCCCACCGCATCACCACCACCGCCCGCCGCGACGGCGGCGACTGGGTGCTGACCGGCCGCAAGGTGTTCATCTCCGGCGTCGACATCGCCGATGCCACGCTCATCGTCGGCCGCACCGAGGACGCCCGCACCGGCACGCTCAAGCCCTGCCTGTTCATCGTGCCGCGCGACGCCGAGGGCTTTCAGCGGGCGCGGATACCCATGGAGCTGCACGCCCCGGAGAAGCAGTTCGAGCTGGTCCTCGACGACGTGCGGCTGCCGGCTGACGCCCTCGTCGGCGACGAGGACGCCGGCCTGCTCCAGCTCTTCGCGGGCCTCAACCCCGAGCGCATCATGACCGCCGCGTTCGCGCTCGGTCTCGGGCGGCAGGCGGTGGCGCGGGCCGTCGACTACGCCCGCACGCGCCAGGTGTGGAAGGGCGGCGCCATCGGCGTGCACCAGGCCATCGCGCATCCGCTCGCGCAGGCGCACATCGAACTGGAGCTTGCCCGGCTGATGACGCAGAAGGCCGCGGCGCTGTACGACGCCGGTGATGACACGGGTGCGGGCGAGGCGGCGAACATGGCGAAGTACGCGGCGGCCGAGGCGGCGGCGAAGGCCGTCGACCAGGCCGTGCACACGCTCGGCGGCAACGGGCTCAGCACGGAGTACGGTCTTGCCCAGATGCTCACCGCGTCCCGCGTGGCCAGGATCGCCCCGGTCAGCCGGGAGATGATCCTCAACTACGTGTCGCACCAGACGCTGGGCCTGCCCAAGTCGTACTGACGCCGCCGACGTACCGAAGGAGCGCCCCCACGCCATGACCGACGCACCCGCAGGACCGGCCGCCGCCGGCACGCCCCTCGTCCGGACCGCGCGCGACGACCGCGGCGTCCTCACCCTCACGCTCGACTCGCCCCACAACCGCAACGCGCTCTCCGCGCGCCTCATGGCCGAGCTCCACGAGGGCCTCGGGGCAGCCGCGGAGGACGACGACGTACGGGCCGTGCTGCTCACCCACACCGGCAACACCTTCTGTGCCGGCGCCGACCTCGGCGAGGCCACGGAGGCGTCCGTGGCCACCGACGGGCCGCTGGCGCTCGCGCGGCTGCTGCGCGCGGTCGTGGAGTGCCCGAAGCCCGTCGTCGCCCGGGTCACCGGGCACGTACGGGCCGGGGGCCTGGGGCTCCTCGGCGCGTGCGACGTCGCGGCGGCGGGTACGGGCGCGACGTTCGCGTTCACGGAGGCGCGGCTCGGGCTCGCGCCCGCGGTGATCTCCATGCCGTTGCTGCCGCGCCTCGACGCCCGCGCGGCGGCCCGCTACTACCTCACCGGCGAGCGCTTCGGGCCGGAGGAGGCGGCCCGTATCGGGCTGCTCACGCTGGCGGGCGACGACGTCGACGCGCTGCTCGCGCCGGTGCTCGACGGGCTGCGGGCGGCGTCGCCGCAGGGCCTCGCGGCGTCGAAGCGGCTGGTCACGGGCGAGGTGCTGCGCGCCTTCGACCGGGACACCGAGCCGTTCGCGGAGCTGTCGGCGTCGCTGTTCGCGTCCCCCGAGGCCCGCGAGGGCATGACGGCGTTCCTGGAACGCCGGGAGCCGAAGTGGTCCCGCTGACGGACGCTCCCCGGCAGCCGCGGGGCCGCGGCCCGCAGCAGGACCGCAGCCGCGCGACGCGGCAGCGGCTGCTGGAGGCGGCGGTCGCGTGCCTGGCCGAACTCGGCTGGGGCGGGAGCACGGTCAGCGTGGTCGCGGAGCGCGCGGGGGTCTCGCGGGGCGCGGCGCAGCACCACTTCCCGACCCGGGAGGACCTGTTCACGGCGGCGGTGGAGCACGTGGCGGCGGAACGCTCGGCGGCGCTGCGCGCGCTGCCCCCGGCACCGGGTGCGGTGCCGGGGGCGGGGGCGGGGGATCGTGTACGGGCCGGGGCGGCGGATCCGGTACGGGCCGAAGCCACCGCCACGGTCGTCCGCGGGATCGTCGACCTCTACACCGGTCCGCTCTTCCGCGCCGCGCTCCAGCTCTGGGTCGCCGCCGCCAACGAGGAGCAGCTCCGCCCCCGCGTAGCCGCGCTGGAGGCCCGCGTCGGGCGCGAGGCCCACCGCATGACGGTGGCGCTGCTCGGCGCCGACGAGTCGGTGCCGGGCGTGCGGGAGACGGTCCAGGGCTTCCTCGACATGGCCCGCGGCCTGGGCCTGGCGACCCTGCTCACCGACGACAGCGCCCGCCGCGACCGCGTCGTGGCGCAGTGGTCGCACCTGCTGACGGCGGCACTGGCGAAGAGCCGCCCGCTCACCGGTCCTTGACGGGCGTCAGGGCGAACCCGTCGTTGGGCTTGCCCGCGAGGAGGTCGGCCAGTCCGCCGCTCAGCGCGTAGGTCGTCCCGCCCGGTCCCTCGGTCACGTCGCTGGTGACGGGGTCCTCGACGGTGTCGGTGACCTTCACCGTGGCCTCCTGCCAGCCGTCGCGCGGCTGCACGTGCTGGACCTGCGCGGGCTTGCCGGACAGCAGGCCGCTGCTGATCGCCGTGATCGAGCCGTCCTCCAGGAGCCGCATACCGGCCGTGGGCGACGCCAGCGGCGCGGAGAGCTTCACCTTCTCCGCCTGTTCGGGGTGCTGGACGGGCACGCGCACCAGGGAGCCGTCGGCCATGGCGATGATCAGTTGGTCGCCAGCCGCGTACTCCACCGCCGCCATGCCCACGTCGTCAAGGAAGTCCGGGATGTCCAGCTCGCCCTGGAGCAGGTCGTTCTGCAGGAAGATCGAGGCGTTGCCGTCGGGGTCGATGCGGAACACCGTCGGGGTCAGCTCGTCGACGGCGTACGCGGTGCCGTCGGGCGCCACCGTCACGTCGGAGATCAGGTGCCGCTTGCCGTCCAGGGTGAGCGCGGTCAGGTCGGTGCACCAGTTCTGCTTCCCGGTCTCCAGGTCGTAGCTGCCGACACCGGCGACGCGGAAGGGGTCGTCCTTGTCGGAACGGCCCGCGGTGCCGTAGTCCACGTTGCTGACCAGGATGCGGTTCCGCTCGCGGTCGACGTTGACGGCCTGCGCCGACACGATCTCCGGGTCGTCGATGAAGGTGCGCACCTTTCCGTCCGGTGTGACGGCGGAGACCGTGCCGTGCTTCAGGGAGCCGGCGTAGAACGTCTTCGACGGCACGTCGAAGTCCAGGGAGTGCGGGAACACCTCCGGACCATCGGCCTCGATGACGCCGGGTGCCTGCTCCTTGCCCGGCGCGTTCTGCCTGCTCTGGTCCATCCGGGGCCGCTCGGATCCGGATTCGGATCCGGTGGAGGAATCGCTCGCGGCCAGCGCCGTTCCGGTGGCGACGGCGGCGACCACTGCGGCGGTCGCGAGGGCGATCCTGAGCTTCGTCTTCTTCATGGTTCTCGTTCCTCGTGAGAGTTGAGTGGCCGGCAGTGAGCCGGGAGTGAGGGGGAGGGTTCGGATTCGGAAGGGCAGTCGGGCGCGCCAAACCCCCGCGGCACGCGCGCATGCGGTACCGCGGTCGACGGACGGCCGAATCAGGAGTGCTGTGGAGGGGGGCGCGTGCCGGGGCGCCTACATCGGGGTGCGGGCGGTCGCCGGCTCGTCAGTGGTGGGTCCGGTGCTCTGGTTGAGCAGGTGCAGTGCGGCCTGGGAGGCGGAGTCGGGCGCCGCCGTCGTCACCACCACGCGGATTCCCTGTTCGTGGGGCACCGGCAGCGAGTGCTGCAGGACGTCCATCTCCCCGACCACCGGATGGCGCATCCGGTATTCGGTCATGCCCCACGCGCGCACCCGGTGCTCGGCCCACAGCGTGGCGAACTGCGGGCTGCGCATGGTCAACTCGCCGATCAGGGATGCCAGATGCGGGTCGTCCGGGAACTCGCCGACCGCCTGCCGCAGCTTGCCCACCACGTCCCGCGCCTTCCTGGGCCAGTCCGCGTACAGGTCCTTCGTGTGGGCGTCCAGGAAGATCAGCCGGGCGGTGTTGGGCCGCGTGGCCGCATGATCCGGGCTGTCCGGCGCCAGGTGCCCGGCGATCAGCGCGTGCCCGGCCCGGTTCCACATCAGGACGTCCGAGTACCGGCCGACGACGACCACGGGCGAGTCCCCGAACGCCGCCACCAGTTGGCGTACCGCCGGGGTGACCCGTTCGGCGGGGAGCCGGCGGCGCCGCTTCCGGGGCTCGCCGGACAGGGTGTGCAGGTGGCGCCGCTCCGCGTCGTCCAACCGCAGAGCCGTGGCCAGCGCGTCGAGGACCTGCGGCGAGGCGTTGAGCGACAGCCCCTGCTCCAGCCGGATGTAGTAGGCCTCGCTGACACCGGCCAACTGGGCCAGTTCCGCGCGCCGCAGCCCCGGCACCCGCCGGCGGTCGCCGTAGTCCGGCAGGCCCACGTCCGCCGGCTTCAACCGGGCCCGGCGCGTGGACAGGAACTCACCGAGGGGGGACCTGCCGTGTGTCGTCTTGTCCATGCGCTCGAGTATGGGGAGTCCCGCCACGCCTAGCCTGCCACTGTGAGTAGCAGACACGGGAGACCCGGCGGCCCTTCGGGCCTCCGCCCGCCCGGCGGACGGCTCCTCAGCCCGCTCCGCCCGACTCCGCCTCCGCGTAGCCCTCGATCTCCCGCGGCGAGCGCGACCCCGGCCCCACGTACCGCGCCGACGGCCGCACCAGCCGCCCCGTGCGCTTCTGCTCCAGGATGTGCGCCGACCACCCCGCCGTCCGCGCGCACGTGAACATCGACGTGAACATGTGCGCCGGCACCTCCGCGAAGTCCAGCACGATCGCCGCCCAGAACTCGACGTTCGTCTCCAGCACCCGGTCGGGGCGCCGGGCCCGCAGCTCCGCCAGCGCCGCCTTCTCCAGCGCCTCCGCGACCTCGTACCGCGGCGCGCCGAGGTCCTTCGCCGTCCGCCGCAGCACCCGGGCCCTGGGGTCCTCCGCGCGGTAGACGCGGTGGCCGAAGCCCATGAGCCGCTCGCCGCCGTCCAGCGCCCGCCGGACGTAGCCCTCGGCGTCGCCCGTGCGCTCGATCTCCTCGATCATCCCGAGCACCCGTGAGGGCGCGCCCCCGTGCAGCGGCCCGGACATCGCGCCCACCGCGCCGGACAGCGCCGCCGCCACGTCGGCGCCCGTGGAGGCGATGACGCGGGCGGTGAAGGTGGAGGCGTTCATGCCGTGTTCCGCGGCGGACGTCCAGTAGGCGTCGACGGCGGCGACGTGCTTGGGGTCGGGCTCGCCGCGCCAGCGGATCATGAACCGCTCGACGACCGTACGGGCCTTGTCGATCTCCCGCTGCGGCACCATCGGCAGCGCCTGCCCGCGGGCGGACTGCGCGACGTACGACAGCGCCGTGACGGCCGCCCGCGCCAGGTCGTCGCGGGCGCGCGGCTCGTCGATGTCGAGCAGCGGGCGCAGCCCCCAGACGGGCGCGAGCATCGCCAGCGCGGACTGGACGTCGACGCGGATGTCACCGGAGTGCACGGGGATGGGGAAGGGCTCGGCAGGCGGCAGGCCGGGTTTGAACGCGCCGTCGACCAGGAGACCCCAGACGTTGCCGAACGAGACGTGCCCCACCAGGTCCTCGATGTCCACTCCGCGATAACGGAGCGCGCCGCCCTCCTTGTCGGGTTCGGCGATCTCCGTCTCGAAGGCGACGACTCCCTCAAGACCGGGTACGAAGTCGGACATCAGGCGGCTCCCTACTGTGTTGCGTGCGCTGCCGGGGGGTGTGCAGCGGCGGACGGGTCGGCCCCAGGCGTGGTGTGAGCGGTGCGGGGTGTGCGGTCCGGGATGTGATGGTGGGGGGTGTACCTGCCGGCCAGGCTCCGCGGCGCCGTCGCTCGCGGTCCGAAGCGTGCATTCCGGCCACCATAGCCGGGGGTGTGGGCTTTCCACAGTGGTCGGGCGGCCGTTCTGTCGGGTTGCCCACATGCGGCAGGGCGTGAGATCGGGCACACTCCCCGCCGATCCCGGCCCGGAGGGTTACGGGGTGCGCCGGGCGGGCAAACTCCCGCCCCGCAACGGCCGCTCATACGGCAAGATGTGTGGGTGCGCCACGTTGACGTTGACACCGAACGTTCCCTCGATCCGGCCGCCATGCGCGCGCACTACCGCGCCGCGGGACTGTCGGAGGACTCCCTCGCCGCCGATCCCTTCGAGCAGTTCGGCCGCTGGTTCCGGCAGGCCGAGCAGAGCGGACTGCACGAACCCAACGCGATGGTCGTCTCCACCGCCGACGCCGAGGGCCGGCCCAGCTCCCGCACCGTACTGCTGAAGCAGGTGGACGAGCGGGGGTTCGTCTTCTACACAAACTACGGTTCGCGCAAGGGCCGCGAGCTGGCCGCCAACCCGCACGTGTCGCTGCTCTTCCCCTGGCACCCCGTCGCCCGCCAGGTGATCGTCGCGGGCGCCGCGGAGCGCACGGGCCGGGACGAGACGGTGGCGTACTTCCGCACCAGGCCGCACGGCTCGCAGTTGGGCGCGTGGGCGAGCGAGCAGTCGTCGGCGGTGGCGTCCCGGGCGGAGCTGGACCGGATGTACGCGGAGCTGGCGGACCGCTACCCGGAGGGCGAGCAGGTGCCGGCGCCGCCGGAGTGGGGCGGCTTCCGGGTCAGGCCGCGGACGGTGGAGTTCTGGCAGGGCCGCGAGAACCGCCTCCACGACCGCCTCCGGTACGTACGCACCGAAGGCGCGGCCGGCGGCGGCTGGACGGTGGAACGCCTCTGCCCGTAGCGGCACGGGACACAGCCGGCGGGCCCGTCCCGGGCCCGCCGCACAAAAGGGCGACCCGCGGCCCATTCCCCTTGAGGGGAGCCGGTCGGACGTACCGGCGGACCGCGGGTCGGGTGAACTGCTTGGGATAAGGGCCGGCTGGGCGCGTCCTAGGCGCCCCGGTCCGGCATTGCGCTCAAGCGCGACGGCGGACCACTAGCCCGCAGTCACCTCACGCGTCCGGTACTTCATCATCTGCCGAACCACCTCCCTTCTCGTGTACCTCACACATTAGGCACGCCCCCCGCGGCCCCTCAAGTGATTTCCGGGCGACCCCGAACGCGCTGGTCCCCGGGGGTACGGGGGCACCGCCCCGGAATCCGGCGCGTCAGCGCCTCCCCGCGGGGCCGCTCGGCGTGCAACGATTTCGTGGGAATGGGGTGTGTGCTGCGTCACGTTCGAGTTGAATGATCCGGGTGCACCACACCACGCACACGACGCCGCGGCGAGCAGGGGGTGCCTGATGAGCGCGACCCGGCGTACCAACCGGGACCGCAGGAACGCCTCCGGCGAACAGGCCGCGGACGCTCCGGACACAGGGGACGACGCCGCCGGGTCACCGCCCGCGGCGGCGGACCCGGCGGTGGCGGGCGCGCCGCCGCAGGACCGCCGCACCGCGGCGCCCGACCTGCTGAGGGCGCTGCTCGACGGCATGGACGCCGCCCTGTGCGCCTTCGACGCCGACGGCGTCGTCACCCACTGGAACCGCGAGGCCGAGCGGCTGCTCGGCTGGACCGCCGCGGAGGCCGTCGGCCGGCGCGGGCTGGCCGGATGGGCCGCCCGCGCGGAGGACGCCGCCGAGGTGGAGGCGCGGCTGATGGGTGCGATGGACGTGCCGGGCCGGCAGGTGCAGGAGTTCGCGCTGCTGCGCAAGGACGGCGGCCGGGTGCTCGTACGCACCCAGACCTCCGCCGTGCGCCCGGGCGGCGGCGAGACGGGCGGCGCCGCGGTCGGGGTCTACTGCGCGTTCAGCGAGGTACACGCGCAGATGGACCTGGAGCGTTCCATCGCGTTCAGCGAGGCGCTCTGCGAGGACGCAGCCTGGGGCGTGCTCCTCGTCGACGCCGACCTGCGCCCGGCGCTGGCCAACGGCCAGGCGGCGCGCGTGCTGCGCGCCCGGCGCTCGGGGCTCCTCGGGCGCCCCTTCGGCGAGCTGCTGGAGCAGGGCGCGGAGGAGGTCGAGAGCGCGCTCCAGCACGTGCTGGCGCAGGGCAGCGCCGCGGTCCCCGCCGACCTGTGGGTGACGGTGCGCGGCGAGACCGGCGGTGATCCCGCGATACGGCGGCGGTGTCTGCGCGGCGCGTTCGTACGGCTCGCCTCGCCGCTGGCCGAGTACCCGGTGCCGCTGGGCGTCGGCTGGCTCTTCCAGGACGTCACCGAGGAGAAGCTCGCCGAGGACGCGGCCTCGGTGCTGCGCTTCCGCGACCATCAACTGCACCGGGCGTCGCGCGCGGCGGCCGAGTGCGAGGACCCCATGGAGGCGGCGACCGTCTACCTGGACTTCGCGCTCGCCGGCTTCGCCGACCACGCGCTGGTCGACCTGGCCGCCGCGCCCGCGGACCCCGGCTCCCCGCCCGCCCCCGGCGCCCCGCACGACGCGGGGGCGCCGCCGGGTCGTGCGCAGCTCACCCGGGCCGCGGCCACTCCCGCGGAGGGCCCGGGCCCGTGCCTGCCGGCCGGGCCGCACGGCTTCCCCGTCCGCTACCCCGCCGGGCACCCCGCGCTCCAGGCGGTCGAGCGCGGCGGCACGGTGCGGGCGGGCTGCGGCGGCGTGGATCCGGAGATCGCGGAGGGCTGGTCGGTGGCGCGGAAGTGGCCGCCGGGCACGATGCACGCGCTGTGCACGGTGCTGCGCAGCCGCGGCCGGACGCTGGGGGTCGTGACCTTCCTGCGCGGCGGCGGGCGGCGCGGCTTCACGCGGCAGGACGCGGCGTACGCGGAGGACGTGGCCGTACGGGTCGCGGCCTCGTTGGACCTGGCGGAGCTGCTGGGTTAGGGACCCGCCCGGCGGGGGCCGGTGACCGCGCCCGCGGGGCGGTGCGGATCACCCTTTTCCCGCAGATCGGCGGCGAAAGTCAGGCGAAAAGCACGCGGCAGGTCCACTTGTCACCGGGATGAGTCAGAATTGGTGCAGGGCCACCGCACGAGAAATCTAGGGGCACGCATGTCCGGACTGATCGATACCACGGAGATGTATCTCCGCACCATCCTCGAACTCGAAGAGGAGGGCGTCGTCCCCATGCGCGCGAGAATCGCGGAGCGGCTCGACCAGAGCGGCCCCACGGTGAGCCAGACCGTCGCCCGCATGGAGCGGGACGGGCTGGTGCGCGTGGCCGGCGACAGGCATCTGGAACTGACGGAGGAGGGTCGCAGGCTCGCGACGCGGGTGATGCGCAAGCACCGCCTGGCGGAGTGTCTGCTGGTCGACGTGATCGGCCTGGAGTGGGAGCACGTGCACGCGGAGGCGTGCCGCTGGGAGCACGTGATGAGCGAGGCCGTGGAGCGTCGCGTGCTGGCGCTGCTCGAGCACCCGACGGAGTCGCCGTACGGGAACCCGATCCCCGGCCTTGCGGAGCTGGGCGAGAAGGCCGAGGTGGACCCGTTCCTGGACGAGGGCATGGTGAGCCTGTCGGCCCTGGGTCCGGACGCGGGGACGGTGATCATCCGCCGCATCGGCGAGCCGATCCAGAAGGACTCCCAGTTGATGTCCTCGCTGCGCCGGGCCGGCGTGCAGCCCGGCGCCGTGGTGAGCGTGACCGACGCGGCCGGCGGGGTGCTCGTCGGCAGCGGCGGTGAGGCCGCCGAGCTGGACGCGGAGGTCGCGTCGCACGTCTTCGTGGCCAAGCGCTAGATCCGTTCGGCCCGGTCCGGTGGCGGGTTTGCGCCGTTGTCGCGGTTGGCGTTAAGCGGACCGCGAGATTCCTGTCCGAACGGCAGCGCACGGGGGCAGGGCGTGCCACGCTGTCGCTGACGGCGTGAGGGAGGGGTGGGTCATGCCGCTGACATATCCGAGCCCCCGCGCGCTTGCGGGGGACGTGACGAGGGCCCCGGCATATGGCTCGCCGGGGCCCCGCCTCCCCGTACCGACCCGGAGCCCCGAGCTCCCAGGGTCGTCTCCCCACGGACCCGGTGTCCCCGATGCGGGTCCGCCTCCCGGTCTCTGTCTCCCCGCGTCGACCGCGGCCAATCCCCGGCCGCGGTCACTCGAACGAGGGGTGTTGGGCCGCGTACCTCGGTGTTCGAATAGGCATTCGATAGCGTGAGCTTCGCCGAACGGATTGGGGGTGTCGGCCCACATGGTGCGTCGTATCAACGTGACGGGAGCGGGCGGGCTGCGTCTCGCCGCCTGGGAGTACGGAGATCCGCCGAAGCGCGGTGCCGACAGCATCGCGGCGCGCGAGCGGTCCGGTGCCGGCCCGGCCGGAGGCCCGCCGGGCACGAGGCCGCAGGACCGCCCCGGCGTGCTGTTATTGCACGGCCTCATGGGCCGCGCGTCCCACTGGGCGACCACCGCCCGCTGGCTCTCCGCCCGCTCCCGCGCCATCGCGCTCGACCAGCGCGGGCACGGCCGCAGTGACAAACCGGGGGACGGCCCGTACGACCGCGACGCGTATGTCGCGGACGCCGAGGCCGTCATCGAGCAGTTGGACCTCGCCCCGGTGGTCCTCGTGGGCCACTCGATGGGTGCGCTGACCGCCTGGCAGCTCGCCGCCCGCCGCCCCGACCTGGTGCGCGGGCTGGTGATCTGCGACATGCGGGCATCCGCGCTGGGCGCGGCCTCGCAGCGTGAGTGGGAGGAGTGGTTCCGCTCCTGGCCGGTCCCGTTCGCCACGCTCGCCGACGTCCGCAAGTGGTTCGGCGAGGACGACCCGATCCTGGAGCGCCCGCGCCCGGCGCGCGGCGAGTTCTACGCCGAGGTGATGGCCGAGCGCGCGGACGGCTGGCGCCCGGTCTTCTCCCGCCCGCAGATGCTGCGGGCCCGCGAGACGTGGGTGCACGACGCGCACTGGGAGGAGCTGGCCCACGTGCAGTGCCCGGCCCTGGTGATCCGCGGCATCGACGGCGAGCTGGGCCGGGCGGAGGCCCAGGAGATGGTGCGCGTCCTGCCCCGCGGGGTGTACGCGGAACTGGAGGCCGGCCACCTGCTGCACCTGGAGGACCCCGAGGCGTTCCACCGCGCGGTGGAGCCGTTCCTCAAGGACGTCCTCACCCCGAAGTGACGGGGAAGCGGGGCGCGTCCCCCTACTCGCCGACGAACCGGAAGGTCGACGTGATCGCGTCGAACACGTCGAAGAACGAGTCCGCCAGGTCCAGCACCTGACTGCTGCCCGCGACCAGCGCGACCGTGCCCTCCTGGCCGGGGACCGGGATGAAGGTCTGCATCAGCACGGCGCGGATCGTGCGGTCGTCACCCGGGATCTTGATGTCCTCGACGCCCTGCGTGCGCGCCGCCGTGCCCAGGCCCTCGATCTCGACCGTCGAGACCTTCCGCCAGGCGTCGCCCTCCTTCTTGGGCCGGATCTGCTTGATCTGGCCGACGATCAGCGCCGGGTCGGTCGGCAGCAGCTCGCCGCTCTCCGTACGGGCGCCGATGAGGGAGACGGTGATCGAGCCGGTCACCGGCACCTCGCCGCCGAAGCTCTCCGCCATGCAGCCGCAGTACAGGGCGCCGGACGCCCAGGCGTCCTTGGCGGCCTTGCGCAGGAACGCCTCCAGCACGCCGCGCTGCCCGTCCAGTTCGGGATTGCGGCGCACCCGGTCGTTGACCATCTCCCGGATGGCGTCGTCCCGGGACTCGGGCCGTACGTCGAACTCCCACCACGACTCCGGCACCCGGATCCGGAAGCCTCCGCGCTCGATCGTGAGCGCTTCCATCCAGCGGCTCATGCTGCCCCCTTTGTCGCACGTGCTTTGTCGCACGTGTCCCACGTCCGGTCGTCCCCGGCACCCCGCGGCCGGGCCACGGCGGCGAGTTATCCACAATCCCGGATACGCGCTGTTCCCGCGAAGCCCGGGGCGGATATCGTTTCGTAGACCCTAGTGTCCGGGCTGAACGCATTTCCGCGGGGGGAAAGCCGGGGAACAGCCGGGGACGTCCGAGGAGGATCAGCGTGCGCCTCACCCTGACCGTCGTCGATCCGCTCGGGGGCGACCGTGCCGACGTCGTCCTCGACGCCGAGGCGGAGTCGTCCGTCGGCGACGTCGCCCGCGTCCTGGCGGGCCAGCTCGACTCGGCCCCGCCGCCGGCCGCTCCGGCGGCACCGCAGGCAGCGCCGCACGCCCTCCACGTGCCGGCCCAGCACGCCCATGCCCAGGCCGCCCCGGCGCAGGCCCCCGGCGGCTGGGCCACGGCCCCGCCGCCGGCCGCCCCGCCCGGAGCGCCCCCGCCGGCCGTCCCGTTCGGCGCGCCCGGCGCCCCGCCGCAGCAGCCGGGTGCGGCGGCGCCCGCGCCCCCGCCCGTCTTCGTCGACGGCTTCGCCGTCGACCCCGGCCTGCCCGTCGCCCAGTCCCCCCTGCGCGAGGGCACGGTCGTCAGCCTCTACGACCCGGTGGGCTGCCCGCCCCGCGAGGTCACGGGCCTGGTCGAACTGCGCATCGTCGGCGGCCCGATGGCCGGCGTGGTGCACCGCCTGGGCCTCGGCCGCGTCGACGTCGGCAGCGGCAACGCGACGCACATCAGGGTGGGCGACCCGGAGTTGCCCGAGCGCGCCTTCAGCCTCACCGTCTCCGCCGACGGCACGTGCAAGGTCCACGTCCACGGCGACCAGGAGAAGGCCACCCTCGACGGCACGACGTTCGCGGAGCTGGCCAAGCCCAAGGAGAACCCGGACGACGACGACACCCGTCGGGGCCGCAGGCGCCGCCGCCGTGAGGCCCGCCGGGAGGCCCGCCGCAGCCGCCGCGCCGGCACGCCCGCCGCCCCGCCGCCGCCCCAGGAGCCGCCGCGGAGCAAGGACGCCTGGCCGTACGGGGCGCAGGTCGCCGTGGGCAACTCGCTGTTCGAGCTGGTGCGTTACGCCCCGCCGGACGCCGCCGTCGCCGTCTCGGACGACGGCGGCGGGCTCGACTACAACCGCCCGCCGCGCCTGCTGCCGCCCGACCGCGAGACCCGCTTCAAGCTGCCCGCGCCGCCGAAGGAGGGCCAGGCCCGGCCGCTGCCGTGGCTGATGGCGCTGATGCCCGCGGTCATGGGCGTGACCATGTGCCTGGTCATGGGCCGCTGGTACTACCTGCTGATGGCGTTCATGAGCCCGATCATCATGATCGGCAACTACTTCATGGACAAGAAGCACGGCCGCAAGTCCCACGTGCAGGCCGTCGCCGAGTACAAGGAACACAAGGCCCGGATCGAGAAGGACGCCCGCGACGCCCTCGTCGCCGAGCGCAACGAGCGGCGGCTGAACGGGCCGGATCCCGCGCTCCTGCTGTCCACCGCCACCGGGCCGCGCACCCGGCTCTGGGAGCGCCGCCGTACCGACGCCGACCATCTGCTGCTCCGCTTCGGCACGGCCGAGCTGGACTCCGAAGTCCTGCTGGAGGACCCCGAGCAGGACGAGCACCGCCGCCAGGTGCTGTGGAAGATCCAGGACGCGCCCGTCACGGTGCCCCTGCGGCAGATCGGCGTCCTCGGCATCGCCGGCGCCGGCGACACCCCGCGCTCGCTGGGCCGCTGGGCCGTCGCGCAGGCCGCCGTGCTGCACAGCCCGCTGGACGTCCAGTTCTACGTGCTGACCGAGCCCGGCGGGCAGGCCGGCTGGGACTGGACGCGCTGGCTGCCGCACGCCCGCCCGCCCGGCGAGTACGACACCAACGCGCTGGTCGGCACCGACACCGAGACCGTCGCCGCCCGCATCGCCGAGCTGACCCAACTGCTCGACGCGCGGCAGAAGGCCGCCAAGGACCAGCGCACCAACGGGCCGGCGTCCTTCAAGGACCCCGACATCGTCATCGTCTTCGACGGCTCGCGCCGGCTGCGCTCGCTGCCCGGCGTGGTGCGGCTGCTGCGCGAGGGCCCGGCGGTGTCGATGTTCGCCATCTGCCTCGACTCCGAGGACCGCTTCCTGCCCGGCGAGTGCCAGGCGATCGTCGTCGCCGAGCCCAGGCCGGAGGAGCGCGACCCGCGGACGGCCGCCGCGCAGGGCGGCATCCCCATGCAGCAGGTGGCCGGGGCCGGCGGCCCCGGCGGCGCGGACGGCTTCCCGCCGTTCCGCGTCGGCGCCTGGGGCACCGGCCACGCGCAGGACGCCGCGCAGCGCGCCGCCGCGGCCGACGGCACGGGGCCGATCCGGCTGCGCGTCGAGCAGGCCGGCGCCGAGCGGCGCCGCGGGGTGCGCCCGGACTTCGTCTCGCCCGCGTGGTGCGCGCTGGTGGCGCGCGGTCTGTCCCCGGTGCGCGACATCAGCGGCGAGGCCGAGGACGCGGCCATCCCGTCGTCCAGCCGGCTGCTCGACGTGGTGGAGCTGGAGCCGCCGACCGGGGACGCCATCGCCGCCCGCTGGCAGCTCGGCGGGCAGTCGACGACCGCGGTCATCGGCGAGTCGTACGACGGCCCGTTCGCCATCGACATCCGCAAGGACGGCCCGCACGGCCTCATCGCCGGCACCACCGGCTCCGGCAAGTCCGAGCTGCTGCAGACGATCGTCGCGGCGCTCGCGGTGTCCAACACCCCGGAGAACATGACCTTCGTCCTGATCGACTACAAGGGCGGGTCCGCGTTCAAGGACTGCGTCAAGCTGCCGCACACCGTCGGCATGGTCACCGACCTCGACAACCACCTCGTCACCCGCGCCCTGGAGTCGCTGCGCGCCGAGCTGCACCGCCGCGAGCACATCCTCGCCGACGCCGAGGCCAAGGACATCGAGGACTTCCAGGACCTGCTGCGCCGCGAGCCCGGGAGGTACGCGCCGCTGCCCCGGCTGCTGCTCGTCATCGACGAGTTCGCCGCCATGGTCCGCGAGCTGCCCGACTTCGTCACCGGCCTGGTCGACATCGCCGCCCGCGGCCGTTCGCTCGGCATCCACCTGATGCTCGCCACCCAGCGGCCCAGCGGCGTGGTCTCCCCGGAGATCCGCGCGAACACCAACCTGCGCATCGCGCTGCGCGTCACCGACGGCGGCGAGTCCGCGGACGTCATCGACGCCCCGGACGCCGGGTTCATCGCCAAGTCCATGCCCGGCCGCGCGTATGTGCGCCTGGGTCACGCCTCCCTCGTCCCGTTCCAGTCCGGCCGCGTCGGCGGTCGCCGCCCCGGCGCCGTCGACCCGGCGACCGCCCAGCCCTGGGCCGGCCGCCTCGGCTGGACCGAGCTCGGGCGGGGCGCGC